>NZ_JAPUVR010000106.1 GCF_029255125.1 Accumulibacter sp. | reverse complement strand
GGCGTCACCGAGACCGGCGATCACTTCGTCCAGGCTGGGCGAGATCGTCGCCGCGCGCCATTCGCTGGCGGCGAGTTCCGCCTGCGGGTGCGCAGCCAGCCAGCGCGCGGCGAAGTATTCCTGCAGCAACTGGTGGACGTAGAGGAGGTCGTCCCATTGTTCTTCGAGCACCTGCAGCGCGCTGCCGGCGCACAGCAGCTCGGCCGCCGGTACGCCGCCGCCCGAAGCGCTGAGGAGTTCGCAGGCGTCGTCCCACGGCACGCGCACGCGCGAGGCTTGGCCCGGTGCGCGGCGCGCCTGCAGCGCATGCGCCAGCCGGCTGAGCGCCGGGAGGAGCGGGCCGCGCGTCGGCAGTTCGAGCGCGTTGCGCCATTCGCGGCGGACGATGTGTGCGTGGTCGCGCGCGTCGAGCAGGTAGCCAGGGCGAAACATTCGGTTGCCAGCTTCGATTTCGCGCAGCAGCGCTTGCCGAACGAAGCCGGTGAACAGGGCGGCGCGCCCACGCAGCGGCGGCCCGCCTTCACCCGCCTGGGCGATCAGCAGGCGCAGGTAGAACGGCGAGCGGAAGAGATCGAGTTGCGGCGTGCCGCGCAGTTGCGACCAGAGGTCGGCGCCGTGCGTCGGGCTGTATGCGGCGAGGAAGTCTTCGACCTGACGGTCGGCGAGTTGTTCGATGCGCACGTGCGGCACCGAACGCTCCGGCGTCGACAGCGATGCGCTGTAGTCGAGGCGGCGGCACGAAAAGATCGCGCGCACGCCATGCGGCAGGCGCGCGAGGAAGTCGCGCCATAGGTCGATCCGCTGTGCGTAGTCCGCCGCGTCGCCGTGCGGGATTTCGTTGACCGCATCGAGCAGGAGAAGCACCCGGCCGCGCCGCAGGAAATCGGCGAGCGGCGGCAGGTGCGGCGTGCGCCGCTCCCATTCGGCCGCCAGCCAGTCATCCGGCGACGGTAGCGCTTCGCCGGCGCGCGCCGGTCGGTAGCGGTTCAACGGGACAAAGAAGCTCACCCAGCCGTCGGCGGCTACTCCGCCCACCGCCCGGGCTGCGCCTGTGCCTTCGCCTGTGCCTTCGCCTGTGCCTTCGCCTGTGCCCTGGCCTTCCCCTTCGCCTTGGCCCTTCCCTTTGCCTTCTGCCGCGCGTAGTGCGTCGTACGCCAGGTCGAGTTCCAGCCGGCGCAGCAGCGTGCTCTTGCCGCAGCCGGGCGGGCCGAGAACGACGAGTGCCGGCGCGTCGGCCGCGGCCGCGAGCACCTGGCGCAGATCGTCGAAGCTCTGCGGCTGCGCCTGCCAGCGCATGCCTTGCGCGTCCTGCCCCTGGTCGAGCAGCAGCGTCAGCCGCGTGAAGCGCCTGTTCAGCGCGTAGCGCGGCTGCGACCATTCGGCAATGCGCGCCAGTCGGTAGTCGCTCAGCGTGCGCGGCGAAGCGGCGAGGATCTCGTGCAGCGCGGCTTCGCTGATTTCCGGCAGCTCGCCGCCGTCGATGATCGCCCGGCGCAGCCCGCTCAGCGGAGCGCGCGCAACGCCGGGGAAAGCCGGCGGCGCCGATGCTGCAGCGCCCGGGAATGGCGGCGCCGTCGGCGGCTTGCGCCGCCCGCGTTCGACTCCGGCGAGCAGCTTCGCGCGCGCTGCCACCTCGTCAGCACCGACCAGATCGAGGTAGACGATGGCAGCGAGCAAGCCATCCGGCCGACAGTCGCGCACGCGCACCGGCAGCAGACGCTGGCGACCCGCCGCGAAAGCGCCTGTCCATTCGGCCTCGGTGAAGCCCGAAGCGAAGTAGGCGTCCGACAACACGGCAATCGTGCGCTCGGCCTTCTGCAGCGCGCGCTGCATCGCGCTGACGAAATTGCTGCCCGGGTCGAAGTCCCATGCCTGAATCAATGTCTTGTAGCCCGCGTCTTCGAGCTGCCAGGCAATCCACTCGGCCCACGCGCGGTCGGCCTGCGTGTAGCTGACGAAGAAGTCGATCGGCGGCGTCGCGGCGCTGGAAGTCATCGTGGGCTCGGGCTGGGCGGTAGGCGGAATGCCGAGAAACTGGCCAGCGCTGCGCGCTGCTCTCGGCAATGCCGTCCGGTGTCGTCCGCTCTCGGCGAGCGATGCCGGGGACGATGATATTAGCCGAAAATACCCGTGCTGCGGAGAGGATCGCCAGGCCAGTCGCGCGTCATCGCGCGATCGTCAGCGGCGCGACGACCAGCCCGGCGCTGCGGCCGCCGGCAGCGGCTCAGCCGGCGATGTGCGCCTTGCGGCCAAGGTGGAAAAAGTCCATCAGCTCCTGCAACTGTATGGCCTGCGCACCGAGTTCTTCGGCCGTCGCGGCGAGTTGCTCGGAGGCCGAAGCGTTCTGCTGCGTCGCCTGATTCAAGTGGCCCATCGCGCTGCTGATCTGGCCAACCCGCGTGGACTGCTCGTGCGAGGCGGCGGCGATTTCGCGCACGAAGTCGGACACCTTGCGGATCGACGGCACCATTTCGACGAGCAGCGCGCCGGCGCCTTCCGCGAGGCCGACCGAATCACGCGCCAGCGTGCCGATTTCCTGCGCGGCAACCTGGCTGCGTTCGGCGAGTTTGCGCACCTCGGCGGCAACGACGGCGAAGCCCTTGCCGTGCTCGCCGGCGCGCGCCGCCTCGATCGCTGCGTTGAGCGCCAGCAGATTCGTCTGGTAGGCGATGTCGTCGACGATGCCGATCTTGCCGGCGATGCTCTTCATCGCCTCGACCGTGCGAGCCACCGCCGCACCGCCCTCGCCCGCCTGCCGCGCAGCGCCCGCGGCCATGCCCTCGGTGACTTTCGCGTTCTCGCTGTTGCGCACGATCGCGGCGCTCATCTCTTCGATGCTGGCACTGGTTTCCTCGGCCGCCGCCGCCTGCTCGCTGGTCGACTGCGAGAGCGAAACGGCGGTGGACGACACCTGGCCGGAGGCGTTCGATACATTGTCGGCGGCGGCGAGCACCTCGCCGATGATCGTACCCAGCTTACCGACCATCGCCTGCATCGCCGTCAGCAACTGGCCGAGTTCGTCCTTGCCATCCGCCTCGATGCCGACCGACAGATCACCCTCGGCGAGCGCGCCGGCAACCTGCAGCGCGCTGTGGATCGGTCGCGTAATCGAAAGGCAAATCCAGGTCGCCAGCGCGCCACCGAGCAAGACCGCCGCCGCGGCCAGGCCGGCGATCAGCACGTGCGTCGAGGCGACCAGCCCCTCCGCTCGCCGGCTGACCTCCTCGGCGCGCTCATTCTGCTGCCCGACGAAATCGCCGATGGCTTTCAGATAAGCCGCTTGCGCCGGACGATAGTGCTTGCCGAAATGGCTGACCGCCGCCTCCCATTCCTTCGCCTTGATCATCTCCTGCAGCGTGCCGGACATCGCGTTCGACGCCGCCCGCGCCTGCACGATCGCCGCCAGCGCTGCCTTGCCCGCCTCGCCCGCCTCGCCATCGCGCAAACCGGCGAGCGTGTCGATGATCTCGGTCGCCCGCTTGCTCGCTGCCGCGCGTTGCTCGAGTTCGTTGTGACTCGCCTCGTCGTTGCGCAGAATCAACATGTTCAGGCGCGACGCGGCAGCCACATGCACGATGTCGTTGAGCTCGTTGGCCAGCCTGACTTTCCGGTTCTTGTCCTGGACCAGATCGCTGATCTCGGCCTGCAGGTCGCCAACACGCTTGAAGCCGATCCCGGCGACGCCAAGCAGCAGGATGAGTACGGCAGCGAAGGCAGCTCCCAGGCGGGTACCCAGATTGAGATTGCGGAACATCGATATCTCCCCCGGTCAAAGAACGCGAACACGCCCGCCGCGCAGCAACGGCGGCAGGCGATAAACGCGCTACGCCCGAGACCGGGAGCCAGCCCCTCCGGCAAAAAGGGCACGCCAGCCAGCGAAGCCGCTCGTTGCCGGCACGGTCAAGCCGCGGACGGGACGGCCAGGCCGAGAGCTCGGCCAACCGGCGTGCACGGACGACGCCGCTTCACCGGATCTCGCCTTCCGTTCGCGAGCGTCTCGGGCTCTGCCGGGAGGGCTCCACAGGCGATGCTCGCTGCTCGCCCGGCGACGAGCAAAACCGCCCTTCACCCGCCGCACCGCCAGCCCAACGGTGACAGGCGACGCCGCCCTCAGCCGTAGCGCGCACCACACAAGCGTAACGAGACCAAGGGGCTTGCACCATCCGTAGTTTCTCGGAAAGCTCAGTGGAAACACGGAGAAAATCGCCCGCAACAAGGCGCGGGCGCTGCGCGCCCGGTGAAAAGCGGAAAAGCCGAAGAACGACGCCGCTGCGCGGCGACAGAGGAGCAGAAGATCAGAAAATCAGTGATCAGCATTCCGGTGGGCAGCGGTTCAAAAGGATGGGGGACACACACACCACCCGAACGCCAAGGGCGTTGTTGCGGGTTCCAGGATGGCGGCGGCCGCGGTAAGTAAAGCGCGCGAAGTCGCGGTCGTCGAACCAAGAGCCGCCGCGCACCACGCGCCGGGGCGTCGTCCGATCCGGATCTTCGCGCCCATCGTCCGCCACGTAGGGGTACGACTCGTACGCGCTGCTCGTCCATTCCCAGACGTTGCCGCTCAGATCGGCCACGGCCTCCAGCGTGTCGCCGCCGGCAAACACCCCCACCGGCGTCGTTGTACGCGCGTGCGTTTCGAAGGTGTTCGCGCGTGCAGGGTCGAAATCGTCTCCCCACGGGTAACGCCGACCCGCCCTTCCGCGCGCCGCAGCTTCCCACTCCGCCTCGCTCGCCAACCGCCACGCCTGCCCTGTCTGCTCCGACAGCCACGCGCAGTACGCGCACGCTTCGTACCAGGACACACCGACTACCGGCTGCGCCGCCTGGTTGAACGCTGGATCGTTCCAGTACGTCGGCTGCCTCTGCCGACCGGACGGGTACTCGCCTTCAAGCAGCGCTGCAAACTCGGCGTCGGACATCGCGCACCACTTCTCCCAATCGGTCAGCCGCTGCAAAGTCATGCGGCCCTCGGCTGGCCACAGGCGCACCGCCGCTAGGTTGTCCTGCACCCAGCGCCGGGCGTCAAGCGAGGCCTCCTTCGGCCCGTCGGCCGTGCCTTCGCCGCGGCGCCAGGCTTGCGCTGCTTCGCCCTCCCACCAGCGCTCGTCGTCGTAGCCGCCGGCTTCGATGAACAGCCGCCACTCGGCGTTGCTCAGCGCAAAACGGGCAATGGCGAAGGCGGCGACCGACACGCGATGCGCCGGCGCTTCATTGTCGTACAGCCCTTCGTCGCTGCCCAGCGGGTAGTCGCCGCCGGCAATCGCCACCAGCGGCGGCAGCAAGTAGGCGCCGTGCGGCCCGCTGCGCCGTTCGTAACGCGGGTCGCCGAGTTCGCCCAGCGCGCGCGCCGCGCCGATGCGCGCGCGCAGGTCGGCCGCCCGGTCGCGGCTGCGGGCGATCAACTCGTCCTGCAGCCGCCGGCGCAACGGCTCGGAAACGGCCACATCCGGCTGCGCGGCGCAGCGACCGGCGAGCGGCAGGTTTACCGCGCCGACGGCAGCGACGAAGTCGTCGGCGCGCGGCGCCAGCGCCGCGGCGAGGACAAAGGCCTCTTCCCAGCCGCTGCCCGGCAGCGCCGGCAGCGGGTCGGCGTCGCCCAGGCCGGCGATGACTTCGCTCAGGCTGGGCGAGACGCGGTCGGCGCGCCATTCGCCGGCGACCAGGCCCGGTTGCGGATGCGCGGCCAGCGCGCGGGCAGCGAAATACTCCTGCAACAACTGGTGGACGTAGAGGATGTCGTCCCATTGTTCTTCGAGCACCTGCAGCGCGCCGCCGGCGTGCAGCAGCTCGGCCGCCGGCGCGGCGTCCGCCGCGGCGAGGAGCTGGCAGGCGTCGTCCCACGGCACGCCCACGCGCGAGGCTTCGCCCGGCGCGCGGCGCGCCTGCAGGGCATGCGCCAGGCGGCTGAGCGCCGGCAGCAGCGGACCGCGCGTCGGCAGGTCGAGCGCATTGCGCCAGGCGCGGCGAACGATATGTTCGTTGTCTCGTCGGTCGAGCAGGAAGCCGGGGCGGAAGAGCCGATTGCCGGCTTCGATTTCGCGCAGCAGCGCCTGACGGACGAAGCCGGTGAACAGTGCGGCGCGACCGCGCAGCAGCGGCCCGCCTTCGCCGGCCTGGGCGATCAACAGCCGTAGGTAGAACGGCGAGCGGAAAAGATCGAGCTGCGGCGTGCCGCGCAGTTGTCGCCAGAGGTCGGCGCCGTGCGCCGGGCTGTACGCGGCGAGGAAGTCTTCAACCTGGCGGTCGGAGAGTTGTTCGATGCGCACGTGCGGCACCGACAACTCCGGCGTCGACAGCGAGGCGCTGTAGTCCAGGCTGCGGCACGAGAAGATCGCCCGCATGCGCCACCCGGTCGGCGGTCGGGCGAGAAAGTCGCGCCAGAGCTCGATGCGCTGTTCGTAGTCGGCCGCGTCGGTGTGCGGGATTTCGTTCACCGCGTCGAGCAGCAGGAGCAGCCGGCGGCCGCGCAGGATGTCGGCGAGCGCCGGCAGATCGGGCGTGCGGCGCGCCCATTCGGCCGTCAGCCAGTCGCCCGGCAACGGCAGCGCTGCGCCGGGGTTCGCCGGCCGGTAGCGGTTGAGCGGCACGAAGAAGGTGATGACGCTCTCGTCGGCGTCGGCGTCGGCGTCCGCACTCGTTGTGCCCTGAGGCTCGCCCTCCCCGCCGCCGGCGCGCAGCGCGGCGCAGGCGAGGTCGAGTTCGAGCCGGCGCAGCAGCGTGCTCTTGCCGCAGCCCGGCGGGCCGAGGACGACGAGCGCCGGCGCATCGACCGCGGCGGCAAGCACCTGGCGCAGGTCGTCGAAACTCTGCGCCTGCGGCTGCCAGCGAACGCCTTGCGCGTCCTGTCCCTGATCGAGCAGCAGCGTCAACCGCGTGAAGCGCTTGTTCAGCGCGTGCCGCGGCTGCGACCATTCGGCGATGCGGCCGAGGCGGTATTCGGCCAGCGTGCGCGGCGAGTGGGCCCCGATCTCGCGCAGCGCAGCCTCAGCAAGCTCCGGCAGCTCGCCACCGGCAACGACGGCTTGCTGCAGCGCGCGCAAGGGGTTCTCCGCGCTTCCGGGAAAAGCGGGCGGCGATGGCGTCGTGGCGGCGCCGCCGGACGTCGCCCGGGCTGGGCCCGGAAAGCCGGGCGGCGTCGCCGGCTTGCGCCTGCCGCGGTAGACTTCGGTCAGCAGTTTCGTCCGCGCGGTCGCCTCGTCGAGCCCGACGAGATCGATGTAGACGACCTGCCCCAGCAGCCCGTCCGGCCGGCAGGCCGCCACGCGCACCGGCAGCAGGCGGCCGGCTTCGGCTGTCGGGTCCTGCGCGAAAGCAGCCGTCCACTCGGCGTGCGGAAAGGGCGCCGCCAGGTACTCGTCCGACAGCACGGCAATCGTGCGCGCCGCTGTCTGCAGTGCGCGCTGCATCTCGCCGACGAAGTTGCCGCCGGCAGCGAAATCCCACGCCTGGATCAGCGTCCGGTAGCCGGCCTCTTCGAGCTGCCAGGCAATCCACGCCGCCCAGTCTTCATCGGCTTGCGTGTAGCTGATGAAGAAGTCGGTCGGTGTGGTAGCGGGCGCGGCGCGTCTCATCGTGGACTCGGAGCGAACAGCATGGGGCAGGCAGCGTGCGTGAAGGAGGAGGCCAAGGAAGAGTGAGAAGCCGACGAAGGCGGCCGACGGCTAATGGCTACGAGACGGATATTAGCCGAAAACCTCTGCCGGAAAAATGGCCGGGCATGCTCGCCGGCCGACGGCTACACGCTGGCACGCCCGGCGGGCGGCGCTTCACCGCCGACTTACGGCAGGTCGCTGCGCCGGAACGTCCAGTAGCCGGCCAGCGCGCACAGCGCGCCGATGAAGAGCGGGTAGAGCAGCGCGTAAAGGCGGAAGCCGTCGCGCCCGAAGAGGTCGAGGATGACGTAGGCCGACGGGCCGAGGACGATCAGTTGCGGGTCGAACATGGCCAGCGCGGCGGTGCGGAAGACCTGCAGCGGGTTGAGCAGCGCGATGCCGACCGCGACTTCGGGCGCGGCGCGACCCTGGATCAGCAGGCCGAGCAGGATCAGGTCGAGGAAGAGGAGCATGCACAGCCAGACGAGAAAGGCGGCGCCCTGCGCAACGTCGGTGCTGCGCGCCAGCGTCGAGATCAGCATGCCGATGCCGAGGAAGCACCAGGCGAGCGCGGCGAGCAGCCCAGTGTAGTAGAAGAACATCGCCCACGGCACGTCGATCGCCTGGAAGAGCGACCAGACGACGGCGCCGAGCATGGCCGCGAAGACGGGCAGGAAAATGACCAGGTAGCGGCCGAGCAGCTTGCCCCAGAACCACGCGGCGAGACCGACCGGCAGCGCGAGCAGGTACTCGTAGACGCCGGCCTCGCGGTCGCCGGCGACCGAGCGCACGGTGGTGATGAGGACGAAGACCGGCAGGATGGCCATGGTCAACTGGATGTAGGTGACGAGCAGACGCGACAGGCCGATGAAGCCGAGAACGCGCGATTCGGTCAGACCGAAGGCAAAGAGTAGCGCGACGATGCCGCCGAAAACCAGGCTGTAGACGAGGAACCAGCGCGCGCGCAGCGATTCGACGATGTCCAGGCGGGCGGTGAGCAGGAATGCGTTCATGCCGGGCTGCTCGGCGCGGGCTGCCGCCGGCTCATTTGCCGCGCGCCAGGATGCGCTGCTTCATTTCGCCGTAGCTCAGGCTGCCGTCTTCGGCGTTCGCCTGCGCTGCGAACTGGTAGCCCATCGGGCTCTTGCGACCCGCCAGGTAGTGCGCCTGGCGGGCGTCGAGCCAGGCCAGCGTGCGCTGGTCGGCGACCCAGTATTCGAGCCTGGCCGCGTTGTCGTCGAAGGGCTGGCGGGCGAGCCAGAAGACGGCGCAGCCGATGTCGTCGAACTTCCAGACCTTGCCCGCCGGGTCGCGAATCTGCGCCGCGAAGCGCCGGTCGCTGATCACCATGCCGCAGCGCGCGTCGAGGTCGCGATCCCACTTGATGTCGACCGGGCCGTGCTCGGCTTCGCGCGCGCAGCCGGCCGCGAACGCCGCCGGCAGCAGCGCCGGAGCGAGCGGCAGCAGCCGGACGATGCCGACGAAGCGCCGGCGCTTCATGCCTCTGGCGGCGGAATTCGCCGGCTCATTGGAGGACGACCGCCGGGTCGAGCGCGTGCATTTCGATGCGCGCGAGCAGCCCGACGTAGCGCGCGACGACGCCCATGAAGCGCAGGCGGTCGGCGCCGGCGACCGTGCCGTGCCATTCGAGGCCGGCGCGCCGATCGGCAAACTGCCAGGCGGCGAGCGTGCGGGTGATCGCCGCGTCGGCGCGGGTAAAGGTCAGATGCACCTGGAAAAGCGCCGCCAGCGCGCCCTCTTCGGCGACCCGGTCGTCGAGCACGATGCGCCCGGTGTCGAGTTCGACGACGCGGTTGACCAGCGGCGCGACTTCGTCGAGACGGTGGCTGGAGATGATCATCGTGCTGCCGGCGAGGCGCTCGGCGAGCAGGCTGAAGAAGGTGTGCCGCGCTTCCGGGTCGAGGTTGGCCGCCGGTTCGTCAAGCACCAGAACCTGCGCGTCGCGGCCAAGCGCGATGGCGATCAGGAGCTTCTGTTTCATGCCGCCCGACAGGCGGTTGAACGGCCGCGCCAGGATCGCCTCGACCTCGAGCCCGAGCCGACGCGCGACGGCGAGGATGCGCTCACTCGCCGAATGGCAGACGCCGGCGGCAAAGCCGACGAGTTGCGCGACCGGCATCTTGAGCGGCGGCGGCAACTGCGGAACGAAGCCGATGCGGCCGAGGACGAGCGTGCGCTCGCTGCGCGGCTCGCGCCCGTCGATGGTGACCTTGCCCTGGTGCGTGTATTCGCCGAGCAGGCAGCGAATCAGCGTCGTCTTGCCGGCGCCGTTCGAACCGATCAGCGCGATGCGCTCGCCAAGGCCGATCTCGAGGTTGACGCCGTCGAGCACGCGTTGCTTGCGGAAATCCTTGCCGACGTTGTCGAAACGTATCATGCGCAATCTTGTTCAGAGCAGGCGGTCGAGGCCCTTGACCGAAAAAACCAGCGCGCCGCTCGGACAGACGTCGACGCAGAGGCCGCAGCGCGTGCAGTCGGGGCCGATCGGCTCGCGCAGCTCGGCTGCCCTGCCCTTGATGACGACATCGAGCACGTGCGGCACCAGACAGACCTTGCGGCAATCGCCTTCGTGGAAACAATTTTCGAGCCGGTACTCGATACGCAGCGGAGAGACGGCGCCGACGATACCATAGGTCAGCCCGATCGGGCAGACGTAACGGCACCAGGCGCGCCGCGAATAGACGACTTCGAAGACGAGCAGCACGAGCACCCAGCCCAGGGCGAGCGACGGACCGTAGATCAGCGCACGCGAGAGGATTCCGGTCGGCGAGATCGTTTCAAAGACGGTGTAGCCGCTGAGCAGCGCGAGCAGCGAGAAGACCAGCCAGAAAATGCTGCGCGCGCCGCGGTGGAATTCGTGGTCGCTGACCCGTTTCTTCGCCACCAGTTGGAGGTGCAGCCACTCGAACCACTCGGCGACCAGGTGGTAGGGACAGACCCACGAGCAGAACGAGCGCCCGCCGAGCGCCACCCAGAGAACGAAGACGGTCACCGTGCCGATGAACAGATTGACGATGACGTGCTTGTGGGCAAGCATCACCTGCAGCGCCGAGTTGAGGTCGATCAGGTGAAAGCCGACGAAGCGCGAGGCGGTGAGCGATCCTTCGAGCATCTGGATGTCGAGCCAGAAGGAGAAGGTGAACAACAGGTTGACCAGGATGAGAACGAGCCAGCGCCGGTTGCGCCATTTGTGGTTGACCAGTTGGTGATCGTGCGCGTGTTGCTTGAGCGCCGCGAAGTCGGCCTTGGTCATTCGTTTCAGGCTGTGTACCTGGCGCGCTGCCGGCGAGATCACCGGCGGTTTCTGCGGCGCGGCGCCGAAGAGGACGCGCAGTGCTTCAAGCTGGCTCATCCGGCGCTCCACGCGGCGCGTTGATCGACGACGATCGCTGCCGTTTCGAGCGGGCAGATCATCTCGCAGACGCCGCAGCCGACGCATTGTTCGAGCACCTGCGGGCGATAGTGCTTCTGCCCGTCGGGGCCGATCGTTTCCTGCAGGTGGATGGCGTCCTTGATCGGGCATTCGCTGACGCACAGGTCGCAGATGTCGCGTTCGTAGGGGTGTTCGCGCACGGCGATCGGGCGCCAGCGGTCGATCGCGCTGTAGCGCAGGCGTCCGGTGAAGTCGGCGCCGCGCGCCTGCCCGCGAAAGCCTTTGCCCTGCACCGCCAGACACGTCTCGGGCCGCGCCAGGCGGGCGAGGCCGATACGCTCGCGCAGATTGAGCGTCGGCTCGGCGTCCTTTTCCTTCGCCTTGAGCACCGGCGCGCGAGCGAGCGGCATGCCGGGCCGCGTCGGCAGCGTCGCCGGTTTCTTGTAGGTCAGCGAGCCGGTCGGGCACGCCAGGATGCACTGCACCGCGTCGCAGGAAAAGTCGCACGCCTGCCGGCGCGCGTCGATGTACGGAACGCCAAGCCCGAAACCGGCGTCGAGATCGTCGAGTTTGATCGCCGCGACCGGACAGACCTGCACGCACTGGCCGCACTTGATGCACGAGGAAAGGAAATCGCTCTCCTCGAGCGCCCCCGGCGGGCGCAGACGCGCCTTGCGCGCGCTGGCCACCGGAACGTAGCCGAGCATCGCCAGGCCGAGAACGCCACCGACCAGAAAGGCGGAACGGATGAAGCGGCGCCGGTTCGCCTGCCGGCGCACCGGCGCCGGCGATCGTTTCGCTCCTCCCGGGGCCGCGCTTTCGTTCGTCGCAGCGGCCGGATCGAGGTCGACGCCCGACTGATCCTTGCCTGGCTGGTTCATTCGCCCGCTCCCGTGTGGCGCGCCGGCGTCCGCGTGAACGCCGGCTGCTCGTCGCGCAGGAGCAGCACCGGCGTCGAAAACGGCGCCAGGCGTTCGAGGAAGTCGAGCGTTTCCATCATCGGTGCGTTGCGGAAGAAGCGCGCGTAGGGCACTTCCATCCACAACTGGTCGGCGTAGGCGTACAGCTCGTGCGGGCGGTCGCCGATCGCGTCGTGGTCGCGGTCGAAACCCTGATAGTCGTCCCAATAGTTGTTTTTCCAGACGTTGTGGCGCGCGCTACCGGCGTCGCCCATCGCCACCTGCGTCAGGTTGCCCTCGAAGACGTTGCCCTCGATCAGCGTGCCGTCCTTGTCGGCAAGAAAACTCATGCCGACGCCGTTGTAGGCAATGCGGTTGCGGCGAATCCGGATCGTGCTCTCGGGCTCGAAAGGCGACATGTCGAGCCCGATGCCGACGCCGCAGTAGATGATTTCGTTCTCCTCGACGAGCACGTCCGAGGCCTCCTTGAAGCCGACCGCCATCCCGGTCGGCCCGTTGGCGTGCGAGAAGAGATTGCGCCGGATCGCGCCGCCGCCGGAATACATGACATAGACGCCGACGGCGTTATCGGAAAAGCGGTTGCCTTCGACCAGGTTGTTGGCGGCAAACATGAAGTGGATCGAATAGCGGCTGCGCCTGGCCTCGTTGCCCAGGTAGCGATTGTCGTTCGAGTACCAGGCGACCATGTCGCGCGCGTCCTCGATCATGTTGCCGGCGATCAGGTTGCGCTGGCTGTACCACAGGCGCAGGCTGTCGCCGCGCGTGCCGAGGTCGAAAGGCTTGGAGCGTATCCGGTTGTTGCGCACGACGTTGTCGTTCGACTTCTTGAGGTCGATGCCGAACAGGCAGTCGTCGATCGTCAGGTCTTCGAGCATGTTGCGGTCGCCGCGTACGTTCAGGCAGGCGTCGTCGGTGTCGTGCGACGCCCCGGAAGCGGTCAGATGAAGTCCGCGCAGAACGGAATCGTTCGCCGCGAGTATGAAGACCGTTCCCTTGCCGCCGCCGTCTATCGTCACCTGCCCGCCACCGTCGATATGCAGCGGCTTGTTGACGACGACCGGACCCGAGTACCTGCCCGGCGCCAGCTTGAGCAGCGTGCCGGCGGGCGCGGCATTGACCAGATCCTGCAGGAAAGGCAGCCCGGCAACGTGCGCCGCGAGAGGAATGCTCACTGGCTGGTCGATGCCGCCCCAGCCGGCGTTTCCCGGCGCCGCCCGGCCCGGCGGCGCGGCCATTCCGCCCAGGCGTTCGTCGCGCGCTTCATTGTCCGCGTTGCGCGCTGCATTGGCCGTGTTGCCGCCGCTGCCGCGCGCGCCGCTGCGCAACAAGGCGGTCAGCGCGTCTTCGGCGTCGCCCGCCAGGGGCAGCGCCAGCAGTGCGAACCCGCAGCTCAGGCCGACGGCGAGCAGACGACGCAGCATCGGTCGCTTACTCCACACTTCCCTCGCGCAACTGCCGGCGGCGGATCAGCAGCGCGAGCAGCAGGCAGATCATCACGCCGACGAGCATCGCGTAGCCCCAGTAAGGGTAGGAGTAGGTCGAGAACTGCGCCACCTTGCCCTCGCCGAAAACGGTCGGCATGAAGGGCTTCAGCGTAAAAGCGCCCCAGGGGTGCATGTTGTGCCCGAAGAACCACAGCCAGCCGGCGTAGGTGATCAGGAAGTAGATCGGCAAAAGCGCCGGGATCAGCGCGAGAACGAGCGTGAACGCGCGCACGCGGGCAACGCCAAGAACGATCAGCAGCATGGCGACAAAGGTGGCGCCGATCACCAGGTGCGTGATGCGCGTCACGTTCTCGCCCCAGCCGCGGATTTTTTCGGGCTCGTTGAAGAAGGTCGCGGTCTCGCTGACGTAGTGCGCGACATGCGCCTGCAGTCCGCCGAGCGCGTACTGGTCGACCAGCATCCAGGCGGCGACGGCAAGAAAGCCGGCGCTCAGCAGGCGCACGCGCGCCGCTCGCTGCGGCAGCATGAAGCCGATCAGCATGACGGCGAAGAAGGCAAAGAAGAACTTGGCCAGCGGTTTCTCGACCGGCGCGCCGGTGGCGATCGGAAACATGCCGACGTAGTGGTTGATGGTGTTCATCTCGTGCACGCAATCGAGTCCCTGCGCGCCCTGGTTGACGTCCTTGCCCTTGTCGGTGATCGGATTGTAGCGCTCGTCTTCGTGCGAAATGTCCTTCTGGATGATCTCGCCGGCCATGCGCGACCCCTTGCCGGCGGCGCTGCAGCCGTTGAAGACGCCGTTGAAGTGGAAATGGATGCGGATTCCGTCGGGAAAGGCGTCCGGCGGATAGTTCGGGGCGGTCAGCGAGACCCACCAGATCGGCGCGAAGTACGCGCCGATCATCAGGGCCGTCGCCACTGCGCTGAGCAGGGCGACGATCCGGTTCGGCCCGGCAAAGGGGTTTGCCGACATCCTACTTCTTCTTCGCTGGCGCCTTGGCCTTGCACATGTTGCCGGGCATGACCAGGCTCGATTGGTAGGCCGAGATGGCAATGAGTTGATCGTTGTTGTATTTCTTGATGATTCTGACCATGTCCGGGTTGGCGTTGCGGCGATGGCCGTCGCGAATTTCGGTCATCTGGCGGAGCAGGTACTTGTAGTGCTGACCGGCGATCACCGGATAGAACTTGTCCTTGACGCCCTCGCCGTTGGCGCCGTGGCACTCCTTGCATTCCTTCTCGTAGAGGTCCTTGCCGGTCGCCAGTTGCTTGTCGGCGTCCTTGCCTTCGTACTTGCCGTGTTCGAGCGGAATGCACAACTGTTCGATGTACGCAGCAACGTCGGCGAGTTCCTGCGGGTCGGTGAGCGTCGCAGCGAACGGGTACATCGTCGGATTGTCGCGCAGGCCGGCGCGAATGTCGGCCATCTGCTTGATCAGCACCGTCGTATGCTGCCCGGCGAGCTGCGGGAAGGTGCCGTCCGGACGCCCGGCGCCCGACGGCAGGTGGCAGGCGCCGCAGACTTCGTACGCCTCCTCGCCGCGCTTGCGATCGCCCTTCAGCTTCAAGGCCTCGATCTTCTCGCCCTCCTGGGCGTTCCATTTGTAGTCCTTGCTCTCGATCCCCTGCGTCTTGGGCGCCGGTGGGCCGGCCTGCACCGCGCCCGCCGCGAACATCGCCAGCGCCGTCGCCAGTATCACTTTTTTCATTGTCTGCTCCCTGCTGTATGAGAAGTCACTGCGGCTGATCCGCTCGGCCGTCCGCTCTTCGCTGCGCGCCATCGGAACGTGCGCCCGACGGCCGCGCGCCGGCCGTCGGCGAACGGCTCAGGGCTTGAGCTTCGAGACGTAGTCGGCAAGCACTTTGATTTCTTCGTCGCTGACCAGGTGCATGACGCCCTTCATCGCCGCTGCGTTGCCGTTGGCGCGCGCGCCGCTCTTGATGTCGAGCATCTGTCGTTCGGCGTACTTGGCGTTCTGCCCGGCGATCTTCGGGTAGTCGGGCAGCAGCGCCTTGTTGCCCGCCGGGCCGTGGCAGGCATTGCAGGTCTTTTCCGTGTACAGCTTGGCGCCGTCGGCCGCCAGGGCTGGCGCCGCCGCCAGCGCCAGCAGGGCGAGCAGTACGATCGGTTTCTTCATCGTTTTTCCTTCCTGGGAATGAAACGGGGAACAGGATAGTCCTGCTCCCCGCTGATCTGCCTTGAGATGCATCAAGAGCGCTTACTTCACCTTCTTGGCGCCGTTCTGCTCAAGATACGTCTTGGCGCGCAGGCCGAGGTCGGCTGCCTTGACCTGGTATTGCCAGATCTGCTCGGTCCACAACGCAGCGTTGTTCCAGTCCTTCTTGCCCGCCGCTTCGTCAGCCTTGGCTTTCGCGTCCTTGATCTTGCCCAACTGATCGACCGCGTCGTCCATCATGTTGACCACGTCCGGGAAGTCCTTGTAGTTGACGCTGGTGATGTAACCGACGACCGAGTCGATGACCGCCTGCGTGTCGGCCACCTTCTTCAACTGCGCCTTGTAGTCGGCTTCGCTGTAGTTCGCGCCGGCCGCGCCACCTGCCTTGCTCGGCTTCCAGCCTTTCGGCTTGACCAGCAGGTAGCCCTGCATTTCGAGGTGCAAGGCCGAGCAGAACTCGGTGCAGTAGTACGGATAGACGCCTTCGCGATCGGCCTTGAACTTGACCGTGACCGTCTTGCCGGGTTCGACCGAGGCATGCACGTTGTAGGTCGACACGGTAAAGCCGTGCGTTTCGTCCTGCGCGCGTTCGAGGTTGGTCAGGTGGATCGTCACTTCGTCGCCGACCTCGGCTTCGATCGTTTCCGGCGTGATGTGCGAGCGGATCAGCGTGCCGAAGACCTCGATCTTGTTGCCTTTCTTGACGGTCTTCTCTTCGCCGGCGCGCACGGCTCCCGGGTGCGGCTTGTCGGTCCGGCTGTCGGTGCCGACCTTGTAGCGCACGCCCGGCTTCAGCTTGCCGGCCTCGATGGCGACGACGTAGTGCGGCTCGCCGAGCGGCAGCGGCATGTCGTACAGGAGCTGCATCTTGTCGTTGCTGATGTCGATCAACTGGTGGTTCTGCGGGTGCAGCGGGCCAACCGGAACGAAGCGGTCGATCGCCAGCTTGTTCAGCGCGATCAGATAACGCCCTTTCGGATCGACCGAGTCGCCTTCCATCGTGACCAGGTGACCGATGTTGTAGTGCACGCTGATCTTGTCGAGCACCTTGCCTTCGCAGAAGTTCCACTTGGCAACCTGCGAATCGACGTAGAGCGAGGTGTAGGCAACGCAAGGCTTGGCGTCATACTGCGTATGCAGCGGGCCGAGGCCGAGCTGGACCTGCGTGTGCAGCGCTTCCTTCATGCCGATCACCGGGATGCCGTAGGCGTCCTTCGACTCGAACTTGCCGGCCTTGATTGCCGCCTGGATCTTGTCGAACGAATAGACCGAAACGTGCGTGTCGAGCTTGCCGGAAACGGTAATGAACTTGCCGTCCGGGGTGACATCGACGCCGTGCGGCGACTTCGGTTCGGGAATCAGGAAGAGGATGCCCTCCTTGATCGCCGTCTCCATCATCAGCACGTCGTGCCCGTTGATCTTCTTCGCCTTGCCGGCAGCAACCAGTTCGGCCGCCTTCTTCCAGTTGATCACGTGCAGGTAGTCGGTGTCCTTCGCCGAGCAGCCGGCTTCGTACGGTGGCCGGCCTTTCTCGATGCCGCCGACGTAGCGCTCGGAACAGAACGAGTTGGTGAACGACCAGCCGTCGGACGGCCCCTTGCCGGCGTCGCTCAGGTCCTGGCTGTACGGCGGCAGTTCAAGCGAGAACGACTGCTTCGGGTTGATCCGGCCTTCCTTGCGGTCGAACTTCCAGTAGGTGACGCCGCCGCGGTATTTATCGTTGAACTCTTCGAGCGGATAGAACTTCTTGTTTTCCAGCGGCGCGGCGTACTGCGCAGCCTCGATGACGTATTCGGTGTTCGGCGTGACGAAAGCGCCGCCGTGCTCGGACTTGAAGATCGGGTTGACGACGATTTGCTTGGTTTCGAAATCGCGCAGGTCGATCACCGCCAGCCGCGGATTGGCCTTGTCGTTGATGAACAGGAACTGACCGTCGTACTTGCCCTGCGTCTCGGAGATCGCCGGGTGGTGCGTGTCGCCCCAGGTGATGTCCTTGCCGTCGATGCGCCCCTGCGCGAGAACGGCCTTGGAGTTTTCGTCGAAACCGTAGCCCTGCCACGGTTCCGGCGTGAACACGCCGATGTACTTCAGGATACGCATCGACGGAACGCCATAGACGATCACCTGGCCCGACTGGCCGCCGGACGAGAAGGCAACGAACTCGTCACGCTTGCCGGTCGGTACATAGGTCTTGGCGGCAGCCAGGAGGTCCTGCTGCGAAAGATTGCGGCGCTTCAACACGTCCTGCAGCGATTCGGCAGACCCGACGCTGCCCGCCGCGGCAAGGCCGATCCCTGCCGTCAACAGCAGCGACGCAAGCTGCCTGGTACGCATTTTCATCTTGACTCTCCCTCTGGTCATTGGGGTGGTCCCTTCCTTGATGCCCACGGTCATTGTCTCGGCAGCCACCCCGAATGATGGCGATGACCGCCTCCTCGCCCCCACCGCCGGTTCCTCCGGACGACAAGGGAGGTTTCTCGATCGCCGGCGCGCGTGTCGTCGTGCTGCCCGTGCGACACGACGCGGCTGCGGCAATGTGTCGCACATTGTGCGGAGATGCCGACTGCGATAATTTGACCTACGCTAAAATTTTCCACAGCGCCTGCCGGCGGCCGGTGCGCCTTGGCGGTCTGCCAGCCAGCCAGGCGGCCGCAGCATGCCGCTGGCAGGCAGCGCCACACCCGGCGGCAGCCGCGCTTCGCCACCGACCAACGAACCGCAGACGATGATCAGAAACCTGGCGCTTGACGCCGCCCTATTGCTGGGACTTGCCGGGGTGGGTTTCGCCGGCTACAAGCTGGCTCCGCTGCTCGAACCGCGGACCGATATCGCGCTGCCGCGGTCGACCTGCGACCTCGCCCGGCAGACCTGCACGGCCATTCTGGCCGACGGCGGCAAGGTCGAGCTGTCGATCGAGCCGCGCCCGATCCCGGCACTCAAGCCTTTGCGGGTCAGGGCGAACTTCAGCGGGATCGAGGTGCGCAAAGCCGAAATCGACTTTGCCGGCACCGAGATGAAGATGGGTTACAACCGCCCGCAACTGGCGAGGCAGGCGGAAAGCGCGGCAGGCGGCAGCCACTTTGCGGGTAATGCCAACCTGCCGGTGTGCATCACCGGCGGCATGGAGTGGGAGGCGACGCTGCTCGTCGACACCGGCAAGGCAGTCATTGCGCAGCCCTTCCGCTTCGTCGTCGGAAGCGATTGAGCGACATCGCCGGCGCTCGCCGCAAGTCGGCGGCAGAGGGGTGAGCCGACGCAGGGGAAAACGGGCGGCTCGCCTGCGCTGCCGCCAGGGCAAGCCGCCGTCTTGCCCTTACTGCGTCGTGCTTCGCCTTACTTCAACTCGCCGTAACGCGACTCGTATTCGGCAATCAGCTTGTTCAGCAATTCGGCCAGGCGCTTGGCGGCGAACGGGCTCATCACGATGCGGTGCGCCAGTTCGATCTCCATTTCCGGCTGGCTGCGGTCCCAACTCGCGTTCAGTCCAAAGTTCATCACGACTTCTTCGCGCGTCGAGTTGGCGTTGGCGAAATTGACATAACTGCTCTTCAACTGTTCGACGTTCCACTTGACGCGTGTACCGACGGGTTCGGGTCTCTTTTCGGCAGGTGATTCGGCCATTGTGCACTCCTTTCTCGGTTTGATGAAAACACGCCATTTCAGCGTGCCGGGTTTTTTCGATCACTGCTAGTATAAGTTGTTCTCGCGCCGACGAACCGAAAAGCGGCTGTCCGTTGGACGGCTGGACGCTTGTTGGCTGGGGTGATTCGGCCGCCCGGCCCGCGCCACGGCCCTGGCCCAAACGAGATGGCGCACGATGGCTAGCGGCTGCGCTCCAGGTAGTAGTCCAGTACCTTGTCCAGATAGCGGTCAGGATGCGGCACCGGAAGCTGCGCTGCCGCGAGCAGCTCCTGTGTGCGCTGATTGATGAAGGTCTGCTCGGTCGCCAGGTAGTCGAGGAACACCGGCAGCGTTCGCACCGCGCGCCTGAGTTCTGTCGGCATGAAGACGCTGACACCGGCAACGATCGCCTTGAACAATGGCGTCGGCAGTTCGACCATCCGCGGCAGGTCGCGACCCGCCCGCGAGAACGCCGCCCTGACGCGCTCGCGCAGCGGCACGAGGGCAACGGCCAACGTGGGGCCGGAACACGAATGGAGGATCAATCCCCCGCTCGCCGAGGTCTGGCTCGACCAGGCGATGGTCTTGGCGACATAGTCGGCCGGGACGACATCGAGGCGAGTGCCGCCAAACCGAGGACTGAGGCCACGCGTGCGCTGCCCGGAGAGAAACTCGCACAGGTGATAGAAGACCTGGAAATGTATGATGCGACCGCTGGCGCTCTCGCCGACGACCATGCTCGGACGGTGGACGGTCACCGGGAGGCCGCGCTCGGCTTCGCCGCGAACGAGTTCTTCGGCTTCCGCCTTGGCTTGCTCGTAGGTGTTGTGAAAGTCGCGCCGATCAGTCAGCCATTCTTCCGGCACTTGCCGATACGTCCGACCGCCGACGCCAACGGTGCTGACGAACTCGATCTTCTCGAGCTTGGGTGCGGCGTGCGCGAGAGCCACGACATGCTTCGCCGAATCGACCGAAGAGCGGCGTGCCTGCTCGATCGGCAGATTCATCCGCACATTGCCGGCCGCATGGATGATGTGCGTACAGGCGGCGCAGAGCGCCTGGTATTCGTGCGCCGTCAAGCCGAATTCGGGCAGCGTGACGTCGCCGCGCAAGGCCCGTATGCGCTGGCGCGCGGCTTGGTCGCTCGAGCCGATTCCCCAGAAACGGTACAGCTCCTCCAGCCGCTCGTTCAGCTTGTCGGCGGTCTCCGCGCGCAGGAGCAGGGTCAGCTCGCTCGTCGGCTGCTGCAGCAACACCGGCACCAGACTGCTGCCGATCGCTCCGGTGGCCCCGGTAATGAAGTAGTGGCTCATGACTCGCAGTAGAAAATCTGGTGGTCGGCACTCCAGGCTTCGAATCGACTGCCAGGTGCAGCATCAATCCGGGCGTAGAGTTCGTGCAAAACTGCACGATGCTTCGCCTCGATGACCTGTCGGCGGAGTTTGAGGTTGGTGGTCAGTTCGCCAGCATCGATGGTCAGCGCCTGAGCACTGAAGATCAGGCCGGCTGGGCGCTGATACGCCGCCATCTGCTCGCTTACCGCCGCCACCTGGGCGCGCAGAGCGCTGAACGAATTCTGCTGGGCGGCCTGCCACTGCCCTTCACTGACGACCAGCAAGGCGACTGGCCGGGCGCGCCCGGCGCCAAAGACAACCGCGTGTTCGATCTGCCGAATCTGCTGCAGGCCGCTTTCGATTCCTGCCGGAGCGATGCGACGGCCGGTGGACGTCTTGAAAATCTCGGATTTGCGACCGATCAGCGTGATGAAGCCATCACCATCGATCGTCGCCAGATCACCGGTCGCCAGGTAGCCATCGGCAAGTAGCGCGGGCGCCGGTTTCTCAGCACCGAGATAACCGGAAAAGACGCCGGCACCCCGCACCAGGAGCTCGCCATCCTCGGCCAGGCGAACTTCGCTGCCCGGAGCCGGCTGACCGACCGTGCCGAAGCGAAAGCGGTCTGGCCGATTGATCGCGATCGGGATGACATTCTCGCTGACGCCGTACGCTTCCAGAACGGGCAGACCGATGGCATGCAGACGCTCGAGCAACCACCCGGGCATCGGCGCCGAACCGCTGACCATGAAACGCAGGTTGGGCCCGAGCGCACCGCGAATTCGGCTCAAGGCCAGCCAATCGGCCAGCACATGCGCCAAACGGTCGGCCAGTCCTGCGCGCTCTCCCGCCCGGCTCGCCGCGGCGTGTCTTTGACCAACGCGCAGCGCCCACCTGACCATTCGCCGTTGCCACGAGGGCTGTTGCTCGATCACCGCATCGATGCCGGCCTGCAGTTTCTCGTAGAAGCGAGGCACGCCGATGAAGAGGTGCGGCGCGATGAACTTGACATAGCGCATGATCTCGCGCGGATCGCTGACGTAGAAGGTCTGCGCGCCGCGCGCGATCGCGCTCAGATTGATCATCCGCTGAAACAGATTGGAGAGCGGCAACCAGCAGGCGAGGCGGCTTTCCGCGCCGACCTGCGGAAAAGCCGAGAGAATCGCACTCGCCGCCAGGCAGATCTGCCGATGCGAATACTCGATGCCTTTCGGCTCGCCGGTCGTGCCGGAAGTGAAGACGATCGTCGCCGGCGCATCCGGCAGGGCCAGATTCCAGTCGTCGCCGGCCGACGCTGGCGCGAGCAGCGTGGCCAGCGAAATGACTCCGTCATCATCGCCGTCACGCAGACAGACCGCGAAACGCAACTGTTGGCGCATGTTCGCGTCGAACCTGTCGAGGTACGAACGGTCGGCAACCACCAGGCCGACGAAGCCACAGCGACGCGCAATGGCGCACAACTGCTCGCCGAGTGCGTAAGGATCAAGGCCGACGGCAACGCCGCCAGCAGCGAGAACGCCAAGTTGCGCGAAATCCCATTCGCGACAGGCGGGAGCCATGATGCCGACCGGCTCGCCCGCCGTCAGACCAAGCTTGCGGAAGCTGCTGCTCAGCGACGCTACCGCTTGCCGGTAGGTACGCCAGTCGGTTGGCTCCCATTGTCCGTCGGCAGCCAGACTCCACAAGGCCGGCGCCTCCGGACTGTGCTCGCTACGTGCGAGCAACAGGCCGGGCACCGTCCAGTCACTGACCGCGAACACGCGATCGAGCTCGGCTACGCCACTCATGTCCGCGGTTATTGCGCCCAGGTCTGCCGGTTGGCGCACGCACTGGCGCTACTACTGATCATGCCTGGACAACCGGATCGTAGGCGCCGCGCGCGCGCGTAAGGCGAAGATCGTCTGCCGTCATGCCCAGCCAGTCCAGGCTGCGCGTCACTTCCTTGGCCGGACCGATGCGGTGGCGGATCAGAAAATCGACCACCGGCCCCATGATCTGCCAGTATCTGCGGTTCGCCTTGCCGTGGCGGATCAGGGTGGAGAATTCTGGGGCGTAGGGGTTGTAGCCAAAAGTACGCAGATCCGAGTACATCAGCAGCCAGTTGATCGGGTAGTTGCTGTGGATCGGGTTGGCGTGTTTGCTCGAGGCGACCAGATCATGCTCAACCACCTTGCGCATGATCTCTTCCTGGTTGTATGGCCATGCATGGAAGGGTGCCAGGTAACGCGGAATCGCGGTCCCCTTCGGCAGCGTCGTCGGGTTGTAGAAACGTGCCAGTTCCTCCTCGCTGAACTCACCGCAACGCCTCAGTTCCGGGGGCGTCCAGTCGGTCGCGCAAATCAGCGGCCGGGAAAATTCATAGAGCATCCGCTCAGGCTCAGGCTGTCCGGGTGAGTAGCCGGCTAGGACCAGCGGGATGCCTTTTTCTATCGCCAGTTTGATCGCATCACCCTCGAAAAGCGGAGCATAAACATAAGACAACGTATAGACGGCGCCCCGTTCTTCCTGGTTGCTCAGTAGATAACGAAACGTCTTGCGGTAAAACGCCTGCGAGGGCGAGTAGCTGAGATGGTCGATATCGAGCTTGGCCAGCGCGCGCCTGATGTTGTCCCAGGCGAGAGGCGGTATATTGATATCGACCGTAAAGGCGAGAACCTTTAGCTTGAGTTCGACCGCCAGCCGGTAGAGCAGATAGATACTGTCCTTGCCGCCGCTCAGCGGCACCAGACAATCATACTCGGCCTGACCACGCGATTCGGCCAAGGTCCTTTCCAGGTCCAGCTCGAACGCGCGGCGCGCTTCTTCGGCTTGCGCCGTTTCCCTGGCCAGCGCTGCTTCATCGCGACACAGGTTGCAAACCCCGTCGTCAGCCAGCGATACTCCGGGCACCTGATCGGGAACCAGGCATTTGGCGCATCTTCTCATTCTACTGTCTCCTCTCGGACCGCGGACCGGGCAGCGGACATCGTATCGATCAACTGATCGCCCTCCGTCGCAACGGACCACTGGCGGCCGGCCGGAACAGCACGATCATCTGCCACGCTTGGTGGCAAACCGGCTCGTGCTGCTTGCCCGACAAACCTGATACGTGGCCCAGGCAACGCAGATTTCAGGCGCTTGCCCAACCCCCCGAAACCTCGGCCTGCCCCGGCGCACGCTGCCTTGCAACCGCGGCATCCTGGCCAGAAGCGCCAAGAGACCATCGGAACCCCGGCCGTGCGCGCCACCCGGGGCGCCTTGCGCCACCTATTCTGCCGTGTTGCCAGTACCGGTGCAACCATGTAGAGTGCATTACTCCGCACGCATCTGGAGTTGGGCGCTTGGCACGGAAAGGGCGAAACGAGTCCTCTCAAGGCGCCCGGTCGATACGGCAACAGGCCGCCGGCGAGCGCACTGCGATCGCGCGGAACTTCCCGCAGCACCGCCTTTTCCTTGGCATTGCCGCATGCTTGAAGAACTTTACTACTTTACCCGCGAGCGGCTGACCGCGGCGCATAGGCCACGTGTCGCGCACGCGAACCCTCTGATTTTCGACCGGGCATTCTGCGAGCAGTACATCGCTGCTTCGCGTCTGAGCGATTTCCGGATCATTCAGGCGTTCGTTCTCCAGCGCGCGCTGGCCGGCATTCCGGCGCACGGCGAAGCGCTCGATGTGGCCTGTGGCCCGGCCCTCCTCCTGGGAGAATTGGCCCGGCGGCGGCCCGGCGTGCGGTTCACCGGCGTCGAGATCTCGCGCGCGATGCTTCTCCTGGCCAAGGAGCATCTCGGGCGCGAGCGAATCGACAACGTCGAGCTGATCGAAGGCGACATGACTGACTTGCCGAAGGTGCTGGGTGAGCGAAAGTTCGACGCAGTCACCTGGACCTTCGGGCTGAACTACTGCCCGACGCCCGAGGCAGCGCTGGCCACGCTCGACGCCATGGCCGCTTTGCTCAAACCCGCTGGATCCTGTTTTGTGGTTGATCTGGCGAGGTTCAAGCGAGACGAGACCTGGCGCTGGCTGGCAGAAAAGCACGACCGTGCGCACGGCGAAAGCTTTCTGAAGGAGACGACCGACTC
The DNA here is from genome assembly GCF_029255125.1 of Accumulibacter sp. Taxonomy (GTDB): domain Bacteria; phylum Pseudomonadota; class Gammaproteobacteria; order Burkholderiales; family Rhodocyclaceae; genus Accumulibacter. The sequence goes on along the minus strand of NZ_JAPUVR010000106.1, from coordinate 28,773 downwards.
CTATCTGGCTGCCTTTTCCCTCGCCGAGTTTACCCAGTTGCTGCAGCGCAGCCGCTTGTCTGGCATGCTGAGCGAATGGTCGTACCTGTTCCCGATGCTCCTGCTCGCCCACCAGCAGCAGGCCGTCAGGGCGAGTCCGCCGGCGCCCGAACACCCGCTTCTTCCGTGGCGCGAGCGCATGAAGTACGCCGCGCTGCAGGCGATTTTCAGGTGGACCGCTGTCCGCTCACCCCTCTGAAGAGCTTGCGCGCAGCAGCCGATACGCGAGCTGGCAGACAAGGGGAGCAGAGCTTCGGACGCGGACGACCGAGTGCGCAACAAAGCAATCCTGCCTGACGCGCGCCTTGTCGCGCCGAGGATCAGACGTTCTGGCGCAGCGCGTCGACGACGGGGATGCGCGCAACACCACGCGCCGGCAGGAGCGACGAGAGTACGGTGGCCAGGAAACCAATGATGAACGAGAGCGCGAGCACGCTCGGCACGATACGGATGTAAGCCGTATAGCCAACATTCGAGTTCGGCGGTGGCGGCATCGGAATGCCGATCGCCGACAGACCAAGAGCGAGGACGACGCCGAGGACGACGCCCAGACTTGCCCCGATCAGGCCCAGCAGCGCATTCTCGAGCACAATCAGCAGCGAAATCTGCCAACTGCGCGTGCCCAGCGCCTTCAGCGTACCAAACTCGCCGACACGTTCGTAGGCCGTCATATTGACGCTGTTGGCGACGCTGAGCAGAACCACGACCAGGATGGTGAACTGCAGGACGCCCAACTGGACCTGATACAGTTCAACCGTCTTGGCGTAGAAGTCGTCGAGTTCAAACCAGGTCTTGACCTCGAAGCCGCGCACACCGAGGCTCTTTTTCAACGCGGCAGCGACACGGTCGGTGCTCAGCGCGTCGTCGAGCGAGACGACGACCGCATGCGCACCCTTGACCCCGAGCAAGTCCTGCGCAGCACCAACCGCCACACGCACCGCGCGGTCGTCAAAATCCTTCGCATAGGTGCGAAAGATCCCGACCACCTGGAACTCGAGGCTGTTCAGTGCACCCTCCGGCGTATTTGTCAGTATGGTTACGTACGAACCGACGCCAACGCCCATCGATCGCGCGACGCCCTCGCCGAGCAGGATGCCGTTGGCGTCCTGATCGGCGAGTTGCCGGCCGGCAATCAGGAAAAGGTGGCTGCCCAGTTTCGCCTCCTTGCCGGCCTCAACGCCCTCGCCGAGAATCGGCAGGTCGGTCTTGCCATTGTTCAGCAAGCCGAAGAAGTTGATCCGCATCATTGAATCGAGCACACCCGGAACCGCGGCAACCGCGGTTTTCACCGCATCTGGCTCTGGAATCAGATAGTTGTATGGCTCCTTCACGCCGTTCGCGTAAAAGCCCTCCTTGTAGATCTGGAGGTGGCCGAAGCGCGAATGGATCGTCGCCTCGCGTAGCTGGACGAAGACATCCTCGACGAAGCCACCCGAGACGATGAGGCCCACGACGCCGAAGACGATCGAGGCCAAGGTCATGCCGCTGCGCGCCTTCTGACGAAAGATGTTGCGCAGACTGCAGCGCAGACTGAGTGAGTCGAAGCTCATCGCGCTCGCCTAAAGTGCGCGCCGCAAGGCATCGACGATGGCCAGGCGCGACGCCTTCCACGCCGGATAGAGGCTGGCCAGCGTCGACGACACAAGCGCCAACAGGAAACCGCTTGCAGCAAGGCCCAGAGTGACCCTGATCTCGGCGTCGAAACCGTGATCCATCCCCGGCGCGGGCGGCATCGGAATCCCCACCGCCGAGATCGCCACCGCCAGCAGATAAGCCAGCAGCACCCCTAGCGTCCCCCCGATCAGCCCCATGGTGACCCCCTCGCTAACGAACAGTTGCATCACCTCATGACGGCGAAAGCCAATCGCCATCATCGTCCCGATTTCGCTGGTGCGTTCGCGAACGCTGGTCATCAGCGCGTTGGACATGCTCATTACGATGATGATCGCGATGATCGCGCGCACGAATCCGGTTTGTGATGCAAACAGATCGACCACCGCCTTATAGAAATCCGCCAGGTCTATCCACGGCGTGACCTGCAAGCCGCTTTGCGGTTCATCGACCAGGCGCCGCACCTGGCGCAGAACCTCGTCGGTGCGCTTTGTCTCGGTGAGCAGGACGATCAGTTGATGCGAGCCGCCGGCTTTCATCAGCTTGCGCGCGAGGGGAATCGGGACACGCAACGCCGAATCGTCGAAAGCCTTGATCGCGGTATGAAAGATGCCACGCACTTGCGCTTCCACCGCAGAAACGCCACCGCCCGGCGTCGTCGTCAGGAGGACGACGAGGGCACCGGGTTCAGCACCGAGGCTTGCCGCCAGACCCTTGCCCAGGATCACTCCGTTGCGATGGCTGCTCGCCAAAGGCTCGCCGGCATGGACGATCACATCGCGCGAGACGGCAGCTTCCGTCTCTGGCACGACACCCTCGCCGATGAAGCTCACCGTCGTGTCGCCGCGCGAAATCAGACCGGAAAAGGCGACCCTCGGCGTCACTGCCTTGACATGCGGCAAGGCAGTGATCTGCTGCGTATCGATGATCCTGTCGCCGAACAGGTAGGCGTGTGGGTCGGCAACGCCATGTTCGTAGAAGCCGCGCTTGACGATCTGCAGATGGCCGAGACGCGAGTGAATCGTCGATTCCCCCTCCATCCATATCATCCATTCGGCAAACCCGCCAGCGAGCACGAGCGCGACGACGCCAAAGACGATCGCGCCAACGCAGACTGCCGTGCGCCGACCGTGGCGCGCCAAGTTACGCCAGGCCAGTGCGAACATCTCGCCGATCATCGTCGACACAACCCGCTCAACGACACCGCGCTGGCATCGTGTCCAGGTGATCGAGCCGGCTGCAGGATTGGCGCCTGACTCGCCATCGACGCTCGACAAACAAGCAAGCTGCCCATAGCTTCCATCACAAACAAAGGCGGCGCGATGCCTGGGATCCTGATTCAGCGCCTCGCTGCGCAAGTGCATCGCTCATTCACCGCATGCGACACGCGGAGTCGGGCGCATCGCCGCTCTGAAGAGCCAGACTGGCAGCCTGATGATGGCCCAGTATGCCGGATCTCGCTCGCCCAAGTCAATTCGCGCCGGGCCAGCGAGCAAGCCCTTCGCGGCCGCGCGCGGTTGGTGTGCGCTCAGCAACAAGACATGGACGAAACGAAGGCCTGCACAAGTGCGCGCACGCTGGTCCGACAAACATCGCGGGGCAGCCGGCTGGCGGGCAAGGAAGAACATATTTGTGTCGAAAAATTTTACACCGACCGCCATTCCGCCAAGCGGGAAGAGCCCGATCAAGACTGCCCGTCCTATCTCAATCTCGTGTACTATCAATAGATCAATGATGTATTCAGGCGTCGACGACTTGCCTGGCGGCCGTGGCACAGTCATTGCTTTATTCTGGTACGGCCCCGCACGGGGGGCTGAAGTTTAGGGCGGAAGTCCTCCTGCACCCAAAACTGATTCTTTCAACTTGACTCTGGAGCCACACATAATGAATATCCGCAAAGCAGCCTTGGGCGCAGCCTTGGCGAGCGCCCTTAGTGTCCCGACATTGGCTAGCGCAATCACGGTCGCCGGGATCCATTTCCAGGACGGGGCCATCTTCGAAACCATCGACCTCTTCGAAGCCGAAGCCTTCGGCGACGGCATCGGTGACGACAACGGCAAGATCGATCAACTCGGCGAAAAGCTCGTCGGGATCGGCCAGGTCAACAGAATCCGGGCGAATGACATTGCCAACGGCAACCCGATCCTGTGGCAGAGTGGCGACAACGGGATGGAACTGACCATCTACTTCTACGACTATGTCGCCGAGAATTTCGATCCCGCTGGTGGTGCCGATGTCAAGATCGGTTTCACCGGCGGTAAGGTGGAAATCTGGGCTGGTGCTGCCGGCAACTTCGCGCCGACCGCGACCCAGGCCGGCGGTATCGCCACTGCTAGCGATGGCGTGCTCTGGCTGTCCCTGCAAGGCTCGCCGATCGGCCTCGAGGCTCTTGGCAGCAGCGAGTACGGCAGCGTCAGCAACACCCCGATCACGCTGCGCTCGGTCGGCCCGCTCGCTTCCGGCTCCGTCGGCGGAATGGGCAACCTCGACGTGACTGGCGGTCTGGCGGCGGTTCATTTCGACACCAATACGTTCAACTGCACGCCTGGCCTTCCGGGTTCGCCCTGCCCGAATTCTGCCGACAAGGTGTTCACGAGTTCCGGACAGCTTGGCGCCAACCCGAATGCAGCCGGTTGGGCGTTCTTCGGCACCGGCGAAGTTCAGGATTTCGCCATTCCCGAGCCGGGTTCTCTGGCCCTCCTCGGCGTAAGCATGGCCGGCCTGGGATTTGGCGCTCGTAGAAAAGCGAACAAGGCCTGATCCTTCGACAGTATCCGCGCAGCTTCCTGCGCAACGAGAGCCCCGCCCAAGAGCGGGGCTCTTTGTTTTCGGCGTGTGAAGGCCGCCCGACGGTACCGGCGGGCTTCCGTCCCCGCTCTTGGATAAGCGATGCTCTAAAGAGCGCCGTTGGAGCAAGCGCGCCACTCGCAGGTTTGCTACACTTTCCGCTTTGCACCCCCGGTCATCGGCCAGTGGCACACTTGACGCGAAATCGATTCATCGGCCTGGCTACAGCGCTCGTCATGGCGCTTGGCGCACAGCCCGCAACCGCAGCGGCCGATGCTCCAGGGCCGTCGGCCACGGCCGTGCTGTTCGCGCTGTCCCTCAGAGGTGTTACCAACGGACGGCCTTTCGCCCTTGCCGGACTCCAGGGGCGACCACTGTTGGTTAACTTCTGGGCCCGCTGGTGCCTACCCTGCCGCCGGGAGATTCCCGAACTGGTTGCCGTGCATGCCCGCTACCGAAGCGGCGGGCTCGAGGTCGTCGGCATCGCTGTCGAGGACGCGGAAAGCCGGGAGGGCGTGCGCGATTTCGCCAAGGCCTACGAGTTGTCCTACACGTCGCTGATCGGTGGCCTGCAGCCAGGCATCGAGCTGATGCGCGCGCTGGGCAACCAGAAAGCCGGTCTGCCGTTCACGATTGCCATCGACCGCACCGGTACGATCCGCAGCAGCAAGCTCGGGGCCATGACACAAACTGAAATGGAGGCCGCCGTGCGGCTCGTGTTGTGACGACGGCCAGCAGACTTCTCCTCGTCGTGCTGGTCCTGCTGCTTGCCGCCTGCGCGCAGGCGCCCTTGCGCGGCACCGGCGACCTCGGGCTGATCATCGAACGTGCGAACGGTCACGTGACGCTGGTCGATACGAGCCGGCGTGAAGCGTACGCGCGTATCGGGGGCCTCGGTGACCTCTCGCACGCCTCCGTCGTGTACTCCCGTGATGCGCGCTACGCTTACGTTTTCGGCCGTGACGGCGGCCTGAGCAAGCTCGACCTGCTCGGCGCACGCGTCGTCAAGCGCATCCTGCAGTCGGGCAACGCGATCGGCGGATCGATCTCTCAGGATGGACGAATCGTCGTCGCACAGAATTACACGCCGGGCGGCATCAAGGCTTTCGACGCCGATACGCTGGAGTTGCTCGCCGAAGTGCCGGCCGAGTATGCCCCGGGCGCCTTTTCCAAAGTCGTCGGCCTGGCCGACCTGAGCGGCCAGCGCTTTGCCTATGCGCTCTTCGACGGCGGCGAAATCTGGCTGAGCGACTTCAGCCAGCCGCGGCAGCCGAAAACGCTGCGCTTTCCGGCCGGGCAGCAGCCTTACGACGGGCTGGTGACGCCTGACGGACGCCACTACCTGGCCGGGCTGTTCGGCGAGGACGGCGTCGCGCTGCTCGATACCTGGCAGCCTGAACAAGGGACGCGGCGCATTCTCGAGCACTACGGGCGTGGCGAGGAAAAGCTGCCGGTCTTCAAGATGCCGCACTTGCGCGGCTGGGCCGTCGCCCAGGGCAAGGCCTACTTGCCGGCGATCGGTCGGCACGAGGTTCTCGTCGTGTCCACCGCCACCTGGCAGGAAGTCGGCCGTATCAAGGTCAAGAGCCAGCCAGTGTTCGTCATCGCCCGGCCGGACGGACGTCAGGTGTGGGTCAACTACGCGTTCCCCGATAACGGCTGGGTTGAAGTGATCGATACGCTGACGGCGCAGGTCGTGCACACGCTCGCCCCCGGCAAGGCCGTTCTGCATATGGAGTTCACCCCGCGCGGCGAGCACGTCTGGATATCGGCGCGCGACGACAATCGCGTCGTCATCTACGATACCGCGAGCTTCGCCAGGATCGGCGAGATCGCCGCCGAAGCGCCGAGCGGCATCTTTTTCACCAGCCGTGCCGGCCGCACCGGGTTCTGAATAAAGTGGCGAGCAGCACACTCGATGAACTGGCCGACGACCGGCTGAGCTTTCGCCTGCTGAACGACTTTCAACGGGATTTCCCGCTCTGTCCGACACCCTTTGCCGAACTTGCCGCGCGCCTCGGAGCCGGCGAAGGGACGATCCTGCGAACGCTGGCAGCGCTCTGCCAGCGCGGCAGGGTGGCGCGCGTCGGTGCGGTCTTCGCTCCCCAGCGGATCGGCACCAGCACGCTGGCGGCGCTTGCCGTACCCGCGGAAGCGCTGCACGGCGTCGCCGATATGGTCAGCCGCTTTCCCGAAGTGAATCACAATTACGAGCGCGAGCACCACTACAATCTGTGGTTCGTCGTCACCGCTGGATCGGGTGAACGGCTGCAGGCGGTGCTCGCCGCGATCGAGCGGGCCGCCGGTTGTCCCGTCCTTGCCTTGCCGATGCTGCGCGAGTACCACGTCGACCTCGGTTTTCCGCTTGACGGCAGCGATCGTGCCCGGCGCAGCACGCGACCAAGCGCGCCCGTTGCGCCGGCGCCCCTGGGCGAGACCGATCGCCGGCTGGTCGCAGCGGTACAGGAAGGGTTGCCGCTCTGCCGTCGTCCGTTTGCCGTTCTCGCCAGCCGCGTCGGCTACAGCGAGAACGCACTGATCGAGCGGCTGCGCGCCTGGTGCGCGGAAGGCATCGTCAAACGCTTCGGCGTCATCGTCCGCCACCACGAACTCGGCTATACGGCAAACGCGATGCTGGTGCACGACATACCCGACGAGACAGTCGCCGAGGTCGGCGAACGGCTGGCCGGCGAAGCTGGCATCACGCTCTGCTACCAGCGTCCGCGCGTGCGGCCAGACTGGCCGTACAACCTGTTTTGCATGCTGCACGGCCAGACCAGGAGCGAGGTCGAAGCACGCATCCGGGAGTTGCGCGAGCGTCTGCAACTGGCTGCCTATGCGTATGACGTGCTGTTCTCGCTGACCCGCTTCAAACAGTGCGGGGCGCGCTATGCCTGAGTCGGTAGCGCTCGACGCCGTCGACCGGGCGATCATCGAGCACCTGCAGGGCGGTTTTCCGATTTCCCCGCAACCCTACGCGGTAGCCGCAACCAGCCTGGGGATCGGCGAGGCGGATCTGCTTGCACGTCTGCAACGCCTGCTCGACGCCCGCGTGCTGACGCGCTTTGGCCCGCTCTTTCAGGTCGAGCGCATGGGCGGCGTCTTCCTCCTGGCGGCGATGCACGTTCCGCCGGCCAGATGGTCCGAAGTGGTCGATCTGGTCAATTCGTTTCCCGAGGTAGCGCACAACTACCAGCGCGAAAGCGCGCAGCAGTGCGCGTTCAACATGTGGTTCGTGCTCGCCAGCGAGAGCGACGCTGCCGTCGCAACGACCATCCGGCGGATCGAGGAGGCGAGCGGCCTGCCCGTCTGCGCCTTCCCGAAGCTACGGGAGTACTTTGTCGACATGCGCCTGGCGGTGCGCGCATGAGAGCGCCGGCTGCGGCAGGAGCAAACCTGTCGCTGGACGCTGTCGATCGCGCGCTGGTGATCGCCACCCAAGGCGGTTTGCCGCTCGTCCCGCAGCCTTACGAGCGGCTGGCGGAAGCGCTCGGGTGCAGCGCGCAGGAGGTGATGGGGCGTCTGCAAAGCATGCTCGAACGGGGAATCATCCGGCGCATCGGAGCGGTCCCCAACCACTACGCGATCGGCTACACGGCGAACGGCATGAGCGTCTGGGACGTTCCCGACGAGCAGATCGACGAGTTCGGCGGCAAGGTCGGCGCGCTCGACTTCGTGACGCACTGCTACCACCGACCGCGCCGCCTGCCCGATTGGCCGTACAACCTCTTTGCCATGGTGCATGGCAGCTCGCGCGGCGAGGTTCTGGCCAAGGTGGCGATCATCGCCGACCTCCTCAGCGAAGCCTGCCGCGCGCACGACGTACTCTTCTCGACACGCATCCTCAAGAAAACCGGACTGAGGATCAGCGGCAGCGATTGAGTCACCTGCCCCAAGCAACGCGACCACGCCAACCTACCCTTCCCCGCCAGACAGATCGACGACCCGCCGCGAGGCTGGTCGTCGGCTTCAGCAGCGGACGACGTCGACCGCGCTGTGGATGGTAATGTCATCGACCCAGGCGCGCGCGCACACCGGGCTATAGATATTGGCGTAGGCGGCGACTTCGAGCGTCAGCACGACCGTGCGATTGGCGAAGCGCGCCAGGTCGATTCCTGGCCGGCGCAGCCATTCGCTCTCCTGATGCAGCATGCCGATCGCAGTGACCTCGTCGACGACGACACCGTCGACCAGGACGCGGAAGCTGGCGCTCGTATAGTCGTTGACCGCCGCGCTCAAATCGAGCCGGCGGACGTAGCACAGTTCAGGCCGTTCGCCGAGGGTCAGCCGGCGTGCGATGGCGCTCGTCCGGGCGCCGACGGTGCCCGTCTCGCCCGCCGTGACGCAGCCGTAGAGCATTGCTCCGCCACGGAAAGCACGCGCATCACCGTGCAGCAGTTCCCATCCCGAGCCTTGCCAGCCAGCCGCTTTCAGCTTGGCCTCGCCGTTCGCCAGGCCGTTGCGCGCAGCGATTCCCTTGAGCACGCCAGCCGCTTCCAGTGCCGTCGAAACGATCGCCGGAACGTCGATGCCGAGCGGCGCCGAACTGCTCGAGCGGCGCTCCCGGTCAGCCTTGAGCAAGCCTGCTGCCTCGAGCGAGGCCGCAATGATCCCGTGTACGTCGAGGCCGAACGGCCGAGCGGTGGCGCCGCGGGAATCGTCCGCCGCGCCTGTGCGATCGCCGGATGCCCCGCCGGTCGGGCCGCTGGCCGCGTCGGAGCGCTCGTCCCGGGCCAGATGTTCGCCCTCCCGGGTGACTCCGGCTCCCGCCGGCGCAGCATCACCGCCTGCCGCAGCGCCATCGACGACACCGGCCGGCGCCTCACCAGCGACCGCGCGTTCGCCACATAGCCCCCAGAATTCGGCAATCCGGTGCGTCGATGAAATCCCCACCGCGTTAAAGAAGGGCGCAGCCGTTCCGCATTGATGGGGCGCTGCGCCGGGGTCGATGGCAGCGCCATGCGCCATGCCGGCAATCGTATAGGATTCGATCAGCTCATCGCCGTCGGCCGCCAGCCAGACACGCCGCGCATGGCCGTCTACCCGCGTTTCGATCGTCGGCGACAGCGCCAGGCCATGCAGATCGGTCCACTGCTTGAGGATTTCTTCGGCATTCACGGGCTTGACCGCCGTATCGGCGTCACCGTGCCAGACCGATACCTTCGGCCACGGACCACAATGCGGCGACGCTGCGCGGACAAGGTCACCCCATTCGCGCGGCGCACGGGGTCGCCCGACGAAAATCGTCTCGAGCCCTTCCTGCAGACCGTTCGCCGCGCGATAGGGAACACCCGCAAGGATCGCCCCGCCAGCGAACACATCGGGATACGTCGCGAGGAGGACAGCGGTCATCGCACCACCCGACGAGGTACCGGTCACGTAAACCCGGCGGCGGTCGAGTTGCTGCTCGCCGAGCAGCTTGTCGACCATCTGTCGAATCGACACCGGTTCGCCGCGCTCGCGCTCGTTGTCTTCCGGGCGAAACCAGTTGAAACAGCGCAAGGGATTGTTGTTCCACTGCTGCTGGGGAAAAAGCAGGGCGAAGCCGTGCCGGTCGGCCAGCGTCGACCAACCTGCTCCCTTGTTGTACGAAGCAGCACTCTGCGTGCAGCCGTGCAGAACGACGACCAGCGGCGCGTTCTTCGGCAGGTTTGCCGGCAAGTAGGTGAGCATGCGCAGCTCGCCCGGGTTGGAACCGAAGTCCACCACCTCGCGCAAGCGGTGCTCCTGCGCATCGACCTGGTCGGACCAGGCCTGCACGGCGGCCAGCGCCGAAAGCAGTTTCTCCCAGCGCTTGCCATGCGGCGTCTTCGCCGCAAGTTCTGCCATCCGGGCAATGGCGGCCACTTTGTGGCCAAGTTTCTTGATCATCGATGAACTCCTGTCGTCGGACAAGGTAGTGACGAGGCCGATCTCGAGCATCTTGCGGACCGGCAGGAAAACGCTGTGGAAGAGTCCGGGGTCGACCACTCCACCACGTTGGGGATCGAGCCAGGCGGGCGGCGACGCGTCCGCTGCCAGGCCATAGGTATGACTGATGACTGCCCGCCTGCCTTGCCGGAACGTGCTGAACTGTAAAGCAGCCACCGGGCAGGCGCGGTTGACCCAGACGCCGAAGAACTCGCTGGCAACGATCGCGCGCGTTTCTTCGGCGCAAGCCAGTTCGAGCACACCCGCCAGTGCATCGGCGAAGCGCAAGCCGTCGAGCCGTATCGTCAGCGCGTGCGGCGCCTCCTCGCTATCCACCGGCGCCGGCCCGAAGAGCACGCGTGGCACATCGCCGCCGGCGGCCACCGCCCGCGGTTGCAAGGCGCCGTAGCAGCGGATCGCCTCAACCGTCTGCGCTTGCTGGGGCGCCGCCATGGCGCCGATCAGCAGTTGTGCCGCGTATTCCGGCGTCGCCGGCGGTGAGCCGCGGCCGCGCGGGCCTGCGGCGACCAGGCCGCTGCTGACCATCAGGGTGACGCGAAAGCGCAGGTCGCGCCGCGACTCGCCAAGGATGTCGGCGAGGCGTTCGCTGAATTCGTAACGTGCGATCGAGTTTGCCATGCCCGAACGATAGCACGCCCCGCTCAGGATTGCACTTAATTTTTGAGTAAGTGACGAAAATTAATTTTCGATTGGACGGGCCTCGAAAACCAGATCGGCAAAGCGTGCCTCGACGGCCTCGCCGGTGTTGTCAGTATCGGCGCCCACCGCCAGGCCCGAAATCGGTGGAACCGGGCCACCGAATGCGGCGTGGAAGTCGCTCGCCACGTCGCGCACGAGCTCGCGCCACTGTCCGGCGTGAGTTGGTCCGGAATCGACGACGATCATCCGCAGACGATCGGTATAGGGATTCCAGCCCGCCTCGCCAACCGCCTGGGCGTTTCCCCAGACGTAACATAGCGCGGCCGCCGGCAGTCGGGCGCCGTGCAGCAAGCGCGCGGCGGCGATGCGCAGCCGGTCGCGCACGCTCAGACGCTCGGGCGGCAGGTCGAAGAGGACATAGACACGCGCCGCGTAATCGTCACCGTCCTTGCGCCGCAGGTCGGATGCCGTCACGATGTTCGAAACGCGCCAGCGCCAGCGCAACAGCGGTGTCTTCGCCGGGTCTATCCGCAGCACGACCGCCAGGCTGGACGCCGAGCGCTCCGAGCGCACGCGCAGCACGGTCGTTCCCTGATCGCCGACCAGGTCGAAGCGATTCGTTCTATCGACTGACGGCAGCGTCTGATGCGTCCACCCGGTCGGCAGCCGCTCCCCGGGCGGCTGCGCCGAAAAGCGTGGCACCGCGCTGCGCCCGCTGTCGACCGACACCGTCTCAGCCGCAGCAGGCGCCGGCCGCGCATCGACACCGCCGATGATCGCTGGCGCGGCGAGCAGCCAACGGACAACGGTTCGGCGCGCCAGCTTGATCGGCCGCCCGGGCCGGACTTCTCCCCCGGCACGCACCGTCGTGCGGGCCGGCGCGCCGGATGACGCTGGTGACGAGCCTGGCACCCACCTCCGGCGGCTCACGGCGACTCTGGCGCGCCGGCTCGCGCGCGCGCAGCCGACGGCAAACCGGCCACACGCAGCTCACGGCAGTCAGAGAATGCGGGCAGTTCGCCCAATCGCAGCAGATCGGCCGGCCGGTCAACATCCCACAAAACCGGAAGTTCAGTCCAGGGCAGAGCCAAATCGCGCAAACGCCGACGCGTTTGCGCCATCACCCGGGCGCTCCCCCAGTCGATATCGACGAACAGGCGCGGCTCGGCGAAACGCAGCCCGACCAGAACGTATCCGCCGTCTTCAGCCGGGATGAACACCGCCGCGTTCGCCCCGCCCGGGGTCGACGGCAGCGCAGCGAGTGCGGCGGCAGCGGCAATCAGATGCTCCGCCTGCAAGGCCGGGCAGTCACTGCCGACGAGCAGCAACGGCCCCGCGTGCGCAGCAAAAGCTGCCGCCATGCGCGCCCCGAGGTTGCCGCCGGACTGGCTGCACAGAGCGACCGCGCAGTGCTCACGCACGGCGCGGAAGAAGCGATGCCGCGCGTCGGGGGCAGCGTAAAGCACGACCTGGCCCAGCCCGGCGCGGCGCGTCATTGCCAAGGCATGCAAAGTCAGGCGCCGATGCAGGCGCGCTGCGCCGACCGGTCCGAGCAGCGCGATCAGGCGCGTCTTGCAGTTGCCCGCCACCGGCGCGCGCGCGAATACGGCAATCGTCGGCACGTCGCCCTCGTTGCCCACGGCGCAGCCGCCGGCTGGCGCAGGCGAACTGGCGATTGGCGACGGCCGACCGGCGGCGGTCAATCGCCGATCGGGGTCAGCGTTCGCGTGCTGCATAGCCATAACGAACCGCCAATCGGGCCGGGTCGGCGCCCAGGAAGTAGCGCAGGCGCAAGGACCACATCAGCAGGATCGTCCGCACGACGCCGTTCTTCTCCCAGCGCCGCCCGGAAGTGAGCACGCGCGCGCGCAGGCAGGCAGGCCGCGCCAGGCGGAGCAACCGGCGCGACAGCGCAATGTCCTCCATCAACGGCAGTTCGGGAAAACCCCCGGCGCGCGCGAAAACGTCCTGGCGAACGAAAATCGCCTGGTCGCCGGTCGCGATGCCGGTCAAACGCGAACGCAAGTTCATCATTCGCTCGACCACGCGCAACAGGCGATGGCGTCCGTCGATTGTCACATCGAAACGACCCCATAAGGCGCCGCGCGCGACCGCTCGCTGAATGAGCGCATCGGCCTGCGCCGGCAGCGTCGTATCGGCATGCAGGAAAAGCAGCACGCCACCCTGGCTGGTGCCAGCACCGGCGTTCATCTGCGTCGCTCGCCCGCGCGCGGTGACCAGGAAACGATCGACCGCTGCCCGCGCCAGGTCACCCGTTCCATCCCGGCTGCCGCCATCGACGACGATCAGTTCAGCGCCGCGCTGCCGCAGTGCCTGCAGCGCAGCCAGCCGGGCGGAAATCGTCGCTGCCTCGTCGAGTACCGGAATGATGATCGAAAGCGCGGGCAGCCGCTCGCGGCCGGTCGCAGCAAGTGACGCATTCGTCATCGCTGGCAGTGTCCGGGAAGTCTCATCACCGCTCACCGTCGCGCCAACCGCAATTCGGCAGCGACCGGAGCGTCCGCTTTGGGCAGAACCGCTTGCATCGCAAAAAACTCCTTGGCCAGGCCGCATTGTTGCGCAAACACAACACTTGAATCAAGCGCCTTCACGGTATAGTCTCGCCTGCCCCCGGCCATCTGCGCGCCGCAGCGAGCCACGCCGGGACTCAACCAATCCGCAGGAACGATGTCCAGCCAGCCTTCAGTCTCCGCCCCGATGGCGTTGAAACCTGCCAGTGAGACGTCCGGAAGTCGAATCGAGCCGCCTTTTCGCGTTCCCTGGACGGCGTTTGGCGAGGATGACGATTACGGTCGCTCGCTGACTCTGAAAATCGGCAACGCCCGCCAGGTTTTTCGCTGGATTCCTCCCGGTTGCTTCATGATGGGCTCACCGGCCGACGAAGCGCAGCGCGGCAACAGCGAAAGCCAACACGAAGTGCGCCTGTCGTATGGCTACTGGCTGGCCGACACCGCCTGTACGCAGGAGTTCTGGCTCGCCGTCTGGCCGGTCAATCCCAGCCACTTCGACGCCTGCCGACAGAATCCGGTCGAAAACGTCAGCTGGCACGATGCGCAAGGCTTCATCAGCGAGCTGAACAAACGATTGCCCGGGCTCGCCGCGCGTCTGCCGAGCGAAGCCGAGTGGGAATACGCCTGCCGTGCCGGCACCACGACAGCGTTTTCCTTCGGCCCAGGAATCACCCCCGAGCAGGTGAATTACCACGGCGAGCATCCGTACGCTGGCGGCGCGCCGGGAATCCATCGTGGTCAGACGGTGCCGGTCGCTTCGCTGCCGGCCAACCCTTGGGGCCTGTACGAAATGCACGGCAACGTCTGGGAGTGGTGTGCCGACTGGTATTGCGAGTATGTCTGCGAACCGCAGTCCGACCCGCGCGGGCCACCGTACGGCAAGATGCGCGTGCTGCGCGGCGGCACCTGGAGCGACCCGGCGCGCTATGCACGCTCGGCCACGCGCAGCCGGATCGAGCCCGCCTACCGCCCGCGCAGCACAGGTTTTCGCCTCGTCCTCGGTCCGCGCTGAAAGCTGGCCTGCCAACCGTTGGGCAGCCGGCGCGCGGCTGGCGTGCGCCTGGCGAGGGATGCGCTCAGTAGGCCGAGGCTGGCCGCCAGCCTGCCTCATCCTTCCTTCCGTCGGCTCCCGGCAGCGCGCCGCCGGTCGCCGCGCCGCCCGCACCGGCGCGGTATTCGACGAGTTCAGTGCGTTCGCCTCCGACGACCGTACCTCCCTTGCGCACCAGGCTTTCCAGCGCGAGAACGCCACGCATGCGCTCGGGCGCCACCCATGCCCGCCGCTCGAGCTCAGCGCCACCGGCCAGATTGAGGCCGCGCGCTTCGATCCGATAGGCGTCGAAGGTGCCGGCCGGCAGAGTGATTCGTTCGCGCGCCGCAACACGCAGATCGAAACGGACGTTCACCTTCGACCCATCGGGCTGGGTGACGATGAACTGGGCGGACCAACGCTTACCCAGCGCATAGTCGTTGATGAAGAACTGGTACGGTGTCCAGCGTGTACCATCGGGCGCCTGAACCGAATTGCCGAAAAGGTCGGTGACTTTGCTGCCATCGTTGAAGAAGACCTCGTCGCCAGCGATCCTGAGTACTGTATCGTCGATCTGCTGCGTTTCCTGCTGAGTGAGCAAATCGAGACTCCGATAGCGATAGCGCTCGCCAGGTCGAAACGGCAGTGCGGCGCCCGGATAGGAGGCTGCCGACGATCCGCTGACCACGCCTGGCACGCACGCCTCGCGCGCCAAAGCCGGCGAAACGCTCGCCTGAACGGGCTTCTCGCCCTTCCGGCGAAGCACGAAATCGAGCCTGTGCTGCGCGAGTTCGGCGAATTTGCCGCTCGGCCGCTGGCGGATGAAAGCCTCCAGCGGTTCGGGCGTCGTTGCCTCGCGCAGCTTGCTCCACGCCGCGAGATCGGCTTCGAATTCCTTCTGCTCGCGGTTGAGCTCGCGCCTGGTTTCGCCGAGGAACGAGAAATCGCCTTCCAGCGAAGTACTTTCCCAAGGGATCTGTGCTCCTTGCGAAGCGCGCCGCACAGCCAGGCGAACACGCTTGAACACATCTTCCACCGCTGCCCCGGGGACCGCCATCTCCTGCAGCAACCTCCCGGTATACAGTCCGTGCTCGCCTTCGCCGTCGTCGGCGGTGTTGCCCGGCGCCGTTGCGTAAGCGAGCAGCGTTCCCGGCGGCGCGTCGAGTTGTGACAGGCCGCGATCGTCAACGCGGAAGTCGCTGCCCAGGGGATTATTGCGGCAGGCGTCGAGAATCACCAGATTGAGCGCGTTGCGTGCCCGCCCGAGCACTTCCAGCAGGAGCCCGAGATCGACCCCCTGTCCGGCAATGTCCGCCTGGTTCCTGATGCGCACGTCCACCGGCAGCATGAAGTTGCGCCAGTTGAGTTGTACGCCGTGCCCGGCGTAGTAGAAGACGCCAACCGTACGGCTGTCGCGCAGCAGCGCGTCGCCGAACTTGCGGATCGCCTCGTGCAGGTCACGGCGACCAACATCAAGCACCAACGTCACGCCAAAACCCGCCTGGCGCAGGCGTTCTGCCACCGCGCGCGCGTCGCCCGCCGGGTTGACCAGTGGTGCCGAGCGATACGCGCCATTACCCACGACCAAAGCAACTCGCGGCCCGCCGGCCGCTGGCTCGGCGGCCATCAAAGCGCGCGCAGGCACGACCAGCAAGCTGAGGATCAGGCAAAGCGCAAAGCGGGAGAATCGATGGCAAGACATCGCGGCAGCACTCCGGAGACACGCGGGAAGCAAACTATACCCTCATCCCGCGGCGCTGCGTCAGGCGCCCGGCCGGGCGCCGCGCCAGAGCGCTTACCCGGCCATCGCCAGGTGGGTTATTCGCCTTGATACCCGGTAACCGGCGGCGCGATACCCCCGAAAGCAAGAACGAAAACCATGATGATCACGACCAGAATGACCAAGAGGGCGATCCCGCCGTAGATCACCTGGTCGGTCAGGATACGGCGCGCCCAACCGCGCAGGCCAAGATAGTCGGCAATCGACAACGGGCGATCGCTTTCTGCGGTCACTTCCTCTTCGGCAACGAAGCGCAAACCGCACGCTCGGCAGCGATAGGGCGCCTGATGCTTGACGCGCAGCGCCAAGCCCTCTTGCGGACCGCGGCGACGCGAACGACGAACGTCGTCCGATTGACACTTTGGGCAGTTCATACGAGAAACGAAGCTCCGTGCTGTCGCCTGCTCGAAAAACGCAGGCGGGTTCCTGGTGGGCGATGCGGCGATGCGCTGCAGTCTACCGTCACCCGGAACCGTGTCTGTGCGCATTGTCACGAACGTTTGCGGGCGGATCTCGGAGGCGCGTCGCTAGTTCCGCGCGGCTCCCCGCGCCAGCCACGCAGCGGCTAGCAGGAAGGCGAAGAAGCAGAGGGCCGACCAATTGGCCATCGATAGATGAAGGAAAACCCACTCCTTGCTGCTGCAGAAGCCAGTGGCCATGAACATCTGGGGCCACAGATCGCCAAACCAATAGACGATGCGCTCGATCAGGTTCGGCTCACCAGAGCCGCACTCCAGACTTGCGTCAGGCTGCCACTGCAGCCAGCTCTGGTAGCTCGCGGTCGTCACCCCGCCAGCCGCGGTGAGCACGAGCAGGCCGCAGAACAGCCGCCGCGCGACAGGAACGAAAGCGGCGAAAAAGGCAAGCGCCGCCAGCAGCAGATACAGCAGACGTTGGAAGATACACAGCGGGCAGGGCTGCAGGTGGAGCAGCTCGCCGATTCCCCAGGCCGCTGCCGTCAGGCTGATCGCTGCCACACCAACGACGACGAACGCGTGCCGTAGCGCCAGGCGCATCAGCGCATCCCCGAACACGCGGCTGATCGGGCAAGCAGACAGCACGCGCACGCCACGTCCGACGCCAACTGCCGCGGCAAGCGGATTTCCCCCATCACTCGCAACTCCAGCCAGGAAAACCTTCGATTTTACGGCAAAGGCACGCTCCACAGGCACGCTGCCACGCTGCCCCACGCTGCCCGGGCGGGAGTATATCGCTCGTCGAGTCCGCCTTTTTCCGCTGCCAGGCGTTATTCGCGAGAAGCGTACGCCTGGCGCCGACAACCCGTTATGATTGAGCGATGAAGACACGCATCTTGCTGATCGAGGACGACGAGCGCCTCGCCCTACTGACTGCCGAATACCTGCGCAAGAACGACTTCGAGGTCCTCGTCGAAGCGCGCGGTGACGCCGCCGAAGAACGCATTCTCGGCGAGCGTCCCGATCTGGTCATCCTCGATGTCATGCTGCCGGGGAAGGACGGTTTCGAAATCTGCCGGGCCGTTCGTTCACGCTTCACCGGCGTGATCCTGATGCTGACCGCGCGCGAAGAGGATTTCGACCAGATCTTCGGTCTTGAGCTGGGCGCCGACGACTACATCGCCAAGCCTGTTCAACCGCGCCTGCTGCTCGCCCGCATCAAGGCCTTGTTACGCCGAACCGTGCCCGCTGCCGGCGGACAGAGCGGTGGCGAGAACGAGAGCGGCGAGCCCACCGAACTCGCCTTCGGGCGCTTCCGGATCAGCCAGACGACGCGCAACGCTGCACTCGGCGACGACAGCATCGACCTGACGACGGCCGAGTTCGACCTCCTCTGGCAACTCGCCCGCCATGCCGGCAACATCCTCTCGCGCGACAACCTGCTGCAGGAACTACGTGGGATCGGCTTCGATGGGCTCGATCGCTCGATCGACGCGCGCATTTCGCGCCTCCGCCGCAAACTCGGCGACGACCCGGAAAACCCGACGCGGATCAAGACTGTACGCGGTAAGGGCTACCTGTTCAGCAAGCATGATTGGCAGTAATCGACTGCTCGCCCGGCTGGGGACCTACAAACCGGCGCCGTGGCGGGGCCGCTACAGCCTGTCGCGGCTGTTCTTCAACTTTTACTTGCTGGTCATGGGTTCCTTCGTGGCCATCGCGATCTTTGCCGATTTCGTCATCTCGGCGGCGATCAAGGGAGTCACCAACGATTACACCAGCCGCTTCATGCGCGGGACGATCGTGCTCATCGAAGACGAGTTGTTTCGCAAGCCACGCTCAGAATGGCCAAAAACGATCGAGGCGCTCGACCGCAAGTTCGCCTACAAGCTGGAAATCGTCGATCGGTGGACGCTGAAGCTTCCGCCAGAAGAGGCCGAGAAGCTCGACGGCGGCGAACTGGCGATCGACGCGCAAGGCGATATCGTATACCACCGCCTGAAGCAGACGCCGCAAATCCTGGTCGTCGGCCCGATATCGCCCGAGCGCAATCCCGAGTACCAGCGCGGCCTGCCGCTCGATCTGCGGATCAGCCTGTTGACCTGGAGCCTGATTGGCGTCTGCCTGGCAATCGTCGTCTGGTTCTGGGTCTACCCGGTCTGGCGCGACCTGGAAGCGATGCGCCAGACCGCACGCGCGCTTGGCGAAGGTCTCTTCGATGCGCGCGCGCCGGGCATGCGCAGCAGCGCCTTCGGGCCGCTTGCCGAGACGCTCAACGGCATGGCCGAGCGGATTCAACTGCTGATCGCGACGCAGAAGGAACTGTCGAGCGCCATCTCGCACGAATTGCGAACACCGATCGCGCGCCTGCGCTTCGCGCTCGAAATGCTCACCGAAACCGACGAGACGAGCGAGCGCGAACGCTTGCGCAAGGCGATGGAGGACGATCTCGGCGAACTCGACGGCCTGATCGACGCCAGTCTGACCTATGCCCGCTTCGAGCGCGAACAACCCGAACTGCAGATCAGCTCGGTCGACATCGCCGTCTGGCTCGCCGAGCAGATCGAGGCGGTTCGCCTGCTCAGCCGCGAAATCGACCTCCGGCTCGACACCTCGGCGCTGCCGCCGGGCCAGCGTGTTGAAATCGATTGCCGCAGCCTGCCATATGCTATCGCCAACCTGCTGCGCAACGCCATCAAGTACGCACGCTCGCGAATCGAGGTCAGCGCCGAAATCAGCGAGGGCTGGATCAGCGTGCACGTCGACGACGACGGAATCGGCATTCCCCGCGACGAGCGCGAGCGCGTCTTCCTCGCCTTCACCCGGCTCGACCGCTCGCGCGACCGGACGACCGGCGGTCACGGTCTGGGCCTGGCGATCGCCCGCCTGGTTCTTGAACACCACGGCGGAACGGCGACCGCGGGCGAGTCGCCAAGCGGTGGTGCGCGCCTGACGCTGACCTGGCCGCTGTCACAAAGCGTCACCGAAAGCTGACGCAATCGCGCAAGACGACGTGGCGCCTGGTCTCTATCATCTCGCTCTGTTCACACCACAACGAGCGAGGAGACGAGACAATGAGCGAATTCAGAGCAAACTGCGAACGGTTTCTGGCTACCACGCGGCAGCATTTCTTTGCCGGTGATCGCGCGATAGCCTTCCAGAGCGACCTCAGCGGCGGCCCGGCGCAAGCGCTCAACAGCGAAACGCACCCGCGCGCCCACACCGGAAAATGAGTACGGTGGCACAACCCCAGGTCCCGTTCCCGCTTGCCGAGGGTCTCGGCATCTTCTTCGGGATCGCAGCCTGGGATGTGCTCAGCGTCGGCAAGGTCGATCTGCTGACCGCCGGGCTGCTTGCCGCCGGCGCCTCCGGCGTCTGGTACGGCGCCCGCTGCTGGCTCGCGCACCGCCGACGCAATCGGCTTTGACCGCCGACCGACGCGGCGAATCCTGACAGTACCAGCTTTCCCTCCCTGATGCCCACCGCCCCGGGTGGGCCTTCAACCGCGCTCCCCCAGCGCGGTTTTTTTTTGTCCGACGCAGGGCAGCAGCCTTCGGCTGGTGCCGGCAGACTGCGCCTTCTCCCGCGCGCGGCGACTGCGCTCCCTGACCCGCTGGGCACCGCCGCTCAGGCGGCTGCTGCGTCGCCGACGATGCGTACTTCGCGTTGCGGGAAAGGAATCTCGATGCCGTGCGTGCGGAAGGCGCGCCAGATCGCCAGATTGACCGCCGAGCGAACGCCGCCGGTACCCTCTTCTGGATCGTTGATCCAGAAGCCCAGATCGAGATTGATCCCGCTGTCGGCAAAGGCAGTCAGCAGCGCCTGCGGCGGCGGATCGGCGAGGACGCGCGCTTGCTCGCGCGCGGCCTCGACCATCAGCCGCATTGCCGCTTCAAGGTCGGTGCCGTAGGCCACCTGCAGCGAAACGACCAGGCGCACGCGCGGATCGGCGAAGGATTCGTTGCGCACGATGTTCGACACCAGATATTCGTTCGGAATGATCACCGCCGTCCCGGTGAGCGTACGCACGACCGTATAACGCGCGGTGATCTCGTTCACCACACCGGAAGTCGCCGCGTCGATGGCGACGACATTGCCCAGGCGAATCGAGCGATCGAGCAGAATGATGAAGCCGCTGACGTAGTTGCTGGCAATCCGCTGCAGGCCAAGACCGAGACCGACGCCGAGCGCGCCGCCGAAAACCGACAGCGTGGTGATGTCGATGCCGACCAGCGAGAGGCTGAGCAGGAGAGCGATCACCGAGAGCACCGCCTTGACCAGCCGGCCGAGGACGACGCGCAGGCTGGAATCGAGCCCTTCGCTGGCGAGCAGGCGACGCTCGACGACGCCGGACAGCCAGAGCGCGACGAGCACGGTGACGATGACCGTGACAATGCCGTTGAGCAAGGTCCACAGGTCGAGCTTCTGCTTGCCGATGTGCAGGCTGACCTGTTCGAGCAATTCGATCAGCGGCTCGGCCAGACCGCTCAGGTAGAGCGCCAGGCAGAGCCAGATGCCGGTTGCGACGAAGCGCTCGGAAGTCGCCAGCCAGCCGCTCGGCGAAAATGCGTGGCGCAGAACGTAGATCGCCGCGCGCACCAGTGCCATCGACAGGAGCAGCGGCAGCGCCACATCGAGCAGGCTGACCGAGCCCAGATGCCAGAACTTGAACAGCTTGCGGGCAACCAGGATGAAAGCGAAGCCGAGCAGCGGAAAGGCGACGCGTTTCAGGCTGCCGGTTCCGAAGGTACGCAGCGCGCCGTGCTCGGCGCTGGTCTGGGCAAAATCCGCCCGCCGGCCGTAACGCGAGAGGCCCCAGGCGAGCAGCAGGCTGATCCCGAGTGCGACGATCTGGCGAATGAAGTTCGGGTCGCTGACGTCGTGCCAGAGCTCGATGAGCAAGGCAAAGGTCTGTTTTTCGTTCATGTCCTCTCCATCGCCACAGCGTAGAAAGCGTCCGTCGCGTGCACCTGCGGGAGCAGCCGCAAGCGCTCGCCGCAGCTTACGGCGATCTGCTGCGCGGCAAGAATCTCCTCGGCCGAGTGGACGATGAAGTCCGGATGCGCGCTGAGGAAGGCGTCGACCACCGCCTCGTTCTCCGCCGCGAGCAGGCTGCACGTCGCGTAAACCAGGCGCCCGCCGGGTTTGACCAGCGTCGCCGCAGCACGCAGGATCGCCGCCTGCTTGACGCTCAGTTCGTCTACGCTAGCCGGCGTCTGCCGCCACTTCAAATCGGGATTGCGGCGCAGCGTGCCCAAGCCTGAGCACGGCGCGTCGACCAGGACGCGGTCGAGCTTGCCGGCCAGCCGTTTGACCTTCAGGTCGCGCTCGGACTCGATGCGCAGCGGATGCACGTTCGACAGACCTGAGCGTGCCAGGCGCGGCTTCAGGCGCGCCAGCCGGTGCTCGGCAACGTCGAACGCATACAGGCGGCCTTGCGAGCGCATCAGCGCGCCGAGCAGCAAGGTCTTGCCGCCGGCCCCGGCGCAGAAATCGGCGACCATTTCGCCGCGCTTCGGCTGAAGCAGAAAACCGAGCAACTGGCTGCCTTCGTCCTGGACTTCGAGGCTGCCGTCGATGAACAGCGGATGCGCAGACAGCGCCGGCTTTTCCGCCAGGCGAACGGCGAGCGGCGACCAGCGTCCGGCGGCCGCGGCAATCCCGTCGGCGTGCAGGCGAGCGAGCACCGCCGGCCGGTCGGTCTTCAGCGGATTGACGCGCAGGTCGAGCGGCGCCGGTCGATTGAGCGCCGCCGCCAGCGCAGCCAGGTCGTCGGCGGAAAATTGTCCAGCAAGTTGCTCGTACAACCAGTCAGGCAGATCGAGGCGAACCGCCGGCGGCAGGTCTTCCACGCGCAGCGCCTTGGCCTGCGCCAGCCAGCGGCTTTCGCTGGCGTTGAGAAACGGCGCCAACTGGCGCAGGTTCAGCCCCTGCCGGCAGGCCAGCGCGGCGAGCAGCAGACGGCGCGAGCTGAGGTCGCCGGCACAGCGCGCGGTGAGCGAACGGCGATGGCGGAGAACGGCGAAGACGTTCTCGGCGATAAACGCCCGATCGGCGTGACCGAGTTCGCGCTGGTGCCGGAAATAAGTCGAAACGACCGCGTCGGCCGGCAGGTGGGTCTTCAGCAATTCGCCAAGCAGGCGTTCGGCGTGCGCGAGCAGAACGGGGTGAATGTTCGTCATCAGGGTTCCCGGGTGAAATCGATGTGGGTCGCCGACTGCACGAAGACGTCACCCTTGCGATCGACATGGCGAATCTTCACCGGCAGCAGCGCCTGCTCGTAAGCCAGCCAAAGCTCGGTCGTCGCCGTGCCGGCAAGGCGCAGGTGCAGGCAGCGGAAACTGCCCGCCGGTGTCTCGATCGTCTCCTCGCCCATCACCTCGATCCGATAGCCGGCCAGCTTGCGGCCAGTAGCGACGTTCACTGCGACGCCGGAATGCTCGGGCAGCAGCGCCAGTTGAAAGTTCAGCGACAGGATGTCCTGCGTCCCGCCGCGCAGCGCCAGCGGCGGCCGCTCGCCCATGCGCACCTGGCGCGCCGGCCAGTCGAAATCGATCTCCTCGGCGCGCTCGCGTCCGCTGCGGCGGACGACGAAGTGCTCCGGAACGAGGCCGCTGGAACCGACCCGGCCGCGACTCTCGGCCTCGACGCGCACGCGTTTGAACAGGGCGACCAGCCCGCTCGTCTCGCTCAGCGCGCTGATCCGGTAACGGTCGGCGCGCACCTCCCACTCCTGCCGCGCGAAACCGATCGGGAAACTGCGGTCGCCACGCTCGACGCGGTAGCGAATCGAGCCGCGCGCCGGCAGACGCGCGGTGACGACGACCGGCGGTGTCGCCTCGACAGCGGCCGGCTCATCGCCGCCCACCTCGGGTACGCCGGCCACTCCGGGTATGCCCGGAACGCTGCCCATCCCGGGTGCGCCCGCCACATCGCCCACTTCGTCCGGCGCAGCGGGCTGCTCTGCCGCCCGTTCCGGCTGATCGTCCGCCGCCGGCGCATCGCCAAGCGCGTCGGCCGGCGCCGGTTCGTCCGGCGCGACCTCTGGCGGTGCGCTCGCGGGCGGCGCAGCGACGATTGCCGAGTCACGCGGCGGCGTCGGACGCGCCGCACGCGGTCGCGCCGGCGGCGGCCGCGGCGCCGCGCGCCTTACCGGCGGCGGGTCGCTGAGCTGCGCCGGCGCTGCACCGCCCGTCTGCGGCGACGGACGCAACTCGGCGAGCAACGGGGGTGGATCGCCCGCGCCCGGCAAGCTCATCTGCGTCGCGAAGAGCGCCAGCGCATGCAGCACGAGCGAGACGAGCAGAGCAACGAGCAAACCACGCTGCATCGGCCCGCCGGTCAGCCGGCCGCGCTCGCCGGAACGATCAGCCAGGGGTGCGCGGCCTGTTCGACGGCACAGACGACGCGCCCCTGGCGCAACTGCAGGCGGCCTTCGGCGAACCAGCGCACGGCGAGCGGGTAGATCCGGTGCTCCTGCGCGATAACGCGCGCGGCCAGCGTCTCCTCATCGTCGCTGTCGAGAACCGGAACGGCTGCCTGGACGACGATCGGCCCATGGTCGAGGTCGGCGGTGACGAAATGCACGCTGCAGCCGTGAATCCGCACGCCCTCGGCGAGCGCCCGCCGGTGCGTGTGCAGACCGGGGAAGGCGGGCAGCAGCGACGGATGAATGTTGAGCAGACGACCGGCGTAGCGTTGCACGAAAGCCTCGCCGAGGATGCGCATGAAGCCGGCGAGAACGACCAGATCCGGCGCGCAAGCGTCGATCGCCTCGGCCAGCGCGGCGTCGAACTCTGCGCGGCCGGCGAAAGCGCGATGATCGACGACGCAGGTCGGCACGCCGGCGGCGGCGGCCGTCGCCAAACCGGCGGCATCCGGCCGATTCGCCACGACGCCAGCGATGCGTACCGGCAGGTCGCCGCGCCCGGCGGCGTCCAGCAGCGCAGCCATGTTGCTGCCCCGCCCGGAAATCAGGATGACGAGCGAAATCATGCTTGCCCTCCAGCCTGCCGATGCTGCCACCAGCCGTAGACGACCGGCAGCAGCGAAATGACGATGATCGCCACGATGACCAGCGTCAGATTCTGCTGGATCCACGGCAGATTGCCGAACCAGTAACCGGCCAGCGTCAGCGAGCCGACCCAGGCCAGCGCGCCGATCAGGTTGAAGAACGTGAAGCGCGCGTAGCCCATCGCGCCGATCCCGGCGACGAAGGGCGCGAAAGTCCTGAAGAGCGGCAGGAAACGCGAAATGACCAGCGTCTTGCCGCCGTGCTTCTCGTAGAAAGCGTGCGTCTTGTCGAGCGCCGCCTTGTTGAAGAAGCGCGACTGCTCCCAATGGAAGACCTTCGGTCCGAGAAAGCGACCGATCTGGTAATTGACCATGTTGCCGAGGATCGCCGCCGCGCTGAGCACCGCGAGCAGGATGCCGATGTCCATTCCACCGAGCGCCGCCAGCGCGCCGGCGACGAAAATCAGCGAGTCGCCGGGCAGAAAAGGCGTCACGACAAAACCCGTCTCGCTGAAGATGATCGCGAAGAGAATCACGTAAATCCATTGTCCGTACTGCTGGACAAGCAAAGCCAAGTGCTTGTCGAGATGCAGGACGATGTCGATGAAGCTGAGCAGGTAATCCATGAACGGCCGGGAAGCGAAGGAAGGAGGGAGGGAAGGACGGAAGCCGGAACGGCGGCAAGCGCCGGCGCGCAGGCGGGATTCTACCGGAAGCCGGCCCGCTCTGCCCGGCGGCGGCCGTCGACCAGCGATCGCCGCTGCCGGGCGCCCGGCCGGCAGACAATCTCCCTCCCGCCGACACGCCCGGCGAGAGATAATCGCGCCAGCGCCCATCGTCCAGGGGAAAACGATGTCCCAACCGCCGGCCCGGCCCAGCGTCTTCATTTCGAGCACATCGATCGACCTGCCCGAGCATCGCCGGCAGGTCGTCGCGGCCTGCCTCGGCCTCGGCTATTTCCCGCTCGGCATGGAATACTGGCCGGCGGAGGACGCCGACGCCGAAGCCGTCTGCCTGCGCGAAGTCGACGCGGCCGATATTTTCGTCGGCCTCTACGCCTTCCGCTACGGCTGGAAGCCAGCGGGCAGCGCCGTTTCAATCTGCGAGATCGAGCATGAGCGCGCCAGGGACGGCGGCAAACCGCGCCTGCTTTTCTTCATGGACGAAGAGCATCCGTGGCCGGCCAGCCGCGTCGACAAGGGCAAGGACGGCGACTTGCTTGCCGCCTTCAAGCAGCGGCTGCGCAGCGAGCGCGTCAGCAGCCGCTCGTTCACCACCGCCAACGACCTCGCCGGACTGCTGACGCAGGCGCTCGTCGCGCACGAAAAGCGCCACCCGCGCCACAGCGCAGCGGACGGCGCAACCAGCAGCGGCGCGCCGGGCGCCACCGCCCCTACGCCGGCCGGCCCGCCGCCCGCGCTCATCGACTGCCCCTACCGCGACCTGCGCGCCTTCACTGACGCCGACGCGCCGTTCTTCTTCGGCCGCGAGGGCTTCACGCGCGAGCTGCTGCAGGCCGTCGACGGCAGCCCTTTCGTCGCTGTCGTCGGCGCTTCCGGCAGCGGCAAGTCGTCGGTCGTCCAGGCCGGGCTGATTCCGGCGCTGCGCCGGCGCGGCGGCTGGGCGGTCGGCGTGCTGCGGCCGGGCGAGGAACCCTGGCGCAGCCTCGCCGGCTGCCTGCACGATCTGG
Source organism: Accumulibacter sp. (assembly GCF_029255125.1). Taxonomy (GTDB): domain Bacteria; phylum Pseudomonadota; class Gammaproteobacteria; order Burkholderiales; family Rhodocyclaceae; genus Accumulibacter. Next base: position 2,306 of record NZ_JAPUVR010000106.1, on the reverse strand, counting down.
CCGCCACGGGTCGGGCGGACGCCGCCGGTAGCGCCGGCGCGCTGCGCCAGCTCGTCATCGGCCAACTGGCCGACGAACTGGCAAAGGGCGCCGACGGCGGCAAGCTCGCGCTGCGTCACCTGCTGCCCGACATCCTCGCCGGCCAGCCGGGCAGCCGCCGTCTGCTGCTGCTCGTCGATCAATGGGAGGAGCTGTACACCTACGAGAAGAAGGACGCCGCCGGCGACGAGATCAGCGCGCCGACGGCAGCAACGGCGGCAACCGCCGCACGCTTCGCCGACGCGCTGATCACTGGTACGCAGCAGGCGCCGCTGACCGTCGTCCTCACGCTGCGCGCCGACTTCACGCACCACGCCGTCGACCACCGCCCGCTGCGCGACCGCCTGCAGGCGGCAACCGTCTTCCTCGGCGGGATGACGCGCAGCGAGCGCGAGCGGGCGATCGTCGGCCCGGCCGAGGTCGCCGGCTTCGCTTTCGAAGACGGCCTCGTCCGCCGCATGCTGGACGACGTCGGCGACGAGCCGGGCAACCTGCCGCTGCTCGAATTCTGCCTGACGCAGCTTTTCGCGCAGCGCGACGCCGCCGGCCGCATGTGCCATCGCGCCTACGACGCGCTCGGCGGCGTCGCCGGCGCCATCGTCCGCTACGCCGACGGCGTGCTCGACGAACTCGCACCCGGCGGCGCGCAGCAGCGCCATGACCTCGTGCGCGACGTCTTCCTGCAGCTCGTGCAACTGGGCGACAACAGCGAAGACACGCGCCGGCGGGCGCGGCGCGGCGATTTCGCCGCCGCCGCACAGCCGCTGATCGAGCAACTGGCCAGTAAGCGCCTGCTCGTCGTCGGCAACGACCCGGCGCGCGGCGAGGAGACGGTCGAAGTCGCGCACGAAGCGCTGATCCGGCGCTGGCCGCGCCTGGTCGACTGGCTGGCTGAAAACCGCGCCGACCTGCACCAGCGACGCGAGATCGAGCGTGCGGCGCAAGCCTGGCAGACGCACGGCGATTCCCATCGCTGGTCGGACGAGCGGGTCATGAACGAAACGGCGCCGATGCTGCGCCGGCTGGGGACGCGCTTCGCGCTGAGCGAGAACGAGCGCCGCTTCCTCGGCCCGCTCGCCGCCGACGAGCTGCTCGCCCGTCTCGCCGACCCGGCGACGACGCACGGTGAACGGGCAAGGATCGGCGACCGCCTGACGCTGCTGCCCGACGGCGACCCACGCCCCGGCGTCGGCCTGACCGCCGACGGCGTTCCCGACCTCGTCTGGCAGGCGATCCCCGGCGGCGAGGTGGTGCTCGCAGTCGACGAGGCGGCGCCGACGCGACGGCGACGCTTCAAGGTCCAGCCTTTCCACATGGCCCGCTACCCGATCACCGTCGCCCAATGGCAGGCTTTCGTCGCCGCCGAGGAGGGCTACGAGGCGTTGGTGCGCCGGGTGCGCGGCTGGGAACCTGACCCGCAGCGCGGGCGCGCCAACCAGCCGGCGGTCATGATCACCTGCTTCGAAGCGATCGCCTATTGCCGCTGGCTCACCCGCGTCGCCGGCCACGAGGTCCGCCTGCCGACCGAATGGGAGTGGCAGCAGGCGGCGACCGGCGGCGACGCGCAGCGCGATTACCCCTGGGGCGAATGGCACGCGGGGTGCGCCAACACCTTTGAAAACCAGCTTGGCCGCATGACCGCGGTCGGCGTGTACCCGGCGGGCCAGTCGGTGCACGGCGTCTTCGATCTGGCCGGCAATGTCTGGGAGTGGTGTCTCAACGCCTACGACACGCCAAAGGATGTGAGCGAAGACGGCGACGCCCGGCGCGTGGTGCGCGGCGGCTCCTGGCTCGCCAACCGCGGCGACGCGCGCTGTGCTGTCCGCTACCTCTCCCATCCCGGAGGCCGCAACTACGCCCTTGGCGTTCGGGTGGTGTGTGTGTCCCCCATCCTTTTGAACCGCTGCCCACCGGAACGCTGATCTCTGTTTCTCTGCTGCTCTGTCTCTCTGTCGCCGCGCAGCGGCGTTCCGGGGCGCGCAGCGCCCCGCGCGAAATTTTTTCGGGCCTTGCCCATTTTGCCGCCGGCGCGGCGTCGCCAACAAGCCCGGCACCGCGGCCCACAGCGCTGCGGAAAGCGCTCGGCCACGCTCGTCGAACACCGCCTCCAGGCTCGCTGCGTCGAGCACACGCCGCGCCCACGTCTCCAGCCGCGCCGGTTCGGCGTCGGCCAGGCGGGTCTCGACCCAGGGCGGCAAAGCACCGAAACGGCAATTCAGCAACTGCCTGAGCAGCCGTGCCTGACCCTGCCCGATGCCTTGCTCGAT
>NZ_JAPUVR010000105.1 GCF_029255125.1 Accumulibacter sp. | reverse complement strand
GCGCTTGATCGCCTCGTAGTCGAGCTTCTTCTGCTGGTGCGAAATGTTCATCGCTTCGCCCGCCTGTCCCATGCCGAAGCCCTTGATCGTCTTGGCGAGGATCAGCGTCGGCTGGCCTCGGTGTTCGACGGCGGCCTTGTAAGCGCTGAAGATCTTGAAGATGTCGTGGCCACCCCGGTTGAGCGCCCAGACCTGGTCGTCGGTCCAGTCGGCGACGAGTTCCTTGAGTTCAGGCGTGTTGAAGAAATGCTCGCGCACGTAGGCGCCATCCTTCGCCTTGAACGTCTGATATTCGCCGTCTACTGCCTCCATCATGCGCTTGCGCAGGATGCCCTGGCGGTCGCGCAGGAAGAGTGCGTCCCAGTGGGTTCCCCAGACCAGCTTGATGACGTTCCAGCCGGCGCCGCGGAAAGTGCCTTCGAGTTCCTGGATGATCTTGCCGTTGCCGCGCACCGGCCCGTCGAGACGCTGCAGGTTGCAGTTGATGACGAAGATGAGGTTGTCCAGACGTTCGCGCGCCGCCATGCCGATGGCGCCGAGCGACTCGACCTCGTCGGTTTCGCCGTCGCCGAGAAAGGCCCAGACCTTACGGTCGCCGGCCTGGATGAAGCCGCGACTGTCGAGGTATTTCATGAAGCGCGCCTGGTAGATCGCCTGAATCGGGCCAAGTCCCATCGAGACAGTCGGGAACTGCCAGAAGTCGGGCATCAGCCAGGGGTGCGGGTACGACGAAATTCCCTTGCCCTCGACTTCCTGCCGGAAGCAATCCATCTGCTCGTCGCTCAGGCGGCCGAGCAGGTGCGCGCGCGCGTAGACGCCGGGAACGGAGTGCCCCTGAAAGAAGATCAGGTCGCCGCCGTGCTGCTCGGAGGGGGCGTGCCAGAACCACGAGAAGCCGACATCATAGAGTGCAGCAGCCGACGCAAACGAAGCGATGTGGCCACCGACGTTGCTGTCGCGGTTGGCGCGTACGACCATGGCCATCGCATTCCAGCGAATGAAGTTGTGGATTCGGATTTCGAGGTCGGCATTGCCCGGATACTTCGGCTGCCGATCAACCGGAATCGTATTGACATATTCGGTAGTCGCGCTGTAGGGGATGTCTATTCCTTCGTGGCGCGCCAGGGCGATCAGGCCGCTGATCAGAAAATGCGCCCGCTCGGCGCCTACACGCTCGATGACTCCACTCAGCGCGTCCAGCCACTCCTGCGTTTCCTGCGGGTCGGTATCGTTCAGGCTGGTCGATAGCGCGTTTTCGGGCAAAGCTGCCATGACTTGGGTCTCCTGGTCTGCAGAATCATGAAATACGATGGTCTGGCTGGCTTGCTACGGCGCGCGATGCGCGACCGCAGCATCAAGCCGCCCGGTGCTTCGGGGAGCAGGCGCGCAACCAGCGTTGAACGCCGCATGGTAAAACACTATTTTGTATTGCGCAATAACGCGGGCGGCGTGAGCTCAGCACAAAGCTATTGACAGCCGCTTCGGGCGGAAGTTGGTCCTCGCCAAGCGAAAAAAAGCCCGCTGGGCGGCGGGCTTTCTTGGTGTGCGGGCAGCGCCCGGCGGGCGACGGCCTTACTCGAACTCGATGATCACCTGGTCGACCGAGAGGCTCTCGCCGGGAGCGGCAACGATCTTCTTCACCTTGCAGTCGAGTTCGGCCTTGAGGACGTTTTCCATCTTCATGGCTTCGATCACTGCCAGCTTCTCGCCTGCAGAGACTTGCTGTCCGACGCTGACCGACACCTCGCGCAGGAGTCCGGGCATCGGCGAGAGCAGGAACTTGGAGAGGTCGGGTGGTTGTTTCTTCGGCATCAGCGCCAGCATGCGCGCGGCGTTGGCCGTCATCACCGTGACCTTGACCTGCTTGCCGAAGTGCACGACGCGGTAGAGCAGTCCAATCCGTTCGAGCTGCAGGCAGATCGGCGAGCCGTTGCACGTGCCGCGGAAGACGAGTTCGCCAAATTTCCAATCGGAAATCAAGTCGTAGCGGTCGCCGCCATGCCTGGCCGAATAGCCGCCCGGGATCGGCACGAGCGTGATCGGGTAGTCCTTGCCTTCCATCTGGACGACCCAGTCGCTGCCGACCTTGCGTTCGTGGCCGGGCATCTGGTCACTGATCTTGACCGCCCGATCGATGTAGCGTCGCCGTCCGAAAGCCGCCAGGGCGGCGAGCAGGCCGGGGTCTTCGTGTACCACGCAGGATTCGTCGAAGCCGTTCGGAAACTCGTCGGCGATGAACGAGGTGGTGAATACGCCGGAGAGGAAGCGCGTGTTCTGCATCAGCGCCGCCTGGAAGGGGATGTTCGAGTCGATGCCGCGAATGACGAAGGCGTTCAAGGCGTCGCGCATGCGGCCCACCGCCTGGTCGCGCGTGGCACCATGGCAGATCAGCTTGGCGATCATCGAATCGTAGTACATCGAGATTTCGCCGCCCTCGAAGACGCCGGTGTCGACGCGAACCTCGCCGTCGGTGGTTTCCGGCGGACGATACTTGACCAGACGGCCAACCGAGGGGAGGAAGCCGCGGAACGGATCCTCGGCATTGATCCGGCATTCGATCGCCCAGCCGTTCGCCTTGATGTCACTCTGTGTAAACGGCAATTCCTCTCCGGCGGCGACGCGAATCATCAGTTCGACGAGGTCGACGCCGGTGATCATTTCAGTGACCGGGTGCTCCACCTGCAGGCGGGTGTTCATTTCAAGGAAGTAGAACGACTTGTCCGAACCGACGACGAACTCGACGGTTCCGGCGCTCTGATAATTGACCGCTTTGGCCAGCGCCACCGCCTGCTCGCCCATCGCTTTGCGGATTTTTTCGTCGATGAACGGCGATGGCGCTTCCTCGAGAACCTTCTGGTGCCGGCGCTGGATCGAACACTCGCGTTCGAGCAGGTAGACGGTGTTGCCGAAGGCATCGGCGATGATCTGGATTTCGATGTGGTGCGGTCCTTCGACGAACTTCTCGATGAACACGCGATCGTCGCCAAAACTGTTACGCGCCTCGTTGCGGCAGGCTTCAAAGCCTTCAAACGCTTCCTTGTCGTTGAACGCGACGCGCAGTCCCTTGCCGCCGCCGCCGGCCGACGCCTTGATCATCACCGGATAGCCGATTCCCTGGGCGATCTCGACCGCTTGTGCTGCGTCGACAATCTCCGAGTTGTAACCCGGAATGGTGTTGACCTTGGCTTCCTGCGCGAGCTTCTTGGACGCGATCTTGTCGCCCATCGCGGCGACCGAATAATGCTTGGGACCAATGAAGACGATGCCACTGTCTTCCAGGCGACGCGAAAACTCCTCGTTTTCAGACAGGAAGCCGTAACCCGGATGAACGGCTTCGGCGCCGGTCTGCTTGCACGCGTCGATGATCTTGTCGATCACCAGATACGATTCTTTCGAAGGTGGGGGACCGATGCAGACGGCCTCGTCAGCCATCAGGACGTGCATCGAGTCCTTGTCGGCTTCGGAATAGACCGCGACGGTCTTGATTCCCATCTTCTTTGCGGTTTTCATCACCCGGCAGGCAATTTCTCCGCGGTTGGCGATCAGAATCTTTTTGAACATGGCTCTTTCTCCCCGGGTATCAAAGCGGAATGTTGCCGTGCTTGCGCCACGGGTTTTCCAGTTTCTTGTTGCGCAGCATCGCGAGCGAGCGGCAGATCCGCTTGCGCGTCTCGTTCGGCATGATCACGTCGTCGATGAAGCCACGCGCGCCGGCAACGAACGGGTTGGCGAACTTGGCCTTGTATTCGGCTTCGCGCGCGGCAAGCTTCGCCGGGTCGTTCTTTTCTTCGCGGAAGATGATTTCGACGGCGCCCTTCGGACCCATCACGGCGATTTCAGCCGACGGCCAGGCGAAGTTCACGTCGCCGCGCAGGTGCTTCGAGGCCATCACGTCGTAGGCGCCACCGTAGGCCTTGCGGGTGATCACGGTGATCTTCGGCACCGTGCACTCGGCATAGGCGTAGAGCAGTTTGGCACCGTGCTTGATAATGCCGCCGTATTCCTGAGCAGTTCCCGGCATGAAGCCTGGCACGTCGACGAAGGTCACGACCGGGATGTTGAACGCGTCGCAGTAACGTACGAAGCGTGCCGCCTTGATCGAGCTCTTGATGTCCAGGCAGCCGGCCAGCACAAGCGGCTGGTTGGCGACAATGCCCACGGTCGATCCGTCCATCCGGGCAAAACCGATGACGATGTTCTTGGCGTACTCGCGCTGCAGCTCGAAGAAGTCGCCGTCGTCGCTGACCTTGATGATCAGTTCCTTGATGTTGTAGGGCTTGTTCGGGTTGTCGGGAACCAGGGTGTCGAGCGAGAAATCGAGCCGGTCAGCCGGATCCTGCGAGGGTAGACGAGGCGGCTTTTCGCGGTTGTTCGAGGGCAGGAAGCTGATGAAGCGGCGCAGCATCATCAGCGCCTCCACATCGTTCTCGAAAGCGAGGTCGGCCACGCCCGACTTGGTCGTGTGCGTCACGGCGCCGCCGAGTTCTTCCGAGGTCACGTCTTCGTGCGTCACCGTCTTGACCACTTCCGGGCCGGTGACGAACATGTACGACGAGTCCTTGACCATGAAGATGAAGTCGGTCATCGACGGGCTATAGACTGCGCCGCCGGCGCAGGGGCCCATGATCAGCGAGATTTGCGGGATCACTCCGGATGCGAGGACGTTGCGCTGGAAAACCTCGGCGTACCCGGCCAGCGAGGCGACACCTTCCTGGATGCGTGCTCCGCCCGAGTCGTTCAAGCCGATCACCGGCGCCCCGACCTTCATCGCATGGTCCATGACCTTGCAGATCTTCTCGGCGTGCGCCTCGGAGAGCGAGCCGCCGAATACGGTGAAGTCCTGCGAAAAAACGAACATCAACCGACCATTGATCGTGCCGCAACCGATGACCACGCCGTCGCCCGGGACGGACTGGTCGGCCATGCCGAAGTCGGTGCAGCGATGTTCCATGAACATGTCCCATTCTTCGAATGAGCCGCTGTCGAGCAAGAGCTCGATCCGTTCACGGGCAGCCAGTTTGCCCTTGCTGTGCTGGTTGTCGATGCGTTTCTGGCCACCACCCAGACAGGCCGCCGCGCGCTTTTCTGCAAGCTGGCGAATGATGTCATGCATAAGTTCTACTCCCTAACGGTCGCGTCAATCAGAACTACTCAAACAAGTCGGAGGTTTCTGCGATTCGTACAATTCGTGCATTCAGTGATGCAGATAGGCCAACAGGCGTGCGGCAGCCGCGCCGGGTGTCGTCCGTCCCTCAGCGACATCGGTCGCCATCGCTGGCAGGGCAGCGCGGACGGCTGGATGAGAATGAAAATGGTGGCGCAAGCCGGAATCGATCAGGTTCCACATCCAGTCGACGGCTTGCCGGCGGCGTTTTGCGTCGAACTCTCCGCTTGCCATCATCGTTGTCCGGTAGCGCTCGATCTCGCTCCAGAACTCGACGATGCCACGTTTGGCCAGGGCGCTGACGGTGAGCACCGGCGGGCGCCAGTTGGGGCTGCTGCTGCGCAGCATGGTCAGCGCGGCGCGCATCTGACCGCGCGCAAAGGCCGCTGCACGCTCGTCGATGTCAGCCTTGTTGAAGACGACGAGGTCAGCAATCTCGACGATGCCCTTCTTGATCGCCTGCAGGTCGTCGCCGGCGTTGGGCAACTGCAGCAAGACAAAGACATCGACCATGCCGGCGACGGTCGTCTCCGATTGGCCGACACCGACGGTTTCGACGATGATCACATCGAATCCGGCAGCTTCGCAGACGAGCATCGCTTCACGCGTTTTGTCGGCGACTCCGCCAAGCGATCCGGCTGAGGGGCTGGGCCGGATGAACGCCTCGTCGCGCTGGCAAAGCATTTCCATACGCGTCTTGTCGCCGAGAATCGAACCCCCGGAAACCGACGACGAGGGGTCTACCGCGAGCACCGCAACGCGCCTGCCGGCTTCGATCAAATTGATCCCGAGCGTTTCGATGAAGGTCGACTTTCCGGCGCCCGGCGCCCCCGAGATGCCGACGCGTATTGTTCGTCCGGTATGCGGCAACAAAGCGGCGAGCACTTGGCGCGCGCGCCGCTGATGATCGCTGCGGGTGGATTCGACGAGCGTGATCGTCTTCGCCAGCGCTCGCCGATGCCCCCTGAGCACCCCATCGACCAGATGCTGGTCGGCATGCGCCAAGCCGGCGGCGGCTCCGCCGCCGGCAGACTTGCTGCTGCTCAGATCCATGATCGAGACCGTGCGGCTAGGCTGGAACCTGTGCGCGCGCCTTGCGGATCTCCTCGAGTACGGTCATCGCCGAATCCTCGATGCGGGTTCCCGGACCAAAGATGGCTTTCGCCCCCGCCTGGAAGAGGAAGTCATAGTCTTGTGCCGGAATGACCCCACCGGCAAAAACGATGATGTCGTCCGCGCCCTGCGCCTTCAGCGCCTTGACCAGGGCCGGCAGCAAGGTCTTGTGGCCGGCTGCCAACGAGGAGACGCCAACCGCATGCACGTCGTTTTCGATCGCCAGCCGTGCAGCCTCTTCCGGAGTCTGGAAGAGCGGCCCGACATCGATATCGAAACCGAGGTCGGCAAAAGCGGTGGCGACCACCTTGGCACCGCGGTCGTGCCCATCCTGACCGAGCTTGGCGATCATCACGCGCGGCCGCCGGCCTTCGTCTTCGTTGAACTTGGCGATTTCGGCTTTCAGCTTCTCCCAGCTCGACATGCCTTCGACGACCGCACCGTACACTCCGGAGACCGTCTGCTGTGTCGCGCGGAAGCGCCCGAAGATCTTTTCCAGCGCATCCGAAACCTCGCCGACGGTAGCCCGCAAACGCATGGCCTTGACCGTGAACTCGAGCAGGTTGCCTTCTCCGGTTTCGGCGCAGCGGGTCAGGTCGGCAAGTGCCGCATCGACCGCTGCGCTGTCGCGCGCTGCGCGTACCTGCGCCAGACGGGCGACCTGCGCTTCGCGCACGGCGTTGTTGTCGATGTCGAGAATGTCGATCTCCGCCTCCTTGGCCAGCTTGTACTTGTTGACCCCGACGATCACGTCCTTGCCTGAGTCGATGCGTGCCTGTTTGTCGGCCGCGCAACCTTCGATCTTCATTTTCGCCCAGCCCGATTCAACGGCGTGCGTCATGCCGCCCATCGCCTCGACTTCTTCGATGATCTTCCAGGCTTCGTCGACCAGATCCTGCGTCAGCCTTTCCATCATGTACGAGCCCGCCCATGGATCGATGACATTCGTGATGTGCGTCTCCTCCTGGATGATGAGCTGCGTGTTGCGCGCGATGCGGGCAGAGAACTCGGTTGGCAGCGCGATCGCCTCGTCCAGGGCGTTGGTGTGCAGCGATTGCGTGCCGCCAAAAACCGCCGCCATCGCCTCGATGGCCGTCCGTACGACATTGTTGTACGGGTCCTGTTCGGTCAGCGACCAGCCGGAAGTCTGGCAGTGCGTACGCAGCATCATCGACTTCGGGCTCTTCGGCGAGAACTCCTGCATGATCTTCCACCAGAGCAGGCGAGCCGCGCGCAGCTTGGCGACTTCGAGGTAGAAGTTCATGCCGATGGCAAAGAAGAAGGAGAGTCGCCCGGCGAATTCATCGACATCGAGACCGGAAGCCAGTGCGGTCTTGACGTACTCGCGACCGTCGGCCAGCGTAAACGCGAGCTCGAGCGCTTGCGTCGCGCCGGCTTCCTGCATGTGATAGCCGGAGATCGAGATCGAGTTGAACTTCGGCATGTGGTGTGCCGTGTAACCGATGATGTCGGAAATGATCCGCATCGACGGCTTGGGCGGATAGATGTACGTGTTGCGGACCATGAACTCCTTGAGGATGTCGTTCTGGATCGTGCCCGACAGCTTCTCTTGAGCGACGCCCTGTTCTTCGGCGGCGACGATGTAGCCGGCGAGAATGGGCAGAACGGCACCGTTCATCGTCATCGAGACCGAGATCTTTTCCAGCGGGATGCCGTTGAACAGGATCTTCATGTCTTCGACCGAGTCGATCGCCACGCCGGCTTTGCCGACGTCGCCGGTGACGCGCGGATGATCGGAGTCATAGCCACGGTGTGTGGCCAGGTCGAAGGCGACCGAGATGCCCTGGCCGCCGGCTGCGAGCGCCTTGCGGTAGAAGGCGTTCGACGCCTCGGCAGTGGAGAATCCGGCGTACTGGCGGATCGTCCACGGCCGCACGGCGTACATCGTCGCTTGTGGGCCGCGCACAAAGGGCGCCAGTCCGGGCAGCGTATCGCTGTACGGCAGGCCTTCGACATCCTTCCTGGTGTACAGCGGCTTGACGACGATCCCTTCCGGGGTGACCCAGTTGAGTGCCTCGACGTTGCCGCCGGGTGCCGACTTGGCGGCAGCTTTCTTCCAGGCGTCGAGGTTGGCAAAATCTTGTGGCGCAGCGTTGTTCGCGTTGGACATAACGGACCTTTCACGAAATCTGTGGAATGAGGCGTTGCTCGCTTCACTGTGGGGGGGAAATCGCGCCGCCCGAAGGGCAGGGCCGGCTCGCATTCGGCGAGATTTGCGCTTGACACCCCGCCCGACGAATAATACTGTATCCATAATTATGAAGGCAAGTTCCAATGCTCACGCTTAGCAATTTGGTAGATGGATTGCCATGGGTCCGAGTCGTATAGCGCAAACGGCGCTCTACCAGGAAGTTGCCGAGCGCTTGCGGCAGCGGATTTTCGCGCACGAACTGCAGCCCGGCGTGCGGATTGACGAACAGGCACTGACGATCGACTATGGCATCAGTCGAACGCCGCTGCGCGAGGCCTTGAAGGTGCTCGCTGCGGAAGGACTGGTCACCTTGAAGCCGCGGCGTGGCTGCTTCGTGACCGAACTGTCCGAGCAGGATCTCGATGAGATCTTTCCCCTGATGGCGATTCTCGAGGGCCGTTGCGCGCTCGAAGCGACGGCCAAGGCGCAAGCGCGTGAAATCGCCAGCCTCGAGCAGATTCATCGAGAGCTTGAGGGTTTCGCCGAGACCCGCCAGATCGAGCGCTTCTTCGAACGGAACCAGGAGTTTCACGCGCGCATTCAGGACATGGCCGGCAACCGCTGGTTGCGGCAGACGGTGCGCGATTTGCGCAAGGTACTGAAGCTGACGCGTCTGCTCTCGTTGAGTATCGAAGGGCGGCTGGAGCAATCGCTCGCCGAGCACGAGCAGATCCTGGCGGCGATCAAGGCGGGCGACGGCATGCTTGCCCAGAGCCTGATGCACGATCATATTCTCTCAGTTCGTCATGCCTTGGCGAGAAGCCATGTGGAAGTCGAGGCGAACCGGTGAGCGGCACGATCGTCACTGCGCGCGCAGGGGCCGTGGCGACGGTCACCCTGTCGAATCCGGGCAAACGCAATGCGCTCGATCTGGCGATGTGGCGGAGCTTGCGCCAAGCGATAGAAGCGCTGTCGGCCGATGATGAACTGCGTTGCCTGTTGGTGCGCGGTGAGGGTCGGGAAGCCTTTGCCGCGGGCGGCGACATCGAGGAGTTTCGTGTCCAGCGCGACACGGTCGACCGGGCGATGTCTTATCACGCCACCGCCGGCGCTGCGCTGGCGGCGCTCCATGACTTCGGAAAACCGACGATTGCGCTGATCGAGGGCGCCTGCATGGGCGGTGGCCTGGAGATCGCCGCGCAGTGCGATCTGCGCATTTGCGGTGTCTCGGCCCGCTTCGGGGTGCCGATCAACCGCCTGGGTTTCTCGATGTACCCCGGCGAAATGGAAGGTCTCCTGCGCCTGCTGGGCAGCGCAACAATGTGCGAACTTCTGCTCGAGGGGCGGATTCTCGACGCGTCGGAGGCCTTGGCGAAAGGTCTGGTGACGCGGGTCGTAGCCGACGACGAGGTGCTTGGCGAGGCTTACGCTTGCGCCCGGCGTATCTGCGCTGGCGCACCATTGGTGGCGCGGTGGCACAAGCAGTGGATTCGCCGCTTGCAGCAGGGCTTGCCTTTGAGCGAAGACGAGCAGCGCGCGTCCTTTGCCTTCCTGTACACCGAAGATTATCGCGAAGGACTGAACGCGTTCATCGAAAAACGGACGCCGGAGTTTCGCGGACGCTGAGTCGGCGCCGCGCGCTCGCCGCTCAGGCGAAGATGCCCCAGGACATCTTCGCCGCGAGCAGAATCAGAATTCCCGCAAAAAGCCGTTTCAGCGTCCTGACCGGCAGGCGGTGTGCGAGACTGGCGCCGAGCGGCGCGCTCAGCATGCTCGCCGGGACGAGCCAGATGAAGGCCGGCAGGTAGATGTAGCCCAGGCTCCAGGCCGGCAGCCCGGGCTGCTCCCAGCCGTTGACGATGTAGCCCAGCGAGCCGCCGAGCGCGATCGGAAAGCCGACCGCTGCCGAGGTGCCGATTGCATTCTGCACGCGCACATTGCACCAGGTCAGGAAGGGCACGGTGAGCGATCCGCCGCCGATCGCGACCAGCGCCGAGATCGCGCCTATGCCGGTGCCGACAGCCAGGACACCGCCGGTGCCCGGCAACTCGCGCGAGGGCTTGGGTTTGATATCAAGGATCATCTGCAGGGCAATCAGGCAGACGAAACCAGTGAAGAACAGAGCGAGCGGCCGGGCGGGCACACTGGCGGCGAACAAGGTGCCGAGCAGGGTGCCGAGGAGAATTCCGGGCGTGATCTGGGCCACCACGGGCCACAACACGGCGCCGTGGCGGTGATGCGCACGCAGGCTGGCCAGCGCAGTGAACAGGATGGTCGCCATCGACGTGCCCAGCGCGAGATGCAGGACCTCGGTGGCCGGAAACGCAGCTTGCGCGGCAAACATCAGGGTCAAGGTCGGAACCATGACCAGCCCCCCGCCGATTCCCAGCATTCCGGCAAAAAAGCCGGTGAACACACCCAGTGCCGTGTAGGCCAGCCACCAGATCAAGTCGAACTCCCGTGACGCGCAGCGTGCGCTGCAAAAGCACCATGATCGCACGCTTTGCCGCCGGGCAAGCAAGCGCCGGGCGACCTAACGGGCGAAGACTTCGTCGAGCATGCGCTCGACGCCGATCTGCCAGGCGGGCAGCGTGAGGTCGAAGCTCTGCCGCAGCTTGCTGGTCTCGAGCCGCGAGTTGTGTGGCCGCATGGCGGGCAGCGGATAGGCCGAAGTGGGGACCGCTTCGATCGCTTCGGGCGCGACGCGGATTTCCCGGCCAGCCTGGCGCGCGTACTCGATGATGTGTAGGGCGTAACCGTGCCAGCTTGTTTCGCCGCTCGCCGCCAGGTGGTAAAGGCCGGCCAGTTCCGGGCGATCGCGCAGGCTGCGCACGAGTTGCGCCGTGACATCGGCCAACAGTTCGGCGCCGGTTGGCGCTCCGAACTGATCGGCAACGATCTGCAGGCGTTCGCGCTCGCCGGCCAGGCGGAGCATCGTGTGGGCGAAATTGCTGCCGCGCGCCGCATAAACCCAGCTTGTACGCAGCACCAGGTGTTTGCGCCAGGTGGCGACAGCGTGTTCGCCGGCCAGCTTGGTACGCCCATAGACGCTCAGCGGGTTCGGTCGATCGGTCTCGCGCCAGGCGCTCTCACCGCTCCCGTCAAAGACGTAGTCGGTCGAGTAATGCACCAGCCAGGCGCCCAGGTGTGCAGCTTCCTCGGCGAGTACGGCGGGTGCCTGCGCATTGATCGCCGCGGCCAGTTCCGGTTCGCTTTCGGCGCGGTCGACGGCGGTGTACGCAGCCGCATTGACAATCAGATCGGGTTCGACCTGACGCACGCAGGCGGCGAGCCCGGCCGGATTGGTGAAGTCGCCGCACAGCGCGCCATCGCCTTCATGATCGAGCGCGACGATTTCCCCCAGCGGCGCCAGGCTGCGCTGCAGCTCCCAGCCGACCTGCCCGCGCTTGCCGAAAAGCAGGATTCTCATGCTTGTCGCTGGCTGTAATTTTTCGCCAGCCAGTCGCGGTAGGCGCCGGATTGCACATCCTTCACCCATTGCTGATTGGCCAGGTACCATTCGACGGTGAGGCGGATGCCGCGCGCAAAGCTGTGTGCTGGCTGCCAGCCGAGTTCGGCTTCGATCTTGCGCGCGTCGATTGCGTAACGCCGGTCGTGCCCTGGCCGGTCGGCAACGTAGGTGATCTGCTCGCGATACGGTTTGCCGTCGATGCGCGGGCGCAGTTCGTCGAGCAAGGAGCAGACGGCATGCACGATCTCGATGTTGGGTTTTTCGTTATTGCCGCCGACGTTGTACGTTTCGCCCGGGCGACCGGCCGCGAGCACGCGACGGATCGCACTGCAGTGGTCCTTGACGTACAGCCAGTCGCGGATCTGGCGACCGTCGCCGTACACCGGCAGCGATTTGCCCGCGAGCGCGTTGACGATGAGCAAGGGAATCAGCTTTTCGGGGAAATGAAAGGGTCCGTAGTTGTTCGAGCAGTTGGTTGTCAGAACGGGTAGACCGTAGGTGTGGTGGTAGGCCCGGACGAGATGATCGCTCGCCGCTTTGCTGGCGGAATACGGGCTGTTCGGTTGATAGCGATGCTCTTCGGTGAAGGCGGGCGCAGTGGCCGTCAGCGAGCCGTAGACTTCGTCGGTGGACACGTGCAGGAAACGGAAGGCCTGCCGGGCAGCGGCCGGCAACGCCGACCAGTACGCACGCGTTGTCTCGAGCAGGTGAAACGTGCCGACGACGTTGGTCTGGATAAAGTCTTCCGGCCCGTGAATCGAACGATCGACGTGCGACTCGGCGGCGAAGTTGATCACCGCGCGGGGTTGGTATTGCGCCAGGAGGCTCGCGGTCAGGTGCGGGTCGCCGATGTCACCGTGCACGAAGAGATGCCGCTCGTTCCCGTCCGCGCTGGCCAGGTTGGATCGGTTGCCAGCGTAGGTCAGCTTGTCGAGATTGATCAGTGGCTCGTCGTTGTCGGCCAGCCAGTCGAGAACAAAGTTTGCGCCGATGAAGCCGGCGCCGCCGGTAACCAGAATCATGCCAAATCCTTAGCCGCAAAGCCTGGTTTGCAGGGAAGATCAAGCGGGAAGCGTACGACTTGCGCGGCGCTGCCTGCCTCGCCGGTCTATCGCCCGTAGCTATCCTGTAGACGGACGATATCGTCCTCGCCGAGATAGCTGCCGGATTGCACCTCGACGATTTCCAGGTCGATCTTTCCGGGGTTTGCCAGCCGATGGACGACGCCGAGCGGGATGTAGGTCGATTGGTTTTCCGCCAGCAGCAGCGACTCGTCACCGCGCACGATGGCCGCCGTTCCCCGGACGACGACCCAGTGTTCCGCGCGGTGGTGATGTTTTTGCAGGCTGAGGCTGGCACCCGGTTTGACCAGAATCCGCTTCACCTGATAGCGCGGGCCGTTGGCAATACCCTCGTAGCTTCCCCAGGGCCGGTGCACGATATGGCGGAATTCGGTCTCGGCGCGCGCGCCGCGCTTCAATTCGTCGACCAGCGTCTTGACATCCTGAGCCTTGGCTTTGTCGGCGACGAGAACCGCGTCAGGCGTCGCAATCACGACCAGATCCCGGACGCCGACCGTGGTGAGCAAGCGGCCTTCGGAGAGCAGCACGCAGTTCTCGGTGTCGACGCTATGCACGTCGCCGCGTAGCGTGTTGCCATGGCAGTCGCTCTGGCCGAGTGCGGCGAGCGCATCCCAGGCGCCGATGTCGTTCCAGCCGGCATCGAGCGGAATGACCACCCCGCGGTCGGTCTTTTCCATCACCGCGTAGTCGATCGAATTCGCCGGGCTGGAGCTGAAAGCGGTCGGCTCAAGGCGCAGAAAGTCGAGATCACGCTGGGCAGCGGCGACTGCGCGGTCTACGCATTGGCGCATCTCGGGGGCAAAGACGCCGAGCGCTTCGAGG
This sequence comes from Accumulibacter sp., assembly GCF_029255125.1. GTDB lineage: Bacteria > Pseudomonadota > Gammaproteobacteria > Burkholderiales > Rhodocyclaceae > Accumulibacter. Next base: position 66,602 of record NZ_JAPUVR010000105.1, on the reverse strand, counting down.
AAGCTGTCGGCGCGGAAGAGGAACATGCCGCTGTTCCAGTAGTAGTCCCCCGAATGCAGATAGGACTCGGCGCGCTCCTTGTCGGGCTTTTCGACAAAGCGGTCGAGCAGGTAGCCGCCGGTCACCGGTTTGCCACGGCGAATGTAACCGTAGCCGGTCTCCGCCCGATCGGGGACAACGCCGAAAGTCACCAGGTCGCCGCGACTGGCGTACGGCAAGGCCGCTGCAACTGCCGCCCGGAAAGCGTCGACATCGGCGATCACGTGGTCCGAGGGCAGCACCAGGAGCACCGGGCAGTTGCTCAGTCCCTGTGCCTCACGCAGCGCGTGCAGCGCGGCGGCAGCGACGGCAGGTGCCGTGTTGCGCGCCGCCGGTTCAAGCAGAATGTCCGCCTTCAGGCCAATTTCGAGGAGTTGCTCGGCGACCAGGAAGCGGTGGTGCTCGTTCGCCACCGCGATCGTTGTCCCGACTCCGGGCACGCCGTCAAGTCGGCGCAGCGTATTCTGCAGTAAGGAAAACTCGTCGGCCAGGCGGAGGAACTGTTTTGGGTAGTGCGTTCGCGAGAGCGGCCAAAGACGGGTTCCTGACCCGCCGCAGAGAAGTACAGGACGAATCAGCGGAGAGTTCATGCGCGCATTTCCCTTCGGGGCAGAGCCGTCGCAGCGTCAGTGGCTGCGCCAAAAAGGCAAATTATAGCGGCTCGTTCGACGGGCAGAGCAGCGCTTTTTCCGTCGCCAGTCATCATCTCCTATAATCGCGCTCTTTCGTCAGACGATTCCTCTGTCGCCGACCGGCACACCGATGCGCATTCTGTTGGTAAAAACCTCCTCGCTCGGTGACGTAATTCATAACCTGCCGGTGGTCAGCGATCTGCAGCGCGTCTTTCCGGCAGCCACTATTGCCTGGTGTGTCGAAGAGAGCTTTGCCGACATTCCGCGCCTTCACCCGGCGGTGACGCAGGTCATTCCAGTGGCTTGGCGGCGCTGGCGCAAGGCTTTGCGGCGACTCGACACCTGGCGTCAGATGGGCGACTTTCGCCGGGCTATCGGCGCCGTCGAGTACGACATCGTGCTCGACACGCAGGGTTTGCTGAAGAGCGCTTTGATTGCCCGTCAGGCGCGCGGAAAGCGTTGCGGTTACGCCGCCGAAGCGGCGCGCGAACCGCTCGCAGCACGCTTTTACGATGCCACCTTCGTCATCCCGCGCAACGCGCACGCTGTTCTGCGTAACCGCTGGCTGGCCGCCGCTGCCTGTGACTACCCGGTCGACCTGCCGCTCGACTACGGAATTTGCGCGCCGACCGACGAGCTGCCCTGGCTGCACGGCGAACGGCCGGTCGTTCTGTTCACCGCGACGAGCCGCGACGACAAGCTGTGGGACGAGGAAAACTGGTGTGCCCTCGGGCAGGGCATGGTGGCGCGCGGCCTGACGCCGGTCCTGCCGGCAGGTAGTGCCAGCGAACGGCGGCGGGCCGAGCGTATTGCAGCGGCGCTTGCCGGTGCGCTGGTGCCGCCGCCGCTGACGCTGCCCCAGATCGCTGGGCTGCTTGGCCGGGCCAGACTGGCGATCGGCGTCGATACCGGGCTGGCCCACCTGGCGGCCGCGATGAACGTTCCGGTGATCGCGATCTACGTCGCCAGTGAACCTGCGCTGACCGGCGTGCATGGACGCGGATTCGCCCGCAACCTCGGCCGGCCGGGGCATCCCCCCGCGGTGGCCGAAGTCCTCGCGCACGCTGATCAAGCCTTGCTCGTGAGCCAATGATGCAGTGCTCAAGACGGGCGGCGAGTCGAAGGGCCTGTCAGGAGTCTGCCCCACTGCTTGGTCGCGGCTTCCATTCGAGTCGGGTTGGCGGCCGACTCGGACGGCTGGCCCGTCGGCTGGCCGCGGCCTGCCAGCGATGAGCCGCTTGCTCTATGCGCTGTTGTTTTATCTGGCGATGCCTCTCGTCTGGCTGCGCCTCCTCTGGCGCGCCATCAGGCAAGCCGAATATCTGCAGCATTTCGGCGAACGGCACGGGCACTATCGGCAGCCGTCCGGGCGGCCGCTGATCTGGTTGCACGCTGTTTCAGTGGGCGAGACACGCGCCGCCGAACCCTTGATCGAAGCGCTGCTCGGGGACTACGCACAGCATGATCTGCTGCTCACCCACATGACGCCGACTGGGCGCGCAGCCGGCCTTGATCTGCTCAAGAAGCATCCCGGGCGGATCATCCAGGCCTACTTGCCGTACGACCTGCCACATGCCTGCCGACGTTTCCTCGACGTGTTTCAGCCGCGCGTCGGCTTGCTCATGGAGACCGAGATCTGGCCCAACCTGATGGCGGCCGCGCGCCAGCGAGGTGTGCCGATCGCCTTGGTCAACGCACGTCTTTCGCTTCGCTCGCAGCGCGCCTACGCACGCGTGCGTGGGCTGATCAAGCCGGCGATCGCGTCATTTGCCGTCGTTGCTGCGCAGACGGAAGCCGACGGCGAACGGCTGCGCGAGCTTGCTGCGCGCGAGGTTGCGGTCTGCGGCAATCTCAAATTCGACGTTACTCCGGCGGCGGAAGGGCTGGAACTGGGCGCCCGCTGGCGGCGCGCGATTGGCCCTCGTCGGATCTGGCTGGTGGCCAGCACGCGCGAAGGCGAGGAAGCGCTGATTCTCGATGCCCTCGGCGCAATCGCGCTGGCTGATCTGCTGGTCGTCGTCGTGCCGCGCCATCCACAGCGCTTTGACGAAGTCGCCAGACTGCTCGAGCAGCGCCGACTGAGCTATCGACGACGCAGCTCGGGCGTGCTGCCAGATCCGGCGACGCGCGTCTGGCTTGGCGACAGCATGGGCGAGATGGCCGCCTACTACGCGCTTGCCGACATCGCGCTGATCGGCGGCAGCCTGCTGCCTTTTGGCGGGCAGAACCTGATCGAAGCGGCCGCTTGCGGATGCCCGGTCCTGGTCGGGGAACACACCTTCAATTTCGCGCAGGCGAGTCAGGATGCGGTCGCCTCTGGCGCTGCTCGGCGGGTGGCCGACGCACGACAGGCGGCGCTCGTCGTCGCTCAGTTGTTTGGTGAGCCAGGGGATGCCGGGCAGTCGCTGGACGCCATGCGCGCTGCCGCGATGCGTTTCAGCGCGGCACACCGCGGCGCAACCGCGCGCACGCTGGCGTTGATCCGCCCGCTTATTGAATCTCCAGCAGCGCGTTGATCTGTTCGAGGTCGGCTTCGCCGAGCGTGCCCACCGCGGCCTTCAGCTTCAGTTGCGCAAGCAGCGTATCGAGGCGCGCTTTCGCCAGGTCGCGCCGGGTGACATAGACCTGGTTTTCGGCGTTGAGAACGTCGATGTTGATCCGCACGCCGACCTCGTAACCGAGGCGATTCGACTCCAGCGAGCTGAGGCTGGAAACGAGTGCGGCTTCCAGTGCGCGCACCTGCGCCAAGCCGCTGACCACCCCGAGGTACGCCTGGCGCGCGTTGAGCGCCGAATTGCGGCGGGCATTGTCGAGCGCCGAGAATTCGGCATCGCGCTTGGCGGCTGCTTCGCGCGTTCGCGAGTTGACCGCGCCACCCTGGAAAATCGGGATGTTGAGCTGCAAACCGAGTTGCCGCGTGCGCGTGTCGATCTCGCCAATGCCGAACTGGCCCGGGCTGTTGTTGGCCGAATAGTTGGCCACCACGTCAAGGGTAGGATAGTGGCCAGCACGGCTGACTTCGACCGCTCGTCCGGCCGCCTCTGCCGCCGCCTGCTGTGCCTGAACAAGAAAGCTGTCGCGCTCGGCTGCCTCGACCCACGGTTCCATGCTGGCCGGTTGCGGTGGCTGAACCACCGCTTTGTCCTTCAGCCGATTGAGTTCACCGGGCTCCTTGCCGATCAACGCACGCAGCGCATAGCGCTTGACTTCGAGTTCACTTTCGGCAGCGATCTCCTTCGCACGCGCGAGGTCGAAGCGCGATTGCGACTCATAAGTGTCAGTGATCGTCGCAGTTCCCACTTCGAAGTTCTTCTTTGCCTGTTCAAGCTGTTGGCCGATGGCCGTCTTTTCGGCCTGGACTGCGCGCAGGTTTTCGCTGGCGAACAAGACGTCGAAGTAGGCCTGCGCGAGGCGCACGATCAGCTCCTGCCCGGCCTGCGCGAAAGTCGCCTCGGCCTGCATCACCAAGAGTTTGGCTTGGTCGTACTGGACCCAGTTTTGCCAGCGGAACAGCGGTTGCGTCAGGCTTGCGCCATAGCTGTTCGTGTTGTAGCGATTGCGATAGCTCTGCGTGGCGCTGCTGCCTCCCGGGCGGTAGTCGTAATGGCTGCCGTTCCAGGAGGTGCTGCCAGTTGCATTGACTGACGGCAACAGGCCGGCCAGGGCTTGCGGCAGCCGTTCGCGACCGGCTGCTGCCGTCGCGCGCGCGGCTGCGTACTGCGCGTCGTAGCTTAGGGCATCGCGGTAGACCTGCATCAGATCGGCGGCCAGCGCGCCGCTAGCCGCGCACAGGGCAGCCAGGCCGACAGCAAAGCGCAAAGGGTTGGATTTGCTTGACATGACCTCGTCCGGTGCTTCGTGGCGTCGTCGCGAGCTAGAAGACAAAGCCCGTTTGCGGCTTCGCTCTCTTCAGTGGGGCGACGACGGTTTCGAACAGATTGATCGTGGTGAACGCCTTGTCGGCCGTCCGTGTGATCAGTTGCGCGCGCATCACCGGTGCTTCGCCAATGAAGGCGAGCAGCCGACCGCCGAGGCGGAGCTGTTGCAGGAAGGTCTCCGGCAGACGCGGGAGGCTCCCGGAAAGCACAATGACGTCGTAGGGCGAGGCGGAAGACCAGCCTTCCGACGCATCCCCGGTGTCGACCGTGACGTTGACGATTCGTGCCTGGCGCAGATTGCGCCGTGCGAGTTCAGCCAGGGCTGGATCGATTTCGACCGTATGCACGAACTCGCCGCGCGAAGCGAGGAGGGCTGCCATGTAGCCGCTGCCGGCTCCCACCTCGAGCACGACATCGGTGTTCCTGACCCCGACTTCTTGCAAGATGCGTGCTTCCATTTTCGGATGAAGCATCGTCTGCCCATGGCCGATCGGCAGTTCCAGGTCAGCAAAGGCGAGCGCCTTGTGAGCCGGAAGAACAAAATCCTCGCGTTTGACCACCGACAGCGCGGCAAGGACTTCCGGATCCAGCACCTCCCAAGGCCGGATCTGTTGCTCGATCATGTTGAAGCGCGCCCGCTCAATATCCACCGTTACCGTAGTCATTACCTTCCCCGTCAGCAGTTCAATGCCAGCACCGCCCGATATTCGTACCGCCCGGACATTATAGCTCGATCGGCCTGGGGTCGCGCGCAGGCCGCTGGCGATTCGATGCCGGGCGGGCAATACGGTCGGGGGTCGGGCAGTGCCGCCCGGGTCGTCGCGCGCAGTCGTCCGGGCGAACAAAAACGGCGCCTTTCGGGGCGCCGCTCTGCTCGTTGCCGATTTGCGGGCTACGCCGCAAGCGCCTTGATCTGCGCCGACAGGCGGCTCTTGTGGCGTGACGCTTTGTTCTTGTGAATGATCTTCTTGTCCGCAATGCGGTCGATGACGGCGACCGACTGCTGGTAAACGCCCTGCGCCGCCACCTTGTCACCAGCCACAATGGCTTTTTGTACGCGCTTTACGGCCGTGCGCAGGGTAGAGCGCAGGCTGGCGTTGTGGGCGCGTTGCTTGACGGCTTGCCGGGCGCGTTTGCGAGCTTGTGCGCTATTGGCCATGAATTCTTGTTCCTAAAAAACGCGTGGACGGGGTCGAAAGGGCGAGATTTTACACACCTGTAGCGCTCGACGCAAGGGAAACACACCCAAAACGAAAGGCGATCAGCAGCCCGGCTGTCCACCCACGTCCGTCCCGTGCGAGCGGAAATGATCTGCCGCTCCAGGATTGAGCATGGATCGCTCGGCCAGCCGCGGCGCAACGGGTGATCAGCGACGATCTGGTGGCCGTCCGCGTCGCCGTGCCTTCGCCCTGTCCTGCTGGGTTTCGTCACGGGAGTACCGCTCGCGCTACGTGGCCATCAAGCAAGCCTTGTGCTGGACGAACTTTCTACATTGCAAGTTGTAAACAATGATCCAAACGGCCGACGTCGTGCGCTTACCTCTCAGGAGTCGATGCGCAGTGCGCGGCGATGCGTCCTTACCCCAGTTCGCCGGCGACAACAGCGAGCGAAGCCGCGTCGGGCAAGTGTGCGAGCTGCGCCAACATGTAGTCCTTGACGAAGGCCAGCAGTTCGTCGACGCGCTCTGCCGGCAGACCGATTTCGTCGGCGACGGCGTGCACGGCCGCCAGTTCTTCGGCGATCAGGCAGCCGTCGGCAAAAGCCACCATCAGGCAGGTAGCGATGACGAGTTCGCGCTGCTCGATCTGTGTAAACGTGGTTGTCAGATCGCCGCTCGAGTCGTTGTCGAGTAAGGCGGCGAAGTCTGGCCAGTGCGCCTCGCGGCCGGTTTCGTAGAATTGCCGGATGAGGGCGATTTCCTCGGCGGTGCGGGCGCCGTCGACGCGCGCAATGCGCAGCAGCAGGCGGGTGGCAGAGATCGTTTGCGCGGGGTTGAGTTGGGTGTCGACGAATTGGGGCAACATGGGCAGTTCCTTCAGGAGTTGATCTGGCGCCGGAATTCGGCGAGTCGGGTCTGCACGTCCTGCGCAGAGAGTGTGCGGAAGCGCTGGGGCAGGAGCGAGCGGCGCGAGGTTTCGGAGACGGCGAGCATTTCCATGTAGCGCAGCATCGCCGTTTCCTGAGGTGGCATGAAATCGCCGATTGCCTGGCCGAGGCGCTCGGCGTCGAGCGGCACGCCGGCGCGCTCGGCGAATTCTGCGGCAAGCAGAGCGACGGCTTCCAGGTCGGCGTTCGAGTAGCCTTCGAGCGCCGCACAGGCTTCCTCGATCGCTTCAGCGCTGAGCGTACAGGGGATGGCGTAACGCCGGAAGATGGCGGCGATGACGGCTGCTCTTTCGGCGGCCGTCTCGGCGTAGAAGAAGGGAATCTTGCGGTCGAGGCGGCCGGGCCGCTTGATGTCGCTGTCCAGTTTGTCGGGCCGGTTGGTCATCAGGATGAAGACGACCCGACCGCGGTTTTCCGGGTCGGACATGAACTCCTTGAGGCGTGCGATGACGCGTGAACCGGTGCCGCCGTCGCCATCTCCAGCCTGGTTGCCGAAGCTGCGGTCACCTTCGTCGATGACCAGCGCGATCGGTCCCATCGCCTTCACCGTCGCCAGCACGCGTTCGAGGTTGGCCTCGGTCGAACCCACCCATTTCGAGCGGAAATTCTTCAGCGCGACGCCGGAAAGGCCGGCCTCGGCGAGAAAAGCCTTGATGACGAAGGTTTTGCCGGCGCCCATCGGGCCAACTGCGAGCAGCCCCATCGGGGCGCGGGCGCGCTCGCCGCTGCGGATCAGACGCGCGATGTCGAGCAGTTCACCCTTGATGTTGTCGTTGCCACCGACGGCGTTGAGGCCATGGCGGGGTTCGATGAACTCGATCAGGCCGGCGCATTCCTTCTCGATCAGCTCGCGCTTGCGGCGGCGCACGATGGCCATCATTTCGCTTGCCGGGTCGCCCGCTTCCGGCAGCGCACGCGTCGGGTCGACGAGTTGCCGAATCTCGTCCGGCGTCATGCCGGCGGTGATCGCCGCCAGCTTCTCGGCCCGCGCGGCGGCATTCGGGCTGCCCGCCAGCAGGTCGGCAATCAGTTTGCGCCGCTGTGTTTCGCTCAGGCCCTGTGGCGCTTCGCTGGCGACGATGCTGGCGAGCTGGATCAGGCGCAGGCCGGCCGTCTGGTCGGCCAGCAGGTCGGCCTCGGCCGACGGCAGGCGCGGTGCGTAGTGCCCGATCGCCGTGCGGCGCTCGGTCCGGTCGGGCATCGGCAATTCGAGCGCGACGATGCGCGGGTGGGTGAGCAGCGCCGGGCTGATGTCGGCCAGCGACTCGCTGACCAGAATGACGACGTTGTCGCGTTCGGCGAAGCTTTCGTCGAGCGACCAGCGGTGCAGCGCGGTGCAGGCGCCGCGTTCGTCGAGCGAGAGGAAATGCGCCTCGGCGGCCGGGAAGATGGTCGCCGCGTAGGGAATCAGCAGCGCGCTCGAACCTTGTTCGCGCATCCGTTTTTCGAGCGACTCGAAGATGCCGGCCAGCCCCTTGCCTTCCAGATGGCGGTAGAGATCGGCCTTTTCGTCGAGCGTGCCGCCCTGCACCAGGCGGACGCCACGGTCTATGCTCAGCTCGAAGATGTGTTTCTTGTTGTCTTTCAGCAGCGCTTCGGCGAGAAAGGGCTGCAGCGTGCGGTAGCGTCCGGCGAACGGGATGCGGTCGAAGACGTTGCGGTAGAGGACAAAGACCGCTGCCTCGCCAGCCAAGTACTTCTGGCGCAGCGTTTCGGCCCAGTTGGGCAGCACCGGTCGCGGGCCGTCGCCGTCGGGCTTGGCAGGGCTGGTCATCGGTTTCCTCGGCGCCTCACATCGACTTGCCGGTGCTCTCGCTCTGCGCCAGACGAGCGCGCTTCATTTCTTCGAGCTGCTGGCGCGCAGTGATCGCGCCGCTGCTCTGGCGCAGACGGGCGAGTTTGACATCGAGGTCGGAGTCGCGCAGTTCGGAGCCCATCTTGGCTTCGGCGACGGTGTTCCTGATATGCTCGCGTACGTTGTCGAGGGCGCGCACTTCGGCGTCGACCGACAGGCCGTCGAGCTGGTTCTGGATCTTGAGGCGCGCTTGCGCGCTCTGCATCTGCGCCAGCATGCGGTCCTTTTCGTCCTTGAGTTTCTGGATCTCACCTTTCACCTGCATCAGCGAGTCCTTGGCTTCCTGCGCGTCGGCGCGTGCCTGCTCCATTTCCTGGTCGAGCGTCTTGACGCTGGCCTCGAGGGCGTTCTTCTTCTGGATGAGGACGATTCCCAGGTCGTCCTGGCCGCTCGCCAGCGCCGCATTGAGGTCGGCGTTGACCGACTCGAGCTCGCGGCGTTCGCTGTCCAGGCGGGCCGAGATCTCTTCGCGCCGGCGCATGATCGCCGCCGTGGCGCTCTTCAGCTTGCCGTACTTGGCAATCATCGAGTCGATCGCGTTCTGGTAGGCGATTTCCGGGTGGCGCTTTTCGACATCGGTAATCCACAACGAGACGAATCCTGCCCAGAGGTTGGACAGACGCCCCATGAAATTGATTTCGGCCATCTCCTGCTTCCTTTCCTGTGCCGGTCTGCCGGCGGTTGTGACTTGTCCAGTGGACCTGGCGTGGTCTAATCGCTCAGGCGCCGATCGCCCTCTGCGAATACTGCCGCGCATGGCGTCATCTCAGCCCCGGCTTCCGGCGACTGCCGCGAGGCGCTTGCCGTGCCCGCTGGTGAGCGAGCTGGGCATTGTCACGCCGGGCAACGCTTCCGCCAGGTCGGTCTCGATGTCCTCCTGCACGCGTAGTCGGCTCACCGCTTCTTCGAGGCGTGCGCCAACTTCCTCCGAGGCCGGCAGGGTCATGATCGTCTGGTAGATTTCGTCGATCTGGTCGGGCATCGTCAGCATCGCCGCTTCGAGTGCCCGCCGCCGGCTGAGCATGCGGTGGTGACGTTCGACCAGCGCGTTGTAGTCAGCCCGCGCTTTCTGCAACTGGCGCAGGTCGGCTCCGGGCAGCGGTGCCGCGAGTTCCTTGTTGACGGCGGCCAGCTTGCCGTCGACTTCGCGCAGGTTGATCGCTTCCATCCGGTCGTCGATGACCAGAATGGCCAGCCAGAGGCAAAGATACTCGATCGTAACGTCGTCAAGCTGTTCCACGTCACGTGGGGCAAGGCGGGAGTGGCCGCTTTCGGCACGTTGGTAAAGCGAGGTAACGCGCTCCATCATGCGTTGATAGGTGCGCAAGCGCGCCTGGAAGCCTTCCCGTTTGGCCGCGCGCTTCTGCAATTCGGCAATCAGTTGGGCGCGCGAGGCTTGTCGCGTCTCGGCGCGCCAGCGGCGGTCGACCTTTTCGCGGAAAGACGGCAGCGACGGGATGTGCAGTGCGGCGAGAACCTCGCCGGCGGCGAAGGCAATCAGCGGAATGGCGCCGACACCGAAACCGAAGGGAATCGACAGGAGCGCGCCGGCGGCCAGCGAGCCGAGGAAGGCGTAGAGATTCGCCTGGCTGGTGAGAACCTCCTTGACGTAGGGCGGTTTGCTGTCGGCCATCTGGGGAGCGCGTGCAGGCAAAGGGTCGGCAGGGCTGGTCGCCGAGCGTTCAGACGGTCACCCGGACCTGCCCTTTACCCGGGCTGGCCTGGTGCAACTGGCTGAGCACGCGTTCGGCAAACGCCTGCGCCTGCGGTGAGCGCTGCCAGGCGGCCGAACGTGGGCGCGCTTCACTGATCGCGAAGTCGTCAGCGACACGTGCCGGTTGGGTCGACAGGACGATCACCCGGTCGCCTAGGGTCAGCGCTTCGGTCACGTCGTGCGTGACGAAGACGACCAGGCAAGGCCAGGTGCGGTAGAGCTCGATCAGGAGAAGTTGCATTTCCTCGCGCGTCTGCGCGTCAAGGGCGCCGAAGGGTTCGTCCATGAGCAGAATTCGCGGGCGGAGAACGAGTGCCCGGGCGAGGGCCACGCGCTGGTTCTGCCCGCCGGAAAGTTGTGCCGGGCGCAGCGCCGCCTTGTCGGATAGACCTACCGCTGCCAGCATGTCGGCGACGCGCTTGCGCCATTCGCCTTCCGGCACGCGCTTGCGCCAGAGTTGCAGGCGGAAGGGGAAGGCAACGTTCTCGAAGACCGACAGATCGGGGCGGTTGGCGTAACGCTGGAAAACCATCACCGAGTCATCGTGCGCGCCATGGCACTCGACGCCGTCGATCAGCACGCGCCCGCTGCTCGGAGTCGCGCTACCCATTGGTCGGACGCCGCCGAGCATGTGCAGCAGCGTGCTCTTGCCGCAGCCGGATGGGCCGAGCAACATGTTGATGCCGGGCTGATCGAAGCTCAGGCTGACGCGGTCGATGACGCGCGTGACGCCGCCGGCTGGCGCCGGATACTCCTGCACGATGTCCTGCAGAACGACGCTGACACTGTTCGTTGCCGGGCTTGCCGGCGCTGGCGCGTTCATTGTTGCGTTTCCCACGGATAGAGGCGGCGCTTCAGCCAGACCATGAACTGGTAGGTCGCCAGGGCAAGCGCGATGATCACGATGATGCCGGCGAAGACCTGATCCCAGGCGCTGAAGCGGCGGGCGTTCTGGATCAGTTGGCCGAGCCCTTCGCGTGCGTTGACGTACTCGGCGACGGTGATGTAGGTCCACATGACCGAGAAGGCGACAATCACCGCATCGGCGATGCGTGGCATGGCGAGCGGGATGACCGCGCGCTGAATGCACTCCCAGGGTGTGGCCCCGAGGTCGCGCGCACCGATCCAGTAGCTTTGCGGGACCGCCTGAATCGCATCACGCACCATCGGGATCAGGTAGACGACGGCGCCGATGAACAGGAAGGCGATCTTCATCGCTTCGCCGATTCCCATCCACATGACCAGAATCGGTAGCAGAGCGACCACCGGCGCCGAGCGGAAGGGGTCGACGAGCGGCGACAGAGCGGCATTGACCTGCGGCGCGGCTCCCATGACGATGCCGATCGGGATGCCGATCATGATGACCAGCACGCCGGCGACGAGCAGTCGGCCGACCGACCACAGCGTTGCCGTGAGGAGCATACTCTGCCCGTCGTGCCAGGCCAGATAGCCGAAGGCGGCGACGACATCCCAGGGGGCGGGCAACTTGCTCGGACTGACCAGACCGGAAGCGGCGACCGCACTCCACAAGACGAGCAGGCCGAGCACGGCGGCAAGCCCGAGCAGCCGCCGGCGCGGTGCCTCAGGCGCCGCGTAGGGGTTCCAGAATTCGTCCCTGGGCACCTTGCTGGCTCCGTCAGCGGCCGCCGAAGACGGCAACGCGTGTCGTCCGGTTGAGCGCCCGGCACTCTTCCAGCGAGAGGCCTTCGCTGGCGGCGCTGGCTTCGTTGCACAGTGGCCGGTCGGGACCGTTGCCGACGATCTTGAAGCGCTCGCGCGGGAACTCCCATTGCGTGACGAGATAATCGACTACCGCCTTGGCGCGTGCCGCCGACAGCCGGAGGTTGGACTCGCGCGTGCCGGTCGAGTCGGAGTTGCCGCTGACTTCGAAGTACGCCTTGCCGTTGTTCTCGATGAACGGAACCATCTCGCCATCGACCGTCTTCTGCGCGCGCTTGGTCAACTCGGCGCTACCCGAGGCAAAACCGACCGTGACCGGTTTGGTGACCATGGCTTGCTGCTGCGTGGCTTCTTTCAGCGACGACTGGCTGAAGGTCGTCTGCGGTTGCGCCGCCGCCGTCGCTGCCGCCTGGTCGCGCGCCAGCATCGCCTTGATGTAGCGGTAGTCGAAGCTGTCCTGCGGCGCGATGACCGGCGACTTGGGATTGGCCAGCGCGCCCGCCTTGCGGTAGATTTCGTCGAAACGCTTGTAGACGCGCTCGTAGTGATTCGTCCCGCCGACCAGACCGAGGATTCTGGCGTTGTCCTCGACACCGGTCCACACGACGTTGGCGAAGAGGCTCTTGACGAAGGCTTTGCCTTCCTTGTCGGCGAGCAGGCGGAAGAACTCCTCGGTGCGGACCAGCGCCTCGACCGCGTTGTCCGGGTTGGCGCGTGCCGCGGTGACCCCCTCCATCCAGCCTTCGACGAACTTCTGGACGACCGCCTGTCCGTCGGGCTTGGCGAGCAAGCGTGCGTCGCAGACCATGACGTCGAAGATCAGATTGGTTGCCGTCTTCGTCGAATAGACGACGTGTGCTCCCTTGACGTTGCGCAAGGCGAGCGCCAGATCGGGATCCCAGAGCACCGCGGCATCGACGTGTCCGGCCTCGAAAGCGGCGCGCACGCCGGCCGTGCCTTCCTCGGCATTAATGAACACCGTCTTCACGCTGTCCTTCTTGCGTGCGGTCAGCGACGAGTTGTCGAGCGCGTCGATCAGCATGCCGTGCGAGGGGGTGAACTGGAGCAGGGCAACCGTGCGTCCGGCCAGGTCCTCGATCGATTTGACCGCGGCATCCTTGGCGATGACCGCGTCACCGCCTTGCGTGTTGTCGACGATCATCACGGCGCGTCCGTCGAGGCCGGCGTTGCGCAGATTCGGCTGCTCCTGCGCCCAGAAGTCGGAGGTGCGCCAAGCGCACTGCGCCGCGCCCGATTCGAAGACGGTGGCGAGCGTCGGGATATCATCCTGAATGACGAAGCGTACGTTCAGATCCTTCTTCGCGTACAACGATCCGGCCTGCGTTTCGAGCGCGTTGCCGTTGGCGACCAGCGCTGGCGCATAGCCGTGAAAACTGACCAGACTGACTTTCAAGGGATTCGTCGGGCTACCCAGCGGTGCGTTCCGGTCGTCGGCGCGCGCGCTTGCCTTGGCGGGCTCGGCGCTACTCCCGGGTTTGGCCGGGGTCGGCTTGGCCGGCGCTGGCGCGCTGGCTGCCGGCGGTGTGCCGGGATTGCCGCCAGCGCCAGTGCCGACACGTTCTTTCAGTCCGAAATTCCAGGCCAATGAACCGGCGACACCAATGACGATGACCGAGATCAGCCCTTTGGCCAGCGGCGTGAGTTGAGCCATTTGCTTTCTCCTTATAGCAGTGCGCTGCGTAGCGGGTGGGGTCAGGCCGCCTTGAACGTGGCAGGGATTTCGCGCAGACGCTCGATTTCGGCGTCAAGGCGGTGGGTTTCGCGCGCGGCCGCCTCACGTGCCTGGCGCAAGCCCGCCTCGACGCTCGTCGTTTCCTGCGCCGCACGCGTTACTTCGCGCTCGAGCAGTTGCTCCAGCTCGCTGATCTGCTTGCGAATTGCCGCCGTCGATTGGTCCAGGGCAGTTTTGATCTGGTTGACCAGTTCGCCCGTCTGCAGCGCGCGATTGTCGATCTGCGCGGTCAATTGATGTTTGTAGGCTTCGAGTGCAGCGATCTTTTGCTCGGCGTCGCTGACGCTGTCGGCGATCTGCCAGTTGTCGTCGGCGGCATCCATGGCGAGCACCGCTGCCTTGCGGGTTGCTGCATCCATGGCGCGCAGGCCGGCGAGCAGGCGGAGCAGCTTTTCCGCCGGGTAGGGCGAGTCGGCGACGCCGGCGGCGGCAAAAATGTCGGTCAGAGCCACCCCCTCGAAGTCGTCGGTGGCCTGCCCGGTGCCCGCCGTCGCCACCGGGGGCGGTGCCAGCGGTGGCAGCGCAAGCGGATCATCGGGGTCGGCCGGGCGACTGGCCGCAGGCGGCGGCAGGTCGGATGCGTTGCCCGCTGTTGCTGGCGTTGGTGTCCCGCCAGTGGCCGCCGGCGACCCGGCCTCGGCGAGGGCTCGCTCCTCATCCGACAGTTCGATCAGTCTTGCTTTGGCCAGCAGATTCAGAAACCCCTTCATGCCAACTCCTGCTATGGTGAACCCGTCAAGCGACTGCACGCGAACGGGGGGGAAGATGCTTGGAATTATACGAACGAAACGCCCGCTGACGAAGGAAAGGTTCTGCGTCTGGGCACGGTGAGCTTAGGCGTCGATGGCGCCACGCGCGGCGCACAGGGATTGCACGACGGCCGGTGCCGGATCGTCACGGTAGCCTTCTTCGTACGCCACGACGCGCCAGGCGCGTCGCTGTGCCCAGCCGAGCAGTTCCTGCGAGGCGAGCAGGAAGTCGGGATTCGATGGTCGCCCGTAGCGCTCGTTGCCGTGCATGAAGGTTTCGTAGATCAGCACTCCGGGGTCGGCCAGGCACGCGAAGAGCTGATCGATGCGTGGTCGGAAAAGATAGTTGGTAACCACGATACCTGAAAAGAGGCGACCGGTGTACGGCCAGACGGGCCCTTCAAGGTCGCTCTGGCGCAGCGTGACGCCGGGGACCTGGCGTAGTTCGGCAAGCGCCTGCGGATCGCGGTCCACAGCCTCGACGCGATGGCCGTAAGCGGCCAACAGGCGTGCATGGCGGCCGCTCCCGCAGGCGAGGTCGAGTACCTCACCGCTGGGGATAAGTCGGGCAAAGCGTTGCACCCAGGCTGAAGGTAAAGTTTGCCGAAGAGAAATTGTCATGCCGGTGGTTTCTTACATTATGATAATGGGCATTGTCTTGTCGCGCGGCAAGACCGTGCGTCTAAGGAAGTCTTGTTCGTCCGGACGTGCCGGCAAGCGTTGGCTAAAACGCTGCACGTGTGCTTGATGTCACATTGTGCCGGCAATCCGGGTTTCCACGTAGAGACTTGCTCGGGCAACTGTGTTAGATTGGTGCGGTGCAACAACCATCACCTCATTTCCTCCGGAAGCGGGGGTGAAGATCATCATGTTAGAACGTCATTACCTTACCACCCTGTTTGAACCGAAATCGGTCGCCGTCATCGGCGCCTCCGAGCAAGAGAACTCGGTCGGCAATGTCCTCTTCAAGAACATCCTTGAATCGGGCTACAAGGGGCGCCTGTACCCGATCAACCCGGCGCACGAGAAGATTCTCGATGCGCAGGCGTATCGGTCGATCGAGGAGATCAGCGCGCGCGTCGAACTGGCGATCGTCGTCACTCGGCCGCAGACGGTGCCGCGGATCATCGAACAATGTGGGCGCAGCGGCGTCAAGAACGTGATCGTGATCACCTCGGGTTTTGCCGAGGCGGGCCATGCCGGCGCAGCGCTCGAACGCAAGATGATGGAGATCGCGCGTAGTTACGGCGTTCGCCTGCTCGGGCCCAACTGTCTGGGCATCATCCGGCCCAATCTCGGGCTGAACGCGACCTTCGCCCGGGTGCGCGCCAACGTCGGCAATCTGGCGCTGGTCTCGCAGTCGGGTGCGATCTGCTCGGCCGTCCTCGATTGGGCGAGCAGCAACCGCGTCGGCTTTTCCAGCGTCATTTCGCTGGGCGGTACGGCCGACGTCGACTTCGGCGAGATTCTCGATTACCTGATCTACGACAACCTGACGCACTACATTCTGCTTTACGTCGAGGGTATTCGCGATGCACGCCGCTTCATGAGCGCGCTGCGCTCGGCGGCACGGATCAAGCCGATCGTTCTCCTCAAGGCTGGTCGGCACGCCGGTGGCCTGGCCGCCGTCGAGACGCACTCCGGGATGGCGGCCGGTTCGGACGTGGTCTTCGAGGCCGCCGTGCGGCGTGCCGGCGTCGTGCGGGTGAAGAATATTGGCCAGTTGTTCTACGCAGCCAAGGCGCTGGCGTCCAAGTTCCGGCCGCAGGGCAAGCGCCTGGCGATCGTCACCAACGGCGGCGGGCCGGGGGCGATGGCGGCCGACCGGGCGGGCGACCTCGACATTCCACTCGCCGAACTGTCGGCGAGCACGATTCAGGCGCTCAACGCGGCGATGCCCGCGACCTGGTCACAGCGCAACCCGGTCGACATCGAAGGCGATGCGACGCCAAAACGTTACCACGATGCGATCCTGGCGGTTGCCGAGGATGCGGCGGTCGACGGCGTTCTCGTCATGCTGGCGCCACAGGCGATGACCGAGCCGGTGGAAGTCGCCAAGGCGGTGATCGACGTCGACCTGTTGACCGCGAAGCCCATCCTGACCTGCTGGATGGGCGAGGAGCAGGTCCATCAAGCGCGTACGATGCTCGAGGATGCCGGCATTCCCGCATTCCGCATGCCGGAGACGGCAGTCGAGCTGTACTACCACATCTCGACCTATTACTGGAACCAGAAGCTGCTGTTGCAGACGCCGTCGCCGTCGTCTAAACATTCGCGCCCGGAGACCGAAGGCGCCAAGATGCTGATCGAAGCGGTGCTGCACGAACGCCGCAAGCTGCTCTCGGAGATGGAGTCGAAGGCGATTCTGCGTGCTTTCCGGATTCCGGTTGCGCAGACGATGGTCGCGCATACGCCGACCGAGGCGCTGCTGCTCGCCGAGCAGATCGGTTTTCCGATCGCGATGAAGATCGATTCGCCCGACATCGTGCATAAGAGCGAGGTTGGTGGCGTTCGCCTGAACATTCCGAATGCGCCGGCAGTACGCAACGCCTACCACGACATCATCGAGACGGTGAAGAAGCGGCATCCGACGGCGCGCATCAATGGCCTGTCGATCGAACCTTATCTTGCTCGCTCGCACGGTCGCGAGTTGATGATTGGCGTTTCGCGCGACCCTATCTTCGGTCCGATCATCACCTTTGGCGCCGGCGGAACGGAAGTCGAGGTGTTCAGCGACCGCGCGGTTGCGCTACCGCCGCTCAACCGCTTCCTGGCGCGTGACCTGATCGCTTCGACGCGTGCCTCCAAACTGCTCGGCGAGTTCCGCAACATGCCGCCGGTCAATCTCGATGCGCTGGTCGAGGTGTTGCTGCACGTTTCGCAGATGATCTGCGAGCTTCCGTGGTTGCAGGAACTCGACTTGAATCCGCTGATCGTCGATGAAAACGGAGCGATCGCCGCCGATGCGCGGATCATCATCGATTACGCGGCGTCGTCGGGCGATCGCTATTCGCATATGGCGATTCATCCCTATCCGATTCATCTGATTCAGGATTGGGAACTGCCCGATGGTCGGGTGGTGACGATTCGCCCGATTCGCCCGGAGGATGCCGAGCGCGAACAGCAGTTCGTCATCAGTATGTCCGAGGAGAGCAAGTACTATCGCTTCATGGATACGATCCGCGAGTTGACGCAGGCGATGCTCGTGCGCTTCACGCAGATCGATTACGACCGCGAAATGGCCTTGGTGGCGACGATTCTCGACGCCGACGGTAAGGAAGTGCAGATTGGCGTCTCACGCTACGTCACCAACCCGGACGGCGAATCGGTTGAGTTCGCGCTGGCGGTGGCCGACGATTGGCAGAAGCACGGGGTTGGCCGCAAGCTGATGAGCGCGTTGATCGATTGCGCGCGCCAGAAAGGCTACCGTACGGTGGTGGGCGATGTTCTCTCGATGAACACCAAGATGTTCAGCCTGATGACCAAGCTCGGCTTCTCGATTCACCCGCATCCTGACGACCCGGCGGTCAAACGGGTCGTCAAGCCGCTGAACAACTAGCGCCGCTAAGCCTACGGCTTAGGCACGAAATTCACGTCATAGGGATACGGTCGATGCGGCTCGACCGCGTCCCGGCGCGTCTTCTCGTCGTGTGCTGCAATCTTTCTGTCCCACCAGATGGCCCGTCCGCGTCGCTGGTCTTCCTGCCATTCGGGGTGTTTCTGCATCATTTCGCGGATGAACTTGGTGTGTTCGGACTCGTACAAGGCCATGTCAACTGCTCCCGGAGATTAACTTGTTGCTCGTCGCGCCAAGCGCGCCACGGTCGATTATACCGACTGTTCGGCGACCCTGGCGCGGCCTTGGTCAGGCTTTCTCGAAGCGCATGCTGCCGCCGCTGCTGGCGATGCGTATCGTTTCGCCGGCGGCAAAACGCCCTTCGAGGATCGCGCGCGCCAAGGGGTCTTCAATTTGCGATTGGATCGCCCGCTTCAATGGGCGCGCGCCATAGACCGGATCGAAACCGGCGCTCGCGACTTCGGCCAAAGCGCTGTCGCTGATTTCGAGCGACAGGTCGAGCTGGGCCAGACGCTGCTTCAGGTAAGCGAGCTGGATCGTGGCGATTGAACGGATGTGCTGCTCGTCGAGCGCATGGAAGACGATCACTTCGTCGATGCGATTGATGAACTCGGGCCGGAAGCTGGTCTTCACTTCGCCCATCACCGCCAGCTTGACGAGCTGGTAGTCGTCGCCGGCCATCTGCTGGATCATCTGGCTGCCGAGGTTCGAGGTCATCACGATAACCGTGTTCTTGAAGTCGACCGTCCGTCCGTGACCGTCGGTCATGCGGCCGTCGTCGAGCACCTGGAGCAGGACGTTGAAGACATCCTGGTGCGCTTTTTCCACTTCGTCGAGCAGAACGACCGAGTAGGGCTTGCGGCGCACCGCTTCGGTCAGGTAGCCGCCTTCTTCGTAGCCGACATAGCCCGGTGGTGCGCCGATCAGGCGCGACACCGAGTGCTTCTCCATGAATTCGCTCATGTCGACGCGGATCATGTGTTCGTCCGAGTCGAACAGGAAAGCGGCCAGCGCCTTGCACAGTTCGGTCTTGCCGACACCGGTCGGGCCGAGAAAGAGGAAGGATCCGTACGGTCGGTTCGGATCGGCCAGCCCGGCGCGTGAACGACGAATCGCGTTGGCCACCAAGCGTACCGCTTCGTCCTGGCCGACGACGCGCTGGTGGATTCGCTCCTCCATCTGCAGCAGCTTCTCACGCTCGCCCTGCATCATCTTGGCGACTGGAATCCCGGTCGCACGCGAGACGACTTCGGCGACTTCCTCGGTGCCGACCTCGGTACGCAGGAGCCGGTTCGGCCGCTGCCCACCGTCCGGCTTTTCAGCGGCGCTCAGTTGCGCTTCGAGCTGCGGCAGACGGCCGTACTGGATTTCCGCCACCTTGTCCCACTTGTTGTCGCGTTGCAGGTGCGCAAGCTCCAGCTTCAGCTTGTCGATTTCCTCCTTGATCTGCGCGCTACCCTGGACCTGTGCCTTTTCCGCTTTCCAGATTTCGTCCAGGTCGCTGTATTCGCGCTCGAGCTTGACGAGTTCTTCCTCGATCAGGTGCATGCGCTTCTTCGAGGCTTCGTCGCGCTCCTTGCGCACCGCTTCGCGCTCGATCTTGAGCTGGATCATCCGCCGATCCAGCTTGTCCATCGCCTCCGGCTTGGAGTCGATCTCCATCTTGATCCGCGCTGCCGCTTCGTCGATCAGATCGATCGCCTTGTCGGGCAGGAAGCGGTCGGTGATGTAGCGCTGCGAGAGCTCGGCCGCGGCGACGATCGCCGGATCGGTGATGTCGACTCCGTGGTGCAGCTCGTACTTCTCGCGCAGGCCACGCAGGATGGCGATCGTCGATTCGACCGTCGGTTCGTCGACCAGGACCTTCTGGAAACGCCGCTCGAGCGCCGCGTCCTTTTCGATGTACTTGCGGTACTCGTCGAGCGTTGTTGCGCCGACGCAATGCAGATCACCGCGCGCCAGCGCCGGCTTCAGCATGTTGCCGGCGTCGATCGCGCCCTCCGCCTTGCCGGCGCCGACCATGGTGTGCAGTTCGTCGATGAAGACGATGATCCGGCCTTCGTCCTGGGCGATTTCCTTGAGCACGGCTTTCAGCCGCTCCTCGAACTCGCCGCGATACTTGGCGCCGGCGAGCAGTGCCGCCATGTCGAGGCTGAGCACCTTCTTGCCTTTCAGCGTTTCAGGGACTTCACCATTGACGATACGCTGCGCCAGACCTTCGACGATCGCCGTCTTGCCCACTCCTGGTTCACCGATCAGTACCGGGTTGTTCTTCGTCCGCCGCTGGAGAATCTGGATGGTCCGCCGAATTTCGTCGTCGCGCCCGATGACCGGGTCGAGCTTGCCCAGGCGTGCGCGTTCGGTAAGGTCGATGCAGTACTTGCTGAGCGATTGGCGCTGCCCTTCAGCCTCCTGGTTGTCGATGGATTGCCCGCCGCGCACTGCGCTGATCGCCTGTTCGAGCGCCTGCCTGACCAGTCCGTGCTGTTTTGCCAGACGGCCGCATTCGCCCTTGTCGTCGCACAGCGCGAGCAGAAATAGCTCGGAGGCGATGAACTGGTCGCCCCGCTTCTGTGCTTCGCGCTCGGTCAGGTTGAGCAGATTGCTCAGATCGCGACCGATCTGAACTTCGCCGCCATGCCCCTGGACTTTCGGCAGCCGGCCAACGGCCTGGCTCAGCGATGCTCGCAACGGCGGCACATTGACCCCGGCGCGCGCCAACAGTGAAGCGGTTGCTGCGTCGTCCTGTTGCAGCAAGGCGAGCAGCAGATGCTGCGGCTCGATCATCTGGTTGTCTTGCCCGATGGCGAGGCTTTGGGCATCGGCCAGGGCTTGCTGGAATTTGCTGGTCAGCTTGTCGAAACGCATGGTCTTGTCCTTGCGGGAAGTCGGTGAGATGGCGCAGAAATGGGGACGTTCTGCGCCAAGTCAACGACCCGCTGTTCGCTCGCTCAAGGTCGCCAGCGCTCGCTCGCCTGCTCGTCGGCCTGGCGCGCTTCGACCCAGCGCGCTCCGCTCGGCGTGACCTCGCGCTTCCAGAACGGGGCGCGTGTCTTCAGGTCATCGATGATGAACTCGCAGGCGGCGAAAGCGTCGCCACGATGCTCAGTGGCGACGGCGACCAGGACGATCTGATCGCTGGGCCGTAGCCGGCCGACGCGGTGTACGACCCGTGCGTCGATGATCTGCCAGCGTTGCGCTGCCTGGTCGACAATCACCTGGAGTGCCTTTTCGGTCATCCCGGGATAGTGTTCCAGGGTCAGTTCGCTGACTTCGCTGTGCTCGCTGATGTCTCGTACAAGACCGACGAAACAGGCGATGGCACCGATCTGCGGCCGGTTGCGGCGGATTGCCGCGAGTTCTGTGGCGACCTCGAAATCATTCTCCTGCACGCGGACTTGCATTTCAGCCTCCGGTCACCGGGGGGAAGAAGGCAAGTTCCTCGTCGCCGCGCAAAGGACAATCGAAGCGAGCCATTTCCTGGTTGACCGCACAGCGCAGGTTCCGGGCACGTCGCAGTTGTTGCCATTTGCCACCGCGTGCGGCGAGGAAGTCGAGCAGACCTGCGACATCGCCAACACCGGCCGGCAGGGGCAGTTCTTCCTGGCTCGTCGCAAGCTGCTCGCGCAGCCCGGCAAAATAGAGAATCCTCAGCATTCGTCCTTGCCTCCTTGCTCGTTTGTGCGCACTGTCCTCAGTCGATCGCCATGGCCAGTGGCATAGCGCGGGCGAGAATGTAGCGCGCGATCGTCGGTGCGTCGTTGACATCCAGCCAGGCGACTCCTGCCCGCAGGTTACCGGGCGGAGGGCTGTCCGAGGCGACGGCGACGATCTGAGCGTCGTCGGGCCACAAGGGCGGCTGACCCGTCACCGGTCGATGGACTTCCAGCTTGGGTATGGCCTCCTTCTTGAAACCTTCGACCAGGACGAGATCGCACGGCGCAAAGCGCGCGACGTATTCGCTCAGCGTCGGTTCGGGCGCTGCGCGCAACTCCTTCAACAGGACCCAGCGGGCGCTGCCCGCCAGCAGGACCTCGTGCGCGCCCGCCTGCCGATGACGGTATGAATCCTTGCCTGGCCGGTCGATGTCGAAGTCGTGGTGGGTGTGCTTGAGCACCGAAACGCGCAGGCCGTGCGCGGTCAACAGGGGCAACGTGTTTTCGATCAGGCTCGTCTTGCCCGAACCCGAGTAGCCGGCGATGCCGAAAAGCTTCATGTGCGGCTGTCCTTTCTGCTGGACCCGGCGAGCGGGAAGACGGCAGCAAAGCCGCCGCCCGGCGTCCGGAAGTTCGTCGTCTGCCCGCGATAGAGGCGTGCCGCAACGAGTTGGACGTGCCCCTGATAAACGTAGTTGCGCAGATCGATCCTGAAGTGCTCGGCCACGCCGTCGGCAGCCACCTGCCGCTCGGGCGCCGCGACGACTTCCTGTGCGACGTAGCCGCCGTGCGCAACGATCTCGCCGAAAACGCGGCGCGTCAACTTGTCGCCGCGATACGCCGCCTTGCTGCCGAAGCCGGCCGCCGGTTTGAAGAACCATTGACGGCGACTGCGCCAGAAGGCTTCGGCGTTGTCTGGCCGGACCGCTGCGGTCTGAGGAATGGTCGCCGCCAGGATTTCGCGATCGTCGTCGGCGACCCCGATTCGTTCCAGCCAGTCGCTGTCGGCGAGCGCTACGAGGTTTCGCTTGTCGGCAAACAGCGCGTGGCTTTGCGGATGCGGCGTGAGGACGATGGCATCGGCCAGATAGGCCGCACGCAACACGGCATGCTGCGGGTCGTGCAGGACGAAGTCGGTCAGCCGGTTGTAGACCAGGTCGATCCGGTCGCCGCGACAACTCAGGCGTTGCCCGTCAAAAGACAATTCACGCGGGTCGGCAATGAGCGCGGCGATGCCATGCGCCTCGAAGAAATGCCGGAACAGCTCGAACTCCGGCGCCAGGTATTGTGCCGCCGGCTCTCGATCAACGATGGCGATTCGGCGCAACGGGCGCCCCTCGCCTCCTGGCTGAGCAAGTCGCCATTCCTCGCGGAACATGGCAATGAAGACCGCTTCGATCCGGGCGGCGGCCGCGTGCATCGTGGTGGGCGCGCATGGGTCGGCGGGCGGGCTGGCGAGCAGGAGGGTGTTGAGGAGTGGGCCGCCGGCATTCGTGTTGATTTCGATCAGCCGGGGGCCGTTCGTCGTCAGATGAAAGTCGTAACCGAGGAACACTCCGGCGCAGCGCGGGGGATGCTGGGCAATCGGCATTGCATGAGCCAGCACGCGCTGGCGAAACGCCGGCAGCACTGCAACGTGCTCGACGGCAGCAACCGTGCGCGCCATCAGTCGGAGGTGTTCGCTGCTAGCATGCACCGTGCTGTCGGCAAAGAGATTGGCGCGCGTTGCGTAGCGCGGGTCGGCGCGCAGTGCGTGTTGGCCGGCTGCTCGCTCGAGGCGCAGGAAATCGGGCTCGCCGCCGAGTCGGTGCGGGCTTGGCCGCGCAAAGTCGGGTCGGGCCGGGCCGTCAGCCGGATGCGCTACGCCTAATGCCGGGCAGATTTCGTTGTTCATGCGCTTCAGTGGGCTTCCTGGTCGGTGAAGAAAGCAACGGCCTCGGACAGCTCGCGCGTCCTGCGCATCGGTGGCAGGCTGCGCCAGATGCGCTTGCCGTAATGCTTGCCGATCATCCGCGGATCACAGATCATCAAGACGCCGCGGTCGGTTTCGTCGCGTATCAGCCGTCCTGCGCCCTGCTTGACGTTGATCACGGTGCGCGGCAACTGGTATTCGAGGAAAGGGTTGCGACCTTCGCGTCGGAGCTTGTCGATTCGCGCCGAGAGTACCGGATCGTCCGGCGGCGCGAAGGGAAGCTTGTCGATGACCACCAGTGAAAGCGCCTGGCCACGCACGTCTACCCCTTCCCAGAAACTCTGGCTACCGATCAGGATGGCGTTGCCCAGACGCCGGAAGCGCTCGAGCAGTTCGTTCTTGCTCTGCTCGCCTTGCAGCAGCAAGGGCAGGTCGAGTCCGGCGCGGCTCAATTCGCTGAGCAGCAATTCGTGCACTTGACGCATGGCGCGCAGCGAGGTGCACAGGAAGAAGGCGCGTCCCTGGCTCGCTTCGACGAGCGGGAATGCGGCGCGAACCACGGCCGCGCAGTAGTCGCTGGTATTGGGCTCGGGCAGATTCATCGGCGCATAGAGCAGCGCTTGCCGCGGGTAGTCGAAAGGGCTTTCCCAACGGGCCGATTGCGCATCGGTCAGGCCCATTTCGCGGCAGTAGTGGGTGAGATCATTTTGCACGGCGAGCGTTGCCGAGGTGAACACCCAGGCGCGTGGTCGTCCGCTCATCTGCTTCTGCATGATGTCGGCGATCACCAGTGGTGTCGCGTTGAGCTGCAGCGCGTGTGTATAGGTCTCTGCCCAGCGCACCTTGTCGTGGCTGTCGCCGGCCTGCCAGTTGCGCAGGCGAATGAGCAGATCGGTGGCGCGCTGCCAGCAGTTCATCAGCCCGTCGCTGCGCTCGGCCTGGGTGGCGAGGAGGCGGGTCAGCGCTTCCAGTGCTTCGAGTACAGCCGAAAGCGCCGTGGCGAATGTCGGGCGGCCGGCAAGCTGCGCCAACGCATGCCGCGCCGGCTCGACGGGCAGGCTCAGACGCCAGTCCTTGGCGAGCTTGTCGAGGCTGGTACAGTGCGCGGGAAGATCAAGGCAGTCACGTGCGCCCGCTGCCGCCTCGAGCCGGGTGTCGCGCGCCAGCTCGACCAGCTGCGCCGTGGACACGCTTTCGCCGAAGAACAGGCTGGCGACTTCCGGCAACTGGTGCGCTTCATCGAAGATTACCGTGTTGCACGCCGGCAGCAGCTCGGCCGAACCCTCGTCGCGCAACATGACGTCGGCGAAAAATAAGTGATGATTGACCACCACCAGATCGGCTGCCATCGCCTCGCGGCGCGCGGCGAGGACGAAGCACTCCTTGTGATGCGGGCAGTCCTGCCCGAGGCAGTTGTCGCGCGTCGAGGTCAACAGGCTCCAGACGACGGCACTCTCGGGAACATCCGGACATTCCGCCTTGTCGCCGGAAACGGTCCGTTTGGCGAAACGGGCAACGCTCTGTGCATACGCAGCATCTTCGCGCGAAAGAAAGCGGCCCTCGGCAAGGGCGCGTGCCAGGTGGTAGTGGCAGACGTAGTTGGCGCGGCCCTTGAGCAGCGCAACCTTGGCCGACGAAGCAAGCGCTCGGCGGATGGTCGGAATGTCGCGCGTGAAGAGTTGATCCTGGAGGTTCTTGGTACCGGTTGAAACGATCACCTTGCCGCCCGAAAGGAGAGCGGGGACGAGGTAAGCGTAAGTCTTTCCGGTTCCCGTTCCCGCCTCGGCGACCAGCACGCGGTGTTCGGCGATCGCTGCGGCGATACACTCCGCTAACTCGATCTGC
The DNA here is from genome assembly GCF_029255125.1 of Accumulibacter sp. Lineage (GTDB taxonomy): Bacteria > Pseudomonadota > Gammaproteobacteria > Burkholderiales > Rhodocyclaceae > Accumulibacter. The sequence goes on along the minus strand of NZ_JAPUVR010000105.1, from coordinate 41,206 downwards.
TGACGGCGCAGGCGGTAGCCGGGGATGCCCGCGGCGAGCGGGCCATCGGCAGAAAAGGTGTCGGCCAGCAAAGTGGTGTTGTGCAGTTCGTCGAAGTCACCCGGCATGCTACCAGATGCGAGCGCCAGCGACCGACCGCCAAGGCGAGCGGCGGGAAATTATCCGCTCGACGGGAGCGCACGTCGCTTGCCAGGGAAGCGCGCGCTGCCGCCCATGTCGGCCGGGTTTTCGTCTCTTCTGCGCGTCTTGTCCAGCCTGTCGGCAAGCCGCGGCGCGCCCTGCCACCCGATTGCGATCGCTCAGTTGGCGACCTGGCGCAACAGCTCGCGCAGGAAGTGCACCGGGATGGCAAAGCTAATTCCGGATGGCTTGCTGAGCGTCGATTCCTTCCGATCCTTGACGAAAACCATGTTGATGATGCCGATGACCTCGCCGCGGCTCATTTCGTAGAGCGGGCCGCCGCTGTTCCCTGGGTAGGCGGTTGCGTCAAGCTGATAGATGTCGAAACTACCGTCCCTGATTTGCCGCACAAGCTTCGCGTTGAGTTGCCCGGCGTTGGCTCCGGGCAGGGCAATTGGCGTGATCGAAGAGATGATGCCGCGATGCGTCACTGGCGACAGGCCGAGCACTCCGCCGATCGGAAAGCCGGTAAAGGCGACCGCTTGTCCTTCCCGCACCGGGCCCGAGCTGTGCAGCTCGAGCGCCGGTAGTGGGCTGCCGTCGATCCGCAAGAGGGCCAGGTCATGCGCCTGGTCGATGACGCTGACCCGGGCTGCCCGCTGTTGCGTTACGCGCGCCGGAGTCTGTGCGAGGATGACCAGCATTTGCCCGGCTGCAATATCGGTCAGTTCGGCCAGGACGTGAGCATTGGTTGCAACGTGTCTGCCATCGCCGACGACGAAGCCCGTGCCGCGCATGACAAACTGTGGGCTGCGCGTTGCCTGATAGGTGCCGATGGCGACGATCGAGGGTTTGGTTCGTTCGATGATTTGCGGCAGGTCGGTGTCGGCGAAGGCCAATCGGGCGAGCGCGAGGAGCAGCAGCCAAACGAAGCCCAACCGGCGCTGCTGTCGCCGGTGCGCGAAGGTCAACTCGGACCGGCGAGCTTGCGTCGCTGTTTGGATGCCTAGGATCCTTTCAGCAAACGGATGCGCGGCAACTCGGGTGAGGGGTTGGTTACCCGAGCGTCGTAGGGATGGTCGTCGCGTCGGAAAAGGCTGATGATCCGCTTGACGTAGCCACGCGTCTCGGCATACGGAGGTACGCCGCGATAGCGGTTTACGGCGCCCTCGCCGGCATTGTAGGCGGCGGCCACCAGGCTGACATCGCCTTCGAAATAGGCCAGAAGCCAACGCAGGTAGGCCAGTCCGCCACGCAGATTCTGCTCGGGGTCGAAAGGCTTTTTCACGTTGAAACGCGCCGAGGTATCGGGAATCAGCTGCATCAGACCCTGTGCATTCTTATTCGACAAGGCCTGGGAATTGAAGTTTGATTCAGTCTGAATCACCGCCAAAGCGAGACGTGGGCTGACGCCGTATTCCGGCGCCAACTGGTTGACCAGACCGATCACCTTCTTCTGTGCCTCACTGGTAGGCAGCACCGGTTCGGCCGGGATCTCGGGCATCTCCGGTGGTCGCATGCACTCCGGTGTGGTGGTTGTCGGGCTGCCGACGAAACGGCTCATGCGTGCTGCGTGTGGGTGTCCCTGCTTTGCGGCAAGGGCAAAGAAGTACGCGGCACGTGCATCATCACGTTCCACGCCGCGCCCGTTGGCGTACATCCAACCAAGATTGAACTGCGCTTCGGCGTCGCCCAGGCGGGCGCCATCGCAATACAGCTTGGCTGCTCGCGCGTAGTCCTTGGGCACGCCTTCTCCGTGCTCGTAGCTCAGCGCCTCCTTGCGCAGGGCGGCGAGGCGCTCGGCGTCGGCTTCTGTGCGCACGTTGTCGGCGGCGGCCAGCGGTAGCGCTGCGGCAAGCAGGAGGCTGCCAACGAGAACGGCGCGGCGGGCTGGCAAAGAGGATGAAAACGGGAGCTTCATGGGAACCGATCAGCAGGGAGCACAAGAGTGTCCGGAAAAAGTGTTCGCAGTGCGCCTTGCGTCGTCCTAGAGGCGCCACACGCTGATGCCGTGCGCGGCCAGCGACTCTTCATTGAACATGCTCTTGACGTCGGTGAGAACGCCATTCGCCTGCAGCTTGTCGGCAAAATCAGCCAACGGGCGCTCCTTGAACTGGCGATGCGCTACCGCAGCAACGATCGCCGCTGCGCGCGGCAACTGCTCCCAGGCAACGAGCTCGACGCCGTATTCATGGCGCGCCTCGTCGCGATCAGCCACCGGCTCGTGCACGATGACCCGCGCGCCGTACGACTCCAACTCGCGGATCACGTCGATCACTCGTGAATTGCGCAGATCGGGGCAGTCTTCCTTGAAGGTCAGCCCGAGAACGATGATCGGTGCGTTCTTGACCTGCCAGCCGTTGCGAATCATCTGCTTGACGGTACGCTCGGCAATGAACTTGCCCATTCCGTCGTTGATTCGGCGGCCCGCGTTGATCACCTCCGGGTGATAACCCAGCATTTCCGCCTTGTGCGTCAGATAGTAGGGATCGACCCCGATGCAATGGCCGCCGACCAGTCCCGGCCGGAAAGGCAGGAAGTTCCACTTGCTGCCGGCGGCTTCCAGCACCTCCAGCGTGTCAATGCCGATGCGATCAAAGATGATGGCCAGTTCGTTCATCAACGCAATGTTAAGATCGCGTTGGGTGTTCTCGATCACCTTGGCCGCTTCAGCAACCTTGATGCTCGACGCCGAATACACGCCCGCCTTGATAATGCTGGCGTACATGGCGCGGACTCGTTCAAGCGTTTCCGGGGTGTCGCCAGAAACCACCTTGACAATCTTCGTCAGCGTTCGCTCCTTGTCGCCCGGGTTGATCCTTTCCGGCGAGTAGCCGACGAAGAAATCCTGTTTCCATTTCATTCCCGAGAACTTCTCGATGATCGGGATGCAGATTTCCTCGGTTGCCCCCGGGTAGACGGTCGACTCGAAAACGATTGTCGCTCCCTTCTTGAGGTATCTGCCGACGGCTTCCGACGACCCGGCGAGCGGGCTGAAATCGGGTTGGTGCGCCTGGTCGACCGGAGTCGGTACGGCGACGATGACGAAATCGGCTTCCGCCAGCGCCTGCGGGTCGGTGCCTACCTCAAGATAGGTCGCCGCGGCGAGGTCGTCACTGCTGACTTCGCCGGTCGGATCGACTTTACGACGGTAGCAGGCAATCTTGCTTTCCGACAGATCAAAACCGATCGTTCGGCGCGTCTTGCCGAACTCGACAGCCAGTGGCAATCCCACGTAACCTAGACCCACTACCGCGACTATCGTCATAAATCATCTACCTTTCAATATCTTATGTTTCTTGGGTGGCGCCGTTTCGAGGTGCGTAGAGCCTTGGCGGCCTACAGCCCTTGCATGAGCTGATTGACCTCGGCCTGTTGCGGGAATTTGTCGCCGAGTCTGGCCAGCTGGTCGAGTTCGCTCTTGGCTGCGTTCTTCTGGCCCGCCTTGAGCAGGGCTCTGGCGTAGTTCAGACGAATCTGCTGGGCCTCAGGCGTCTTCTCGAGTGCCTTCTTGAATAGCTCGATGGCGCGCGTAGTCTCCCCCTTGTCGGTCAGGAGAACCGCCAGCGTGTCCATCAGGGCAGGCTGGTCGGGGGCGAGCTTGTTAGCCTTTTCGGCGTATTCGAGCGCCTTCGGATCCTTGATCTGGCCACTTGCCCAGGCCAGGTTGTTGAGGACGGCTGGCGTGTTGGGCTGCAGTTCAAGCACGTTGCGGTAGTACCTCGCGGCGCTTGCGTAGTCCTTGCGCAGGCCGGCGTCCTCGGCCAGGTAGAGCCTGTAGCTGGCATCCTTGGGATGCTCCTTCAGCCATGCTTCGGCCAGTTTGTCGGCTGCTGCCGGGCTGTTGGCGGAGCGCTGGGCGGCGTGCAGCCTGACCGCCAGCTCAGTCGAATCGGGAACGGCTTTGAGACCTTTGGTATACGCGGCGATGGCTTCCGGCCACGCCTTCTTCGTTGCCTGAGCATCACCCTCGAAACGGTAGCCGATCGCCTCCTTGGGCCTTTGGCGCTGGACCTCGTGGGCGATCGCCAAAGCCTCCTTGGTGCGGTTGCGGGAGATCTCGAGCATCATCAGTCCGCGCTGCGCTTCCAGCGAGTCAGGCTTGATCTTGAGCGCCTTATGCAAGCTCTGCTCGGCGGCGTCCTTGTTCTTTGTCGCCATTTCGACCTCAGCCATCCGCAGGTAGGGGACGGGGGAGTCGGCATTGATCGCAGCCAGCTTGCCCAGGGTTGCCAACGCCTGATTGTGATCGCCAGCCGCTTGTTGCGCACGAGCCGCCATGTCGAGGAGTTCCGGCTTGTCCGGGATAGCCGCGATCGCATCCTGAGCAGCCGACAGCGCACTCTTCATCTCCTTGCGCGACAGGTAGTGCGCAATCAGCGCCTGGCGGGCTGTCGTATCCGTCGGATTGGCGGCGATCGCCTTGCGGATCAGGGCCGCCACGTCTTCGGTGCTGCCGCCTGCGTTGGCGGCCATCTGGGCCAGTGCCAGGTGGGCCGACAGGTTTTTCGGGTCCTTGGCGAGCACAGATTCAAAACGCTTGCGGGCCGCTTCGGGGTTCTTCTCACTGAGGTCGAGCTTCGCCAGGTTGGCCGCCGCCGGGTAGTGCGCCGGATCGATCGTCAGAGCCTGCTCGAAGCTCTTGCGCGCGCCAGCGATGTCGCGCTTGCCGAGCAGCGCTGCGCCGCGCAGATTGTGCGGCAGCGGTTGATTGGGCTGCTTCTTCTCGAGCGCCGCAATCGCCTTGAGGGCTGCGTCGAACTCACGGCGCTGGATGTGGGCGGCGATCAGGGCCAGGTCGGCACGGCTCCCGGTGTCTGTTGCGGCGACCTCTTCGAGGTCACGGAAGGCACCTTCGGAATCACCTCGTGCCAGGTTGACCAGGGCTAATGAGGTCCGTTTGCCAGCATTTTTCGGATCGAGCGCAGCAGCTTTGGCGAAGTAGGTGCCCGCTTTCTCGACCTGCCCGGTCTGCATGAATACCTGCCCGGCCAGGGCGAGCATGTTGGAATCCTTGTCGATCTTGTCGAGCACGGGTTCGAGCACGGCTTGCGCCTTCATCGGTTGGCCGGCCCGCAGGTAGTTACCAATCAGCAAGCGGCGCGCAATGCCAAGCTCGGGCGTCTTGGACACCGCTTTCACCAGATAGGCTTCCGCTTGCGGATAGGCCTTCAGCTCGTACTCGATGGCGCCGGCGAGTTGCAGCCCAAGCGGGCTTTCGGGAACCAGCCTGAGCATCATCTGTATGGTCTCGCGCGCCTTTGGCAAATCCTTTTTCTGGTAGGCCAGGAGGGCGCTCTGGTAAAGCGTTCGCGGGTGGTTGGGGGCCACCTGCTTCATTGCTTCGACCTGCTTGTTGGCGTCCTCGATGTTGCCGGTAGACAGGAGCTGCCCGACGATCCTCGAATGTGCCGCGAGATGGTCGGGCTTCGCTTCGACAGCCTTCCGGAAGGCTTGCAGGGCTCCCTCCGGATTCCCCTGCACGTTCAGCAACTCGCCCTTGAGCAGCCACGCTTCGTAGAGTTTTGGCGACTTTTCCAGGGCCGATTCAAGGAGTACGAGCGCTCCCTGAAAGTCGTTGCGGCTGGCCTTCAGTCTTGCCTCACCGAGTACGGCAGGCGGATAGTCGGGTTGCGCGGCAAGGGCAGCAGTGAATGCGGCCTCAGCCAGTTCGAGCTTGCCCTGCATCATGTACGCCTGACCGATCGACGCCTGCAGGTCGGCCTTGGCCGCCGGCGTGGTCAGTTCCGTCTTGCTCAGATCCTTGCTCACCTTCTCGGCCTGACCGAGGGCCAGCAAGGTGCGCGCCAGCAGCGGAACCACCTGTTCGGCCGGATGGCCGAGGTTTTCCGCCTTGCGCAATTCGACTTCGGCACCCGTCGGATCGCCGGTATCGAGCAACGCCTTGCCGAGCAGGAAACGCGCTTCGGCTAGATCCGGGTTCTTCTGCAAGGCATTCTTCAACTGGATGACGGCGCCCTTCGGATCGTTCTTCGCCAAGTAGTCCTTGGCCGACGCCATTACGCTATCCGGGCTATTGCTGCCGCACCCCGCCACGAGAAGCGCCGCCAGAATTGCCGAAACGCCAGTGTGGCGCAACGCACGCAGCGAGTTACGAGTATTCATCAGGCCTCCAGCCAGAGAATCAACTTCGAGAGAAAAGTCACTTCAAACCAAATCGATGCATCATGTCGTAGAGCGTCGGCCGGCTGACGCCAAGCAGTTCTGCCGCTTTTACGACATTGCCGTCTGCGCGCGCCAGCGCGGTGATGATCACCCGGCGCTCGGCGTCGTCGCGCGCATGGCGCAGATCGAGTACGGCCTTTTCGTTTCCCGGCCCGCTGGCCAAACCCAGATCGGCCGCCGTAATCTGGTTGCCATCGGCCATGATCACGGCGCGTTTGATGCAGTTTTCCAGCTCGCGCACATTTCCTGGCCATTTGTGCGCCTCGATCGCATGCAGCGCGTCCTCGCGCAGGGAAAGCCCGCCGCGGTTCTGCTCCTCGGCGAAACGACGGACAAACGCGTGTGCCAGCAAAACTGCGTCGCCTGACCGCGCACGCAGAGGCGGAATGGTAACAACGATTTCCGCCAGCCGGTAGTACAGGTCCTCGCGGAAGCGGCCGTCGTTGATCAGCGATTTCAGATCCTGGTGCGTCGCGCAGACGATGCGGACGTTCACCGGAATCTCCTGCCGCCCTCCGATCCTTTCGATGACGCGCTCCTGCAGGAAGCGCAACAGCTTCGCCTGCAGAGCGTGGGGCAAGTCGCCGATCTCGTCGAGCATCAAGGTTCCCTTGTTGGCCGTCTCGATCTTGCCGATGGTCGTTTTCGCGGCACCGGTGAAAGCGCCTCTCTCGTAGCCGAAAAGCTCACTTTCCAGGAGGTTGTCGGGGATCGCCGCACAATTTATCGCGATGAATCGCTCGCGGCTGCGTGGTGACAAGTCATGCACACCGCGCGCCAGGAGTTCCTTGCCCGTGCCGCTTTCGCCAAGCAGCAACACGGTTGCGTCGGTGACGGCGACTCGCTCGATGGTTCGACAAACGCGCAACAAGTCCGGGTCGCGGGTGATCAGGCCGGACAGGAAGTCGGGCTGCTGCATCGCCTGCAATCGCCTGAGTTCCTGCTGCAACTCGTGCAGGCGGTAGGCGCGTTGCAGCGTCAGGCCGAGCATTTCGACTTCAAAGGGCTTGGCGAAAAAGTCATAGGCGCCCAGGGCAACGGCGCGCAAGGCGTTCGCGCGATCGTTCTGCCCGGTAAGTACGATGATCTTGGTATCGGGCGCCGTACTGAGGATCTCGTCAAGCAGTTTGAATCCCTCGGAAACCGAATCCGGGTCCGGCGGGAGCCCGAGGTCCATCGTGATCACCGGCGGTTGGTAACGGCGCATCTGGACGAGCGCACTCTCACGATCGTCAGCGGTTATCGTCTCATACTGGTCGAAGGCCCAGCGAAGCTGTTTCTGCAGGGCCCGATCATCTTCGACGATCAGTAGATAGGGTTGCTTCTCGGCGCTCATGCGTGGTCTCTCGATGACGCTTGTGACTGGACCTGCTCGTCGGTGTCGACCAGGGGCAGGAGAAGATCCACCTGAGTACCTACGTTGACCGCACTGTCTACAGTGAGTTTGCCCCCGAGTTCATGAACGTACTGGAAACTCTCGTAGGCACCGATCCCCATGCCCGTCGGCTTGGTCGTCTGGAACGGCTTGAACAGACGCTCGCGGACGAAGTCCGGGCTCATTCCATGGCCGGTGTCGCCGACCTCGACGAGCGCGTGCGCTCCCTCGCGGGCCAATCGGACCCACACCTGGCCGCCGCCTGCGTCGGTCGCGTCCAGGGCGTTCTGCACCAGGTGGCCGATGACGCGTTCAATCCGATCCTCGTGCCCGCGCGCGATCGGGCGATCCTCGATGGTCAGGTCGACAGTCCGACCCTGGCCCGCCTTGGCAGCCTGGACACGCCGCACGACATCGGCCAGATCGACTCCGCGCGGTCCGTCGAGCGGCGTTGCTTCCTGGCGCAACTGCATCATCAACTGCCGCATGCGCTCGACCGAGTGCTGTACGGTCATCAGCATGTCCTCCTGAAACTCGGGGTTACCCCGATGGCGCTCGGCATTCTTGAGCATCAGCGACAACTGTGCGACGACGTTCTTGAGATCGTGTACCACGAATGCCGACATCCGGTTGAAGGAATCGAACTTGCGTGCTTCAAGGAGCGCTTCGCTCGCCTGCATCTGGCCGAGAAAAGCGCCAGCCTGTCTGCCGGCGGTCTTCAGCAGATCGTTCACCTCCCAATTCACGTCAATCCGCGTCCGGGCGGTAGTCAGGACAACGAATCCGATCAGATCGACGCCTGCGGTCAAGGGGACGATCAGCCAGGCGTCGGGCATTTCGACCAACCATGACGGAAGTGCCAAGCCGTCGTAGCGGCGCGGTAGCGAGCGATACTCCTCCATGTTGATGACCCAGCCGCTTTCGACCAGAAAGCGGCATAGGGGGCCGCCCTGATCCTCGGTTGCCGAAAGGTTGGGGACGTTCCAGCAGGCGGTCTGGGCGAAGAAGCGCTCGTTTGGATCCTGTAGCCAGAGCGCTCCGCCAGGGCTCTCGACCATGTCGGCGAGGCCGCGCACGACATGCTGCCCGAGACCGGTAAACCCACCTTGAATCGACAGCGTCTGGGTGAAGCGAAGCCACTCTTCCCGGTAGTCGTAGCGGTAGGAAAAGAAGTGCTTGCCCACCAGAACCTTCAGCGTAGCGCGCATCGAGCCTGAGACGGTGAGGGCAGCGAGAATGAGCAGCGCAGCAAAGACGAACGCTGCTTGCAGGGCGCGTCCCCATTCGCCGCCGAAGAGGCGAACATAGTAGCCCGCCGACGCCATGAAAAGCAGGTAGAGACCGACGATGACCAGGGTTGCCGACTGCAGCGCGGCGCGGCGCGACATGACCAGTTTTCTCTTCCACGAGTGGCTGCGGGTTGCCGAGAGGACTGCGACCGACAAGCCGAGCGCGTGAGCAAACCCGCGCGCACTGGCGGCGTCCGGGTCTATCCGATTGAACAGCAGCGCATCCGAGTAGAGGTAGAGGTCGAACGCGAAAACTGCCCCGAGTCCGATGCACAAGGGTTTGATGCTCCAGCGCGACTCCGGTGCGACGTTGCGGAAGAGCTGTTCGATGAGAACGAGCCCGAAAACGCTCATCGCCAGTGACGAAAAGAGAACGAGGCGTTGTGCCGGGACAAACAGGCTGACGCTGAACAGATAGAGCGCCTGCCCACCGACACCGACCGCGAAGAGCAGCAGCGCGAGCCCGCGCAGCCAGGCGAAACGCTCGGGAAAGCGCCGCTCCTCGGCCGTTTCGGGGGTGATCAGCAAGAGGAGGAAGGCGTACCAGCCGGCGAAACGGAACGGATCGATCAGGACATGGCCGGCCAGGAAAAGCATCTGGCCGGTCAGCGAGAACGCCAATCCGAGTACGGCCCAGACGGTGGAGATAGCGACGGCGACAAACATCGTCCGGCTGCGCCGCCCGGCGCGCCAGGTGGAGGCAAGGTAGAGCGTCAGGAAAGCCGCCGCTGCCGACGCCAGTCCGTAGCTCCACGCATGGATGAGCATCAATTTTCCGTCCATCACCGCCGACAGACCTCCGAAATTCTCATCTGTCCGCGCAAGTCATGATTACGCCGGACTTTGTCACTGGGCGCCTTTGCCGCTGAGCACGACGCCGACTGTTTGAAAGAGAACAACTATATCAAGAAAAAGAGTGTGGTTCTTGACGTAGTACAAGTCGTACTGAGTTTTCTGAATCGAGTCATCAACCGTCGAACCGTAGTGGTAGCGTACTTGCGCCCAGCCGGTGATGCCTGGTTTCATGCTGTGGCGAACGGCGTAGAACGGGATGTCGCGGGTCAGCTTATCGACAAAGTATGGACGCTCAGGCCGCGGACCGACAAGGCTCATGTCGCCGGTGAGCACACTGTAGAGCTGCGGCAGTTCGTCGATCCGGACTTTCCGGATGAAGCGACCGACACGTGTGACGCGATCGTCGTTGGCGGTCGCCCAGCGCGGTGTTCCGTCGCTTTCGGCGTCGTTGCGCATGCTGCGAAACTTGACGACCTTGAACAGACGGCCGCCGAGACCGACGCGCTCCTGGCGGTAGAAAATGGGGAAGCCGTCTTCGACCAGCACCATGACCGCGGTGATCAGCATGATGGGCAGCGCGAGCAGCAAGAGAATCGACGCCACGATGATGTCGAACAAGCGTTTGACGGCGGCTCGCCGCCAGTTTTGCCGGAAGCCATCACCGAAGATCAGCCAGCCCACACGCAGCGAGTCGAGTCTGATCTGTCCGAGCGCCCGCTCGAAATAAGTAGGCAGGTCGAGTACCTTGACGCCGGACAACTTGCAATCCAGCAGTTCGCGCAAAGGGAGTGCTCCGCCCCGCCGCTCGCGCACGGCGACGATGATCTCGTGTACCTTGAGCGAATGCGCGGTGTCGAGCAGCGAAACTTCGCGCGGCAGGATCTCGCGCGGCGGAACTGCCGGCTCGGCGTCCGACGGACAGGGGTAAAAGCCGACGATCTGGATGTCCGGGTCGGATTCGCGCAGCACGCGGCTGACGTGCTCCGCCTCATCGCCAACGCCGAAAACCAATACCCGGTGGCTCATCAGCGAGCCCGTCCGGTGGTGCGCCGAATAGACGCGATGCACGAGTGTGGCGAAGAGTGCCGACAGGCCTGAGAGCAGCATGAAGCCGCGATCGACTTCGGCAACCGAAACCATCGAGAATGCGACGTAGGCAAGCGGTATGGCTAGGTAGAGTGAGAGAACGGCACGTGCTTGTGTTTCGGTCCGGGTGCGGCAGTGCACGCGCTGATAAAACCCCAACCACGCATTGATAGCCGTCATTGTAAGCGCGAAGGTCACTGCATAGAAAGCGACCTTGTCGAGCCCGAACTCGCGGCTGCGCTCGATCCACAGCGCAGCCAGCAGAACACAGGCAACCGGGAAGACCAGATCGATGCCGACTTGAGCAACAGTCTTCCGGTGAAACCAATGATTGAACACCTTAATCACGATCGACCCCTCGCAAGCATACGCTGCCTACCGCCTTCGACTACCTTGCTGCTGGCCATGGATCCCGCGATCCCCCACGCTGGCAAGGCAACGGCAAACCTCGGAGACGAAGGCTATCATCGCGATTGCTGGCAAGCCGTGAACAAATGCACGCTGCGCATGGAAGATGGCAGGTGCTTCGTTCTCGAGCTGCGCGTGCGGCTTGCGTTCCTGTCCCGGGAGGACGGTATGCGACTCGGAGCGAGCTGGGAATGACCAGGGGAAGAGACGGCTGGACGACTGCAAGCGATTCTACTATGGCCGGCGGGCTATTGGGAATCGCGCCGGCTGGCGTCGATCGCGAGCGCTCGTTCGGATTGCCATCTACCGGTGCACGACACGGCATGGCGACGACCAACTGGCGCCCAGCAAGGTCGGGTGCTGGCGCGAACCGGCTGCGTGTTGAACGACTCAGCGCGCGGCCCCGAACGGTCGCCGATGACGCCGGCGGGGTGTGCGTGTGGAGCGATGGCGATGATCGCCTCGCGCTCGTGGGCACTCCGGCGCGTCGGCCGGGCCGCTTACCCGTGCTATCCGGCGCCGAGTCGGGAAGTGGTCGACATGGCGCGCCGCAGCGGGCTCAACGGGATGGCTCGTCCGGCTGGTCGGAAGCTTGGCGACGCCAATCGCGCAGCGTCTCCGGCCTCTTCAGCGGTGGCGTTCGGTCGTTGTAACGATCGCGCAGGAGCGGGATCGCCGCACCGAGAACGAATACCAAGCAGAGGGCAAGGACGCTCCAGAGCGCCGTCATCACTGGCCTCGCCGGTGCGTGTGACGACGCATCGTTCGTCCAGCCGGGCGGAGCAGCGCGTTCAGGCCTTGCCCAGGATGTCCATGTCTGCGCTGCCTGGATTCCCCATTCTGCCGAACGCGGCAGAATCGGCGCCGCCTCGTGCAGGCGGGCAGCAGAACGCTTGCCGGTGGCATTCAGGTGTTCTGCCGGACCCAGTCGCGCCAGGCGACGAAGACTTCCGGATTCAGTGCGGCGATCACCGGGCGACGCCAGACCTCCTCCGCATCATAGTCGTCTTCGGTGAGCGTACACATCTGCCCGCCGGCCTCGCGCAGTATCAGGCTGCCGGCGGCGTAGTCCCAGAGCATCTGGCCGCCATGCAGGTAGAGGTCGAGGCGGCCGGCGGCCAGGTTGCACCAGTCGAGCGTCGAACTGCCGAAGTTGCGCTGCGAAAAAAACGGCGGGCTGACGGCAATCCGGTCGGCGAGCTGTTTCGGGATGCGCTTGAAATCCACGCCGCCGACGGCGCGCCGGATGTCGCCTGTCACCTCACGCAACGGCAGGCGGCGGCCGTTGAGGTAGGCGCCGTTGCCCTCGCGGGCATAAAACATCTCGTCCGTGATCGGATTGAAGGTTACTGCCAGGCGGGTCCGTCCCTGCCGTATCCAGGCGATGGAGACGGCAAAGCAAGGCAGACCGTTGATGAAATTGGTCGTCCCGTCAATCGGATCGATGCACCAGACGCCGAGCTGGTCCTGGCTGCCATTGTGCCAGCCGGCCTGTTGCGCTGCCGGCGGCATTTCCTCGCCGATCACCGGACACGGACAGACTTCCTGCAGACGGCCATGAAGGAACTGTTCGGCGGCCAGATCCGCCTCGGAACAGAGGGAACCATCGTCCTTGCGCTGCCCGTGACTGACGCGCAAAAAGCGTGGCATGATCTCGCGCTGCGCCACTTCGCGCACCAAGGCAACGGTTGCGTCGAGCATCCGTTTGAGTTCACCATCGGTCACCAGGGTGGCCACTTGCGAATTGGCGTTCAGCGCATTCATGCAGGCTCGCCGCCAGCTCGCCACTTGATCGAACAACCGATGCTGGCATTCTGCTCGCGCGGTCCGCCGCCGGTTTCGGCGATCAGGCGCATCGCCTCGACGAGTTCACGGCGGCAGCCAGCCGGCGCCGGAAGGCGCCCGCTGGCGTCGAGGCGGCCGCGATACTGGAGCTTCAGGTCGGCGTTGAAGCCAAAGAAGTCGGGTGTGCACACGGCGCCATACGCGCGCGCGACACGCTGCGTGTCGTCATGCAGGTAAGGAAACGGGAAGTCCATTTCACTGGCCACGCGTTGCATGTTGGCGAGGGAATCCTCCGGGTATTCGATGGCGTCGTTGCTCATCACGGCAGCAACGCCGAAGCCGAGTTTCTGCACCTCGCGCGCGTCGCAGCAGATGCGGTCGATTACCGCTTTGACATACGGGCAGTGGTTGCAGATGAACATCAGCAAGAGGCCACTCGGTCCGCGTAGCGAGGCCAGCGTGTGGCGCGTCCCACGGGTATCCGCGAGCTCGAAATCGACGGCTTGCCAGCCAAAGTTACAGACCGGTGCGCTGAGCGCCATGACCGCACTGCCTCCAAACAAACGACATCAGAACGACATCAAAACGACATCGGACAGGGAAACTCTTATAATACCACGGTGAGTGGCCCCCGCTTTTTTTGTCCTCCACCGCTGGCCGTTGGTGCGCACGTCGAAATGCCGGCGCAGGCCGCGCAGCACGCGGCAAGGGTTTTGCGGCTGCGTCGAGGCGACAGTTTGACCGTGTTCGACGGCACCGGCGGCGAGTATGATGCACGCATTGTCGGGGTCGGGCGTGTGCAACTGGTCGTCGAGTTGCGCACGTGGCTGCCGCGCGAGCGAGAGTCGCCTTTGGCGGTCACCCTTGTTCAGGCGCTGCAGACTGGCGCCAAGATGGATTTGACGGTGCAGAAGGCCGTCGAACTCGGTGTGACGCGCATCGTCCCCGTCGTCTCGCGGCGCAGCGCGGTTGCCCTTGCTGGCGAGCGTGCGGCCCGGCGCGTCGACCATTGGCAGGGTATCGTGCTCGCCGCGTGCGCGCAGTGCGGGCGCAACCGCGTGCCCGAGGTGGCGCTCCCGGAGCGTCTCGACGGTTGGCTCGCGCGCCTGGTCGATGACGGCGCCTTGCGTCTTGCGCTCAGTCCGGGAGCACCTTGTTCGTTGGCCTCGCTGCCCGGCCCGGCGCTTGCGCGGGCGGGTGGCAGGCTTGAGTTGCTGGTTGGCGCCGAGGGTGGTCTGGCGCCTGAGGAATCGAAACTGGCGGAGGTTGCCGGTTTCATTTCGGTGCGCTTGGGGCCGCGGATTCTGCGCACCGAGACGGCTGGCCTGGCTGCCCTAGCGGCAATCCAGTTTTTGTGGGGTGACTTGAAGGAGGAGACGACAGATGTTTGAATCGGCAGAATTGGGACACAAGATCGATAAGGAGACCTACCGCGCAGAAGAACCCAAGCTGCGCGCCGCATTGCTTGAGGCACAGCATCACTTGCGCGAGAACGGCACCTTTCCCGTCATCGTGCTGATCACCGGCGTCGACGGATCGGGCAAAGGCGAAACCATCAACACGCTTTACGAGTGGATGGACCCGCGCTATCTGTCCGCGCACGCCTTCTCGGAGCCGACCGCCGATGAACGTGCGCGTCCTTCGATGTGGCGCTACTGGCGCGCTCTGCCGCCCAAGGGCCGGGTCGGCATCTTCGTTGGCTCGTGGTACTCGCAGCCGATTACCGAACGCATCAACAACACGGTGTCGCGCAGCGATTTCGATCAGCGCATGGATCAGCTCAACCGCTTTGAGGCGATGCTGGTCAATGAAGGGGCACTCGTTCTCAAGTTCTGGGTGCACCTGTCGAAGGACGCTCAGCGCGAGCGCTTGAAGTCGATCGAAGCGAATCCGCTGACCCGTTGGCGAGTGACCAAAGCCAGTTGGGATCGCCTGAAGACCTATGACAAGCTGCAGGAAGTGGCGGGACATTTGCTGCGCACGACGAACACGCCATGGGCACCATGGATTATCGTCGAGGGGACCGACGACCGCTATCGCTCGCTGACCATCGGCAAGACGATCCTCGAATCGCTGCAGAAACGACTGGCGGACAAGCGCGAGCAGAGCTCGCCGGTTGCCCCGCCGGTGTCGCCGCGCATCGACAGCCTTGATGTGCTGAGTTCCCTCGACATGACGCAAAGTCTGGTCAAGAAGGAATACGAGAGCCAGCTCTCGGCCTGGCAAGGGCGTCTGGCTGAACTCCTGCGCCATCCCGAGTTCAGCAAGCGGGCGCTCATTCTTGCTTTTGAAGGATCGGACGCGGCCGGCAAGGGAGGCGCCATCCGGAGAATCATTTCGGCGATGGATGCGCGCCAATACCAGATCATTCCGATCGCCGCGCCGACCGAGGAGGAGCGTGCCCAGCCCTACCTCTGGCGCTTCTGGCGGCACATGCCGCGTCTGGGCCGGGTGGTCATCTTCGACCGCACGTGGTACGGTCGCGTCCTCGTCGAGCGGGTGGAAGGCTTTTGCAGTCAGGCCGACTGGTTGCGTGCGTATGCCGAGATCAATGATTTCGAGCACGATTTGTGGCGGGCCGGCGGCATCGTCGTCAAGTTCTGGCTGCAGATCAGCGACGACGAGCAACTCCGGCGCTTCGACGAGCGGGCCAAGGTCGAGCACAAACGCTTCAAGATCACGGAGGAGGACTGGCGCAACCGGGAGAAGGCGGGCGCCTATCACGAGGCAGTCTGCGACATGATCGATCGCACGAGTTCCGGTACGGCGCCGTGGATTCTGGTTGAAGCGAACGACAAGCTGTTTGCTCGTGTCAAGGTTCTGCGTACCCTGTGCGAACGCCTTGAAAAGGAACTGAAGGTCGATCCGCTGAAGCTGCCGCCGCTGCCCGCCAGCAAAGACGGCCGTGTCGAACCAGCCAAGGCGGATGAGGGCAAGGGGGCGAAAAGCGAAGAACCAGCCGATCCGGAAGCGGAGAAGGCCAAGGACGAAGCACACGAGGCGACGCGCGAGGCGAAGGGCGAGAAGGTCAAGGAGTCGAAGGCCGACAAGGTCAAGCACGCCAAGTCCGACAAAGGCAAGTAGCGATGGCTTTGTACGGGGTGTGCGATGCCTGAAGACTTGAGCTCCAACCCGTTTGTCGTCTGGTTTCGCTCGGTCGCCCCGTACGTCAACCTGTTTCGCGGCAAGACATTCCTCGTCGCCTTCGGCGGCAAGGCAATCGCCGGACAGCTGGCGCGCACGCTGGCCTACGACGTCAACTTGCTGGCTGCTTTGGGGGTACGCCTCGTGCTCGTGCACGGGGCGCGCCCGCAAATCGAGAAGCTGCTGCGCGAGCGCGGACTGGAATCGGTTTACCACGGCAACTACCGCGTTACCGACGCCGCCGCGCTCGGCTGCGTGATTGATGCCGTGGGCAGGATTTACGTCGAAATCGAGGCGCTGCTGTCACAGGGATTGGCTGATACGCCGATGGCCAACAGCACGATTCGGGTAGTTGGCGGAAACTTCATTACGGCGAAGCCGGTTGGCGTCGTCGACGGGGTCGATCTGCAGTATTCGGGTCAGGTGAGGAAGATCGACGGCGAGGGCATCCGCGCCCAGCTTGCCCTGGGCAACATCGTTCTCCTGTCGTGTATCGCCTCAAGCCGGACGGGCGAAATTTTCAATCTTCCGATGGAAGAGGTGGCTGAAACCGTGGCCACCGAGTTGCTTGCCGACAAGCTGATCTTTCTTACCGACAGTCGGGGTGCCAGCGATATCGACCGCGTGCTGCTCAAAGAGTTGACGGTAGAAGGGGCGCAACGGCTGATCAGCATTGGCGACTGGTTGTCGGCCGATCTGAAACGCTATCTGCCGCCTGCCGTACGCGCCAGTCGGGCTGGAGTCGGGCGGGTCCACCTGATCGGCTATGGCGAGGATGGCGCGCTGCTGCGCGAACTATTCACGCACGACGGCGTGGGCACGGTGATCACGCGCGAAGCGCTCGAGCAACTGCGCGAAGCGCGGCCCGACGACATTGGCGGTCTGGTCGCCCTGATCGAGCCGCTCGAGGAGATCGGCGCGCTGGTACGTCGTTCGCGCGAGTTGCTCGAGCGCGAGATCAATCGCTTTTCCGTCGTTGAACACGACGGCATGATCGTCGGTTGTGCCGCGCTCTATCCGTATGGGGAAGACCAGGCTGAGCTTGCCTGCCTGGCGGTTCATGCTCACTATCGGCGTTGGGGCTATGGCGCGCTCCTGATGAAGCGGATTGAGGCGCGCGCGCGCGCCGTTGGCGTCAGAAGCCTTTTCGTCCTGACCACGGTAACCTCGCATTGGTTCAAGGAGCGCGGTTTCGCGGTTCGTTCGGTTGATGATCTGCCGGTCGAGAAGCGCCTGGTCTACAATCTGCAGCGTCGATCGAGTGTTTTGGTGAAAGATCTGTAGCGGTGCGTGTGGCCGCCGTCGGTAGGCGGTCGGGTTGCCGTTGCAGCGGGATGAGGAGTCGGTGACATGACAAGAATGGTTGATTGCGTCAAGCTTGGCCGTCCGGCAGAAGGACTGGACCTGCCGCCCTATCCGGGCCAGCTCGGCAAGCGGATCTATGACAGCGTCTCGAAAGAGGCTTGGCAGCAGTGGGTGCGCATGCAGACGATGATCATTAACGAGAACCGCTTGAATCTGGCGGACGCCGCGCACCGGAAGTACCTGGCGGAACAGATGGAGCAGCACTTCTTCGGTAGCGGGGCAGATCGCGTGCAGGGTTACGTCCCGCCGACGTGAGCCTGGCCCAGCGTGCCTGCCGCCCGCTCGTCTTGCGCCGTCGGCCGTCGCCAAGCGTCGGTCGGCGGGCGCGCAAACGACGGATTTGCGCTGACCGCCGAGCCCGGCGCGATGCGACTTAGTACATTGCGGGCAGCGGCGATCCAGATAGAGAGCGATGGGTGGCCGACGTAAAGTGTGTCGAGTTTTTTTACAGTTGACCCGGGCGGCGCGCTCCCAGTGCATTCGACCCGATTGAGTTAACATCGAATGGGCTGTGTGGTGCGAATCTTGCTAATAGATCAACCATGGAAGTTTGCTTGCTGTCTTTGCCGAAAAGAGGTCAACACATGTTTTCCCAAATCCGTTCCCTGACCGCCTGTTTCGCTCTCGGGTTGCTGCTTTGCTCGGGAGCTGCCGTCGCCTCGCCGGTCGTCACCGCGACTTCTGCGAGCGGTTTGCCGGGCAGTACCGTGACCACGACGATGCGCATCGTGCCGGATTCTCCAGCCAGCGTGGACATGGGCTCGCTCATTGGCTGGAACCTGGTGCTGAACTGGGGCGCTGCCCCGCTGAGCTTTGATCCAGCCAGTTCCACGTTGAGGTTTGGCGCCGATGCACCGATCGGACTGACCAGTTTTCTGGCCAGCTTGCCGCCGGATCTGACGGTTAACCATGACGCTTCAGGCGGCTTCTATCGGTTTGATTGGGCTGACCTGAATTCCGGGCTCGATCCGCAAACGCTCCTCAACCGCTTGGCGCAAGGTGTTTTGCTCTCGGCCTCGTTCAACATTCTCGCCAACGCGGCTCCCGGTAGCTACGAAATCGGCTTCGAGCAAGGGGCCGGTCCGTCGTCGCTGACCGATGCGGCTCTGACCGAGTTTCAGTACGCCTCGGTGACTTCGGGCGATCCGATGCGCGTCGTGGTCGAGCGTTCGCCCACCGTGCCGGAGCCTGGCGGCCTGAGTCTGATAGTTTGCGCGCTCGCTGTCGTGCTCGTTTCTGCACGGCGACGACGGGGTGGTGTTCCGCAGTGAGCCGATGAACAGAGATGACTGGCGTCGGCGCCTTGGTCGCTGGGAGCGTAACTGCTCGGCAGCGACGAGATACAGACAATTTGTGGTGTGACCCAAACAGGCCTGCCTCGTTCGAGAGCGGCCTGTTGTTTTTTGGTCCGGGTGTTTGAAGCGGTTTCCCTTTTGGTCGCCCGCCAGGGCGAGGAGGCAGTTGCCATGAACGGAATGTCGAAGATGTTTTCCCAGCGCAAAGTGATTCCAGCTCTGCTGAAATCGACGCTCGATCGTTTTTTCGGCGCTGCCGGTCGGGAAAAGACACGAGCGGGCACTGCCGCGGGCGCTGCGCCTGCAGGCAACCGCTTCCTCTTCGAAAGCCTCGAACCACGCATCCTGCTCTCCGCCGACTTCACTCCGGTGGCGCCGCTGGGGTCGTTCATTCAGCGCGTCGAGCAAGGTGACACCGCGGGTCACTTCGCCGAGCTCGGAACGACCGACTACACGCTGTCACTCGACGCCGGGCAGCGCATCTCCGTGCTTTTTGAAGCGGATGCGCAGCTGCAAGGCAAGATTCAGATCTTCGGACCGGCTGGCGGCGATCCGCTCGGCGAGGCGGTCGCCCAGCAGGCCGGAGAGAAGCTTCTGCTCGATTCACTCCCGGTGGCGGACAGCGGCGACTATCTGCTGCGCGTCGAGAACCTGGCCGGCAGCGGCAACTTCAATGCCGACGTCTTTCTGAACGCCAGCCTGGAGCGCGAACTGCTTGGCGGGGTCAGCGACAACGATCTCACGGGCGCGCAGGATCTGGCGCCAGCCTGGCTCGACCTGCCAGAAGGTGGGCAGCGGGCGGCGGTTGTCGGCAGCGTCGAACCGGGGACGGCCGATTTTTACCGCCTCGAACTGCCGGCCGACGAGCGTCTCTCGCTCGCCTTGACCGCGCTCGATACCGGGGGTGGCGGGGCGCTTGGGCTGCAGCTTATCGATGCGACAGGCCGTTCCGTCGCGGCTGGCCGGCGCGGCGCAGCCACTAGCGATCAGGTCGTCGACGGTTTCGCGGCACTTGCCGGTACCTACTACCTGCGGGTCAGCGGTAGTGGCGGCGAGCGTTACAGCCTGGTGGCGCTGCGCCAGGCGCGCATGGATGTTGAGCCGAACGACAGCGCCCTACAGGCGCAGCCGCTGAGTCCGTTGGCCGATGTCATCGGTCATCTTGGCGGAGGCAGCAGCGCACTGCGCATTGCGGTCGTCTCCTCAATGCAGCCGGGGCTCGACGGTGGGCTGAACGCGATGGTCGGTCAGCTCAATGACGATGCGCAGGGTCGGTTTGCCGCCAGCCTGGTCGCCCCGCTGGACATCGATACGCTGGGTGAAATGTCGAGCTACGATGTCGTCGTGGTTGGCGGCACGGCCTCTGGACTGAGCGAATTCGCTCCTTATGCCGGCATTCTGGAACCCTACGTTTTCAATGGCGGTGGTGTGGTGGCAACGGGCTTCAGCCTGCTGGCTGCACAATCGTTGTCTGCCGAAGCCCGAGCGGCGATCGACGCCGTTCTGCCAGTGAATGCCTCGGCATGGGACTATGCGCAGGGCTATACCAGCGAGGTCTGGGTGACGCCGAGTGGTGCTCTGCATCCGATCAACGAGGGGCTTGGCGCCTTTTTCGTCGGCAGCGGACCTGACGGCAGCAGCTACGTCGAAAACCCGGTGGCGCTGCCGCCGGTTGATCCTGATGCAACTGTTTTGGCGACGGTTCAACGCGGCGAGGAAGCTCCGCGAGCCGTTGCTGCAGCGGCCAACCGCGGGTTTGGTCACGCGGTGTACCTGGGTCCGGCGTATGCCTTCGGTTTTTCGCTAGGTTCCGGGCTGCGTAGCGGCGATGCCGATCGCATGCTCGAGCAGGCGGTGGCCTGGGCTGCGGGCGACCCGCTCGGCGCCGGCGACCAGTATCTGATCGCGGCCAACCCCGGCGATCACTTGGTGATTACGACGACCACCTTCGGTGGGGCCGCCGACGATCCGGCCGACGTGCGCGCGCCGCTGAACAGTCTTGACCCGCGCCTGCAACTGTATTCCCCTGGCTTGGCCAGCGTAGAGGTTGCCAGCGATGACAATGGCGCCTTCGATGGGCGTAATGCGCGGATCGAATACCTTGTTCCGGATGACGCCGGTGGAGCATACCGTTTGCGGGTCAGCTCGTTGTCCGGCAGCGGCGATTACACGCTGCACGTGGCCGGGGCGACTGGCACGGCGGACGTGCAAGCGATGGATCTGGTCGGCGTTTCCGTTGCTGACGGGGCGCGACTCGGGGCTTTCCCGAGTGCGGTCGACTTCACTTTTTCGCAGGCGGTGCGGATTGACGGCCTGTCGCCCAGCGATCTGAGCGTCAGCGATGGCGACGGCAACCCGGTCGAGGTGCTTGATGCGTTGCTCGTCGATCCGGCCACGGTGCGCTTCGTTCTTGCCGCGCAGTCGGTGCACATGCACTACAGCATGACTCTGGCGGCCGATGTGATTCACGATCTGAGCAATAGTGTTGGCAACGCGGGAGATACACGGCAGTTCGATGTCGACCTGCAGGCGCCGACCGTTACCTGGCAAAGCGTCAATGATGGCGACCGCATGTTGGCGGGCGCTTTCGGTTTCAGTATCGGCTTCAGCGAGATGATGTCGTCAGTTGGGCTGGGGCCGGAGGATGTGCGGCTGGTCGATACGCTCAGCGGTCGGTCGGTTGCTGCCTCGTTGCTGGATTTTCAAGGCGATCGGGTTTACGTCGCGTTTCCCGAGCTGGCCGAAGGCGCGTACCGGCTGAGCGTGCTCAGCCAGTCCACAGGTTTCCGCGACGTGGCGGGAAATCTGCTCGATGGCGATAGCGATGGGCAGGCAGGCGGCGATCGCGCGCTAGTTTTTGGCGTGGACATTGACGAAGCCGCGTATCAAACGCCGCTGGTCAGACGGGCTCCTGCGGGGTCGCTGGTTTATGGCAGCGCAGAACCCGCGCGCGAAGGTGCCCTCTACGAGCCTTGGGGTGAGGACTACGACACCTACTTCCTCGATCTTGACGCTGGCCAGCGGCTGTCGGTCGGTCTGTACGAGGTGGCACCTGATCTGCGCGCGCGGATCGAGGCCTTTGCTCCCGACGGTACTCAACTCGGCGCCTACGAAGCAACGGGAGCGGGCGAAGCGGTTGGTCTGAACAACCTGCCGGTGGACAGCGCCGGGCGCTACCGGATCGTGCTCAGCAATCTGCAAGACCCCGCGCAGGGGAACTGGACGTCCGGTCACTTCAAACTCGATGTATTGCTCAACTCGGCGGTCGAGCTCGAACGGGCGGGCTGGGGGACGAACAACGATGCGGCCTCGGCAGAGAACCTGGGTGCGACCGTCATCGACCTGGGCGACGGTGCACAGCGCGGCGCGGTGCTGGGCAATCTGAGCGTGCAGACGCTCAACGTCGTCGCCGAACAAGCCTTCGCCGGCGACCCGGAGGCGATGTGGACGCTGCGCACGATCACCGGCGATCCGAACCCGCCCTCGATAGACTGGAACCTCGGGGGGAGTGGGCAATTGACGATGAACTCCTCGTCGAACGTCGATGGCGCCGGCAACAAGTACAGCGTACTGCAGGAAGCGGAGTGGGCGGTCGATCTGAGTGGTTTGACGCAGGCCACGCTGAGTTTTCGCGAAATCGGTCTTGACGCCGCTGCCGAGCGTTTCGCGACTGGCGAGGCGGGCCGCTTCGTTGGCTTCAGCGGGCACGTCAACGCTGACGGTGTCGCGCTCAGCCCCGATGGCGAGAACTGGTTCCCGCTCGTTCAGTTGGCCGCCGAGTACGGCGACCTGTGGAATACCTACAGCGTGGACCTTGACGCCGCTGCGGCGGCGGCCGGATGGTCGCTTGACGGCTTGTTCCGCATACGCTTCCAGTACTTCGACGATCCCGCCGCGCTGAAGTACCGCTCGTGGGATGATGTCGTCATTACCACCGAGAACCCGCTGGCAGTGTCCTCGGTATCCGTCCAGGGTGAGGGCGGTGGCTACGAAAGCCAGCCCAGCCTGCTCGCCGACGGAATCATTCCGGTGCAGGGCAGCGACTGGAACAGGAGCGGCAATTTCTGGTGGTGGGGTCAGACGTTTGATCCGCAGAACGGCAATGGCCTGGCCGTCGTTCTTGATCTCGGCGCCGCACGCGAAGTCGCAGATCTTTTGCTCAGCGTTGATAATAATGACGATTACGCAGTCGATTGGTCGGCCGACGGGGAGACCTGGAACCGCCTGCTGGCGGTCGCGGCAGACCTGGGCGATGTCGGCTACGGGATGGATACGATCAGCACAGTGGCCGGCAGCGAGGAATACGTTGACGGGGTAGATTTTGCCGGGGCGGTTTCGGCGCGTTATCTGCGTGTTTATGCGAGCGGCGGCGACGACGCTTACGCCGTCGGCGAGGTGCGCGTTCTCGGCGCGCCGGGCCAGCGTATTGGACTCGATCAGGACTGGTATTCGTTCACGCTGAACGACTACGAAAGCGCCACTCTCGCGCTGCATCACCAGAATCCGCAGTCGGCGGGTAATGTGCGTATGGAGATCGTCGACGCCAACGGCAACCTCGTCGCGTCTGATCTTCCCGGTGCAGGCGAAGTCGCGCGCGTCATCGCCAACTTCGTTGCCCACCCCGGCCTGGGACCGAGCGGGACCTTTTACGTCCGCGTCTTCGGCGCCGCACCGGGTGACTACAACCTGGTCCTGACGCGCAACGCCGACTTCGGCCTGGAAAATGGCGGCGATCAGGCGATCGGTCCGTCGGGCAGGGTGCTCGGGGCGATTGTCGGCGGCGAGACCGACGGCTTCCTGCTGCACCTCAATGGCGGCGATGTCGTCGAGTTGTGGACGCACACGCCGGGCAGCGACGCGAACGGCGAATTCGTCAACGGCCTCGATCCGCGTATCGAGGTGTTCGACCTCGCCGGGAATCCGGTAGCGCTCGATTTCGACAACGACAACGCCTGGAACGGCGGCAATGCCTGGTTGGGTCTTACCGTCCCGGGCAGCGACCCGGTCGACTACCGGGTCGTGGTGCGCGACGCGGGCGAGACGGGCGGCGAGTACGTGCTCTACAGCAGCGGCGCGACAGGCGTCGCCGAGGGCTTGCATGTGGTCAGCGTCGCACCTGCCGACGGCCTGTCCGTCGCTGCTTATCCCAACTGGTTGCGGCTCGATTTTTCCGCGCCCTTGCGCGTCGACCATGTCAACAACTGGGATCTGGTGATCCGCGACCCGAACGGCGATGAGTCGGTTGCGCAAAGCGTCTGGATGGCCGATGCCGATACCGTCTTTTTCAATATCGCCAATGCGCTCGATGGCGTCGGGGAATATACGGCGATCCTCGGCGGCGAGACGATGTTCGACCTGAGTGGGCGAGCGGTGCAGTATTTCGCGTCCACCTTCCTCTTTGACGATTCGTCGCCCAAGGTGGTCGCCGCCAGCATCGCGCAGGACCAGGTCGTCGTTCCCGGCGACCTGCAGGTGCAGATCCAGTTCTCGGAGGATCTGCTCGCCGCGGTCCTTGACGCGTCCGACGTGCAACTGCGCAACGAAACCTCGGGTGCGTTGCTCAGTGCAACGGGCTTCGTTTACGACGACCAGACCCGTACGCTGCGGCTCGACTTCAGCGGCCTGAGCGAGGGCAACTACACGCTGACGCTGTTCAGTCGGAACGACGCGTTCCGCGACACTGGCGGCCTGCTCCTCGACGGCGAATATTCGGGCAGCCTGCCGTCCGGCAACAGTGTGCCGGGTGGCGATTTCGTTCTCCGCTTTGCCACCGACCGTGTCGGCCCAACAGCCTATCCAACGCCACTCGTCGGCATCCAGCCGGACGGCTCGCTGATCTACGATCCGCTGGCAACGGGCGTTTTCTACGGAACGGGGGACAGCGACGATTACACCTTGAACCTCGACGCCGGGCAGACGCTGAGCGTCATCCTCTCTCCGCAGGCGGCCGGTGTGCGCGGCGGCATCGTCGTGCTGGCGCCGGACGGCAGCCCGCTTGCCGAGGCCGTCGGTTTGCTCGACGGGCAGAACGTCGTCGTGCAGACGGCGCCGGTGACCAGCGCGGGTACGTATACCATCCGGGCGGTTTCGCAGGCCGGCGGTGGTGCCTATCAGGTGCAGGCCTTCCTCAACACGCGGCTCGAAGTTGAAGCTGGCGAGGATGTCCAGGATCTCGACGGCAGCTTCATCGCACTGGCCGGTAGCGCGGCGCGCGGTGCTGCGCGCGGCAGTCTGAGCGCGGGAGATGTCGACTGGTACGGCTTCAGCCTGTCGACCGGCGATTCGGCAACCCTGCTGCTGGCGCGCGACAACCGCACGCAAGCGGCCAATCTGACGCTCGATCTCTATGACGCCGCAGGGCACTGGCTGGCGAGCAGCCTTGCCGGCTCGGTGGATGTCGATCGTTTGATCAAGAACTTCACGCCGGCAGCAGGCGGTGTCTTCCACGTTCGGGTGAGCGGCGATCCGGCCAGCTACAGCTTGCTGGTTTTGCGCAACGCACAGTTCGACCTCGAGCCGAATACCTTGGCCAGCCAGGCGATGACCCTCTCGCTCGACGGCGCCGGGGACGGGCGCGTCCTCGGCTATCTGGGCAATTTCGTCGGCGCGATCAGCAGCGAGAGCGAACCTAACGACACCGCTGCGAATGGCGGCTCAGCGGCCGACCTGCCTTTGGCCAACGACCTGAACGGCTCTTTTTCGTCGATCGGCGGCAACCAGTACCGGGCAACCGTGAATGGAACGATCAGCGTCGGCAGCGATTGGGACTGGGATTTCTTCAAGGTCAGTCTGGCCGCCGGCGACTTTCTGGCGATCAATCTGAACAACGCTGGGGTCAGCGATCCTTTCTTGCATCTGTACAACAGTAGCGGCAGCCGGATCACCTACAACGACGACTATTTTGGCCTTAATTCGTATATCGGCTATACGGCGACCTATACCGGCGACTACTATGTCGTTGCCGACTCGTATTCCAACCGAACCGGCGGCTACCAGTTGATCGTTACGGTCACCACGCCAACGCCGAGCTTCGGCGACAGCCGGGATCAGTATCTGTACGCGGTCAACCCGGGCGATGTGCTGATCGTCGAAACGGCGACGCCGGGCGATGGGTCGGGCGAACCGGTCAACCTGCTTGACCCGCAACTGTTCCTCTATGCTCCAGACGGGAACCTTGTCGCACTCGACCAGAACGGCGCTGCGGATGGCCGCAATGCGCGCATCGAATACACGGTATCCGGCGCGGCGCTGGCCGGCGCGCTTTATCGCATCGAAGTGCGCTCCGAAAATCAGACGAAAGGCAGTTACGTGCTGAGCGCGAGGGGCAGCAGCGCTACGCCGCCGCCGTTCAACGTGACGACGACAACTCCCGCCGACCAGGCACTCCTTGCCGTTTATCCGGCGACCTATACCGTAGACTTTTCGCAGGCGCTGTTGTTGAGCTCGGTCGATGCTGCCGACCTGACGATCGACGGCATCGCCGCGAGCAGCGTGACGGTGGTCGACGGGGATACCTTGCGCTTCGCGATCGATCAGGCCGCGCACGGCGACGCCGCGTATACCGTGCGCATCGCCGCAGGCGCGCTGAGCAGCGTGTCGGGCCAGGCGCTGAGCAGCTTTACCGCGACTTTTGAAACGGACGCAACGCCACCGCGAGTGACCGTCAGCAGCCTGCTCGGCGGCGAGACGCTGGCCCCGGGCAGCGTGGTCTACAGCGCGAACTTCAGCGAGGAACTGGCGAGCAGCGGGCTCGGCGCCGATGATGTGCTGCTGGTCAATCTCGACACCGGCGTCTCCATTGCCACGTCGGTCAGCTATGCCGGCGGAACGCTATCGGCCAGTCTGGGCAACCTGGCCGAGGGCAACTACCGGCTGACGCTGGTCGCCGACGCCGATGGCTTCCGCGACCGGCGTAGCAACTTGCTCGATGGAGAGTACGCGGGCAGTCTGCCGTCGGGTGATGGTGTCGCCGGAGGTAACTTCGTCGTCGACTTCAAGGTCGACGCCTTGGGCGTGACCCCGCTCGCGCTCAGCCGCGTTGCGCCGCTCGGCTCTCTGGTCAACGATGCGCAGGTCGGCAGCAATCTGTACGCCGCCGCCGATGTCGACTTGTTCACCATCGATCTGCAAGCGGGTCAACTCGCATCATTGCGTCTGACCCTGGAGAATCCCGCGCTGTCGGCGCGAATCGAACTGCTCGACGCGAACGGCGACCTTGTTCCGGGCGCCACGACGAGCGGCAGCGGTACCCTGCTGCTGGCGAATCTGCCGATCACTCTGGCCGGCACTCATACACTGCGGATCAGCGGGCTGGCTGGGGCAGGCAACTATGTTGTCCAGCTCTTGCTCAATGCGCAGTTCGAAGCGGAAGCCTGGGGCGGCGCCGCCAATGATGACCTGGCTGCTGCCCTAAGTCTCGATGCTTCGGCGGTTGGCCTGCAAGGAGCGGCCGATCGTCTCGCAGCGCTAGGCACCGTCACCGCTGGCAATGCCGACTGGTACCGTTTCAGCCTGGCGGCTGGGCAGGTCGCCAGCCTGGCGGTGACGCGTACCGATCAGCCGGGTGCCGGCGGCCTCAGCCTGGAGTTGTACGATCTCGCTGGGACGCGGCTGGCCCTGGGAATCGCCGATGCCGGCAACGTCGATCAGGCGATTTCACAGTTTGTTGCGCCAGCGGCTGGTGAATACGCCGTGCGCGTTTCCTCGGCCGCGACGCTGCCCTACAGCTTGCTGGTCACGCGTGGTGCGGAGATTGGTCTCGAGAACCCCGGCGTCAGCGAAGTACAGGACATCGGCCCGACGCTGCAAGCCGTCGGTTATCTCGGTGCGTCCGGGAGCGGCGAGGGGAGCATCCGCGTCGCCGTATTGAATAGCGGCGCCGCTAATCAGGTCGTCAACCAGCTCAACGACGACACGTGGTTCAACTTCATCGCGACCAGCGTTACCTACACGCAGATCGACACCGTGGCCGAGCTCGCCGCGTACGACGTGGTCATGCTGGGCGATTCCAATACAAGCCACGGCCAGATCGCGGCGATCGCGCCGGCCTTGCGGCAGTGGGTCGAAGCCGGCGGTGGTGTCGTCGGGACCGGCTGGCTGATTTACTCGGCGGGCGCGACCACCGGCGTGCCGGTGGCGGACATCGACGCCATCATCCCGGTCGACACGACGATCGGCTACGCTTACCAGACGAATGCCTCGCTGCTCGACCTTACCGTCGGCGACCATCCGGTGTCGGCCGGCGTCAGCGATTTTGCGCCCGGTTATTACGTCGAGTATTCGTCGACCGTCGATGCCGGCGCAAGCGTTCTTGCCAACTCGGTCGGTAGTGCCGGGACGCAGCCAGCGGTCGTCGTTGGCGACGTCGGTGCCGGTCGTGGCGTGTACCTCGGGCCGCTCTATATGATTTCCGCCTACGGCCAGCTTGCCAGCGGTGACGCCGATCGACTGCTCGAGCAAGCGGTGGCCTGGGCAGCCGGCGATCACGATGATCGCTACAGCATCGAGGTCACGGCAGGTCAGGCGCTCGACATCCGCACGACGACACCGTTCGACGCGCCGGGCGAGCCGGTGAACACGCTCGACGCGCGGCTGGAACTTTATGATCCGAGCGGCAATCTGGTTGCGAGCGACGACAACGGTGCTGACGGCGACGAACGCAACGCGAACATTCTATACACGGCAGCGAGCAGTGGCCGCTACGAAGTGCGGGTGATTGCCGCCAGTTCCGCGCAAGCCAATCGGGGTGAGTACATCCTCAAAGTGAATGGCAGCGTGCTCAGCCCGGGTCAGGCGCCGACGGTCGTCGCCAGCAACCCGGCGGAAGGCGCCAATTTCCTGAATCCACCGACGACGCTGACCTTGACGCTATCCGAGGGACTGCTCGCCACTTCGGTCGAGGCGGCCGACCTGACGCTGAGCAACGGCGCCCAAGTCACCGGAGTCACTTTGGTCGATGGACGCACGCTGCGCTTCTCCGTCTCAGCACCCAACGTGGCGGGCAGTTTTGCCTACACGCTGGCCGCCGGCGCCGTGCAGGATCTGCAGGGGCTGGGCAACGTCGCCTACACCGGGCACTTCACGGTCGACCACACGGGCGCGCACGTCGCCAGCCAGAACCCGGAAGCCCAGGCTTCGGCGCCGTTCAGCCAGATGAGCTTCACCTTCAGCGAAGACCTCGATCCAGCCAGCGTCAGTGTGGCGGACATCGCCAGCTTCACCGGGCCGAGCGGCAATACGATCACCGTCAACAGCGTCAGCGTGGCGGGCAACGTGCTCACCGTCAATTTTGCCGCACAGACGCAGCAGGGCCAGTACACGATGGTGCTTGGCCCGCACATTGGCGATCGGGTGGGCAACGCCATGGACCAGAACCAGGACGGTGCCAACGGCCAGACGGACGACCGCTACACGGCTGTCGTGCAGTTGCAGTCGCCTGATCTGCAGGCGATCTCGCTGAGCAACCCGGCCGCGGCACTGTGGGGCGACACCATCGAGCTGATCTGGCGCGTCGAAAACGTCGGCAGCGATCCGGCGCGCAACAACTGGTACGACGCGATCTACCTGTCGTCGGATGCGCTTCTCGACGGCAACGACCGGCGTCTGTACGCCGCATGGGCCAGCCGCAATCCGTTGCCGGCGGACGACGGCGAGGTTGACGACTACTCCAGCACGATCAATCTGGCCTTGCCGCTTGATTGGGATCCCATCGAGGGCACCTATTACCTGATCTTGCGCACCGACGCGTTTGGCCATCAGCCCGAGTCGAACGAGAACAACAACACGGTCGCCGGCCAGGCGATCACGCTGCGCTTGCCGGCCAGACCCGATCTGGTCGTGAGCAACGTCAGCATGCCCGCCGATCTGGTGCTCAACCCGAGTGGCAACACGCTGGTACCGATCACGTGGACGGTGACCAACCAGGGAACAGCCGCTGCTTCCGGCTGGTACGACTTGGTTCAACTGTCGAGCGACAACGTCGCCGGTAGCGACGTTCACTACGGTAGTTTCCTCTTCGAGGGCACGCTGAATCCGGGCGAGTCGGCGATCCGCACGCAATACATCGCGCTGCCATACAACTATGTCGGCAACGTCAGCGAGGTCGCCCGCTGGGTGGTCGTGACGACGGACGGCGCCAATCAGCACTATGAGGTGCGGCCTGGAACGCCGTCCAGCCACCCAGCCGGCGAGGCGAACAACGCGCGCGTCAGCGAACAGCCGATGACCGTCCGTTATCCGGCGCTGCCCAACCTGCAGGTGACCGCGGTCACGCCGCCTGACCACTCGTTCTCCGGGGGCGACACGGTCATCAGCTGGACGGTGACCAATACCGGCATCGGCGCGAGCAGCGTTCCCACCTGGTATGACGCGGTTTTCCTGTCGACCGACAACGTTCTCGACGGCAGCGACCTGTTGCTTGGCGTCGTCGGCAACCCGAGCTATCTGGCGGGAAGCGGCAATGTCGGCAACAGCTATACCAGCAGTCTGCACTTCCTGGTGCCGCAGGGATGGTCCGGGCCCTACTACTACCTGGTCAAGACCGACTACTACAACCACATGTTCGAAAATCAGAACGAGGGCGACAACGTCGGCAGCGCCGCGGTCGTCATCGAGCTGACGCCGCCGCCGGACCTGCAGGTGGTGGCGCGAAACCCGAACAACAACGAGTGGGAGTCTTCGGTACGCGTGAACGCACCCGGCGGTCTGTGGTCGGGTCAGGCGGCGACGGTGTCCTGGACGGTGACCAACCGCGGCGATGGAACAACTGCGCCGGCGGCGCAGTGGTACGACCGCGCCTACATGTCGGTCGACGACAGCTACAGCAATGATGACATCGTGCTCGGCACTTGGTGGCGCGACGGCGCCTTGGAGGCGGGCGCAGCGTATTCGCGCAGCGAGTCGATCGTACTGCCGATCGGGTTGCCGGCTGACGGCGTGCCGACGACCTACCATTTCTTTGTCGTGACCGATGTTGGCAACCAGGTGTATGAGTATGTCAGCGAAGGCAACAACGACAACTCGTACGCCAGCGAGATCGTGTCGCTGACGCCACCGCCTGACCTCGAACCGGATGCGATCGACCTGCCAGCAACGGCACAGGCCGGGCACAGCTTCGCCTTCACCTATGCGGTGACCAACTTCGGCACGCTGACGCCGAACGCCTACTGGAACGATCGCTTCTGGTTGTCGACCGACAACGTGCTCGATGCCTCGGATCTCCACCTCGGCGACCGCGGACACTGGGGAGCGCTGGATACCGATCAATCCTACAGCGCGAGCTTCACCTACACGCTGCCCAACGGTATCGCCGGCGAGTATCGCGTAATCATGCGAACCGACGTGCAGAATCATGTCTTCGAGGGCCTGGACAATCCGGCAAACAACTACTATCCGGAAGGCAACAATCAGATCGTCAGTGACGTGATGGCGATTGTTTCGCGGCCGGCCGATCTCGTCATCGTCCCCGGCAGTTTTGTCAGCAGCGCCAGCGCCGAGGCGGGCCGGACGATCAGCGCGTCGTGGACGGTGCGCAACGACGGCAGCGGCGACTCGGTCGAGAACGGCTGGATCGACCAGCTCGTCGCCTCGCTCGACGACGTGCTCGGTAACGGCGACGACGTGCCGCTCTACAGCCATCAGCACTCCGGCGTCCTGGCGGCCGGCGCCGGGTACAGCGTCAACAACGTTTCGGTGGCGCTGCCGATCACCCTGGCCACCGGCGAATACCGTTTGTTCGTTCGTACCGACGCGGGGAATCAGGTCTTCGAGTCCGACAACGGCAACAATAGTGCTGTGAATTCATTGAGCGTGTTGCGCCAGACGGCCGATTTGCAGGTGGTTACGGTGAGCGATTTGCCCGCCGAGGCGACCGCGGGCGGCAGCCTCTCTCTGAGCTGGCGTGTGCAGAACCTTGGCCTGCAGCCGACCAACGTCAATTACTGGTATGACGATGTCTTTCTCTCGGCCGATCCCGAGCTGGGCGCCGGCGACATCAGTCTTGGCTCGGTACGGCACAACAACGTGCTCGCGCCCGGCGAGTGGTACGACGCGCAGGCGAGCTTCACGTTGTCGACGGCGATCACCGCCGGCAGCTACTACGTCATCGTGCGCACCGACCAGCACAATACGGTTGTCGAGTCGCCGAGCGAGGCGAATAACATCGCCAGTTCGCCAGCTCGCGTGGCGATTGCCGCGTGGGCAGGCGGCGAACGGCCGTTGTCCGAGTTGCGTCCCGATCTGGCAGTGACCTCGGTCAGCTTGCCCGCCGACGCCTACAGTGGCCAGCCGTTTACGCTGCAGTGGACGGTGACCAATCAGTCGACCACCGACAACACCGGTGCCCGCTACTGGTATGACTCGGTCTACCTGTCGCGCGATCTCTTCCTGGAGCGCAGCAGCGACCTGTATCTCGGTCATGTGCTGCAGTACCGCGACCTCGCGGTCGGCGAGCACTACGATGTCACGCAGGCGTTTACTGTGCCGGCCGGCTATACCGGTCAGCTCTATGCCTTCGTCGTTACCGATGTCACGGGCAGCGTGACCGAGTCGGTGGAGACGAACAATGTAACGCGCTCACCCGGCGTGGTGAACGTCAGCCTGGCGCCGCCGGCCAACCTGGTGGCCGGACTGATCACGGTGCCGACCAATGGTGTGCCGGGTCAGGCTGCCGACATCACCTATCGGGTGAGCAACGCCGCTGGGGCGAACGCCGTCGTCGGATCGTGGAAGGACACGCTTTATCTGTCCACCGACACGCTCTGGGACATCGGTGACGCCGTCATTGGCTCGGTGTGGAACACCTACGCTGCGGCCGATCCGTTCTCCGGCGGCGAAGAATACACGCAGACCTTGCACGCGGCGCTGCCCGGCGTCGACCCGGGCGAGTATCACGTCATCGTGCGCTCGGACATCCTGAATTACGTCAATGAAACGAGCGACGCCGACAACCTTTCGGCCAGCCTCGAAGCGGTGGCGCTGGACGCCGTCGTTCTGCCTTTGGGTGGATCGGTGAGCGGTGAACTGGCCTATCGCCAGGCCGCGTACTACAAGCTCGAAGTCGGCGCCGGCGAAACGGTGCAGATCAGGCTGGACAGTGCGGGCAGCAACGTCGCCAATGAGCTTTACGTACGTTTTGGTTCGATGCCCAGCCTTGGCCGCTTCGATTACGCTTCGCGCGAAGCCTACGATGCCGATCCGGTCGTCCTGATTCCCGAAACTCAGGCGGGCACCTACTACGTCCTCGCCTACGGCGCCGATGTCAGCGGTGCGCCCGCCTATACGCTGAGCTCGGCGGTCATCCCGTTCTCGCTCAGTGAAGTACGCACCGACACCGTCGGCAACTCCGGCGAGGCGACGCTGCGCATCGATGGCGCCCGCTTCTCCGAGGCGACTCGTTTCGCGCTGCGTGCGCCGGACGGTCGCCTGTACGACGCAACGCGCCTGTTTGTCGAAGACTCCAGCCGCGTGTACGCGACTTTCAATCTGTTGCTCGCCGCCGAAGGGCGCTACGACGTGGTCGCCGTGCAGGCGACCGGGCAGACCGAAGTGCTGAACGACGCGGTGACGGTTATCGACGACGCGCGCGGAGCCAACCTGTTCAGCATCATCGAAGGTCCAAGACAGGTGACGATCGGCCGCGTCAACAGTTTCAACCTGCAATACACCAACCAGGGCGATGGCGACTCGATGGCGCCGCTGCTGATCATTTCAAGCCGCAGTCACGTTCCGATCGGCTACACCGGCAGCGACCTGCGCGATCAGCCGATCTATTACCTGGGTGCCAGCATCGATGGGCCGATGGACATCCTGCGTCCGGACACTGGCTACACGCAGCAGTTGCTTTATCGTTCGCCGATGAGCGAGGGGCAGTTCGATATCCGCGTCGCCACGCTGCAATCGACCGACAGCCGGCTCATCGACAGCGCCAAGTGGACCGAAATCGAGCAGTCGATCAAGCCATTGGCACCGGAAGGAATGAGCAGCAACGAGTGGAACGCCGCCTGGGAAGTCTTCTGGGGACGTATTCGCGTGACCATGGGCAACACCTGGGGCGACTACGTGCGCATGCTCAACCAGGCGATGCTGCTCGTCTCCGAGCAGGGCAGCCCGGTACGCGACGTGCGCACGCTGATGGCGACCGTCTACCAGCAACACCCCGACTGGCGTCCGGCTTCGAATCTGAGCGGTACGCTGCGTGACGCCGAAACCGGCGCAGCACTGGCCAATGTGCAGCTTGCCGCGTATCGGACGACGAGCCAGGGGCTTGCCCTTGGCGGCTACGCGACGACCGATATCAACGGTCGTTTCACGCTGAGCGGCCTGCTGCCCGGCAACTACAGCCTGGGTCTGGCGAGTGGCGTGTTCGACATGAACCGCAACGGGCTGGATGACAGCGGCGAAGTCCTTGGCGGTGCGCCTCTTGCCTTGCCGAGTCTTGCGGTCAGCTTCAGCGCCGATACTGCGGCGGGCGACGTCTACGTGCTTGACACGACGCGCGTCGTACACACCGACGATTCGGCTCCGGTGCTGGCGAACGCGCCCGACGGCACGCCCAACATCCTCTGGTTGCGCGACGGCAAGGCGTGGCACGCCTGGTTCGACGGCAGCAACTGGCGTGACGCGCGCGCCGTGTCGGCCGATGGTGCTTCCGACCTCAACCTGGTGGCGGCAGGCAACGTGCTTGACGGATCGGATCCTGGCCTGATCGCCGTCTGGCAGCAGAATGGCGGCAACGACGCTCTCGGTGGCAACGACAGCGAGATCTTCTACGCCGTAGCGCGTCCGCGCGCCGGTGGCGGCTACCAGTGGTCGGCGCCGATCCGCCTGACGAATGACGTGGTCGCCGATCGCGGCCTGGAAGTCGTCGTCATCGGCAGCGGTCAGGTGCTGATCGTCGACAAGAAGGAAAATGTCGCGATTCAGGACGATGCCGACGTCTATTACTATGTCGTCGATGTTGCGACGGGCGCCCTGCTGTGGACGGCGACGCCGACCGTCCTGCGTCCGCAGGCCAGCGTTGCCTACAGTTACGACAAGGAGTACGGCCCGTGGAATGCGCTCGGCATGGAGGTCAAGGCAACGATCGGCCTGCACGGGGAAGCGACGCAGAATGAGTGTGAAGCCAGCCTGACGGTTGGCGGTGGTGCTGAGCTTAGCCTGGAAAGCGACAATCTGGGCATCACGCTCGAGGGCCATGGCGACCTGGAGGCGGAATGGGGGGTCGATCTGGCGGCGCACGACTGGGATTTCCATCAGGCGACGGCGAAGATCGGTATCAGCGGCGAACTCGACTGGAAGAACGGCCTGCTCAAGATGTTGGGCGCGATTCCGACGCCGGCGACCAAGGCCGCTGCAAGCTTCATCGAGTGGGCGACGGCAGCGATCAACAAGACCGGTGTGGTCGAAGCAAGCAACGGCATCAAGGGCAGCATTGGCCTTGATTTCAGTGGTCTGCGGTGGACCATCGCGGAGCCTTTCCCGGAGTGGATCTGGCCGAATGTCATCGCGGAGGCTGCCGTCGAGGCGAGCGTCAAGGCCTACGCTGGAATTCAGATCAAGGACGATGACGACTGGAAGCTCGAGGTCGAAGGCGGCATCGTCGCCGAGGTCGACGTCTATCCGTCGGTTCAGTTGACCAAGCTTGGCGGCGAGATCGGCATCACCCTGACGCTGTGGGGTATCGACTTCAGTCCCGAGCCCTACTTCCTCGGTTACGAAAAGTCCGATCTCGTGCCGCTGGACGCGACTGGGCAGCAGCGCCCCTTGTACCGGCAGTCGTGGAATTCGGCCTTGCTCATCGGTACCGGCGCCGACTATGGCAACGCCGTGCTCGCCGATGTCGGCAGCGACCTGTACGACGACGGTAGCCCGGCGTTGGCGCACGATGCGGCCGGCACTTACGCGGCGTGGACGCATAATCTGGGCGACATCGGCAGCGAAGTGCGCGTCGCCACCTATGACGGCAGCGCCTGGAGCACACCGCTGGCGATCGCCGGCAGCCTCGGCTGGAATGGCAGTGTCAACACGATGACCGATGCGAGCGGCCGCCGGATGGTCATCTGGACGCGCGCCGACACGAGCAGTTTGAACCACAATTCCGACCTCGATACCCTGCAGGCCGCGCGTGCCGCCAACGAAGTGATGTATTCGGTATTCGACGGCAGCAGTTGGTCGGCTCCGGCGGTGCTTGCCGCCACCGCTGGTCAGGATGGGGGCATCACCTTGAGCAAGGATGCCGCGGGCAAGGTAATTGCCGGCTGGATCAGTACCGACAGCGCAGGCATACAGCACCTGCTCAGCGCAAGCTGGAACGGCAGCACCTGGAGCGCGGCGCAGGAGATTGCCGCAGCGGCGACGCTGGGACAGCTCGAACTCGGCCTGGTCGGCAGCACCTTGACTGCGTTCTGGACCGAAGACGTCAGCGCTGCCGGCGATTCGAGCGAGACCAGCATGCGCAGCGCGCGCTACCTGGGCGGTGTCTGGTCGAGCGCCAGCGCCTTTTCGCCGGTGCTCCTCTCGGCAACGCTGGGTGCCAGCGAAGTGAGCGCGACGACCGGCTTCAGCCTGAACGGCAGCGATGTCCCGCTGCAGGCGCAGACGCTGGCTGGCGTGTTGTTCGGGCCGCCGCCCGACGAGTGCTTCAAGTGCAAGCCGGAAGACATCAAGAAGGTGACCGAGAACGCACCGAATTGCCGGCCTGGCGGCGGTACCGACGTGCAGTACGATCCGGAAGAGTGCATCGAGCGCACGATCATCTATCAGCCCTGCGCGGTGCGTCCACGTGACCCGAACGACATCCTCGGGCCGCAGGGCTTTGGTGATGAGAACTGGATTACCGCCAGTGCGACCGAGGCGTACACGATTCGTTTCGAGAACGCAGCGGATGCCAGCGCACCGGCGCAACAGGTCGTCATCACGCAGATACTCGATCCCGATCTCGATCCGCGCACCTTCCGGCCGGATGATTTCGGCTGGGGCGATTTCCGCCAGGAGCTGACGGTCAATCGCTTGCAGTACAGCGGTCGCGTAGACCTGACGGCGAGCCGCGGCTATTACGTCGATGTGGTGGCCAGCGTGGACGTGCCGACGGCGACCATCACCTGGACGCTGACAACGATCGATCCGGCGACCGGCGAAATGCCGGCCGACGCGAGCATCGGTTTCCTCCCGGTCAACGACACGGTTTACGACGAGAACCACCAGGTCGTCGTCGAAGGTACGCATCGCGGTGAGGGCTTCGTCTCGTATACGGTGCGCCCGAAAGCTGGGCGTCCCAGCGGTACGCGGGTCGACGCGCAGGCGAGCATCGTCTTCGACACGCAGGCGCCGATTGTCACGCCGACGATCTTTGCCACGCTCGATTCCGGCCGACCGAGCAGCCAGGTGGCTCCTCTGCCGGCGAGCATTCTGCCGGCGACGGGCGATGCGACCGAGTTCCTGGTGAGCTGGGGCGGCAGCGACGAGAGCGGGGGATCCGCTATTGCCGACTACACGATCCACGTTTCGGTGGATGGCGGAGCCTTCTCGATCTGGCGGCTGAATACGCCGTCGACCGAAGCGATCTATACCGGGCATCGCGGCCATACCTACGCGTTCTACAGCACCGCGCGCGACAACGCCGGGAACGAGGAGGAGGCACCGGCGGACGCCGACACGGTCACCACGATCGCCGGCGGCAGCGGCTCGCTGTCTGGCGTGAAGTATGAAGACGTGAATGGTGATGGTGTCCGCGGCGTCGGCGAGAACGGCCTGGCCGGCTGGACGATCTACCTTGACGCGAACGAGAGCGGGACGCTCGACGCTGGCGAAGTCAGCGTGCTGACCGACGCGAACGGTGTTTACCGTTTCGCTGATCTGGTCGCTGGAAACTACCTGGTCGGCGAGGAAATGCGCAGCGGCTGGATGGCGATCAACCCCGCTGCCGGCAGTCGCCAGATCACCATCGTCGGTGGCGAAGAGTCGACTGCCGACTTCGGCAACTTTGCCCTCGCCCAGATCGGTGGTCTCAAGTTCAATGACCTGGATGGGGATGGCAGCCAGGATGAAGGCGAAGGCGGGCTTGCCGGCTGGACGATCGAGCTCGATCGCGGGGGCGACGGGACGATCGATGCCAGCGCGACGACTGACGACTACGGCTATTACCGCTTCACCGATCTTGGTCCGGGCGTTTACCGCGTCAGTGAAGTGCAGCGGGAAGGCTGGCTGCAGACGGCACCGAGCAGCGGGTACTACAGCGTCAGTCCGACCTCGGGCGCGGACATCGGCGGCAACGACTTCGCCAATGTGCAGGCGGGGAGCATTGCCGGCCGCAAGTTCGAGGACGTCAACGGCGATCGGCGATGGAATGCGGAAGACGATCGTGGCCTGGCCGGCTGGACAATCTACCTCGATCGCAATGCCAACGGCGTGCTGGAAAGCGGCGAGCGTCATACGACGACCGCGGCCGACGGCAGCTACCGCTTCGACAATCTGCTGCCCGGCACCTACACGGTTGCGGAAGTCATGCAGGCGGGTTGGGTTCAAACGTATCCGGGCGTTTCTCCCGCACGGACGGTATCGCTCACCGGGTCGACCGCGGTTCTCAGCCTTCCCGACGAGTTGGTGCGCGCCGACGTCAGCGCGGACGAAGTGCTGAGCAACACGCTGGCCGAGCATCTGACGAATCTCGACGCGTATCGGGCGAATGCCGACTACGCGGCGCTCAATGGCGCGGGCGTAACGACGGTCGTCATCGACACCGGAATCGACCTCAACCACAGCTTCTTCGGGCCCGACACGAACGCCGATGGCATCGCCGACCGCATCGTTTTCCAGTGGGATTTCGCCGAGAACGATGCCGACGCATCAGACCGGCACGGCCATGGTTCGAACGTTTCGAGTTTGATCGCGTCGTCCGATGCGCTGGCCAGAGGCGTGGCTCCGCAAGCTGATCTGATCGCGCTGAAGGTATTTACCGACGCGGGCAGCGGCAACTTCGGCGACCTGGAAGAAGCGTTGCAGTGGACGCTGAGCCATGCCGACAGCTATCACATCGGCGTCATCAACATGTCGCTGGGCGACGGTGAGAACTGGGCTGATGCGGCATCGATGTACGGTATCGGCGACGAACTTGCCGCGCTCGCAGCGCACGGGGTGATCATCGTTGCTGCTGCGGGCAACAGCTACTACGAATATAGCGGGCAGCTCGGCGTCGCCTATCCGGCCGCCGACCCGGCGGTAGTTGCTGCCGGAGCGGTATGGAGTGGCGACTTTGGCGGCCAGTACCGCTACGGCAGCGGCGCCATCGACGTGTCGACCGGCGCCGGCCGAATCGCCGCGTTCTCACAACGCGACGATACCCAGCTCGACGCCTTCGTTCCCGGTACCCGCATGCTCGGTGCCAACGCGACGGGTGGCACGGTCACCATGTACGGAACCAGCCAGGCGTCGGCGTATCTCGCGGGCATCGCCACGCTGGCGCAGGATGTCGCGCAGCAGTATCTGCATCGGAACCTGACGACCGGGGAGTTTGCCGCGCTGCTGGCCAGTAGTGGCAACACGATCCTGGACGGCGACGACGAGAACGACAACGTGGCCAATACCGGCTTGTCGTTCAGCACGCTCGACATCCTTGCCCTGGCCAATGCCATTCGCAACCTGAGCACGAGCGGCAATGGCGGTGGTGGCGGCAGCACTGACGACGATCCAAATGTTGGTCTGATCGCCGGGCCGGCGAGCCACACCGTGCACGTCGCGGCTGGCGAGGACATTGCCGAGCGCGACTTCGGTAATTTCCGCTTGGGCGAGATCAGTGGAACGGTGTTCGATGACTTTGACGCCAATGGGGGGTATGACCCGGGGATCTCCGACAGCGGTCTGCCGGAAATGACCGTTTTCATCGACGCCGATGGCGATGGTGCGCTTGACGTCGACGAAACGAGCACGACCACCGGCGTCGGTGGCGCCTGGCGTATCGCCGGCGTTGGGCCGGGCACGCATCGCGTGACCTTGCTCAATCCCGGAGGCTGGACGCATACCACCGCCAACTTCTTCGACGTCTTCATGGCGAGCGGCGGTAGCGAAACGCGTGACTTCGGAGTAAACCAGATCCCGTATGCTGGCGATGACAGCTTCGTCGGCGACGAGGATCAGGCCATGGTCATCGACCTGGCGCGTGGCGACAACGATCCTGATGGTCCGCAGCGCGTCGTTCAGGTGCTCAACGCGCCGAGCTTCGGCAACTTGGTCGAGCTTGGCGGCGGGGTCTTCAGCTACTCGCCGACAGCCGACTTCAACGGCGAGGACAGTTTCACCTATCAGGTGTTCGATGGCCTGGCCACGAGCAACGTGGCGACCGTTCGTTTGACAATCAACGCGGTGAACGACGCGCCGGTCGCTGTTGGCGAAGCTTATGCGTTCGATGAAGACGTAGCGCTGGAGGTTCTGCCCAATGGCGTGCTCGCCAACGATACCGATGTCGACGGCGACAGTCTGAGCGTGATCCTGGTCAGCGGAGTTGCGCACGGCGCGCTGACTCTGAGCGCAGACGGCGGTTTCACCTACACTCCGGATGCCAACTACAACGGTAGCGACAGCTTCAGCTACAAGGTGAACGACGGCAGTGCCGACAGCAATGTCGTCACCGTCAGCCTGACGATCGGTGCGGTCAACGACGCACCGCTGGCGATAGAAGATGCCTACGCGGTCGATGAAGACAATACGCTGAGCGTGTCGGCCGCCAATGGCGTTCTCACCAACGATAGCGATGTCGATGGCGACAGCCTGAGCGTCATTCTGGTCAGCAACGTGGTGCATGGCGTACTGGTGCTGGACGCCGACGGCGGTTTCGCCTATACCCCGGATGCCAACTACAACGGTAGCGACAGCTTCATCTACCGGGTGAGCGATGGCGTTACGATCAGCAACGACATCACCGTCAGCCTGAGTATCCGTCCGGTCAACGATGCCCCTGTGGCACGCGACAACAGCTACTCGGTGGCGCGCAACGGCACGCTAGCGGTGGTAGCGGAAGGCGGTGTCCTGGCGAACGACAGCGATGTCGAAGGCGATGCGTTGGTCGCCGAACTCGTCAGCGAGCCTGCACACGGGCAGCTCGTTCTCAACGCAGACGGTTCCTTTACCTACACTCCAGATGTCGGTTACAGCGGTACGGACAGCTTCGTGTACGCCGCAAAGGATGGCGTTGACACCAGCACTGCGACGGTCTTCCTGAACGTTGGCGGAGGCAACAACGCACCGCTGGCGGTGGCGGATGCCTACACGGTAGACGAAGACGGCAGCCTGACGGTCGCGGCGAACGGCGTGCTCGGCAACGACAGCGACCTCGACGGCGACAGCCTGAGCGCGGTGCTGGTCAGCGA
>NZ_JAPUVR010000104.1 GCF_029255125.1 Accumulibacter sp. | reverse complement strand
TTGCCGCCAGAATACGCCACCACCCACGGACGCTGATCGGCGAAGTAATGCGTCCGCAGAGACTCCTCCGTCTGAGCGATGTGCTCCTGGTCCGGAGGGCGGACCGACACGCGGATATCATCAAGCTTCATCGGTAGAATAGGGGCCACTTCAACGCAGGAACAACGATTTTACGCGCAACAAGGGTTTGACGCCCGACCGAAAGCAGATCTCATGCTCCATTCGCAAAGGTCAAACCGGTTGCTTCCAGCCAAGCTTGCTGCTGGGCAGACCTACCTGCACCCGGATTCCATCCCCTACCTTCACGCCAGCACAGCGGCGCGTGGCGGAGGCGGACAACATGGCCACAAATATGGGTTGAACAACACGCGGTATCGGCTGGAGCGCTGGGTCACCCCGGAGGGCGTGCGCATGCTCGGCCGGTTGTCTGCCGAGATCGGTGGTGCGCATTTCGGCTGTCGGTTCCCAAGCGCCTCCGTTGTCACCAGCACCACGATCCGACATTCGAGACGCTGGCGCTGCGCATTGTCCTGAGCGTCGTGGAGCAGGCCTTGCGCCGCAACGGGCTCTTGATCCAGGCGACGAAGTTGTGGCGGAGGCCGGCGGTGGCCGGATTGCGCAGGAGCGCGTCGAGGGCTTGAATGACCTGGCGCAGGTCTTCGGGCGTGCGGCTGTGTTCGAGGCGGAAGAGGGCCTCGACGGCGGTGCGGACGGAGGGCTCGGCATGCCGCATGAGGCGGGCTTCGTCGATCAAATGATAGGCCAGCCGCTGCCGAAAGGCTTCGAGCCCGCGCGGGGCCGGGGCGAAGAGGTCGGCGACCTCGACGGCGGCGCGCCAGGGCGGATGGCCGTTGTAGAGAACCACCGGCAGGATGGGCGGCAGCTTGCCCTCGGCGAGCTCGCCCGATGACGTGTTCCTTCCAGCCCCGACGCCCCGACGAGCGCGCTTGCCAGCAGACCTGTTTCGCCCTACGATCAGGGCATGCGCTGCAACTCGCGTCCATCCGCCAGCAAGTCCGCCACGTGCCGAGCGCAGCGGCAGGCTGCGTTCTCTTCACATGCCGCCGATCGATTCTGCGCGCCAGCGATCACCGTCGAATAGGCTGGCTGCGCCAGCCGCGCCGGAGGCCCGTCCGGCGGCCCTGGACGGGGTTGACGAAGGCGTCTGGATCGAGGTCATTCACAAGATGGACGAGGTCTACAACGACCTCTTGCAGTACGAAGTGGCGCTCGAAGAGAAGAATGCGGCGCTGGAGGACTCGCAACAGTTCATCGAAAGCGTTCTTGCTTCGATTTCCGACATTCTGATCGTGTGCAATCGCCACGGCCTGATCCAGGAGGTGAATGATTCGCTGCGTCGGATTGTCGGCCTGGACGAGGATGCGCTGCGCGGCCAGCCGGTGTGCGAGCTTTTTGCCGATGACGCCTCGCGCCAGCGTGCGCGCGAGTTTTTCGCGGCGCGTCCGGCGACGGTGCAGGATTGCGAGCTGTTGATCACGGGTCGTGATGGGAGCCCGCTGCCGGTTTCGCTGAACTGCACGCCGCGTTTGTCGGGAACCGGCAAGCTGGTCGGCATGGTGCTCACCGGCCGGCCGGTCGGCGAGTTGCGGCGTGCGTATCACGCCTTGCGGCAGGCGCACGACGATCTCAAGCGGACGCAGCAGCAGCTTGTCCAGGCCGAGAAGATGGCCTCGCTCGGGCGCCTGGTCGCCGGTGTCGCACACGAGCTGAACAATCCGATCAGCTTCGTTCTCGGCAACGTTCTCGCCCTCAGGCGCTACACGGCACGCCTGCAGACGTATCTGCAGGCGGTGCATGCAGACGAGGGCGTGCGCTCGCCGGGCGTCGAGGACTTGCGTCGCGAGCTGCGGATCGACCGCATCATGGACGATCTCGCCCCGCTGCTCGACGGCATGACGGAAGGCGCCGAACGTACGCGCGACATCGTCGACGGGCTGAAGCGCTTCTCGGCGATCGACCGCAGCGCCGAGGAAGCATTCAACCTGGCCGAGATTGTCGAACGCGCCGTGCGCTGGGTAACGCGTTCCGGCGGCAAGCGGCTCGCCGTGCACGTCGATCTGCCGAAGGATTTGCCGGTGATCGGATCGTCCGGGCAGATGCAGCAGGTGCTGATGAACATTGTCCAGAATGCCTGCGACGCCACCGTTGCCTGTTCGGCGCCGAGGCTCGAAATCAGCGCCACTTGCGCGGCGGGATGCGTCGAGCTGCACTTTGCCGACAACGGACCCGGCATCTCGCCCGACGACCTGGCGCGCATCTTTGATCCTTTCTTTACCACCAAGCCGGTCGGGCAGGGAACCGGACTGGGCCTGTCGATCAGTTATGGCATCGTCGAGCGTCATGGCGGGCGTCTGGAAGCGGCCAATCGCTCGCAAGGCGGGGCGGTTTTCTCGCTCAGCCTGCCTTTGGCGCAGGCTTAGCCCGGCGTGCGGCTGCGTTCCCAGGCTCGCTTGCGACGATGATCCGGTCTGGTTGCTGGTCTCCGAACGCGTTGGCGCGGGTTCGCCCGGGGCTCGGCCGGGCCCGCCGATAGCCCCTCGCCAGTCGCGCAGCCAAGCCATGTCCACGATCGATCGAAGCGCTGCAACGGAACGCCTGTCGGGCCTGATCGAGCGGGTGACGTATCACAACGAAGCCAACGGCTATTGTGTCCTGCGCCTGCGCGTCGCCGGTGAGCGCGATCTGACGACGCTGGTTGGCCATGCGCCGTCGGTCAGCCCGGGCGAGTACGTCTC
Organism: Accumulibacter sp.; assembly: GCF_029255125.1. Classification (GTDB taxonomy): domain Bacteria; phylum Pseudomonadota; class Gammaproteobacteria; order Burkholderiales; family Rhodocyclaceae; genus Accumulibacter. Next base: position 6,451 of record NZ_JAPUVR010000104.1, on the reverse strand, counting down.
GGCGCAGGGGCAGTGGGTGATCGATCGGCAACACGGCAAGCAGTTCCGTGCCGGATCGCTGAAGGTCTCGCCGCCGACGACGCTGATCGGCATCGAGCGTTACCTGGGCTCGGGCATGGTCAAGGGGATCGGCCCGGTTTACGCCGGCCGACTGGTCAAGGCATTCGGTCTTGGCGTCTTTGACGTGATCGAACAGTCGCCGGAGCGCTTGCGCAGCGTGCCGGGAATCGGCGAGATTCGCGCCCGGCGCATCGTCTCGGGCTGGTCGGAGCAGAAGATCGTGCGCGAGATCATGGTCTTCCTGCACGCGCATGGGGTATCCACAGCGCGTGCCGTGCGCATCTTCCGGACCTACGGCGAGAACGCCATTGCCCTCGTGCAGGAGGACCCGTATCGTCTGGCGCGCGACATTCGCGGGATCGGTTTCCTGACCGCCGATACGATCGCGCGCAAGATCGGCATAGCGCACGACTCGCCCTTGCGTGCGCGCGCGGGCCTTTCGCATGCCCTGGCCGAGGCGGCGGGGCAGGGCCACTGTGGTCTGCCTTATCAGGAGCTGCTGCCGCTGGCGAGCAAGCTGCTGGAGATCGACGAGCCGGTGGTCGAGGCGGCGATCGCCCACGAGGTCGCCGCCGGCACCGTGATCCCCGATACCGTCGACGGCGTTCCCTGCGTGTTTCTCGCGACGCTGTACCAGGCCGAGAAGTCGATTGCGCAGCAGATTGCCCGCCTGCGCTCGGGGGCGCCGGGCTGGCCGCCATTCGATGCGGAGCGCGCCATCCCCTGGGTCGAAGAGAAGCTGTCGATGGCACTTGCCGGCGAACAGAAGGAGGCGGTCCGGCTTGCCCTGTCGAGCAAGCTGATGGTCATCACGGGGGGGCCGGGGGTCGGCAAGACGACGCTGGTCAATGCGATTCTGACCATCATGCGGGCAAAGCAGATCAAACCGCTGCTCTGCGCACCGACCGGCAGGGCTGCCCGGCGCCTCTCCGAATCTACCGGGGTCGAGGCGCGGACGATTCACCGCTTGCTCGAAATCAATCCGATGACCGGTGAGTTCAAGCGCAACCAGTCCCACCCGCTCGACTGCGATCTGCTCGTCGTCGACGAGTGCTCGATGATCGATGTGCCGCTCGCCAGTCAGCTCTTGAAGGCGGTCGCCGGATCGACTGCGGTGATTCTGGTGGGCGATGTCGATCAGCTTCCGTCCGTTGGTCCGGGCCAGTTTCTCGACGACGTGATCGCCTCACAGGTGCTGCCGGTCGTCCGTCTGACCGAGGTCTTCCGGCAGGCGGCGGCCTCGCGCATCGTGCGCAGCGCGCACCTGGTCCGCCAGGGGCTGATGCCGATCTTCCCGAACAAGGGCGAAGCTTCGGACCTCTACTTCATCGATGCAGAAGAGCCTGAAGCGATCGCCAAGGCCATCGTCGAGCTGGTCAAGCTGCGCCTGCCGAAGCGGTTTTCGGTAGATCCGGTGCGTGACATTCAGGTCCTCTGTCCGATGAACCGCGGACTGACTGGCGCGCGCGGCCTCAATCAGGCGCTGCAGGAAGCGCTCAATCCGCCGGGCGAAAACAGCATCGAGAAGTTCGGCTATCACTTTGGCGTCGGCGACAAGGTGATGCAGACGGAAAACAACTACGAGCGCGACGTGTACAACGGCGATATCGGCTTCATCATTTCGCTCGACCGTGAGGAGGGGGAAATCGGCGTCGATTTCTACGGCCGCTGCTTGCGCTATCCGTTCGCCGAGCTCGATGAACTGGTCCTCTGCTACGCAACGACGATTCACAAGTCGCAGGGATCGGAATACCCGGTGGTCGTCATCCCGATGTCCACCCAGCATTACACGATGCTCAAACGGAATCTGCTCTACACCGCGATAACGCGCGGCCGGCGACTGGTTGTGCTGGTAGGTCAGAAGAAGGCGCTGGCGATCGCGGTCAAAGGCAGGCAGACGCTGCGCCGCTATGCCAAGCTCAGGGAGTGGCTGGTGTGAAGCCGCGCGCAGCGGTGCTGCCCAGGGATGCGGGCGCACAGGCCGCGAAAACCGCGACGCCGCGCGAAAATGCATTGGCAAGCTTGCCGTGGAATACGCCGGGCTCCGCTTCGGGTGGCACGCTGACCGGTTTCAGTCGGTGCAGATGACGACTTTTCCGGTAGATTTGCGCTCGACCACCTGCTTGAGTGCGGTCACCGCCTGCTGCAGCGGATAGGTCGCCGAGACGTGTGGCTGGATCGCGCCGCACAGGTACCAGTCGATCAGGGTTTGCAGGCTCGCCGTCATCACCTGCGGATTCAGTTCGACGTAGGCCGGCCAGTTCAGACCGATGACGTCGACGTTCTTGACGAGCAGATGATTGGCCGGAATCTGCGGTACGTCGCCGCTGGCGAAACCGATGATCAGGATTCGTCCTTCGAAGGCAATGCTGCGCAGCGAGGCAGCAAAGGCGTCACCGCCGACCGGGTCGTAGATCACATCGGCGCCGCGGCCGTCGGTCAGTTCCTTGATGCGTGCGCGCAAGTCTTCCCGGCTTGTGTCGATCAGATGGTGTGCGCCGTGGGTGCGCGCAAGCGCCAGCTTCTGCGCACTGCTCGCCGTGGCAATGACCGTCGCTCCCATTTGTCTGCCGATGGTTACGGCGGTCAGCCCGACGCCGCCGGCAGCGCCGTGCACGACAAGCACTTCGCCGGCTCGCAGGCGCGCGCGGTGCGCCAGGGCGACGTGCGAGGTGCCGAAAACGACCGGAAAAGCGGCCCCATGGGCCCATGACATGGCCTCCGGCATGTGCACGCAGCGCGTCACGTCGGCGACGACCTGCTCAGCGTAGCCACCGCACGGCGTAATCGCGATGACGCGCTCGCCGACTGCGAACCCCGCTACGCCGCTGCCCACCTCAAGGACCTCGCCGGCAATTTCGAAGCCCGGAACAAAAGGGGGTGCAGGCTGCTTCTGGTACTTGCCGCGCGTGATCAGACTGTCGGCAAAGTTGACGCCGCAGGCGCGCACGCGGATGCGCAACTGCTGCGGACCTGGGTGTGCTGGCGTCAGTTCCTCCAGCCGCAGGTGATCGGGGCCAGTCAGTTCACGACAGACGATGGCGCGCATGGCAGGGGTCTCCGTCGAATGCCCAAGTCACTCCCTTACCGGGGCTGCGTGGTGGGCGAAGGAAGCAGCGGATAACCCCTCCCCGGGGCGGGGAGGGGTGCCCGGCACGATACGCCGGGCGGTGCGCGTCTATTCGCCGATGATCTTGCGTACGACGTCGGTCATCGAGATGACGCCGACCGGTTGGCCATTCTCGGTGACCACCAGGCGATGCATGCGGCGGGCGGTGAGCAGGCTCACCGCGTCGCTGAGCAGCATGTCGGCGTCGCAGGTCGCGCAGCCCGGAGTCATCACTTCGCGCGCGCGCATGGCTCTCGCCTCGTCGGGCGTCCGCCCCTGCCGGGCGAGGACCATGTCGGTCTGCGAAACAACGCCGACTGCCTGGCCTTCGCCGTCCATCACGACGACGGCGTGGATTTCCCTGTCCACCATGATCTTGGCGACCGTGCCGACAGTGTCATCGGGCGTGCAGGAAATGATGCCGCGGTGCATCAGGTCGCGGACTCGCGTGCCGTCGTCGGAGATCGTCAAGGGTTCGCCGCCGGCAATGTCGGGCAGCGGAACCGACATCGGGTACGGCGCCGGCGTGGTGTGTACGTCGCCCTTGGGCAGCGTCGGATGAACCATGGCGACGGGCGCCTTGCCGCTGGCACCCAGGCCAAACTGCGTAGCGCCGATGAGGACGGACATGTTGCCGTGCGGGTGTTTGTTGTCGTGCATGAGTTGATGGGCGATGGGCAGTTCTTCGTAGGTAAATGCGCGCGACATGCAGGGGTCGAGTTGACCGCGCAGGGCGAGCTGGTTCATCTGGTTGGACTGCTCGGCGTTGGCAAAATGCGAGCCCTGCAGGCGCTTCTGGCGCATCCACAGGTAGCGCAGGTCGACGGTGGCGTTGTAGCCGGTGGTGCCGGCGCACACGACGACCATGCCGCCCGTTTCGCAGACGAAGATCGAGGTCGGAATGGTGGTTTCACCCGGGTGTTCGAAGACGATGTTCGGGGCGCGCCGTTCGCCGAGGACGTCCCAGATTTTCGCGCCGAAGGAACGTACACCCTTCAGCCATTTGGCGTAACCGGCATTGTCCTTCCAGTGCGGCAGCATCCCCCAGTGATCGAATTCGTTGCGATTGATGCAGCCTTTGGCGCCCAGCTTCATGCAGTAGTCGAACTTGTCTTCGCCCGAGACGACGGCAACCGAGGTCGCGCCGACCGCCTTGGCGATCTGGATCGCCATCGAGCCAAGCCCGCCGGCACCGCCCCAGATCAAAGCCACGTCGCCCTTCTTGATCGAGCTGGCGCCCCAGCCGTGCAGCATTCGCCAGGCGGTCGCGGCGACCAGCGTATACGCGGCAGACTCTTCCCAGGTCATGTGCTTGGGCTTCGGCATGCACTGGTGACCCTGCACCTTGGTGAACTGGGCAAAGCTGCCCCAGTTCGTTTCGTAACCCCAGATGCGGAAACTCGGCGAGTACATCGGATCGCCGCCCCCTTGGACCCACGCGCAGTTGCGGTTCCACTGGCCGCAGTGCATGACTACTTCGTCACCGACCTTGACGTTGGTGACGTCCTTGCCGACCTTGTATACGATGCCCGACGCGTCACTCCCGCCGATGTGGAAATCTTCAGCTTCGCCCGACTTGTTGCGTGCGGCGATGACGTTCACCGGGATGCCGAGCGCTGCCCAGACGTTGTTGTAGTTGATGCCGGCTGCCATGACGAGAACCAGAACCTCATCATCGGCGATGGCCGGCGTGTTGACGACTTCTTTCTGAAACGCTTCGGTCGGCTTGCCGAAGCGGTCCTGGCGGATCAGCCAGGCGTGCATCTTCTCCGGGACTTCGCCCAAGGGCGGCATGTCGCCCAGTTCATACAGTTGCTTGCTCATCAGGATGCTCCTTGTGGTTAAACAGTTGGTTGATTCACCGACAGCAATCTTGAAAGAATATGCTCGCGCATACGCTCGTACTCCTCGAACTGACGTGATCGCGTTTCGCTCAGACGCTGCTCGATCGCGCTGCGGCCGCCGGCCAGTTGCAGGCCGAAAGTGCCAAACTCTTCCTGCAGCAGGCGTACCACCCAGGCGCACTGATGGCGCGCCCGCAACGGAGCGAGCAATCCGGCACCACGCAGGAACTCGCGATGCCGGGCGAAATGATCATGAAACGGTCTCATCCCCGCGGCGGTGGCCGCGCTGACGAGACACACCGGATAGTCCCAATCCTCGCGGCGGTCCGGCCGCGACGCACTGCGGCTGATTTCGGCCGCCGTCTTGCGTGCGGGCGAGCCCAGGTCGGACTTGTTGACCGCGAAAATGTCCGGGATCTCGATGATCCCGGACTTCAGATACTGGATTGTGTCACCCGACCCCGGTTGTGCTACATAACAAACGGTATCGCTGATCTCGGCAATGTCGATTTCGGTCTGGCCGACGCCGACCGTTTCGATGACCACGATATCGAAGCAGGCCAACATCAGCCAGCTCATTGGCCAGACCTCGGTTGCCACGCCACCCAAGCGGTTGCGCGTGGCAAGCGAGCGAATGAAAAGTCCTTCGTCATGCGGCTGCGTCTTGATGCGAATGCGGTCGCCGAGCAGGGCGCCGCCGCCCAGTTCGGGGCGACTCGACGGGTCGACCGCGAGGACGCCGACGGTCCGCTCGGCACGGCGCCACTCGTGGATCAGCGCCGAGACGAGCGAGGACTTGCCGGCGCCCGGCGGCCCGGTCACCCCGACCAGATGCCCCTCGTTCAGCCAGCGTTCGCTCGACAGGCACGCCAGCAGGCGGATCGCACACTGGCGTGCGGCAGGCAGCTTGTTGTCGAGCAGATTCAGGCCGCTCGCCACCGCCGCCCGCTCCCGGCGCAGAATGCCTGCGGCCAAGCGCTCGGGATCGGGAAGCTTGTTGTACGTCATCGAATGGTCAAGGCTGCGGGCCCAGGCGCGTCAGCCCGTTGGCTGCCCGAATCACATCGACGATGTCTGCCATGATGGCGTTGAGATTGAAGTCCTTGGGCGTATAGACTGCCCGAAGGCCCATCGCGACGAGCTTGGCGGCGTCGGCCGGCGGGATGATTCCGCCAGCGATCACGGGCAGATCGGCCAGATCGCGCGCGCGCAGTTCATCAAGGACGGACGCGACCAGTTCCATGTGACTGCCGGAAAGGATCGACAGGCCGACCAGATGGACGCCTTCTTCCTGCGCGGCCTGGGCAATCTGCTGCGGAGTCAGGCGGATCCCGTCGTAGACGACTTCGAAGCCGACGTCGCGTGCCTTGACGGCGACCTGCTCGGCGCCGTTCGAGTGCCCGTCGAGGCCGGGTTTGCCGACCAGCAGCTTCAAGGG
>NZ_JAPUVR010000103.1 GCF_029255125.1 Accumulibacter sp. | reverse complement strand
TATCGATCAGCATCGAATACGGATACCACTGTGCCGCGTCGATGGTGTCGACCTTCAGCGCCATGCCCTGTGGCAGAACGCTCAGGTTATAGAATGCCTGAGTCAGGCCGATCAGAAAGGAGCCTGCCACTTCTCCTTTTGCCGATGTCGGGGGTAGTTCTGGCGCTGCGCTACGGTTGGCTTGCATTGTCTTCTCCGTGCAGAGGCTGGGCTCAAGCCGGCTGAGTGGGCGCGCCGAACAGCGTCGCACTGGTGCGAGTGATCCGCTCCAGGTCGTCGAGCGCGTCGGACAGGTTTTGCTCGACGCGCCGGCCAACTTCGGCCATCAGTCGCCTGGCAAGGTCACCAACGGCTTCCTCAGCGTTCCGGAACGACCGGTGAGCGACCAGCCCGACGGTGCCGACGATCAGCCGCACGCTGGACGCGCTGCGCATCAGCACGAGGGCTGGTCGGCGGGATCGATCGGTGGCAAGCAAGCCCGCCAGCCTCATTGCTCGTCCTTTGGTGTCCACGACTTCACCTCGCCGCATGCTTCAATCGGTCGGCCTTGCCGCCGCACCTGTTTCAGATACGCCTTTCAGCGCGTTTCCAATCAGCCCGTAATCGAAGTTGTAAGCGTGCTCGCGCAAGCACTGCGCGAGAGCCGCATCGTGTTCCCCGACCTGTTCGATCAGGGTGTCGATGCGCCGGACATCCAGCATCACCAGGGCGTCAGCCAAATCCCTCCGCAACTCCTGCGGCAGCGCCGCCAGGGCCGCGCGATCCGGCACCTGTTCCCCGAGGGCTGCGCTCGCCGGCGGCGCCGCCTTCTGGCGCAGAAAGCGCACGCCCAACTGGCGCTCCAGGCAGCCGAAAATCTCTTCGAGTCGGAACGGTTTGTGCATGACATCGTCCATACCCGCCGCCAGCATCTCGCCGCGCTGCTTAGCAAACGCCGAGGCGGTCAGGGCGACGATCTTCACCGCCGTGCCCCCCTCCAGCGCGCGAATCCGCCGGGTGGCCTCCAGCCCGTCCATCACCGGCATGCAGCGGTCCATCCAGATGAAGTGCGGTCGCCACTGCAGGAAACCTTCGATCGCGTCGGCGCCGTTGTTCGCTATCCGCAACTGCAAGCCGACATCTTCCAGCAAGCGGCTCAGCAGCAAGGCGTTTTCCCGCTGGTCTTCGACGATCAGGATCCGCCATTGCGGCTCGCCCGGCGCCAATCCCAGCACTTCGCCGCGCGCCGCCTCGGGCTCCACCAGCTCGGCTGCGGCCGCTGTCTGGACCGGCAGGTCGATCCAGAAGCGGCTGCCCTGACCGAGCTGGCTGCTCACCCCGATGCGCCCGCCCATCAACTCGACGAACTGCCGGGTGATCGCCAGCCCCAGTCCAGTGCCTTTCTGACCGGCGGTCGAACCGGCCTGCACGAAAGGCTCGAACACCCGCGCCTGATCTTCGGGGGAAATGCCTGGTCCGGTGTCCTCCACCTCGATCAGGAGCCGGGGCTGGTTCGCGTCGGGCTGGGCGCCTCGAGCCGCAGGGTCACAGCCCCCTCTTCGGTGAACTTGATGGCGTTGCCCAGCAGGTTGACCAGCTCTTGCCGCAGCCGGGTTTCGTCGCCTCTGATATAGCGCAGTACGCGGGGCGACTGTTCCAGGCGCAGTTCGAGGCCCTTTTCCACGGCGCGTTGTCTCATCATGCTCACCACATCTTGCACCAGGGTGTGAAAATCCAGCGGCGCCATCTGCAGTTGCACGCGACCCGCCTCGATCTTGGCCATGTCGAGAATGTCGTTGATCAGTTCCAGCAGGTGCGTGCCGCTGCGGTTGATGATATCCAGATGCTCCCGGGCGCGCCCGGCCATCCTGTCCTCCCGGCGCAGCAGCGCCGAAAAGCCCAGAATCGCGTTCAGCGGCGTGCGCAGCTCGTGGTTCATGCTGGCCAGGAATGCGCTTTTGGCCTGGTTGGCCGCTTCGGCGGCGTCTTTGGCCCTTCTCAATTCTCGCGTTCGGTTGGCGAAGATTTGTTCGAGGTCGGCGTTGAGCTGGCTGATTTCCTTTTCCGTTTTGATGCCCGGGCCTTGCTGGGTTCCCGCCTCGGCAAAATAGGCGCAGAACTTGATGAAGTAATCCATCATCTGGTCGATCTGCTCGCGACTGGTGATGTCGTAATGGCTGATCGCCTTGAGAAACATGCGTCGGCTTTCCGTGATCGCGTTGGCCAGAATGCTGCTGATTTCGCTGTAGTACTCCGTATCCACCGCGCGGCGTTGCCGCAGCCCCTTGTAGCGCCAGACCAGACTGTCGATCTCCGCCGGGGTCAAACTCAGCGTACGACCAAGCTGGAGGTCGTCGACACGGCGGTCAAGGTCCTGGCAGGTGTCTTTCGGCTTCTGGCGAAAGCGCACCGTGTGCACCAGTCTGTTGAAAGCCGGATTCGGCGCATAGGGTTCGCTGGTTCCCTCGATGGCGACGTATTCCGTGTCGTCGAAGAGGAAGCAGCCCCCGTAAAGCCCCCCGGTGAGGAAATCTGCCGAGAGCGGCGCCACGTTCTCGAAGACTGCAATGCCTTTCGTCTCGTCGATCGACACGATTCTGCTCCAGCCGATTTCATCCTTGCTGCCGCCGCGGACCACCAGGTTGTATCCGGCGCCTTCATCGTTGGCGCGCAGCCAATCCAGGGTCGAATGAACGATTTCTTTGCCCGGCCCATGCTCGTACCAGATGCGAATGAAGTTCATGCCGGCGCGAACGGAGAGCAGCCGGGACGAAGGGAAGGCCTTTTCAATCGTCCGGAAGGTATCGATCAGCATCGAAAACGGATACCACTCTTCCGCGTCGGTAGTGTCGATCTTCAGCGCCATACCGCCCTGTGGCAGAACGCACAGGTTGAAGAATGCATGCGTCAGCCCGAGCAAAAAGGGGCCAGCCACTTCGGGGTTTGCGGATGCGGGTGGCGCTGGCGCTGCGCAATGGCTGTCTTCCATTGTTTTCTCCACGCCGGGGCCGGGCTCAAGCGAACTGAATTCGTTCATGTCAGACAGGCTCGCGCGCAGACCCCCAGATCCCGCCAAGCTCGGTGGCACAGGGCAGTGCGGCGGGAAAGCGGGCGCAGAGTCTGTTCATTCCAGGATTCGCAGTCAGCCGAAATCGGCCGCCAGCGCAGGGGGAGCCAGCGCGGTGTACCGTGGCATTCTGGCTTTACCGGCGATGACTTTCTCGGCGATGCCGCGGACGAGTGCAGACCAGCGAGCGGCTTTCGGCAACCCAGGCGCAGTCGTCCGAACAGGGTCAAGACCCTTTTCGATACGGGCGACGCCTGCGACCAACAGCGGGCGACGGGTGATCGCGTCCAGGCGTGCCTTTGCATGCGCCAGGCGGACACGCCCACGCCGCCCGTCGTCATTCAGCGCCGCCGCTTGCGCCGAGCGCTTGCCGCGTTCGCGGGCTAGCGTCGTGCAACTGCCCCAACGCCCTTGATTCTTCAGTTCGTCGAAGCTGTTCTCACCAGCGGCCCAATCGCGGTAGAACTGGCCGATGGCCTCGAACGCGGTGTCGGCACTGCTCACCAGGGGGCGTATTCCCGCACTTCAGCCAGCGCTTTTCGCTCCACATTCATCGTACCCATCGGGTGAACTTCCCTCTTGGCGGCAAACCGTCATCAATGCTTAGTTTGCACTAATTCCGCAGGCCTGAACTGAGGAAAATGGGTTGAAGATGGTTTGATCTGCCTGGTGCACGGCGCGCAGGAAACCAGCGAAGCGGCGGCCAGCGCGCCCGCCGCGCCGTCAGCTTGCCTGAGTGCAGCGCTTGCTCGTCTTGCGGCGATCGCCATCCCGGACTGGGACTGCCGGCGGGCCTGCGCCAGCCGGTGCAGTGAGCGCTGGCGAATGTTGCGTGGGGGTGTTCTGGTTTGGCGAAAGGGTGTCGTCTGGTACGCCGCCGCCCGGTCGAACGGCGCGCGGCGGCATCGTGGTTGGCACGGTTCAGTAGTAGACCCTGAACAAGCGCTGGATTTGGTCGAACTCGTGCAGATACGCCTTGGCCATGTCGTGGTGGGTGGCGAGGACCATCAGGTCGTGCGAGAAGACCGAAGTGTTGTACCAGTTGAAGCTGCCTTCGATCACCGTCGCTTCGTCGATGATGCAGTACTTCGAGTGAATCGGCGAGTAGGGTACGCGATGGTCGGTCTGCCCGTAGACCAGGCCAACCGGAATTCCCGCCGTGCGCAGACCCTGTACCGCGGGCAGCAACGGGCGGGCGAGTTCCTCGGCCATCGTTCTTTCGATGCCGACGCGTCCCTGTCGGGCGAGGTGGCCGTTGAGCAGGATATGCACGTGCACGCCGCGGTTCCGGGCGTGGATCAGCGCGTCGATTACGCTTTCGCCGTGCTCGCCGAGCAGGTTACCGATGAGAAACAGGGTCAACCTGATCGAGTGCCTGGCGCGGTTGATTTCGCCCAGGATCGCGTGGTGCGGGCGGTAGTACTTGCCGTTGAGCAGCGTGTGCCGACCGTAGGTATACAGCAGGTTGAAGTGGCTGAGCGGGTCGATGCCGTATTTCTGGATGACGCCGCCGCGTTCGCTCTGGAAGACGTTGTCGAGCAGCCGGCAGACGCCGCGCGAGTGGAAGCTCATGCCCGATTCCCAGTTCGCCCACCAGCGGTCGAAGGTGATGTTGAACGAGCCCAGGATGCAGTCCTCATCGTTGAAGATGATGAACTTGGTGTGCATGTCGGGATCGACCTCGATCAGATGGTGCTTCGGCGTGCACACGACGCCGATGAGTTCGATGCCGGCGCGTTTCAGGCGCGCGTAGTTGGGGCTGTTGGTCAGCGTCATCTTGCGCCAGTCGACGATGCACTGCACCCAGACGCCGTGTTCGGCAGCGAACACCAGGTGGCGCGTGAAGTCGTGGTCGTCGATGCAGTCGACGCTGACCTTGATCGTGCAGAAGCGATTCGGATGCTCGTGCTTGCACCGGATGACCTTGTCGATGTGGTCGTGAATGAAGCGCTTCGGGTGATAGGGGTGGTGCTGTTGCCCCTTGGTGAATTTCGGCACCAGGTGCAGCGAAGCGAAGTGGTGGTTGTACCAATCGACATCGCGCTGCAGTTGCCAGGCGCTGGCCTCGTAGGTGTGATACGTGTTGCCGGTCGCCCACTCGTCGCTGATCTTCCGGTACTGCGGCTGTTCGTGCTGCAACTGCGCCCAGTCCATGAAGATGTACTCGAGCTGCGAAGCGATCGAGTGTTCGTCGAGGTGTACGACGAAAGCGAACTTGACGCAGCGGATGTGGCCGAAGCTGCTCGAAAACGGGTGAATGTAGAAGTCGCGCGTGCGTCGTCGGTGGTGGTTCCACTCGATGTCGTAGGGGTCGGTGTCTATGACAAAGGTTTCGCAGATCGCATTGTCGCGATAGACGCGCAGAATCACCTTCAGGTTGAGTTGGGCGCTATGCCAGACGTCGAAGTTGATCCGGCCCCAGCGCAGGAAGAATTGTTCGTTGAAATCGTTCACGCGAACGAAGGACCCGCCGAGGTTGCCATGTACCGGGCGGGCAACGTTTTCTGCTGTGCTCATCTTTCCATCTCGTCATTCGTTGCCTGAACGCTCGCCGGCCCGCCTCGGGAACGGCGCGCGCGCTCGTCGGCCGGGTCCGTTCACGGCGCTGCGAAACTGAGCAGATACCCGCAGTGATCGGACACGCGGCCATAATCGTGGTCGTTGAAGACGACCCGGCCGGAGACCGCGCGCAGCGCGCTTCCCCGGCGTAGAAAAACGTAGTCGATTCGCCGGTCGTCGCGCAAACCGTCGTACGACGGCGCGCCGTCGGGACGGAAGACGCTGCGGAAGACCTGCGGCGAGACGGCGCGCAGGTACTGGTCGTCGTACTCGTGCGAGTCGACGACGAAGCGATAGCCGCGCGAGCCGGCTTCGATGTTGAAGTCGCCGCAAAGCAGGCTGCCTGCCACGTGCGCCGTGTGTTCGTCGGTCGCCCAGCGGCGCAGATTGTCGAACTGCTCGGCAAAGCCGTCGTTCCACCAGCTCAGGTGCGACGAGAAGACGTTGAGCAGGCCGAGGTGCGGTACCTTGATCTGCGCCATGACGACCTTGCGCGTATGAATGCTGTGCGGATCCTGCGCGGTCGAGACGAAGCGCGCCTGATGGCGTGCGATCGGGTGCCGGCTGAGAATCGCGACGCCTTCGCGGTAGCGTTCGAATCCTTTGTGCGACCAGTCGGTGACGAGCTGGAAGGGCGCCGCCAGGCGCTCGTTGATGATCCGCGCCGTGTTGCTTTGCCAGTCGCCGCGGCCGTCGTTCCACAGCTCGGCCACTTCCTGCAGGCAGACGATGTCGACCGCCAATTCGTCGATCGCGCGTGCGATCAGCGACAGCTTGCGGTCCTGGTTCTCCTCCTGGCAACAGTGCAGATTGAGGATCAGAACTTTCAGCGGCGGGCGCTGCAGCGTGTAGTCGGCGCCCGCATTGTCGTCCCAGATGACCTGCTGCGCGGTTTCACAGGCGATCCGGTACTGGATGCGAAAGGCATCGGCCGCCTTGAGCGTCGTGTGCCAGACCTGGTAGCCGTACTGATTCGGGTTGCGCGCGTTGCTCAGCCACTCGTTGTCCCAATAGTTGCGCCGAAAGCGGTACGGCGTCTTGCGCGCCGTCTGCCAGTTGTCGGTCGTCCAGTGCAGCGTCACGCGGCGTGCTGGCAGACTGTTGCGCAGCGTCACGGTGAGTGGGATTTCTTTCTGCCCGGTCGCCAGAACCGCGTCGAGCGCACTGCTGATCAGTGGGCGCTGGTTGCCCAGGAGGATTCCGCAATCGGCGTCCATCGCATAATTGCTGCCCTGGTTGTTGTCCCAGTATTCGGCATTCCGACTGCGATGACAGAGGGCAAAGCGCACGTTGCCGGGCAGCGTCGCGTCCTCGTCGAGCGTAAACGACGCCTGCGCGACCCAGTATTCGCTAGCACCGTCGTCGGCCGTGGCGTGGAAGCTGGCCGGCAGCTTGTGCCAGACTTCGTCTTCGCCGGCCCAGCTGACATCCACCTCCTTGTCGTAAGCCAGATTGGCGACCCGCATGACGAAGCTCAGCATCTGGCGTGGTGGCGTCGTTCGGCGGGTGATCAGGTTTCTTGCGTAAAGTAGAGTAATCTCGTTCATGTTCATGCGCTAAGTTGAGTGGCCCGGCTGAGCAGGCCGAAAAGGGCGTGGGCGACCGCCTGGGCGCGGATCGCCCGGCGGTCGCCCGTGAACTGTTGTGTTTCGCAGGCGAGCACATCGTCCGGCCCGGCCCAGGCAAAGCAGACGGTACCCACCGGTCGCGCCGGCGAACCGCCGCCGGGACCGGCGACGCCGGTAATCGCCAGCGCCCAGTCGGCGCGGCTGGCGCGCTGGGCGCCGCTCGCCATGGCCGCGGCGGTCGCCTCGCTGACCGCGCCGTGTGCCGCGAGCGTCGCTGGCTCGACCCCGAGCAAATCGACCTTGGCCTGATTCGAGTACGTGATGTAGCCGCGGTCGAACCAGGCGGAACTGCCGGCAATCGCCGTCAGGCATTCTCCGACCCAGCCGCCGGTACACGATTCGGCGGTCGCCAGACGCTGCCCGTTGGCCAGGAGGAGCGCGCCGACACGCGCCGCGAGTTCCTCCAGATCGCTCTGCTGCCTGTCCATCAGGCGAAGATGAAGCGCAGCACGGCGAGCACCAGCAGCGTGTAGGCGGCGGCGACCAGATCGTCGCACATCACGCCGAAGCCGTTCTTGACCTGCTCGTCGAAGTAGCGCGCCGGTTGCGGCTTGCCGATGTCGAACAGGCGAAAGAGGGCGCAGGCGGTCGCCTGCCACAGCCAGCCGGGCGGGCAGAAGAGCAGCACGAGCCAGAACGGAACGATCTCGTCCCAGACGATGCTGGCGTGATCGATCACGCCCAGGTCGCGCCCGGTCTTGTGGACCGCGGCGACGCCAATGACGAAGCAGAGCGCCAGGAAGCCGAGCAGCTCGAAGTCGTTCATCCACGGGCGCAACAGCGGAAACGACGCCCACGCGAACAGCGTTCCGGCCGTTCCCGGGGCGCGCGGCGAAAGCCCGCTGCCGAAACCGCAGGCGATCAGATGCGCCGGGTGGGCGAGCAGGAAACGCAGCGATGGTGCGGCATCAGGCAAAGTGATCGAACCCCCGTTGTTCGCTCGCCAGTGGCCGACCGTCCGCGTCGAGCAGACGCAAGCTGCCGGCGGCCTCGACGATGCGGCCGCAGCGCGTCAGCGGCAGCGCGAGCTGGTTGGCGAGTTCGCCGATTGCCGACCGCGCGCCAGGTGGCGCGGAAAAGACGAGTTCGTAGTCGTCGCCGCCAGACAACTGGCAGTTGCGCGCCAGCTCGAGTGCGACTCCGGCGGGTAGCGGCGGCAACGCGCTGACGAGAATTTCGGCGCCGACGGCTGATCGGTCGAGGATGTGTGCGAGGTCGGCGAGCAGGCCGTCCGAGATGTCGATCGCCGCGTTGGCCAGCCCTCGCCGGCGCAGTTCCCGCCCGAGCTCGACCCGCGGCTGCGGTTGTTGCAGCGCGGCGAGGCAGCTTGTCGCCAGCGCCGGCGGCAGTTGCGTGCGACCTTGCAGGTGGGCGAGCCCGAGCGCCGCGCGTCCGGGCAGGCCGGAGACCCAGAGGTCGTCGCCGAGGCGCGCCCGGTCACGCCGCAAGGCGCTTCCCGCGGGAAGCTCGCCGAGCGCGGTCAGGCACAGGTTGAGCGGGCCGCGCGTCGTGTCGCCGCCGATCAACTCGACCGCGTAGCGCGTGCTGCAGGCAAACAGCCCGGCGGCAAACGACGCCAGCCATTCTTCGTCGGCGCTCGGCAGGCTGCCGGCGAGGAGTAGCCAGCGTGGCTGCGCGCCCATCGCCGCGAGGTCGGAGAGATTGACCGCTACCGCTTTCCAGCCGAGCAGTTCGGGACTCACCGTCGGCAGGAAATGCGTGCCTTCGACGAGCATGTCGGTGGTGATCGCCAGTTCCATTCCGGCGCTCGGAACGAGCAGCGCGCAGTCGTCGCCGGGACCGAGCACAGCGCTCGGCGTTGGCTGCAAGAAGTGGCGGCGAATCAGGTCGAACTCGCTGGGCATGGTCTGTTCGCCGGGTTGATCGTGGCCGCCGATGCCGGGCGCGGGCGGCCGCTCAGCGCGCTCGCTTGCTGCCCGCCTGGCGCGCTTCGACTTCCGGGCGTCGCAGGCGGGCGGCCATCTTGTCGAGCACGCCATTGACGTATTTGTGCCCGTCCGTGCCGCCGTACGCCTTGGCCAGCTCGATCGACTCGTTGATGATCACGCGATACGGCGTCTGCGGATAGTTGGCCAGTTCGAAAGCACCGGCGAGCAGGACGCAGGCTTCGACCGGCGACAGCTCGGCGAAAGGACGATCGAGGCAGTCCTGCAACTGTCCGGCGAGGCTTTCGTGCTGCGCGAGAACGCCGCGCAGAAGCGCGACGAAGAACTTCCGGTCGGCCTTCGCGAAACCTTCGCTGTCGGCCAGATGGGCTTCGATCGCGGCTTCGTCGCTGCCGCCCACCTGCCACTGATAAAGCCCTTGCAGGGCGAGCTCGCGCGCCCGGCGGCGCGGCGAGACGACGGCTGCCGGGCGCTCGTCGGGCGCCCGCTCGGGCAGCGCCGGGCTCACGCCGACGCTCCGAGCAGGTGCAGCAACTTGGCCATCTCGACCGCCACCTGGGCGCAATCGATTCCCTTCTGCTGCATGCGAGCCAGCGCCTGGTCGTCGTCCTCGCAGGTCAGGATGCCGTTAGCGATCGGCACGCCGGTCGCCAGTTGTACTTCCATCAGCGCCCGGCACGCGTCGTTGGCGACGACCTCGAAATGGTAGGTTTCGCCGCGGATCACCGCGCCGAGCGCGACCAGCGCGTCGAAGCGCCCGCTGCGCGCCATCGTCTGCAGCGCCAGCGGAATCTCCAGCGCACCGGGGACGGTGGCGATCCGGATGCTGCCGTCGGCGACGCCGAGGCGTTTCAGCTCGCCGGTGCAGGCGCTCAGCAATCCCTCGCCGATATCCTGGTTGAAGCGGCTCATGACGATGCCGACGGTCAGGCTGTCGCCGCTCAGCTCGACGTCGTATTCGTCGATGCTGGCGTAGCGCGCCATCGACAACGGGGTCTCGTGGCGTACCGTGCGCGTTCCCATCAGCGGCTCTCCAGGTCGGCCGGCGAGGCGATGTAGCCGGTCACTTCAAGGTCGAAACCGGTCATGCTCGGCATCCGGCGCGGACTCGACAGCAGGCGCATCTTGCCGACGCCGAGATCGCGCAGAATCTGCGCGCCTATCCCATAGATGCGGGGGTCCCAGCGCGCTGCCGGGCGCCGGGTGGAGGCGGGCTCGCGCAACATCGTCAGCAGATCCTGACCGCTCTCCGGTCGATGCAGCAGAACGATCACGCCCGCCTCGGCGCGCGCCAGCGCCGCCTGCGCGACGGACAGCGGAAAGCTGTGGCGGCCGCCGTCGGGGTCGAGAAAATCGACCACCGAGAGCGGTTCGTGTACGCGCACCAGCGTTTCGCGATCCGGCCGTATCTCGCCCTTGGTCAGGACCAGGTGAACCTCGTTCGAAGTGCAGTCGGTGTAGGCGTGCAGCATGAACTCGCCGTAGGCCGAGCGCACGCTTTTCGACAGGCTGCGTTCGACGAGCATTTCGTGCCGACTGCGGTAATGGATCAGGTCGGCGATCGTGCCGATCTTCAGGCCATGCTCGCGGGCGAAAGCGAGCAGGTCGTCGAGGCGCGCCATGCTGCCGTCTTCCTTCAGGATCTCGCAGATCACCGCGGCCGGTTCGAGCCCGGCGAGTTGAGCGAGGTCGCAGCCGGCCTCGGTATGCCCGGCGCGGACGAGAACGCCACCCGCTTGCGCCATGATCGGGAAGACGTGTCCGGGCTGGACGATATGCTCGGGACGCGCGTTGCGCGCCACTGCCGTCTTGATCGTCAGCGCCCGATCCTGCGCCGAGATGCCGGTGGTAACGCCTTCCGCCGCTTCGATCGAGACGGTGAACGCCGTGCTGTAGGGGCTCTTGTTGTCGCGCGCCATCTGCGTCAGGCCCAACTGCCGACAGCGCGCAGCGGTCAGCGTCAGGCAGATCAGACCGCGTCCGAAGCGGGCCATGAAGTTGATCGCTTCCGGCGTGACGTGCTCGGCGGCGAGGATCAGATCACCTTCGTTTTCCCTGTCCTCTTCGTCGACCAGGACGACCATGCGCCCGAGACGCATTTCAACGATGATCTCTTCGATTGGCGAAACATTGCCCGAACTGCTCTGTGGTGACATGCTTGGGAGTCCTCTGCGGCAGGAGTCGGCGCCGCGTGTCGCTGCGCCCGCAGGCGACCGACGCAGCGCACATTCTCGCAGTTTACCGCCGTCACGGCTATCGGCTTCTGGCGCCGGCGAATCGGGAACGGTGCAAGCGCGGTGTGTCGGTGCGTGCGCTGTGGACGATCTGCAGGTTCGCCCTTCGCTCCCGGTGTGCGCGATGCAGGCGAGATAGCTCTTCAGATTGTCGAGAGTGCCGTGCCGACGGCCCGCGGCAGCGTCGTTCTGCGCCAGCGGCGGCAGGCTGTCGAACGTCGTCTGTGTGCCAGCGCCATCCAGTGCGCAGCGCGCCAGCGCGCGTATGGGCCAGGCCTCGGCGGATCGCTGGCTCGGCGCGCGGTTTGTCGTGATGATCTCGCCGCCAAGCGCGATGCTGGGCTAAACTTCATTTTTTTCCCAAGGAGCGAGTATGCCCATCGTCACCACCCCCAGCGGTCTTCAGATTGAAGACATCATCGTCGGCAGCGGTCCGACCGCGACTTCCGGCCAGCACGTCATCGTCCACTACACCGGTTGGCTGGCCGACGGCCACAAGAAGTTCGACTCGAGTACCGATCGCAACGAGCCCTTCCGCTTTCCGCTCGACGGGCGGCACGTGATCGCCGGTTGGGAGGAGGGCGTTCCCGGAATGAACGTCGGAGGCATCCGCAAGCTGACGATTCCGGCCGATCTGGCGTACGGCGCGCGTGGCGCGGGCAAGATGGTGCCGCCGAACGCCAAGCTCGTCTTCGAGATCGAACTGCTCGACATCGCCTGAGCAATGGCCGAGCGGCCACGCCGCGTGCTGCTGCGCGTTGCCGGCAAGAGCGCGGCGCCAGCCGCGGGCGCGCCGACGAGCGGGCCGCAGGCGGCAGTGGGCGCAATGGCGGCGCCCGACCCCGAGCGCGGCATCCGGGTGGCCAAGTTGATGGCTGAGCGCGGTCTCTGTTCGCGCCGCGAAGCTGACGACTACATCGCGCGCGGACTGGTTTTCGTAGACGGTCGGCGCGTTGGCGAACTGGGGACGCGCGTTGCGCCAAACGCGGTGATCACGCTCGACCGGCAGGCCGAGGCACAGCAGCGCAGCCAGTTCACGATTCTCCTGCACAAGCCGGTTGGATATGTCTCGGGGCAGCCCGAGCCTGGCTGCACTCCGGCCGTGTCGCTGATTCGCGCCGAGAACCAGTTCCGGACGCCTGATACGCCGGCCTTTCATCCAGCGTGCCTGCGCGGGCTGGCGCCGGCCGGCCGGCTCGACGTCGATTCGACGGGATTGCTTGTGCTGACGCAGGATGGGCGCATCGCGCGCCAGTTGATCGGCGAGAACTCGGAACTCGACAAGGAATATCTGGTGCGCGTCACCGGCCGTCTCGCGGCACGTGGACTTGCCTTGCTCAGACACGGTCTCAGCCTCGACGACAGGCAACTGAAGCCGGCCGGGGTCGAGTGGCTGAACGCCGATCAACTGCGCTTTGTTCTGCGCGAGGGCCGCAAGCGGCAGATCAGACGGATGTGCGAACTCGTCGGGTTGCAGGTCGTCGGCTTGAAGCGCGTGCGTATCGGGGCGATTCGCCTCGCCGACCTGCCGCTCGGCCAGTGGCGCTACCTGCGCCCCGGCGAAGCGTTCTGAAACCGCCGGGGGCAAGCCGCGCCGCGGGTGCGCCGCGCCGGGCCGCCCGCCCGGAGGAGCGAGCGCCGCCCGGCGCAGCGTTCGGCTCAGCTTTCTTCGCTGCCGATCAGTTTGTAGGCGGCGGCGCCGAGCAGCGCACCGACGATCGGGGCGACCCAGAACAGCCAGAGCTGGCCGACTGCCCAGTCGCCGACAAAGACCGCGACGCCGGTGCTACGTGCGGGATTGACCGAGGTGTTGGTGACCGGGATGCTGATCAGGTGGATCAGGGTAAGTGCCAGACCGATGGCGATCGGCGCAAAACCCGCCGGCGCGCGCTTGTCGGTAGCGCCGAGGATGACCAGCAGGAAGAACATGGTCATGACGACTTCGGTGACCAGCGCGGCGAGCAGCGAGTAGCCGCCCGGCGAGTGTGCGCCGTAGCCGTTCGAGGCAAAGCCCTTGCTCACGTCGAAGCCCGCTGCGCCGCTGGCGATGACATAAAGTACGCCGCCAGCGGCGATCGCGCCAAGCACCTGGGCGACGATGTAGGGCACCAGTTGGCTGGCGGGAAAACGCCCACCAGCCCATAAGCCGACCGAAACGGCGGGGTTGAGGTGGCAGCCGGAAATGTGGCCGATGGCAAAGGCCATCGTCAACACGGTCAGACCGAAGGCGAGCGACACGCCGTGCAGGCCGATGCCGACGTTAGGAAAGGCGGCGGCGAGTACTGCGCTGCCACAGCCCCCGAGTACCAGCCAGAATGTGCCGAAGAACTCGGCGCCATATTGCTTCATCTGCGTCTCCCAGGAAAAAGATTTGCTTGGAATGCCTTGGAATACCTTGGAATAGGTCGTCTGCCGACAAGGGAATTTGCCGAGCGGGCGGCGATCGTATCGGACACGATGTAGCCCGTCAAGTTGCACGGGAAACGCAAAAAGGCGCGCCCGAGAGGCCCGCTGGAGCGAGTCGGCTGGCGGCGTGGCGCCGATATTCGTCTTCGCTGGCGGTCAGTAGCCTTCGCCTGGGGCGCTTTCCGCTATGATGCGGGCTGGTCAACTTGCTGCCCAAGAGTCCGATGCCGGCGATCAGTGCCGCTACGCCGGGGCGTCCGGCCCCCTCCGCCTTCCATCTCTGGCTGCGTGCCCGCAAGGCGGCGGCCAGGCAAATGCGCCGGCCCGGCGGCGTTCCGGGTGCTTTTCCAGCGACGGCGGATGTCGGGCCGCACGCCTATCCTTTCGATCCGACTTACGGCTACGACCTGCGCCGCCTGTGCGCGGTCGAGCCGCCGCTGCCACCGGACGGTTTTGGCGAGTTCTGGCAGGCGCGCTACCAGGCGGCGCTGGGAATCGATCCGCAGCCGCGGCTGCGACCAGGCGCGCTGCGCCACGCGCAGTTCTGCGTTTTCGATCTGGAGTATTCGTCGAGCGACGGCTTCACGATTGGTGGCTGGCTGCTCTGGCCGACGACGCAGCCGCCGCGCCAGGCTTTCGTCGTCGGGCACGGCTACGGCGGAATCGAGTCGCCGTCTTTCGCCCTGCCTTCGCTCTCTGCGGTATACCTTTTTCCGTGTTTCCGTGGCATTGCGCGCAGCCGCCGATGGCCGATATCGGACGACCCGAACTATCACGTGCTGCACGACATCCATCTACGCGAACGCTATATCATCGCCGGCTGTGTGGAAGACCTGTGGACGGCAGTCAGCGCGCTGCTCCAGTTGGCGCCCCAGACCGCCGGGCATCTCGGCTACCTGGGCAGCAGTCTGGGCGGCGGCGTCGGCGCGCTGGCGCTGGCTTGCGAGACGCGCGTCGCGCGCGCCCACCTGAAGGTGCCGACTTTCGGCCACCAGGCGCTGCGTCTGACGCTGCCGACGGTCGGCAGCGCGGCGGCAGTGCAGGACTTCGCCCAGCACCATCCCGAGGTGGCGCAGACGCTGGCCTGGTACGACGCGGCCAGCGCGGCGCGTTTCATCCGCCAGCCAACGCTGGTAGCCGCGGCTTTGTTCGATCCAGCGGTCGCGCCGCCCGGGCAGTTTGCCGTCTACAACGCGCTGCCGGGAGCCCGGCAATTGTTCGTCCTCTCCGCCGGGCACTTTCCCTATGCGCGTGAGGCCGACGAGGAGAAACGCCTGTTGGCCGCGCTGCGCGCGTTCTTTGCCGGGCTGTGAGCGAGGTCTGGCGGGTGCACTGGCGCCGGCCGTCGGCTAGCGCGGCCGGCGGCGCTGGCGGGCGTACGCCTGGCGCAGCGGGTGTGCTTCAGTCGCTGGCGAAAACCTGCCGCCAAAGGGCGCCGACGGCGTCGATCCGGCGGCTGACCGAGGCGCGCTCGACGCGCGCGCGGCGCCCGGCGTTCAGGCGCAGCGCATGTTGCAGGCGACGGAACTCGCGATAGGCATTGCGCACCGGTTCGGCGAGTTCGCCGGGAATCAGGCCGAGTTCAGCCGCGATGCCGAGCAGGGCGATGTTGCCGAGGTTGCCGCAGAGGCGCGGGTGCGCATGCGCGTGGCCGAGCACCAGGTACTGCACGATGAACTCGACGTCGATCAGGCCGCCACGATCATGCTTGATGTCGAAGTCTTCGCCGCCGCGCGAAGCGTGCTGTTCGAGCATGCGCCGACGCATCGCCAGCACCTCGTCGCGCAGCGTTGCCAGATCGCGCGGCTGGCGGAGGATTTCGACGCGTATCGCTTCGAACGCTTCGCCGACTGCCGGGTCGCCGGCGCAGAAGCGCGCGCGCGTCAGCGCCTGATGCTCCCACACCCAGGCGTGCTGCAACTGGTAGTCGCGAAAAGCGGAAACCGGGCAGACGAGCATTCCCGCATCGCCGTTCGGCCGCAGGCGCAGGTCGACCTCGAAGAGCATCCCGGCCGGCGTCTGCGCGGACATCCAGGTGCTCATGCGCTGGCCCAGCCGGGCATAGATTTCTCCCACATCCGGTGTGGGATCGTCGTGCAGGTAGACCAGGTCGAGGTCGGAGGCGAAGCCGAGTTCCTTGCCGCCGAGTTTGCCGTAGGCGATGACGGCAAAACGCGGGGGTTCGGACGGCCGTGGGTGGCGCTGGCGCAGCCGCCGCCAGCACAGATCGAGCGTCGTCTGCACCATCAGATCGGCCAGTTCGCTCAGGCGGTCGGCCAGGTGCTCGACCGTATGCATACCGGCGATGTCCTGTGCCAGGAAGTGAAAGACCTGCGCGTGATGCGTTTCGCGCAGGATGTCCATTTCCCGTTCGGTATCGTCCTCGGCCTGCGCCAGGCGGGCGAGCAGTTCGCGGCGGAACTCGTGCCAGTCGGTGCGCACGTCGAAAATGCGCGAATCGAGCAGCTCGTCGAGCAGAATCGGGTGGCGCGTCAGGTAGTCGGCGGCCCACGACGAACTGCCGATCAATTCGGCCAGCTTGTTCAGCGCCGGCGGATATTGCTGCAAGAGCGCCAGGTAAGCGCCGCGCCGGCTGATCGTCTCCAGGAAATCGAGCGTACGCAGCCAGGAAGCGTCCGGCGTGCCGGTTCCGGCCGCTGCTTCGAAGACGCGCGGGCCGAGCGCGTCGAGGCGCTCGCGATTGCTCGCGGGCAACTGCAGGTAGCGGGCGCTGTCGCGAAAGCTGCGCAAGCGTGCGAGCAGCGCCTGCGGCTGACGAAAGCCCAGCGTCGACAGGCGTTCGAGCGCCTCGTCGGGACTCGCCGAACCGTCCCAGAGCGTCGCCAGCGCGTGCCGGCCTTCCTCCGGCTCCGAGAAGACCTGCTCGAAATGGCGCGCAACGATCGCTCGATGCGCATCGAGAACGTCGAGCAGCGCGGACCAGTCGGCGAAAGTGAGTGAATGCGCGATCTGTTCACGCTCTTCGTCAGCGCTCGGCAGGCGGTGCGTCTGTGCGTCGTTGACGTACTGCAAGCGGTGTTCGAGGCGGCGCAGGAAAACATAGGCAGAGGCCAGCGCACTCTCGCTTTCGGCCGACAGCAGGCGCCGCTCGGCGAGCAGGGCGAGAACCTGTAAGGTCGGGCGCACCTGCAGCGCGGGATCTCGTCCGCCGCGGATCAGTTGAAAGACCTGCGCAATGAACTCGATTTCGCGGATTCCACCCGGCCCCAGCTTGATGTGCTCGGCCATGTCCTTGCGCATCACTTCGCGGCGGATCTGTCCGTGCAGTTCGCGCATCGC
>NZ_JAPUVR010000102.1 GCF_029255125.1 Accumulibacter sp. | reverse complement strand
CCGGGTGAACCACAAGTGGCGAGCAACACACTCTTTTTTTCACTTGCTCAAGAAGCAGGCGGGCGCATAGACTGTCAGACCACGTCTAAGGAGGGATCCGCCATGCCATTTGCCATTCGTCTGCAACACCCCGGTGGGCCGGAAGCCATGTCCTGGGAGGAAGTGCCGGTCGGTGAACCCGGCCCGCACGAAGCCCGCGTACGGCACGCGGCGGTCGGCCTGAACTACATCGACATCTATCACCGCAGCGGCCTTTATCCCTTGCCGCAACCAAGTGGGCTCGGCCTGGAAGCCGCCGGCGTCGTCGTTGCCGTCGGCAGTGCGGTAAGCGATCTGGCAGCCGGCGACCGCGTCGCCTACGCTGGCGGGCCGGTCGGTGCCTACAGCCAGGAGCGCTGCCTGCCGGCCGACCGCCTGCTTAAATTACCGGCGACGATCGACTTTAACACCGCGGCGGCAATGATGCTGCAGGGTCTGACCAGCGCCTACCTGCTGCTGCGCACCTACCCGGTGAAAGCCGGCGACGCGGTCCTCATCCACGCCGCGGCTGGCGGCGTCGGCCTGATCGCCTGCCAGTGGGCGAAGGCGCTGGGCGCCACGGTCATCGGCACGGTGTCGAACTCGGCCAAAGCGACGCTGGCGGCGGCGCACGGCTGCGACCATGTGATCGACTATACGCGTGAAGACTTCGTCAGCCGAGTACGCGAAATCACCGGCGGCGAAGGCGTTGCCGTGGTCTACGACGGGGTCGGCAAGGACACCTTTGCCGGCTCGCTCGACAGTCTGCGTACCTGCGGCATGCTGGTCAGCTTTGGCAACGCTTCCGGCCCGGTGGCGGCTTTCGACCCGCTGCTCCTGGCCCAGAAGGGTTCGCTCTTCCTGACGCGACCGACGCTGATGCATTACACGGCGAAACGCGCCGACCTGCTCGAACTGGGCGGCGCGCTGATCGAGGCCGTCGCCTCCGGCAAGCTGCGGATCGAAGTCAACCAGAGCTACCCGTTGGCCGAAGTCGCGCAGGCGCATCGTGACCTGGAAGCCCGCAGACTGACCGGATCGACCATCCTGCTGCCGTGATCGAGCGCTTGCGCGCTCGCCTGGTGGCGGTGCGCTACATGCTGGCAACGGCGTGGCCGATCGTCCTCCTGACCGCAGTCGGCCTGCTCGTTGCCTATCAGTTCGTCGCGCCCGAGCCGCCGCGGCGGGTAACGATCAGTACCGGCAGCGATACCGGCGCCTACTACGCGTACGCGCAGCGTTACGCGGCGCTGCTCGCAGCGAAGGGAATCACCCTCGAGGTGCGCACCTCGGCCGGGTCGTACGAGAACCTCAAGCGGCTGGAAAGCGGCGAAGCCGATGTCGCCTTTGTCCAGGGCGGCATCGCCCCGCCGGCCGAGAACGAGGACGAACGCCCGCGCGCTCTGCTCTCGCTCGGCAGCGTGTCCTACGAACCGGTCTGGGTCTTCTACCGTAATGAGCAGCGCGTAGACCGGCTGTATCAGCTCGAAGGCCGGCGCATCGCCGTCGGTGAAGAGG
Organism: Accumulibacter sp.; assembly: GCF_029255125.1. Lineage (GTDB taxonomy): Bacteria > Pseudomonadota > Gammaproteobacteria > Burkholderiales > Rhodocyclaceae > Accumulibacter. The sequence goes on along the minus strand of NZ_JAPUVR010000102.1, from coordinate 87,257 downwards.
GCAGCGGCATCCGCGGCCTTGCGCTGCAATTGCTCGAAGCCAACGACATCAAGCCGAACAGCCCGAATCTGGTTCCGCTGGCCGGGCTGACCGCGGCCGAAGCGCTGCAGCAGAGCGAGATCGACGCCGCATTCATCGTCGCCGCCCAGGAAGCACCGGTGGTCCAGGTCATGCTGCGTTCGCCTGGTCTGCGCGTGGTCAGTTTCAGTCAGGCCGACGCCTACCTGCGCCGTTTCCCCTTCCTGTCGAAGATCGTTCTGCCGCGCGGCGTCGTCGATCTGGTACGCGACCTGCCGCCACGCGATACCGTTCTTCTGGCAACGACGGCCAACGTCGTCGTGCGCGACGACCTGCATCCGGCTTTGGCAACACTGCTGCTGCAGGCGATGACCGAGGTCAACGGCAAAGGGGGATTCTTCCAGCGCGCCGGCGAATTCCCGACCTACAAGGACCAGAGTTTCCTGCTCTCGCCGGACGCACAGCGCTACTACAAGTCGGGGCCACCGTTTCTCCAGCGCTACCTGCCGTTTTCGCTCGCCGTTCTCGTCGAGCGCATGTTCGTCATGATTCTGCCGCTCGTCATGATCTCGCTGCCGCTCCTCAAATTCGCCCCGACGATCTACACCTGGCGTGTGCGCTCGAAAATCTACCGCTGCTACGGCGACCTGAAGTTTCTGGAAAACGAGCTGCGTACTGCCTACGACCCGCTTTCCCATCAGAGCTACGTCGAACGTCTCGAGCGCATCGAGGACGACGCCAGCACGCGCAATATTCCACTGGCTTTTACCGATCTGCTTTACACTTTGCGCGAGCACATAAACTTGGTTCGCGAAAAGCTGCGGCGCTTGGCCGCGATCCATGACGAGGACAAGAGACGATGAGATCCTTCCTGGTTGCCAATCCCAAGGGCGGTTCCGGCAAATCGACGCTGGCGATCAATCTGGCCGGTCACCTCGCACGCAGCGGTCATCGCGTCATGTTGGGCGACGTCGACCGGCAGCAATCGTCACGTGAATGGCTGCGCCTGCGGCCCGAAGCGCTGCCGAAGATTCGCAACTGGGAAATCGAACCGGGGAAGACGGCCAAACCGCCGAAGGGAACGACGCACGTCGTCCTCGATACGCCGGCCGGCCTGCACGGCCGGGCTCTCGATACCGTCGTCAAACAGGTCAATCGCGTTCTGGTACCGGTGCAGCCCTCGCTGTTCGACATGCTGGCAACGCGCCACTTCCTGGCTGGCTTGCTCGAAGAGAAGGCCGTGCGCAACGAAAATGCGTTCGTTGCCGTCGTCGGAATGCGCGTAGACCCGCGCACGCGCTCAGCCACCGAACTCGAGCACTTCTTCGCCAGGTTCGACGTTCCCGTCCTCGCTTATCTGCGCAACACACAGCTTTACGTCCAGACGACAATGCTCGGCATGACGATTTTCGACCTTACCCCATCGCGCGCAGCGCGCGATGTCGAGCAGTGGCAGCCGATCATCGACTGGGCGAATAGCTAGAAGGCGCGGCGAGATTTCGCCCGCGCCGCACCAAGCCTGTAGCCCTTGATCCAGGCGAGCGCGCACGTCGCTGCCTGCCGCGCAGCAAACGCACACGCAATTGTCAGGCGGCTGCTCGACGCGCTCGACGCGCGGGTGCAATTGGAAGTGCGACTGTGGATCAGGCCGCCTGTTGGCCTCTGGACTGCCAATAGCTGTCCCACTCGTGGTTGGCACGGCAGACCCGCAGCGCCAACATGTGCTTGGCGTTTTTCAGTTTCCACCAGGCGCCGGGCCGCTTGAGACGGTCCTGGATGACGTAACGGTGTGCGCTTTCGACTTCGCCCGACCCTATGGGCAGCTCGGCCATGAGCGCGTCTTGATAGTTGAACTGCCCCGGGCGATTGGTGAGATAGCGATGCGCCGCGCGCACTGGAGCGTGGTCATCGGGAACGGTGTCGTCCTCGACGAATCGCTGCAGTTCGTCGAGGACGTCCTGGAGACGGTTCTGTTTCAGCCGATCTTTCTGCGTTTCCAGCCAAGCCCTCGCCGCCGTGCCGGCGATCGTCTTCCCTGCGGCCGTCAGGTAGTCACAGACATGGTAGAAATCGACGAGGAAGTGGCCGTGGAGTCCGAACTGCTCACTGACTTGATCGGCAATCCATGCGGCGCCATCGCTGACCGCATGGACCTGGGTCTTCCGCCCCAGTCCGGCCTGAACCGCCGTACGCAACAGGGTCTCTCCGACTTGATCGGGCGGTCCCACGGTGGCGCCGAACACCGGGGTAACCGAGCCCGGCGTATGGACCAGGCTCAATCGCGCTTCCTTCCAGCCCACTTGGCGGGTCTTGCGGCGGTCCCCTTTCGCGCTCTGGTCGTTCGATTCGGCCATCTCCACAACCGGAATCATGCTCCCGTCGATCTCGGCGATCAGTTGCGCCACCCCGTCTCGTTCTGGGATCTGTGCCGCCGCTTTCGGCCGCTCGTCGATCGTCTCGGCATGCCGCAAGACGATCGGCCAGCACGTACCGGCGGACACTTCGATACCGTAATGCTCTCTTAGCTTCTGCGGAATGCGCGCCGCGGGCGTGTCCGCTCCAAAATCCACGATCGCTCGCTGCAGCGGCTCCGAGCAGCCCCGGCAGACCACCTCCGCCGAACGCGTGAATGGCCTGATCTGCGGCCCACGGGTCCCTTGCCGGAAGACCTGCTCCGCTACTTCGATCCTGCCGTACAGCGTCTGCCAATAGACGTTTTTTTTTCCTTCCGCTGCACGCCCGGTTGTTGCGCCACCTCTTCTTCCTTCCGCGGCGCTTGCCGTCGCGCCCAGCTGTGCAACGCTTCGCTGCCCAGCTGCCGCAGTTCCTCCGTCACCCGCCGCTCCGCCTCCGCCGCCTTCTCGACATCGCCGGCCGCGTTCTCGACCACCGCCAACAACGACTCGACCTTGGCCTGGAGCTCCGGATGCTCTCGCAACCGCTCTTCCAAACTCCGACTCGGCTTGAGTCGCCCCTCCATTTCAGACCACTGTTTTGCCATGGGTTTCGCTCCACGTTGAAGTGACCCATGACTATTTACCTTGCCTCAGCCCATTTGTCTAGCGCCGAAGGCCACCGGCTCCCTCGCCCCGCCGCCAGTCGCACTTTCGATTGCACCCTCGACGCGCTTTCCATTTGACCGGATGCACGCTTATAGGCTATTTTCGGCGGTTTCCGGCGAAGCCCGCCGATGCTCAGGAGCAAGATCAGTGACCGCAGGCAACCGCGAGCCGTCGTCCCAGGAAGCCGTCGATTTGCACGAACTCAAGTTCGAGGAGGCGCTCGCCCAACTTGAGCAGATCGTCGAGCGCATGGAAGGAGGACGCCTGGCTCTCGACGAATCGCTTGCCGCGTACCGGCGAGGCAGCGAGTTGCTGAAGTTGTGTCACCAACAACTGAGCGAAGCCGAGCGCCAGATCCAGATTCTCGACAACGGAAGCTTGCGCGATTTTGCCGGCAGCAGCGGTGAGGCCCGATGAACAGCTTCGACGACCTGGCGCCAGGGCAAGGCGAGTCGTCATTCACCGACTGGATGCGCAGCGTCCAGGCGCGGGTGGAAGCCAGCTTGGCGCGCTTGCTGCCCTCCGGCGAAGCGATCCCCGCCCGATTGCATCAGGCCATGCGCTACGCCAGCCTGGGCGGCGGCAAGCGGGTTCGCCCCTTGCTCGCCTTTGCTGCTGGCGAGCTCAGCGAAGCTGCCCCGGAGAGGCTGGAGGTCGTGGCCTGCGCGGTCGAGCTGATCCACAGCTATTCGCTGGTTCATGACGATCTGCCGTGCATGGACAACGACGTTCTCCGGCGCGGGCGGGCGACCTGCCATGTCGAATACGACGAGGCGACCGCACTGCTCGTCGGCGATAGCCTGCAGTCACTCGCGTTCGAGATTCTCGCGCGCGAGCTGCCGGGCGGCAGCGAACGACAGCGCGAAATGATCCGCCTGCTGGCCCGCGCCAGCGGCTCGTGCGGCATGGCTGGCGGTCAATCGATCGACCTCGCAGCAGTTGGCCAGAGTCTCTGCCTGCCCGAACTCGAGATGATGCACGCGCTGAAGACGGGCGCCCTGATCAGGGCAGCCGTACTGCTCGGCGCGCTCTGCGGCCGAGCGTTGAGCGAAGGCGAACGCGAATCGCTCGATCGTTTCGCCAAACGGGCGGGCCTGCTTTTCCAGATCGTCGATGACATCCTCGACTGCACGTCCAACACCACCACGCTGGGCAAGACCGCCGGCAAGGACGCGGCAGCCGCCAAACCGACCTACGTCAGCCTGCTTGGTCTGGAACGAACCCGCCAGCTGGCGGCCGACCTGCAGCAGCAGGCGGTCGAAGCCCTGGGCGTCTTTGCCGAACGCAGCCGTCGCCTCGTCGAACTGACCGACTTCATCACCCGGCGCAAGTTCTGAAGCGTGCCGCTGCCGACCACTGCTTGTGCCGCTCCGCCAAGTTTCCATGCAGGATAGATCATCGATGACCCGTTATCCTCTGCTCGACACGATCAGCAACCCGGCCCAGGTCCGCAAACTCGACCGCCGGCAACTGCCGCAGTTGGCCAGCGAATTGCGCTCCTTTCTCGTCGAATCGGTGTCGAGAACCGGCGGACACCTGTCGTCGAACCTCGGTACCGTCGAGTTGACGGTGGCCCTGCACTACGTCTTCGACACGCCGCACGACCGCCTGGTGTGGGACGTCGGCCATCAGACGTACGCCCACAAGGTGCTCACCGGGCGTCGCTCGGGAATGGCCCGGCTGCGTATGCACGGCGGCGTTTCCGGGTTCCCGAAACGCAGCGAGAGCCCGTACGACACCTTCGGCGTCGGGCATTCGTCGACCTCGATCTCGGCCGCGCTCGGCATGGCGATTGCCGCCAAGCTGAAAGGCGAAACGCGGCGCGTCGTGGCAATCATCGGTGACGGCGCGATGTCGGCCGGACAGGCATTCGAAGCACTCAACAACGGGGGCGTCGCCGACGCCGACGTGTTGGTCATTCTGAACGACAACGACATGTCGATTTCACCGCCGGTGGGTGCGCTCAACCGCTATCTGGCGCGCATTTTCTCGGGCAGCACGTTCAATGCGGCGCGCAAGGCGGGCGAGAAGATGCTCGACTTTTCGCCCTCGCTGCGCGAGTTCGCCAAACGCGCTGAAGAGCACGTGAAAGGCATGCTCACGCCGGCGACGCTCTTTGAGGAAATGGGATTCAATTACATCGGGCCGATCGATGGCCACGACCTGGAATCGCTCGTGCCGACCTTGCAGAATCTGACGCACCTGTCCGGGCCGCAGTTCCTGCATGTGATCACCAAGAAGGGCCAGGGCTACAAGCTCGCCGAAGTCGATCCAATTCTCTACCATGGGGTGTCGAAGTTTCAGCCGGAAGTTGGCATCGCCGGCCAGCCAAGCGGTGCGAAACCCAGCTACACGCAGGTTTTCGGGACTTGGCTGTGCGACATGGCGGTGGCCGACACCAAACTCGTCGGAATTACCCCGGCGATGCGCGAAGGATCTGGGCTGCTCGAATTCAGCGAGCGCTTCCCTGACCGCTACTACGATGTAGGAATTGCCGAGCAGCATGCGGTCACCTTTGCCGCCGGGCTGGCGTGCGAAGGCCTGCGCCCGGTGCTGGCGATCTACTCGACTTTTCTGCAGCGCGCTTACGACCAGTTGGTGCACGATGTGGCGTTGCAGAAGCTGCCGGTGGTGCTCGCCCTCGACCGTGGCGGTCTGGTCGGCGCCGACGGGCCGACGCACCACGGCGCTTTCGATCTCTCCTACCTGATCTGCATTCCGAACATGGTGGTCATGACGCCGGCCGACGAAAACGAGTGCCGCAGGATGTTGACCACCGCGTATCGACACGACGGGCCGAGCGCCGTGCGCTACCCGCGCGGCAGCGGCCCTGGCGTGGCGATCGAGCCGAAGCTCGTCGAGCTGGAAATCGGTAAGGGCGAAATACGTCGACGCGGCCGGGACATCGCACTGCTTGCTTTTGGCAGCATGCTGACGCCTGCCCTGGCGGCCGGCGAAGCGCTCGACGCGACGGTGGCCAACATGCGTTTCGCCAAACCCGTCGACCACCAACTGATTACCGCCCTGGCGGCGGAACATTCTTTGCTGATCAGCGTCGAAGAGAATGCGCTGATTGGCGGCGCTGGCAGTGAGGTCGAGCGCGTGCTCGAAGGGCTTGCGCACGCGCCGCGGCTCGTCCGTCTGGGTATTCCCGATCGCTTCATCGAGCATGGCGATCATGCTCTCCTGCTCGCCGAGATCGGACTCGACCGCGACGGGATCGTCCGCGCCGCCGACGAGCATCGTGCGCAACTCGGCACGGCCACGCCGCAGGCGGAATAACCAGACGAATAACTCTCAGGAGCAGCAATGAACGCACCCGAAACGCCGCACAAACCTACGGTCATGGCGGATGTTCAAGGCTCCGCCGATACCCGGCGGATCGCCATCAACAAGGTCGGCATCAAGGCGATTCGGCACCCCGTAGGTGTGCTCGACAAGTCCGGCGGGGTGCAGCATACGATCGCCGTGTTCAACATGTACGTCGGCCTGCCGCACAACTTCAAGGGCACGCACATGTCGCGCTTCGTCGAGATCCTGAACAGCCAGGAGCGCGAGATCTCAGTCGAGAACTTCCCCCGCATGCTGAGCGAGATGCTCGCCCGCCTGGAAGCCGAAAGCGGTCACATCGAAATGAACTTCCCTTATTTCATCAACAAGCTGGCGCCGGTATCCGGAGTGCAGAGCCTGATGGATTACGATGTCACGCTGATCGGCGAGATCGGTCACGAGCGAATCGATTCAAAGATCAGGGTGGTGGTTCCAGTGACCAGCCTCTGTCCCTGCTCGAAGGAGATTTCGGAAAGTGGAGCGCACAACCAGCGCTCGCATGTCACCGTTACGGTGAGCATCAATGACCACGTGTGGATCGAGGAACTGGTCGAGATCGTCGAATCCGAAGCGTCGTGCGAACTCTACGGCCTGCTCAAACGGCCCGACGAAAAGTATGTCACCGAGCGTGCCTACGCCAACCCGAAGTTCGTCGAGGACATGGTGCGCGATGTCGCTGCAAGGCTCAACCAGGAACCGCGCATTGATTCCTATGTGGTCGAATCGGAAAACTTCGAGTCGATCCACAACCATTCAGCCTACGCGCTGATCGAAAGCGACCAGCGGCTGCGTGCGGCAAGCTGACGATGCAGCGGCGGCCGGCACAGCCCGGCGATGGCATCTGCCTCGCCGGCTGCGTACGGTCCTTGCTGCGCGCGGTCAGCGCTGCTTGCGGGTCAGCTTCTCCTTGATCCGCGCCGACTTGCCGGAACGCTGGCGCAGGTAATACAGCTTGGCGCGCCGCACGTCGCCACGCCGCTTGACTTCGATCGCGGCAACCAGCGGCGAATACGTCTGGAAGGTCCGTTCGACCCCCTCGCCCGACGATATCTTGCGCACGATGAAACTCGAGTTCAGGCCGCGATTGCGTTTCGCGATGACGACCCCCTCGTAAGCCTGCAAACGTTCGCGCGTACCTTCCTTGACCTTGACCTGCACGACCACCGTATCGCCTGGCGAAAACGGCGGCACGACCTTGCCCAGACGGGCAATTTCTTCTTGTTCGAGTTGCTCGATCAGATTCATTGTTTTTGACTCCATAGAGGCGAATTACGCTTTGTTTTCCTGACCGCATTGCTCCTGAAACTGCACCAGGAGTTGCGTTTCCGCTGTTGTCAAGGCACGCCGTGCCAGAAGGTCCGGCCGACGCTGCCAGGTCCGGCCGAGCGCCTGCTGCAGGCGCCACCGCCGAATCTCTGCGTGATGACCGGACAACAGCACCCCCGGCACACGCTTTCCTGCGTACTCCACGGGCCGCGTATAGTGCGGACAATCCAGCAAACCGGCGCAGAAAGAATCTTCCAGCGCCGACGCGGCATCGTTCAGCGTCCCCGGCAACTGCCTGACCACCGCATCGATCAGCGCCAGCGCCGGGATCTCGCCGCCCGAGAGCACAAAATCTCCGATCGAAATTTCCTCATCGACGCACGCCTCGATCAACCGCTCGTCGATTCCCTCATAGCGCCCACAAACGAGCACCAGTGCGGTCTCGCTCTGCGCCAGATGCAGCACCCGCTGATGGGTCAGCAGCGCCCCCTGCGGCGACAGGCAGATGACCCGACTGTTGCCGCCGGCATCCCGTTGCCGCTGCCGGGCAGCCTCGATCGCCTGCGCCAGCGGCCCCGCCATCATCACCATTCCGGGACCCCCGCCAAACGGGCGGTCATCGACGGTGCGATGCCGGTCGCGCGTGAAATCACGCGGGTTCCAAAGATGCAAGGACCAAGCGCCGGCAAACAGCGCCCGCCGTGCGACGCCGCCTTGCGACAGGACGGCAAACATCTCGGGAAAGAGCGTGACGACATCGATCAGCAGCGTGCTGCCCGATGTCGTCGGCACTTCCGCCTGGCTCACCAGTCGGCTTCCCAGTCGACTCGCAGGCAACGCCCGGCCAGGTCGACCTCGAGCACGACTGCCCCGACAAAGGGCAACAAACGCTCTTCGCCAACACCATCACCAACGCGCAAGACGGCGTTGGCCGGAGTCTCCAGCAACCCCAGGACGCGCCCGAGTGACTCCGCCCGCGTATTCGTCACCTCCAGGCCGACCAGGTCGACCCAGTAATACTCGCCGTTCCCAGTCGGCGGCAGAGCCTGCCGGGAGACGCCGACGAGCAGTCCGCGCAAGGCCTCGGCTGCAGTCCGATCGGCCACTCCGTCCAGGCAGGCGAGCAGGCGGTCACCGCGCAGCGTGCAGCGGCGCAGGCCAAAGCTCCGCCACCCGTGCAGTTCATCGCTGTCGCGGCCGAGCCACCACTGCGGCAGGGTCGACCACGCCGCCGGATCGTCGGCAAAAGGCTGTACATGCACCGCGCCGCGCACCCCATAGGCAGCGCCAATTCGTCCCAGGACGACCAGGTCGGCCGGCGCACCCTCGTCGAGCTGCGTCGGGCGATTGCCGTCGGCGCTAGCCGCAAGCAGGGGCAAGGCTCAGGCTGCCGCTTTGACGGCAGCCTGCTTGAGCAAACGCGTGACGGTTGCCGAAGGCTGCGCCCCCTGTTCTTGCCAATAGGCAAGGCGATCGGCAGCAACGTACAATCCCTGCTCCTTCTCTGCGGCAAGCGGGTTATAGAAACCAATCCGTTCGATGAACCGGCCGTCACGCCGCGCCCGTCCGTCGGCTACCACCATATTGTAAAAGGGACGCTTCTTTGCGCCGCCACGAGCCAGACGAATAACAACCATGGTAGTCTCTTCCAAATCGAGGAAAAAGCGCGGATTATAGCAAGAAGGCAGTGGGTGAGCGAGATCGGTAGGAACTTCGTCCTGCCGCCGGTAGAGCGGTGGAAACCGTCGCGCAGCCGAGCTGCCACGCGGGTATAATTTCAAGAAACGGGAGTAGCCAGTCAACATGCCCAGGTTTCATGACGAGCAACTTGGACTGCCCGGCAGTCCTTTCTCTCCACCGCCGTGCACGGCAGGACAGGCTTGCCGGCGCAAGGACGCCAGCCGGCAAGGCAGGTAGCCCGATGACCAAGACCGCCCCGAACGTCAACGACGCCAGCGGACTGCCAGCAGACAGTCAGGCCATCCTGAACTGGCTTGAGTCGCCGTCGGCGCCGCACCCCGCTGAGGAACTGCCGACGCTGCGCGCGCACCTGGCGGGCTTGCGCCAGACACCCGGCGCGTTGCAGCAGCGGGCGGTCGCCCTCGATGGCTTGTACATTCGTGCTGCGGCGGTGGTCGGCCGCCTCGTGCCGACGCTCACCGAGCGTGCTCTTCCAGTCGCCCCGAAAACCCGCCGGCTGGTCCGCAGCATCGTTGATCTGCTGCAGGTGATGGCCGACGAGACGCTCGCCCTTGTCGAGCAACTCGATCCGCAGCATCAGCCATCGGTTCACCACCCCAGCCTGTCGCCGACGCTAGCCCTGTGGCGAAGCCTGCAAGCGTCTGCGCAGCAACTGATGGTCTGCCATCTGATTGCCGCACCGTCGCGCGTCGGCGCCTGGCAGCAACTGCATCAAACGTATGCGACGGCGCAGCGCCTGCACCTGGCCGCGGCGGTGCCGGACGGTCTGGACAGCAGTCTGCAGCACGTCTATCACGCCGCTGTTCTTCTGGGCTGCGCGCATCCAGCATCGCTGACACCGCCGGAGGTCGTCTTTCTGACCTCGTATTTCGAGCGTTTTGCCGATCACCTCGAGCCGGCATCGGCAACCGCCGCGGCCAGTCCTGGCACCTTCTGGATCGATCCGACGCGCGACCTGCCGGCCTCGTCTTCTCAGCGCAAGGCTTCACCACAGACGGCATCCATCGAGTACTTCTCGTGCGCCCGCCTTTGCCTGCTGATCAGAAACCAGATACATGCGCTCGAAGCAGGCACGCCGGCACGCCGTCTCGACCTGTCCGATTTTGCCGAGAGTCCGGCCGGACTGGGCCTACTTCGTCGCTTGCTCGCGCGCTGGAGCGGTTCGGGTAAACGTCGCTTCCAGCGCCGACGACAGAACACGCGCACGCTGCTCGCAGCCGGGTTGGACAACCTCTGGCACGTCTGCCGAAAGGGCGAGTCGACCGCGACAGAGTTATCGACCTGGATGATCACTAACGAAAGCGCCGAAGGTTATGCCGTCATGCATCTGTCCGGCAAGACAGGAGCGCTTGCAGTTGGCGGCGTCGTTGCGGTACGCACCGGATCAGAAAACGAGTGGCAGATCTGCATCGTTCGTTGGGCTCTGTCGGAAAATCCCGAGCACCTGGAACTCGGCCTTCAGATTCTCGCGCCAAGCGCCGTCGCGGCTGTCCTGGCGCAGCCATCGGAAAACCTGGGTACCCAGTATCTGCGCGTGCTGCTCCTGCCCGAAATCCCCCGTCTGCGCCCGGTCGAACTGTTGGTCGCTTCCGCGGGCGCGCTCGCCAGGCGGCAGAATCGGATGGTCCTGGTCATCGAATCAGAAAACCTTTCGATCCGGGAGGTCACCAGCACCCATATCGACGAGCAGACGACGAGCGTCGACATCCTGTCGATCGAACCGGAACATGATCCGGCCGAGTGAGCTTGGCTCGGCAGCGCGATGGGACACGAGCGATCTACACGCTCGCTCGGCAGCCTTGTTCGATCACATCGGGACAGGCTTCGCGTAGCGAGCGGTCGAGCACGCGGCGCAAGGCGTCGCGCCGATCAGCAAGCCGCGCGGGCGGCATTTCCGGCTGGGTGCAGTCTGTATCGTCGGCGCCGACCACCTGCACGCGGTCAGGTAAGGTAGCTGACGCGCGCCCGCTGCGCGCGAGCCGCTCGCCAAGCGGAGAGTGGGACGGGGCTGCCCCAGAACGTGTTCTCTTGCTCTTCCGAGCGCCACCGCGACGGATCTTCGGATGAGCATGGGGGTAGAGTCGCGACCAGTACTTCAGGCAGGATGACAAGGATCAACCAACCAGGCGACAAACAGCGTCCCTTGGCAACTCCCTGCACACTGGCGATGCTTCCGCCGTTCAGTACGGACGCGCTTCGCCCGCCGGACGCGTCTTGAAGCGACGGTGAACCCAGTAATACTGTTCGGGCATGGTGCGTACGGCATCTTCTATCCAGGCGTTCATGCGGCGTGTATCAGCCACGATGTCGGCGGTCGGGAAGTCCGTCCACGGCTCGCCGACGGTCACGACATAACCCTGTCCGCCCGGCAGGATGCGCGTGATGACAGGAACGACGGCGGCGTCGGCGAGCCGGGCGAGGCGCGAAAGGCCGGGGATGGTCGCGGCCGGCACGCCGAAAAAGGGAACGAAGATCGAATCGCGGGCGCCGAAATCCATGTCCGGAAGGTAGTAGAGCGGGCGGCCCGCCTTCATTGCCTTGATGCTTGCTCGCACGCTGTCCTGGCGCGAGAGCAGCAACTGGTCGCCGAAACGTCGCCGCCCGCGGTACAACAAGCGGTCGAAGACGGGGTCCGACTGCTCGGCGTAGATGCTCGCGCTGTCATAGCGCATGGCGATGCCGATACCGCCGGCGTCCAGGCCGACGAAATGCGGTGTCAGCATCAGCACCGGCCGGCCAGCGGCGCTCAACTCGCCGATGCGTTCGGCCCCCTCGACCCGCGTCAGGCGAGCCAGGCGCTCGCGGCTTGCCCACCAGAGCAGAGAGCGCTCGAGCAGGCTGCGTCCGAGAACCTTGAAATGCGCCCGGGCCAGGTCCTCGCGCTGTGCGGCAGACAGTTCCGGAAAACAAAGGCCCAGGTTGACCAGGACGATGTGCCGGCGCCGACCAGCGAAGGCAAACAGCGCAACCCCGAGGGCGTGGCCGAGGCGCGCGAGCAGCGCCAGCGGCAGGAAGTGCAACAGCCAGAGTACGGCGACGAGCACGCGGCTGAACATTCGCGTTCGTTTGTCGGGGCAGGCAGGTGCGCGGTCTAGGCCGCCGCCGGGCGACCGCGCGCAGCCGGCATGCGCATGGTCAGTGCGAGCAGCAGCCAGACGATGGCGAGCAAGGCGCTGCCTGCCCAGACGGCACCCGCGCCCGCGTACTTGGCGAGTGATCCGCCGACGACACCGCCGAGAAACAGGCCGAGCGACTGCGTCGTGTTGTAGACGCCGAGCGCTGCCCCTTTTGCATGCGGCGGCGCGATGCGCGCGATGAGCGACGGCTGGGTTGCTTCCAGAATGTTGAAAGCAATGAAGAACGCCGTCAGCCAGCAGGCCAGTCCCAGCACGTCGTGGGCGAAAAAGGCAAAACCCGCCGGCACGGCGATGAGCAGGACGATCGCCGAATTGAAGACCAGCTTCAACCGGGCATAGCGCTCGGCGGCGATGATCGCCGGAACCATGACGGCGAAAGAGACGAAAAGCGCCGGCAGATAGATCTTCCAGTGCTCGGCGACCGGCAGGCTGCCAGTGGTCAGCAGTTCGACCGGCAGCAGCACCCACATCGCGGTGAGCATCAGGTGCAGTGCGAAGACACCGAAATTGAGGCGCAACAACTGGCGATCGGCGAGCACCTCGAGAAAACTCTGCCAGGCCGGCTGACGCGCAACGGCCGGCGCCAAGGGAACGATTCTGACGACCACGAAAATCGCCAGCAGGGCGAGGACACCGGTCAGGGAAAAGATTCCCGGCATGCCGATGGCGACATAGAGCAGCGGGCCGCCGACCATCGACACCGCGAAGACCAGGCCGATCGACGAGCCGATCATCGCCATCACCTTGGTCAGGTGCTGCTCGCGCGTAAGGTCGGCGGCCAACGCGGTGACCGCGGCCGAGATCGCGCCGGCCCCCTGCAGAACGCGTCCGGCGATCACACCGTGGATGTCGCCAGCAAGTGCGGCGACGAAGCTGCCAATGGCAAAGACGAGCAATCCGAAAACGATGACCGGTTTGCGGCCAAAGCGATCGGACGCCGCGCCGTAGGCGATCTGCAGACACGCCTGGGTCAGACCATAGCCGCCGAGCGCGGCGCCGACCAGCGCGGCGTCATTGCCCGAGGGCAAGTGTTGCGCGTAGATGGCGAAGACGGGCAGAATCAGGAACAGTCCCAGCATGCGCAAGGCAAAGACGGCGGCCAGACTGAGGCCGCCGCGCAATTCTTCGCGGCTCATGCGGTCGATAGGTGAGGCGGGCATCGGCTTGCGGCGGGGATTGGTGCCGGTTGGCGGGATCGCGTATATTAGCAGGTTTGTTGAGGCGACCCGACGGTGACTCGGCGGTCGAGGAACCAGACGGATCGAACGCACGATGGTTAAATCAAAGCTTGGTTGGCAGCTTGGCAAGTGCGGCGTCCTGATGGCTGTTCTCCTCGCCGGCGGCTCGTCCGGGTTTTGTGCCGAGGACTTCGTGTACGTCGTTCGCCCGGGCGACAATCCCTGGAATCTCACCCAGCGCTATCTGAAGAGCATTCGTCTCTGGCCTGCCCTGCAGGAATACAACCAGATCACTGAGGCGAACAGCATCATCCCGGGCCAGCGGCTGCGCATTCCGGTAGCATGGTTACGGCCGACTTCCGTGGTTGCGCGAATCGTCGATCTGCGCGGGGCGGCCGAAATGGTGCGCGGTGAAGAGCGCCTCGCGCTGAGAACCGGCATGGCGGTGACGCTCGGAGCGAGCGTGCGGACGGGGCCCGAGAGCAGCCTGGCGATCGAGTACCCCGATGGCAGCCGCAGCCTGCTTGGACCCGATTCCGAGTTGCGCCTGGTCAACCTCGCGCGCTTACCCGTCGCTGCGGCGCAGCAGGTGCGTATCGATCTGCGCCGCGGCCGGCTCGAAAATGCCGTTCAACGGCAGCCGAGCAACGGCGGCGGGCGTTTCGTCATCGACACGCCCGCCGCCGTTGCCGCCGTGCGCGGCACTCGTTTCCGCATCGTCGCGCACGACGACGCGCTGCGCGCGGAAACGCTGGAGGGTTCGGTGCTGCTCGCCAACCGCGCTGGCCGGGCGGTGGTCGGTGACGGCCGGGGTTCTCTGGCCCACGCGGGGCGCCCGCCAGCCCGACCAGTGGCGCTGCTCGCCGCACCGCAGCTCGACCAAATGCCCGAGCGCCTCGATCGTCTGCCGCTGCAGTTCGCCTTCCCAGCGGTCACCGGAGCCTTATATTATCGGACGCAACTGGCGCCGCTGCCCGGGTTTTCGGCCGTCGCCTCGGATCGCGTGAGCCAGGCACCGCGCGCGACGAGTTCGGCTGACCTGGCCAATGGCAGCTACCTCGTACGCGTTCGGGCGATCGATGCGAACGGGCTCGAAGGGCTTGATGCCAACCGCCAGGTCGTCATTCATGCGCGCCCCGAACCGCCGATGTTGCGCCAGCCGGCGCCGGACGGAATCGTCGTCGACGAGCGTCCGGCGTTTCTCTGGAGCGAAGGCAGCGCGCCGGGCGACTATCGTTTCCAGCTCGCCAGCAATGCGCAATTTGCGCCATTGCTGGTCGATGTCGGGGAGATCGCCAGACCACCTTTCGTCGCGCCGCACGCCTTGCCGCTGGGCCAGTACTACTGGCGCGTGGCACGGCGTACGCCAGTCGATGGCGAAGGGCCGTTTTCGGACGCGCAGCCTTTTCGCCGGCTGCCCGCGAGTCCGACCGTCGATGCTCCTCAGCAGGCGGGCAATCGGCTCAATTTGCGCTGGCGGGCCGGTGCACCCGACGAACGCTATCAGCTTCAATTGAGCCCTGACCAGGCGTTTGCCAGCGAGGTGATCGAGGCTGAAACAAGCCAGCCGGTACTATCGATCGACAAGCCCGCGGCGGGCGTCTACTTCGTCCGTGTGCGGACGCTCGCGCCGGGTCAGCCGGCAAGCCCATGGGGCGAAACGCAGAGGGTCGAGGTCACTCGCAACTACTGGCCTATCCTGCTGATGGTTGCCGCGACCCTGCTGATCGTTTTTTGATGGGGCGTCGGTCGCGTGACTGGCTCGGGCACCGGGTCGGCTGGCTGATCATCATCGTACTCGCCGGATTGGCTGATTTCGCGCAAGTCGTGCCGCTGCAACGGCTCAACCTGATGCTCTACGACGCGCTCGAACCCTTGGTCCGGGCACCCGGTCCGCCGCCGCAGGTCGCCGTCGTCGCCATCGATGAACGCAGCCTGCACGCGCTCGGCGCTTGGCCATGGCCGCGCAGTGTGCACGCCGAAGTGATCGACCGCCTCACCGAAGCGCAGGTGGCGGCCATCGGCATCGCCATTCTCTTCCCGGAAACGGCGCCCGGCGACGAACGCCTGGCTGCCGCGCTGGCTCGCTCCGGGCGCGGCGTGCTGGCGCTGGCGCCGGCCGGGGTGGACAGCGGTCGGGCCGGCGTCAGCGCCATCCTGCCCGCGATCGAATTGATCAACCACGCTGCGCTCGGCCATGTCGATGTCGAAGTCGATGCCGATGGACTGGTGCGGCGCATCTTCCGGCGCGCCGGTCTCGCCGGGCCGGAGTGGCGCGCGCTGGCGGTCGCGGTGCGCGAGGTGGCCGCTGCCAGCAGCGAAACGACGACCGCGCAGGCCGCCCCAGGCAATCCGTCGGGCGGGCGTGTTGCGCCCTACTGGGTGCGCGAGGATGAGTTGCTGCTGCCCACGCCGGAACGCGCGGGAAGCTTGCCGACGATCTCCGCTTTCGACCTCCTGAACCGCACCGACAGCATTGCCGGATTGCGCGGCAAGGCGGTCTTTGTTGGCACGACGGCAATCGGTCTGGCCGCCCCTCTGACCACGCCGAGCGCCGGCGGCCCGATGACTGCGGTAGAGTTTCATGCCCGCGCGTACGAGGCGCTGCGTAGCGGCCAGGTTTATCAGACGGTGCAGCCGCTCTTCACGCTGCTGTTTACCGTGTGCATCCTCGCTTTCGCCCCGTTCATCCAGGCCTTGCGCAATACCCGGTCGGTGCGCATGACCAGTTTGCTCATCCTTGTGCCGCCCATGGCGAGCGCCGCGATTCTCACCGCGGGCCAGTTCTGGGTTCCGCCGGCGGCAGCGATGATCGGTCTGGCGGCGGGTATGCTGTGGTCGCTGTCGCTGCACTTGAAACGCACCCGTCGCTCGCTGCTGCGCGCCCGCCTGAACGCCGATGCTACGCTCCACTCGATCGCCGAAGCGGTGTTGACGGTCGATGGCAACGGGCGGGTCGTCTACCTCAACCCGGTGGCCGAACAGTTGGCCGGGGTCGAGCTGGGCGCGGTCCGCGGACAGACCTTGCGCGACTTTCTTGCTGCCTGCTCGGACGATGCTCAGCGGGTCAGCGAGATGCTGGCCAACTGCCGCGACACGTGCAGCACGGTACGGATCAGCGAACCGCTCTCCTGGCGTTCGCCGGACGGGCAGACTTGCGCCTTGCGCGCGACGCTGGCGCCGATCGGCAACGGCCAGCAGGGCGTTGTGCTGGTGCTCAACGATGTGACCGACGCGCTGGCCTTCACCTCGCGCCTGGAACATCAGGCGACGCACGATCCCCTGACCGGTCTGCCTAACCGTACGCTCCTGATCGACCGCCTGCGGCGAACGCTGACGCGTTCGCGGCGCTCGGGGAAAATGGTCGCCGTCCTTTTCGTCGACCTCGACCGCTTCAAGCGGATCAACGACAGTCTCGGGCATCCGACCGGCGATCACGTACTGAAAGTGGTCGCCGACCGTTTGGCAAATGCGGTTCGCGCAGAGGATACGGTCGCGCGCTGGGGTGGCGACGAGTTCATCGTTCTCGTCGATGGCGCCAACGACCGCGCCGCGATTACCGCCGTGGCAACCAAGATCCACGAACTGCTGGAGCGCGAGGTGGCAAGCGAGGACGACGACGGGCTGGTCGTTTCGGGCAGCATTGGCGTGAGCATTGGCCCACAGGACAGCAACGACGCTGATCATCTGCTGTCGATGGCGGACAAGGCGATGTATCGGGTCAAGCGTACCGGCGGCGATGGCTTCGCCTTCTATTCGGCCGAGATGAACACCTGGTCGCGCGAGCGTCTGGCGGTCGAAACGGCTTTGCGCCGGGCGCTGGTCAATCGGGAGTTCGAACTGCACTATCAACCGCAGATCGAGGTAGGCAGCGGGCGTCTGGTCGGGCTCGAGTCGCTCATCCGCTGGCGTCAGCCGGGCCTTGGCCTGATTCGGCCGGAAGCCTTCATTCCGGCGGCCGAGGAAAGTGGCTTGATCCGCAGCATTGGCGAGTGGGTGATCCAGGAAGCGGCATCGCAGGTCGCGCGCTGGGCCGCTGAAGGACGGCAAGTAGTTCCGGTGGCGGTGAATGTTTCGGCGCGGCAGTGTTCCGACATGGCGATCGTCGAGGTCATCGGCCAGGCGCTGGCGGCGAGCCGGATCAGCCCGGCCAGCCTGAAGATCGAAGTGACCGAATCGACCGCGATGCACAACGTCGACTTCGTCGCCACGCTTCTGACGAGCATTGCCCGCCTGGGGGTCGCAGTGGCCGTGGACGACTTTGGCACCGGCTACTCGTCGCTCTCGTGCCTGAAGCGTTTCCCAATCTCGGAACTGAAGATCGACCGCAGCTTCGTCGCCGGGATCGCCCATCGCAGCGACGACGCAGCAATCGTACGCGGTACGATCGCCCTGGCGCACGGCATGGGCATGACGGTGGTTGCCGAGGGCGTCGAGCACGAAGCACAGCTCGCCTTTCTTGCCGGACATGGCTGTGACAGTGCGCAGGGCTACCATTTTGCACGACCACTGGCGGCCGACGAGGTCAGAGGCTGGATGCGCCTCGCCACGCCGCGCACCGGCGAGGGCAGCGAGTAGGCCCGCGATCGACGCGTAGCGCTGAGCGCATCACGATGGGCCTCGCGGCCGCCAGCGCGCTTCGCCAAAGGCACCCGGCGGCGACTCGAACGGGCGACTAGTGGAGCGGGATGTCAGCTCGTTGACGCTTGTCGATCGAGGCACCTATACTGCGCCGCCTGGCGGCGGACTTGCTTCCCCGATTCTCCCCCCTCCTGCACTGCGCAGGTTAGCCGACGCCGCGCTGCGGCGACCCATCATGGACGAAACGAAGCTGATCAGGATCCGCGGGGCGCGCACACATAACCTGAAGAATATCAATCTTGACCTGCCGCGCAACCGCTTGGTCGTGATTACCGGTCTGTCAGGCTCGGGCAAGTCGTCGCTCGCCTTCGACACGCTTTACGCGGAAGGGCAGCGGCGCTACGTCGAGTCCTTGTCAGCTTACGCCCGGCAGTTCCTCCAGCGCATGGAAAAGCCGGATGTCGATCTGATCGAAGGCCTCTCACCGGCCATCTCGATCGAGCAGAAAGCGACCAGCCATAACCCGCGTTCGACGGTCGGCACGGTGACCGAGATTCACGATTACCTGCGCCTGCTCTACGCGCGCGCCGGTACGCCCTACTGCCCTGAGCACCAACAGCCGCTTGCCGCGCAAACCGTTGCGCAAATGGTCGACCACGTTCTGGCGCTGCCCGAGGGTTCGCGGATGATGATCCTGGCCCCGGTCGTCGCCAACCGCAAGGGCGAACAGATCGAGCTGTTCGCCGAACTGCGCGCGCAGGGCTTCGTTCGCCTGCGCATCGACGGCGGGATTTACGAAATGGACGCGCTGCCGAAGCTCGCCAGGACGCAAAAACACAGCGTCGATGTCGTCGTCGATCGCCTGCGCGTGCGCGACGACATGCGCCAGCGCCTGGCCGAGTCGTTCGAGACCGCTTTGCGTCAGGCCGACGGACGCGCCATCGCACTGGAGATGGACAGCGCGCACGAACACCTGTTCTCCGCCCGTTTCGCCTGTCCGGCGTGCACCTACTCGCTGTCCGAACTCGAACCGCGCATCTTCTCGTTCAACAGCCCGCTCGGCGCCTGCCCGAAATGCGATGGACTCGGCGTCATCCAGTTCTTCGACCCGCAGCGCATCGTTGTGCATCCCGAACTGTCGCTCGCCGCCGGCGCAATCCGCGGCTGGGATCGGCGCACACCGTTCTACTTCCAGATGCTCTGCTCGCTCGCCGAGCACTACGGTGTTGCTGTAGACACGCCGTTTCGCGACTTGCCGGAAAACTTCCGGCAAGTCATCCTCTACGGTTCCGGGCGCGAGGAGCTGCCCTTTCGCTATGTGAACGAGCGTGGCCAGACGAGCGTCCGCCGGCACAGCTTCGAAGGCATCGTCGTCAACCTCGAACGGCGCTACCGCGAGACCGATTCGCACAGCGTGCGTGAGGATCTGGCGCGCCTGATCAGCAATCGGGTCTGCCCGGCATGCGCCGGCAGCCGCCTGCGCGAAGAAGCGCGCAATGTGCGCGTCGGCACGCGCGACAAGGCGCGCACCTTGCACGAAATCAGCCGTCTGCCGCTGGCCGAAGCGCGCGGCTATTTTCTCGCCTTGCAGCTCCCGGGCAACAAGGCGCAGATCGCCGAGAAGGTGCTGAAGGAAATCGTCAGTCGCCTGCAGTTTCTGATCGACGTCGGACTCGACTACCTGTCGCTCGACCGTTCGGCCGAAACGCTGTCCGGCGGCGAGGCACAGCGCATCCGGCTCGCCTCACAGATCGGTTCCGGCCTGACCGGTGTCATGTACGTCCTCGACGAACCGTCGATCGGCCTGCACCAGCGCGACAACGCCCGCCTGCTGAAGACGCTGCAGCATCTGCGCGACATCGGCAACACGGTGATCGTCGTCGAGCACGACGAGGACGCGATCCGCCACGCCGACCATGTGGTCGACATCGGGCCGGGCGCCGGCGTGCACGGCGGCTTCATCGTTGCCGAGGGCAGCCCGCAGGCGATCATCGGCAACCCGGCTTCGCTGACTGGCGATTACCTCGCCGGCCGGCGCCAGATCAGCCCGCGTGAACAGCGCCGGCCGCCGCAGGCGGACAGGATGCTGACGATCGTCGGAGCGCGCGGCAACAACCTGAAGAACGTCACGGTCGCCCTGCCGCTCGGTCTGTTCACCTGCGTTACCGGCGTCTCCGGTTCGGGCAAGTCGACCCTGATCAACGACACGCTTTACGCCGCCGCCGCGCGCCGTCTCTATGGCTCGACCGGGGAACCCGCTGCGCACGACGAAATTGTCGGCCTCGAGCAGTTCGACAAGGTGATCAACGTCGATCAGAGCCCGATCGGGCGCACGCCGCGCTCCAACCCGGCGACCTACACCGGCCTGCTGACGCCGATTCGGGAACTCTTTGCCGGCGTCCCCGAAGCGCGCTCCCGCGGCTACGCAGCCGGGCGCTTTTCCTTCAACGTCAAGGGCGGACGCTGCGAGGCTTGCCAGGGCGACGGTGTCCTCAAGGTGGAAATGCACTTTCTGCCAGACGTTTATGTGCCCTGCGACGTTTGCCGGGGCAAACGCTACAACCGCGAAACGCTGGAGGTCAGGTACAAGGGAGAGAACATCCACGATGTGCTGCAGATGACGGTCGAAGCGGCGCACGTTTTCTTCGCCGCCGTGCCGGTCGTCGCACGCAAGCTGCAGACCCTGGTCGATGTCGGCCTGAGCTACATCACGCTCGGTCAGGCGGCGACCACGCTCTCCGGCGGCGAAGCGCAACGCGTCAAGCTGGCGCTCGAACTGTCCAAGCGCGACACCGGCAAGACGCTCTACATTCTCGACGAGCCGACCACCGGTCTGCACTTCCAGGATATCGAAATGTTATTGCGGGTTCTCCATCGTCTGGTCGATCATGGCAACACGGTCGTCGTCATCGAGCACAACCTCGATGTCGTGAAGACCGCCGACTGGTTGATCGACCTTGGCCCGGACGGCGGCGACGGCGGCGGTCGCCTGCTCGCCGCGGGCACGCCCGAGCAGATTGCGCGCATTGCCGAAAGCCACAGCGGTCGCTTCCTGGCGCCGCTCTTGGCGCGGCGCTGAGCGCGCCGAGGACTGGCTTGCTGCAGCGCGGAAAAATTCTGCTGACCCGTCCAATTCCATGCCAGAATTTGCGTTTTGCGTGTTTCGCTTCCTTTGCCGCCCCTGGAATGCCAGAATTGAAGGTTTGCAGGGCACTCAACCACCACAGGAGACATCATGAACAAATCTGAATTGATCGACGCGATTGCGGCCCGCACTGAACTCTCCAAGGCAACCTGTGCGAAAGCTCTGGACGCGGTGGTCGACACGATTGTCGACGCAGTTGCCGAGGGCGAGACCGTCACGCTGGTGGGTTTTGGCTCGTTCAGAGCGAGCGGGCGCGCCGCGCGCGAGGGGAAGAACCCGAAGACCGGCGCCAAGATCATGATTCCGCAGACAACGGTACCCAAGTTCACGGCGGGTGCCGGCTTCAAGACCAGAGTTGCCGGGAAGGACGAGTAGTTCAGCCGTGCGCGTCTACGCCTCCGGCGACGCCAGATTTCCCGTCCCGCAGTCCCGGCGGCAGCAACGGAAAGTCATTCGGGATATTCTTGCCCAGCCTCTGGCGGCAAGCTTGCGCCGCCCGCTCGGGTGGTTTCCAGCGCCGACGAAGTCGTTCTCCTGATCTGTCGTCGGCGCTGGCTCTTGCGCGCCAAAGCTACGCCCTTCTTCTCCCCGCGCACCTCGTTGCTGCCTGACCCCGTCTTCCGCTTTTTGCCGGCCAACTGCCGAGCATCGGTCACCTTCGCGCCGACCGGCGTTTCTACTCGGGCAGCAGCAGGTGGAAAGCCGCGCCACCCGAGTTGGCCAGTTCGACGCGACCATGCCGCTCGCCGTTGCAATGCAGGGCAGCCACGCGGTCGGCGAGGTACAGGCCGAGGCCGGTCCCTTCCCGGCTGAGCGGCCAACTGCCGGCGGCGCGAGCGAGGATTTGCGGCGGGTAGCCGGGCCCGTCGTCGCGCACGCCGAGGTCCAGCCAGCCGGCGCGCGTGCGCGCAGCGATGATGACCTCGCGGCGGGCGTAGCGCAGCGCGTTGTAGATCGCGTCGCGGATAACCATGCGAATCAGGTGTTCGTCGTAAAACCAGAGTTCGGGCGCGCTCTCGAGTTCGGCGCTGATGGTCAAGGCTGTCTGCTGGCGGACTTCGGCGACCAGCTCGGCGACCAGATCGGCCGGTGTGCACGCCTCGATGTCGGCTGTCAGTTGCCCTTTCTCGGCCTTGTAGCAAGCGAGCAGGCGGCTGAGGGTGGCGGCCGCCTCCAGCGCGTCGCGCAGCGTCTCGCGATCGCCTCTGGCTTCCGCGCGCGCGGCAAGAATGGCCAGACGGTTCTTGACGCCATGCACGGTAAGTGCCGCGAGGTCGACGAACTCCATGCCTAGTCGCTGCGCGCGTACTTGCTGCGGACTTGCTCGACCAGCGCGGCGATCTCGGCCAGCTTCGGGTGGTTTGGCTGCTGCGCCTGAACGGCTTGCTGAAAAGCCTGCGCCGAGCGCAGTTTTTCGCTGTCGAGCCCGTTGCGGAAAATGTCGAGATAGACGACGAGCGCCGCGTTGGCCATGATTTGCAGATTGGTCGGCAGACGATGTGCAGCCTCGCAGAGCATTTCGCCCGCCGCTGCAACATCGCCTGCCTTGGCGCGGCGCACCGCTTCGTTGTTGAGCTGGACAATCTCGCGAATGCTCTCAGCAACGAGTTGCTCGGCCAGATCGGGCGCGCCGTTGTCGCGGAGGACGGCGGTGATTCGTTCGTGCAGTTGCTTTGCCTCCGGATTTCCCTGCACAAGCCGGCGCAGGATACCCTGCGCCGAGTCTTGCCGGCCCGCCAGCAGGCACGCGCGCGCAAGGTTCAGCGCGGCGTCGTCGGTGAGCGCCGCCGGGTCCGCCTGGAGTGCGCGTTCAAGTGCGGCGGCGGCTTTTTCAGCGTTTCCCGCCTTTTTCTGGGCAATCGCTTCGACCGCCGCCAGCAGCGGATCGGCGGCAGCTTCCTTGCCAGTTGCACGCGCTTCTTCGAGCAGGTCAACCGCCTTGCCAGCCTCGCCCATTTCACAGTAAGCGTTGCCGAGGCGGGCGAAGTCTGCCGTTTCGCGTAGCGGTGAGTGGCGGGTCTTCCTGATCACCTGGCCAAGCGCCTGTTCGACGCGCGCGAAGTCGCCCTTCTGCTCGGCGACCGCGGCGATCGAGCGCTGGCGGGCAAGCGAATTTGGTGCGACGCGGCACGCCTTGTCGAGGATCTCGATTGCCGCGTCGGTGTTGCCACTGTCCTGATGCAGTTTGCCGAGCAGATCGTACGCGGCGGTCAGCTTGGGCGCTGCGTCGATCAACTCGCCGAGAACCTGCTTCGCCGCTTCAGCGCTGCCCTGTTGCTGCAGCGCACGCGCCAGACCGAGTTTCGCCCAGGGCAGCGGCCGCATGCTGAGAACCTGGCGGTAGAAGGCGATCGCGTTGTCCGCCTGCCGGGCCTGAACCAGCGCGTTGCCCTTGATGCGCAGGGCGTCGACCAGGTAGCGGTCGCGCGCGGCGATGATTTCGTCGCAGGCACTGGCAGCGCCGATCCAGTTGCCGGCATCCTGCAACTGGTCGATACGCGCCAGGCGGCGCTTGCGCTCAAGCAGGCGCTCGAGGCGCTGGCGCAGTGCATCGGCGGTAAACGGTTTGAGCAGATAGTCGTCGGGCAGGCATTCGGCAGCAGTAACGACGCTTTCATAGCCTTTTTCAGCCGTGACCATGATGAACAGCACGCCGCGCCCGATGATCCGGCGGGTGCGCAGGTACTCGAGGAACTGCTGACCATCGGTGCCGCCGCCGAGATAGAAATCGCAGAGGATCACGTCCACGCTGCCGACGCTGAGTTTCTGCAGGGCGTCGCGCACCGACGCGGCGGTCGTTACCTGCTCGCAGCCCAGGCTGCCGACCTGGCTGCGCAACGAACTGCGCATTTCCGCCTGGTCGTCGAGGATCAGGAAGCGCTTGTCGCTGTACGGGGTCTGCTGGGCCATGTGCGCGCGCATCTACGCTGGGAAGCAAGGGGGCTGGCGGTGGACGAGGCGAATCAGGCGCAGTCCGTACCTTTCCTGCACTGCTCGTCGTTGTCTGTACCGGTCATGGATCAATTATAAGCGCAATCGGACGCCGTACCGCTGGCACTGGCAGCGCTACGGGCTGCCGGGTTCTGCCGGTAGAAAGCGGTGAGTTGGGCGTAAAGCGCAGGATATTCGGCGCGCAGGACGAGCGGTGTTTCGAAAAAAGCCTCGCTCATGACGGCGAAGAACTCGCCGCGGTTTTCCGCCGCGTAGGCGTCGAACGGCAGCTCGGCGACGTTGTCCCGAACCGCCTCGACGCGTGCCGCGAAGTCTTCGTAGGCGGCAAGCAAGACGCCTTCCCATTCGGCGCGTGGCAGACCGGCGGGCAGCGGTGGAACGCCATCGGCTTCGCCGCTCAGCATGTCGAGCTTGTGCGCGAACTCGTGGATGACGACGTTGTAACCGCTGCCAGCCATCTGTGCGTCGCGCCAGGAAATCAGCAGCGGGCCACCGCTCCAGGCTTCACCCGAAGCACGTTCGTCGTACTCGTGAACGACGCCGAATTCATCTTCGATGCTGCGCGGGATGACGAATTCATCGGGATAGACGATCATCCCGACCCAGCCGCGGTAGTAGTCCAGGCCGAGTTCGAGGATCGGCAGGCAGCCTTGCGCAGCGATCGAGACGCACATCTCGTCGTTGAGGACGACGCCGCCGACCGGTGTGAATTCCTTTTTCGAGAGGAATTCACGCGCCAGCCGACGCAAGCGCGCCTGCTCTTCGGCGCTCAATGCGGCGAGGAAGGGCAGCGAGCCGACGACGCGCTGCCAGACGCCGTCAGGGATGGGGGCGGTGAGCGGGCGGTTGCGCCACCAGGCAAGAAGCTTATCGATCATCGGCGTTTCGTCTGGGGAAAAATCGTCGTCAGATAGATTCCAATGAAAATCAAGGCGATGCCGACGGCGTGGTAGGCTTGCGGGAGTTCGCCCAGAAAGATCGCGGAAAGGACGGTGCCAAACACCGGCATCAGGTGCAGGAAAAGGCTGGCCCGATTGGCACCCACTTCGCCCACCGCACGGTTGTAGAAGACATAGCCGAGAAAGCCGGGAAAGATTCCGGTGTAGGCAATGCCGGCGAGCGATCCGGCAGAGACGACGATCGTCCGCCCCTGGGCAAGCTCCCAGGCATAGGCCGGAGCGAGGAGGCACAGGCCGACGCCGGTCAGGGCGGCGAGCAGCAGCATCGGGTCTACCCCGGCCGGGCGCCACTGCAGGCCGATGGTGTAGAGTGCCCAGGTGAAGACCGCGCCCAGCATCCACAAGTCGCCGACGTTCGGGCTCAGTGTGGCGAGCGTCTGCAGGTC
This sequence comes from Accumulibacter sp., assembly GCF_029255125.1. GTDB lineage: Bacteria > Pseudomonadota > Gammaproteobacteria > Burkholderiales > Rhodocyclaceae > Accumulibacter. The sequence goes on along the minus strand of NZ_JAPUVR010000102.1, from coordinate 61,542 downwards.
GCCGCGACAGACGATGCTGGTGACGCCGACGAACGAGACCAGGACGCCAAGCCATTCGACGCGCTGCAGGCGCTTCTTCAGCAGCGCCCAGGAGAGGGTGATCGTGGCGATCGGGATGAACGAGTTGATCAGGACGGCGTTGGTCGCCGGCGTGTAGTTGAGACCGATATAGGCCAGCGTGTTGTAGCCGCCGACGCCGAGCAGGCCGAGGATGACGACCGCCGGCCAGGCGTGGCGCAACAGCGGCCACTGCTGCCGCAAGTGCGGCAAGGCAAGCGGCAGGACGAGCAGGAAAGCGATTGCCCAACGCCAGAAGGCGAGGGTGAGCGGCGGCACCTGGCCGCGCAGGGCTCGCCCGAGCACCATGTTGCCCGACCAGAAGAGCGTCGTCAGCGCGAGCAACAAGTAAGGGTGACGCAAGCGGTCGAGCATCGTGGGTGGCCGGCAGGCAGAGGCGGCAAAGGGCGCATTATGCCTGAGCGGGGTGCCGGAAAACGCCGGCAGCGAAGCGCGCGCCACCGACGGCCGGGCGTTTATGGATTGCTCTGGGTCAGAATATAACGCTTGCCGAGCCCGTATAATCGTCCAATGGTCTCCGTTACGCACTCGGTCGCCGCGCAGAGCGACCTTGAACACTCTCTCCAGACACTCGCCGAAGGACTGGCGGCGGACGACGTAGCCCGCTTGCGCCAGGCGGTCGACCTGGCGCAAGCGGTGTACGACGACCGTCGCCTGGGAAGCGATGAGGGAGTCTGGGATCACGCACTGGGGATGGCGCTGATCGTCGCCGGCCTGAAGCTCGACGCCGATGCACGTGTCGCCGCCTTGCTCTTTGCCGTACCGGCCTGGCTCGAACGTGGCGTGGCGTTGCTCGAAGCGGATTTCGGTAGCGGCGTCGCCCGACTGGTCGACGGGATCTCGCGGCTCAACCGGCTGCGGCCGATTGCGCGCGGCTTCGCCGCGCAAGCGGCGACGAGTAGCGAGAAGAACGCGCAGGAAACGAAGGCGCAGGTCGAGATTCTACGCAAGATGCTGCTCGCTACCGTCGAGGATATTCGCGTCGTCCTCCTCCGCCTGGCTTCGCGAACGCAGACCTTGCGCCACTTTGCCGCCGAACCCGACGACTTGCGCGTACCGGTTGCGCGCGAGACGCTCGAGCTCTATTCGCCGCTGGCCAACCGGCTCGGCGTCTGGGAGCTGAAGTGGGAACTGGAAGACCTGGCCTTCCGTTTCCTCCACCCCGAGATCTACAAGGACATTGCCCGTCATCTGGACGAGAAGCGCGGCGAGCGCGAACTCTTCATCAGCCAAGCGACCAATCGCCTGAAAAGCGAGCTGGCCGCGGCCGGCGTGCTGAACGCCGAGGTGTCTGGCCGCCCGAAGCACATCTACAGCATCTGGAACAAGATGCGCCGCAAGGCGGTCGATTTCTCACAGGTATACGATGTGCGGGCGCTGCGCGTGATCGTCGACGAGGTCAAGGACTGCTACACGGCGCTCAGCATCGTGCACCACATCTGGTCGCCGATCGCCCACGAGTTCGACGACTATATCGCGCATCCGAAGGGCAACGACTACCGCTCGCTGCACACCGCGGTGCATTGCCCGGACGGTCGCGCGCTGGAGGTTCAGATTCGCACGCGCGACATGCATCGGCACGCCGAACTTGGCGTCGCCGCGCACTGGCGTTACAAGGAAGGCGGGCGCGCGTCGCCCGAGGACCGTTACGACGAGAAGATCGCAAGGCTGCGACAGTTGATCGTCTGGCGCGACGAGGTGGCCGATTCGTCGGACTGGATCAGACACTACAAGCAGGCAGCGTTCGACGAGACGGTCTACGTCCTTACCCCGCAGGGTCGGGTAATCGACCTGCCGCGGGGTGCAACGCCGGTCGATTTCGCTTACCGCGTGCATACCGACATCGGGCATCGCTGCCGCGGCGCCAAGGTAGACGGCGCACTCGTTCCGCTCAATACACAACTGGCCACCGGACAGCGCGTCGAGATCGTCCTCGCCAAGTATGGCGGACCCTCACGCGATTGGCTCAACCCGCAGCTTGGCTATCTGTTCACGCATCGCTCGCGGGTCAAGGTACGCCAGTGGTTTGCCGCCGTGGCGCAGGAAGAGACGCTGGCCGAAGGCCGCGCCATCGTCGGCCGCGAGCTGCAGCGCCTGGGCCAGAGCGGATTCAGCATCGACGACCTGGCAACGCGGCTCGGCTTTGCCCAGGCGGACGACCTGTTCATTGCCCTGGCGCGCGCCAAGGTCAGCCTGCGCCAGTTGCAGGCCGCACTGCGCGGCGGCGAGACGGCGCCCGAGGAGCAGGCGGCCGACGAACTGGCGGTGCGCGAGCAGCGCGACAGCGATGTGGCCGAGAAGGGCATACTGATCGTCGGCGTCGATCGCCTGCTGACCCAACTCGCGCGCTGCTGCAAACCGGTGCCGCCCGACCCGATCGTCGGCTTCGTCACGCGCGGGCGCGGCGTTTCGGTGCACCGCGTCGACTGCAGCAACTTCGAGAACATGCGCAACATGCACCCGGAACGCGTCATCGAGACGAGTTGGGGAACCAAGGCCGACGGCGTATTTGCGGTCGATATCGTGATCGAAGCGCGCGACCGGCAAGGGCTGCTGCGCGATGTCTCCGATGTGCTGTCGCGCGAGAAGATCAACCTGATTGCGGTCAACACGCTCTCGCGCCAGGGCCAGGCCCGCATGGGCTTTACCGCCGAAGTCGGCAGCATCGCCCAGCTCAACCGTACGCTGGCCTTGCTGCACGAGGTTCCCGGCGTCGTCGAGGTACGCCGCGCCTGACTCTTCCATCGTTCAGGCGGCGCGACGACAAGCATGCAACGATCTGCGCCTGGAAAGACGAGCCGCAATCCGCGGCTGGACGTTCGCGCTTCTCGACCCCGCTTGTCGTGCGAAGGTGGCCTGGCGTCGTGTTCGCCGTGCACGACGGTGAAGAGCGTCGCCCACACGTGCGTGCGCACATCTCCCCGTATGCCGGCGTCACGCCAACAGAGGGGTCGTGGTCTCGCTGTTCCAGCCAGCGCCGAACACGGCGCGTAACAGCGCGCCGCTTGCTTGCGGGAAGGCGATCGAAGCACGCCGAGTGCATGGACCACGCCTGGAACGTAGGGCGAGGCTAGGGGTTTCCGCGGAAGTCGCCTCGACACCTGCTCTCGCAGTTGAGCACCGCTGATGCGAGCCCGGCGCGGGCTCCACCAGACGCCCTGCGTGACCCGTCTTGCCCCGCCCGGAAATACATAGGCCTATTATCTTATTGGCGGAAGCTCAGGGATTCGAACCCTGGATACCTTACGGTATGCCGGTTTTCAAGACCGGTGCAATCGACCACTCTGCCAAGCTTCCTGCAACCACTTTACGCTTCTCAAGGTCGGTGCAATCGACCATTCTGCTACGCTCGCGCCACGCGCTGATGGATCGCGCTGGTCTCGCTGCTGGCCTCGTGGCTGACCGTCGGGCGCGACGGATGATAGCATGAGATGCAGGAGCGGGCTCTCAGGCGTACCGCGCAGCAGCGCTGTTAGCCTCATCGAGCGACGATGGCGATTGAAACTTTTGCCGGAATTGGCTAGTCTTAGGGGCGTAATCGCACTTCCCTTGCACAGGAGGAACACCATGCAACCGCAGTATCAACCGTATCAAGTAAGCCATCAGTCAAGTCTGGATCTTGCCGTTCAGCGCAACAACGTGTTGCGCAATACATTCATGCTGCTCGCACTGAGCATGCTGCCGACGGTGATCGGCGCCGTCGCTGGCGTCCAGTTGAAGTTCTCCTTCCTCGCCGGCAGCCCGTTGATGTCCTTCCTGCTCTTCCTGGGCATCGCCTTCGGCTTCATGTGGGGAATCGAGCGGACGAAGAATAGCGGCATGGGCGTCGTGCTGCTGCTCGGCTTCACCTTCTTCATGGGGCTGATGCTTTCGCGCATCCTGCAGGTCGCGCTTGGCTTCAGCAATGGCGGTTCGCTGATCGCGATGGCAGCCGGCGGGACTGGCGTGATCTTCTTTGCGCTGGCCGGCGTGGCGACGGTGAGCAAGCGCGATTTCAGCTTTCTCGGCAAGTTCCTGTTCGTCGGCATGATCGTCGTTCTGCTCGCCGCGCTGGGCAACATCTTCTTCCAGATTCCGGCCCTGTCGCTGACCATTTCGGCGGTCGCCGTCCTGGTTTTCTCGGCGTACATTCTGTATGACATCAGCCGGATCGTTAACGGCGGCGAGGACAACTACATTTCGGCGACGCTGGCAGTCTATCTGGACATCTACAACGTCTTTGTCAGCTTGCTGAATTTGCTGATGTTCTTTAGCGGCGATCGCGACTGAACAAAGTCCGCTTGTGGACTTGCCGAAGGCGGCCGGATGGCCGCCTTTGTTTTTCGGCTGTTGCGCGAATTCTGCGCCGAGCACGCCCGCATTGCTCAGACGAGGAACAAGGCGGCCGCCACCTTGCGTCCTTCGCCGAGCAGGATGTTGTAGGTTCGGCAGGCTGCCTGGACATCCATCACTTCGAGTCCCTTGCGCTGCGCGATCAGCGGCTGCAGCAAGTCAGGCGGCGGAAAACGCAGTTGTTTGCCGGTGCCAAGAAGGACGATCTCGGCGTCGAGTCCGGCAAGGATTGCGCCGTCGGCGAGCGAAAAGGTAGCCGAGGTCGCACTGCTCCAGTCCGGCATCAGGTGCTCGGGCAGGACGAGCAGATTGCATCGATAGCGCACGCCGTTCACGCTGACATAGTCGTCGCCGTACGCGGTAAACGTGTTCAGGCCTTCCGGGCGGTCGAGTTGCAGCTTCATCAAAATTGCGGGACAGGAAACGTTAAAGTACGATTATAGCTTTTTGCCGGCGGCGCTTCGCTGATCCCCGCCAAGGTCGGCGCCGGTCGCCGTGACCGACCGGCGCCCGCCGCCGAGCACCGAATACGCTGCACGCCTTCCGAGTCCGCACCATGAAAGAGTTTTCCCGCATCAAGCGTCTGCCACCCTACGTCTTCAACATCACCGGTGAACTGAAGATGGCCGCCCGTCGCCGGGGCGAAGACATCATCGACCTGAGCATGGGCAACCCGGATGGTCCGACGCCGCAGCACATTACCGACAAGCTGGTCGAGGCGGCGTTGCGCGAAAACACGCATGGCTACTCGCTGTCGAAAGGCATTCCGCGCTTGCGGCGAGCGATTTGCGACTGGTATCAGCGGCGTTATGACGTGCGTTTCGATCCGGAAAGCGAGGCGGTGGTGACCATTGGCTCGAAGGAGGGGCTGGCGCACCTGATGCTGGCGACGCTCGATCGTGGCGACACGGTCCTGGTGCCGAACCCATCGTACCCGATTCACATTTACGGAGCGATCATCGCCGGCGCCGACGTGCGCGCCGTGCGCATGACGCCCGAGGTCGATTTCTTCGAGGAGGTCGAGCGCGCGATCCGCGAGTCGATCCCGAAACCGAAGATGATGATCCTGGGCTTTCCGAGCAACCCGACAGCACGCTGCGTCGACCTTGCTTTCTTCGAGCGCGTCGTGGCGATCGCCCGCCAGCACGATATTCTCCTGGTGCACGATCTGGCCTATGCTGACATCGTCTTTGACGGCTATCAGGCGCCGTCGATCATGCAGGTACCGGGTGCGCGCGAGATCGCCGTCGAGTTCTTCACGATGTCGAAGAGCTACAACATGGCCGGCTGGCGGGTGGGCTACATGGTCGGCAACGCCGATCTCTGCCATGCGCTGGTGCGCATCAAGAGCTATCACGATTACGGGACGTTCACACCGATCCAGGTGGCCTCGGTGATTGCCCTCGATGGGCCGCAGGACTGCGTCGCCGAAGTGCGCCAGACCTACCAGAACCGGCGCAACGTGCTCGCCAAGGGGCTGCACGAAGCGGGCTGGATGGTCGAGGTGCCGAAGGCGTCGATGTACATCTGGGCGAAGATTCCGCCCGCCTACGAGCAGATGGGCTCGCTTGATTTCGCGCGGAAACTGCTCGGCGAGGCGCGCGTCGCGGTGTCGCCCGGAATCGGCTTCGGCGAATACGGCGATGACCATGTCCGCTTTGCGCTGATCGAGAACGAGGAGCGCACGCGCCAGGCGGTTCGCGGGATCAAGGACATGTTCCGAAAAGACGGCTTGCTTTAGGAGCGGGACGATGAAGACGATACGCAAGTCAGCCAAGCTGGACAACGTCTGTTACGACATACGCGGCGCCGTTCTGCAGAAGGCGAAGCAGATGGAGGACGACGGTCATCACATCATCAAGCTCAACATCGGCAATCTGGCCGCATTCGGTTTTGACTCGCCGGAGGAAATCCAGCTCGACATGATTCGCAACCTGCCGGGAGCGGCGGGCTATTCCGATTCGAAAGGGATCTTCTCGGCGCGCAAGGCGGTGATGCACTACACGCAGCAAAAGCGTATCAAGGGCGTGACGCTGGAGGACATCTACATCGGCAACGGCGTCTCCGAGCTGATCGTCATGGCGATGAACGCCCTGCTCAACACCGGCGACGAGGTACTCGTACCGGCGCCGGACTATCCCTTGTGGACGGCCGCGGTCAGCCTGTCGAGCGGCACGCCGCGTCATTATCTGTGCGACGAGGCGAACGAGTGGCTGCCCGATCTGGACGATCTGCGCGCCAAGATCACGCCGCGTACGCGCGCGCTGGTGGTGATCAATCCGAACAATCCGACCGGTGCGCTCTATCCGGAAACGATGCTGCGCGAACTCGTCGACATTGCGCGCCAGCACAGCCTGATCATCTATTCGGACGAGGTCTATGACAAGGTGCTCTACGACGGTGCGCAGCACACGGCGATCGCGTCGCTCTCGTCGGACGTACTGACAGTGACCTTCAACGGCCTGTCCAAGAACTATCGCTCGTGCGGCTATCGCGCCGGCTGGATGGTCGTTTCGGGCGATTTGCGCGACGCGCGCGACTACATCGAAGGACTCGACATGTTGGCTTCGATGCGCCTGTGCTCGAACGTGCCGGCGCAGCATGCGATTCAGACGGCACTTGGCGGTTACCAGAGCATCGACGATCTGGTCGCGCCGGGCGGTCGCATGTGCCGCCAGCGTGACCTCGCCTACGAACTGATCACGGCCATTCCCGGGGTCAGTTGCGTCAAGCCGAAGGCGGCGCTGTACATGTTCCCGCGCCTTGATCGCGAACTTTACCCGATCGACGACGATCAGGAGTTCATGGCCGAACTGCTCGAGGCCGAGCGCGTCCTGCTCGTTCAGGGGAGTGGCTTCAACTGGCCGGCGCCGGACCATTTTCGCCTGGTCTTTCTCCCGCACGAGGACGATTTGCGCGATGCAATAGCGCGCTTGGCGCGCTTCCTCGCCGGCTATCGTCGTCGCTCGCAACAGAAGGTCGCGGCCGGCAGCTAGCCGCCCGGCCGACGCTCATCGATCTCCAATCTTGCCTTCCTTTGCCCAATGAAACCTATCAACGTTGGACTTCTCGGTATCGGCACCGTCGGTGGCGGCGTCTACGCGGTGCTCAAGAGAAACGCCGAAGAGATTACGCGGCGTGCCGGACGCCCCATCCGGATCAGCGTCGTCGCCGATCGCAACCTGGAACGGACGCACCGGCTGACCGCCGGCGAGTGTCGCGCCACCGATGATCCGCGTGCGCTGGTCAGTGATCCCGAGGTGGACATCGTCGTCGAGCTGTTCGGCGGCTATGATCAGGCAAGGGAGCTCGTCCTCCTGGCGATCGCCAACGGCAAACATGTGGTGACGGCGAACAAGGCGCTGCTCGCCAAGTACGGCAACGAGATCTTCGCCGCCGCCCAGGCGCGCGGCGTCATGGTCGCCTTCGAGGCGGCGGTTGCCGGCGGCATACCGATCATCAAGGCCTTGCGCGAGGGGCTGACGGCGAACCGGATCGAATGGATTGCCGGCATCATCAACGGCACGACCAATTTCATCCTCTCGGAAATGCGCGACAAGGGTCTCAGTTTCCCGGCCGTCCTGGCGCAAGCGCAGGAGCTGGGTTACGCCGAGGCTGATCCCACCGTGGACGTCGAGGGCATCGACGCGGCGCACAAGCTGAGCATCATGTCGGCGATTGCCTTCGGCAGTTCGATGGGTTTCGAGCGCGCGCACATCGAAGGTATCAGCCAGCTCGACGCGGTCGACATCAAGTACGCCGAACAACTCGGTTATCGCATCAAGCTGCTGGGCATCACCAAGCGCACCGACGCAGGCGTCGAACTGCGCGTCCATCCGACGCTGATTCCGGGCAAGCGCCTGATCGCCAACGTCGAAGGCGCGATGAATGCCGTTCTCGTCAAGGGTGACGCGGTCGGTGCGACGCTCTATTACGGCAAGGGCGCCGGCGCCGAACCCACCGCTTCGGCGGTCATCGCCGACCTGGTCGACGTGACCCGCATGCACACGGCCGACCCCGAACACCGCGTACCGCATCTCGCCTTCCAGCCCGGCGCCATGGTCGAACTGGCGATCCTGCCGATCGCCGAGGTGGTCACCAGCTATTACCTGCGCCTGCGCGTCGAAGACCGCCCGGGCGTGCTCGCCGAGGTGACGCGCATCCTGGCCGATCACGAGATTTCGATCGTCGCCATGTTTCAGCGCGAACCGAACGAAGGCGAGGAGCAGACCGACATCATCATGCTCACCCACCGCACGCGCGAGCGCCAGGTCGATGCGGCAATCGCCGGCATCGAGGCCTTGTCGGCCGTGCACGGAAAGATCATTCGCCTGCGCCTGGAAGAACTCCTGTAAGGGATCGGCAGCGCTGACCGGTAGCGGGCGCGGCGCGCAAAGCCCCTGCGCGCGCCGCTGACCTACCCGTCTCGGCCGCGCGTTGCGCCCGCTGGCGAACGAAAGCGCGCGATGAACTGGGCAACTTCCCGCCGACCAACGAAAACGCCGTAATGCCCTTCGCACAGGATGTCGGCCTCGAGCGCGGCCAGCTTGCCGAGCGAAGCCTGGTAATCGGCGCTGTTCGAGAGCAGCGACGGATGCAGTGGCCCATGCACGTCCTGCGCGAAGACGACGCGCTGTCCGGCTGACTCGACGAGGTAAGCGAGCGATCCCGGCGAATGGCCGGGAATGTGGATGGCGCGCAAGGCCCGCTCGCCGAGCCGAATTTCCTGGCCATCGACCAGCGGCAGATCGACCGCGCACGGCGTCAGTTCGTCGCCGTACCAGGCGGCGGCGCTGACGTCGTTGTCGCCCTTCGACAGGTAGGCGACTTCGTCAGTGTGCAGCGCGACGCGCCAGCCGAAGCGGCGGCGCAATGCGGCCGCACCTCCGGTGTGATCGTAGTGGCAGTGCGTCAGCAGGAGGAAATCGATCTCATCGGGCGCCACGCCGGCGGCTTCCAGGTTGAGCAGCAGCAGATCGCTGCCGCGTCCGCAGCCGGCGTCGATCAGCGCCGCACCACCGGAGACGGCGACCAGATAGATCGCCGCATCGTTGGCGTGCGTCAGCCCGGCGCCGCCGACCTGGTAAACCTCGGGAGTGATGCAGCGGATGCGCGGACTCATCGATTCATCGTCGGCACAAAGAGCGCGCTGAAGCGCTGGAACGCCGGCGGGCTAGGCGGATGCATCGAGTTCTCCCCAGGGCACGGCGAAGGCCATCACCTCGGCCAGCGACTGGGCGCCGACGGCGAGCATGATCAGCCGGTCGAGGCCGAGCGCGACGCCGCTGCAGTCCGGTAGTCCGGCGCTCAGCGCGGCGAGAAAGTCGCCGTCGAGCGCTACGGCGGGCAGACCCAGCGCCGCGCGCGTCTGCAGATCGGTGGCAAAGCGGGCCCGCTGTTCGTCGGCGTCGGCCAGTTCGTGGTAGCCGTTGGCCAGTTCGACGCCGGCAAAATACAACTCGAAGCGCGCGGCGACGAGTTCTCCGTCAGCGTCGCGGCGCAGGCGGGCGAGCGCCGCTTGCGAGGGCGGATAGTCGACGACGAAGCTGAGCACGTTGCGCCCGAGTTGCGGTTCGATCACCGCGCTCATCAGCAGTTCGAGCCAGGTATCGCGGTCGGCATCGTCGAACGCCAGGTCGAGGTGCTCGGCGGCGCTGCGCAGTGCGCTCAACTCGCAGCGCAGCGGGTCGAGTCCGAGGTAGCGCTGGAAAAGATCACGGTAGCGCTGGCGCTCGCTCGGCAAGTCGCCGAGCGCCAGGCGGGCGATCGACCCGACTTCATCGATCAGCCGTTCGAGCGAATACCCCAGGCGATACCATTCGAGCAAGGTGAACTCCGGCTGGTGTCGGCGGCCGTGCTCGTCGGCGCGAAAGACCCGGGCCAGTTGATAGATCGACCCGCTGCCGGCGGCGAGCAGCCGCTTCATCGCGTATTCCGGCGAGGTTTGCAGGTAGCCGTAGCCCGCGACGTACAGACTGTTGAGGTGCGGATCGCTGACCGTTGCCGAACCGATCTGCGGCGTCTCGACTTCGAGCACGCCCTGCGCGGCGAAATAGGCGCGGATGGCGCCAACGATCTGCGCCCGCCGGCGCAGGTTCGCCAGCGGCGCGGTCGGCCGCCAGCGCTGCGCCGCGGTCACGGTGCTGCCCCGCGCTGTCGCCTGCCGCATGTGTGCGGGAAAGGCAACGCGTTGCTGCCCGTGCTCAGCCCTTGACGCGCGAGACGTACTCCCCGGTGCGCGTGTCGCAACGAATGATCTCGCCCTGATTGACGAACAGCGGCACCTTGGCAACCGCGCCGGTCGACAGGCGCGCCGGCTTGGTGCCGCCGGTCGCCGTGTCACCGCGCACACCCGGCTCGGTCTCGACGATCTCCAGGTCGACGAAGTTCGGCGGCGTCACCGCCAGCGGTGCGCCGTTGAACAGCATCACCATGCACATGTCCTGTTCCTTGAGCCACAGCGCGGCGTCGCCGACGGTGGTCGAACTCGCCTGATGCTGCTCGAAGCTGTCCGGCTCCATGAAATGGAAGAACTCGCCGTCGTTGTACAGGTACTGCATTTCACGGTCGACGATGTCCGCCCCCTCGAGCGAGTCGCCCGACTTGAACGTCTTTTCGGATACGCGGTTGGTCTTCAGGTTGCGCAATTTGACGCGATTGAATGCCTGGCCCTTGCCCGGCTTGACGAATTCGTTTTCGAGGATGGTGCACGGTTCACCGTCCAGCATGACCTTCAGGCCGGATTTGAATTCGTTGGTAGAATAGCTCGCCATTGGATCCCCTCGTGAGGCGGTCAAGAGAAATGAAGGGCGCCATGATAGCGCGAAGCCCGACCGATTGGCACGCGAAAGACCGTCAGGACGAACCCTGGCAGCACGCCTTGCGCGAGGTCGTGACGAGCAGCGACGAGCTCCTCGCCCTGCTCGATCTGGCTGATGAAGCGCCCGCACTTGATCGCCGGCCGGCCTTTCCGTTGCGCGTACCGCGCAGCTTCGTCGCCCGCATGCGCCGCGGCGAGCGCGACGACCCCTTGCTGCGTCAGGTTCTGCCGGCGCTCGCCGAAACTCAGACGCAGCCCGGCTTCGTCGACGACCCGCTGGACGAAAGCGAAGCCAACAAGCTGCCCGGACTGATCCACAAGTATGCCGGCCGCGTCCTGCTCGTGCTCAGCGGGAACTGCGCGATCAACTGCCGTTACTGTTTCCGTCGTCACTTCCCCTACGCCGACAACCGGCCGCCGCGCGCCGAGTGGGCGCCGGTGTTCGACTACATCGAGCGCGATCCCTCGCTGCACGAAGTCATCCTGTCGGGCGGCGATCCGCTGTCATTGTCCGACCGGCGCCTGGCCGAAATGGTCGATCGTCTGGCAGCGATCGCCCATCTTCGCCGCCTGCGCGTGCATAGCCGCTTGCCGGTTGTCGTTCCGCAGCGCGTCACGCCAGCGCTCGTCGAGTTGCTCACCGGCAGCCGCCTGGCGACGAGTCTGGTCATCCACGCCAATCATCCGCGCGAAATCGACGAAACGGTCGGCGCTGCGCTGCGCCCGCTGCGCGCGGCCGGGCTCAGCCTGCTCAACCAGTCGGTCCTGCTCGCCGGCGTCAATGACCAGGCCGATACGCTGGCCGAATTGTCTGAACGTCTCTTCGCGGTCGGCGTTCTGCCCTACTACGTCCACCTGCTCGACCGGGTGAGCGGCGCCGCCCACTTCGACGTGCCTGAAGCGCACGCCCGCGCCCTGCATGCCGCGCTGCTGGCGCGTCTGCCCGGCTACCTCGTCCCACGCTTCGTGCGCGCGGTCGCGCATGCCGCGTCGAAAATCCCTCTCGGCCCAGCGCTCGCCCAGACGACCTGAGCGAAGGCCGGGCAGCCTGGCGCCGCCGTCTGCATCCATTCTCGCTGTCGCTGCGTATTCGAGCCTGAAGCGGGCGCGCATTGGGTGCGCCCGCGCTCAACCCAAGCCATCGGAGGTCCCCCATGCGCCACGCTCTCCCCTCGAAAATGCTTCCCCTGCTGCTTGCCGCGACGCTGACCGGTGCGGCGCACGCGGCGATGATCCTGCAACCCGACGAAAGCACCAGCGAGGACGTCTTCGTCTATGAATTCGGGATTCCCGGCACTTTCAACATCGCGACCGCAGCGCGCGTCACCAACCTCGACAGCCAGACGCTGAACGCGCTCACCCCGGCGCCGGCCGTTCCCTTCGGCAACTTCCTCGGGAGCAGCAACACGACGCCGCTGATCGGTGCGCTGGGCGAATCACGCGCGCACGACACCCGATCGCTGCTGCGCTTCGATCTCACCCCGCTTGCCTTGTCGGCCGGCCAGGTTGCCAGCGCCCAGCTCAAGCTGTTTGCCCTGCCCGGACTGCGCCCTTTCGACAACCCGACGAGCGCCAAACCGATCACCACCGAACTGCATCGCGTCACGCAGGCCTGGGGAGAAACGACGGTGACCTGGGAGACGCAACCGAGCGTCGCCGGTCCGTTCACGTCGGCCGTACAGGATGGCGTCAACCAATGGGTCAGTTTCGACGTGACGGGACTGGTCAAGGACTGGCTGTCCGACCCAAGCATGAATTTCGGCGTCGAACTGCTGCAGCCCGACATCGTTTTCGCCGACTCGGGCAAGCCGATCGCCTCGCTCTACGCCTCGTCGGCCGCCGCCGACGCGAGCCTGCGCCCCTTCCTTGAAATCGCCGCGGTGCCCGAACCCGCTACCGCTGCCTTGCTCGCGCTAGGCCTGGGCTTGGCCGGCTGGCGTCGGCGACAGCCGGCCTGAGGGCGGCGCCGCGCGCGGCGCTGCGGCAAATCACCGCCGGCGGCTCCCGCCGCCGAGGATCGAGCCGAGGACGCCGCGAATGATTTCGCGGCCGACCTGCGAGCCGATCGTCCGGGCGGCACTTTTCGCGGCGGTTTCGAGGACCGAGTCGGCGCGTCGGGCGCGGCCACCGCTGCCACCCGAGAAGAGGTCGCCCAGGCCACCCAGCCAGCCGCCGCCCGATTCGCTCGCCGGCGCTGTGTCGGCAGGCTTGCCGGAAGCGCCGTCGGCGCTTTTCGCGGCGGCTTCACCCTTCAGCTTTTCGTAGGCCGATTCGCGGTCGACGACCTTTTCGTAATGCCCGTAGATCGGCGAGCGCTTGATCACCGCCTGGCGCTCGGTGGCCGTCTGTGGGCCTATGCGCGTCGCCGGCGGGAGGACGAAAGCCCGTTCGACGACGTTCGGCCGTCCTTTCTCGTCGAGGAAGGAGACCAGCGCTTCGCCCACGCCGAGTTCGCTGATTGCCGCCTCCGCGTCGAACTTGGGATTTGCCCTTAGCGTCTGGGCGGCTGCCTTGACCGCCTTCTGGTCGCGCGGGGTGAACGCGCGCAGTGCGTGCTGGACGCGGTTGCCGAGCTGGCCGAGGACGGTGTCGGGAATGTCGAGCGGGTTCTGCGTGACGAAGTAGATGCCGACGCCTTTCGAACGGATCAGGCGGACGACCTGTTCGATCTTTTGCAGCAACGCGGCCGGGGCCTCGTTGAACAGCAGGTGCGCTTCGTCGAAGAAGAAGACGAGCTTCGGCTGGTCGAGATCACCGACCTCCGGCAGACGCTCGAAGAGCTCGGAGAGCAGCCAGAGGAGGAAGGTCGAGTAGAGGCGCGGCGAGTTCATCAACTGATCGCCCGCGAGGATATTGACCACGCCGGCCCCGTTCTCGGTCTGCAGCAGGTCGGCGATGTCGAGCATCGGTTCGGCGAAAAAGACCTCGCCGCCCTGTTCGCCGAGTGTCAGCAGGTTGCGCTGGATGGCGCCGATCGAGGCGGCCGAGACGTTGCCGTATTCGGTGGTAAACGACTTGGCGTTTTCGCCGACGTGCTGGACCATCGCACGCAGGTCCTTGAGGTCGAGCAGGAGCAGGCCCTGGTCGTCAGCGATCTTGAAGACGAGTTGGAGGACGCCTGCCTGCGTCTCGTTGAGGTTGAGCAAGCGGGCAAGGAGGACCGGCCCCATGTCCGAGATCGTTGCCCGCACCGGGTGGCCCTGGCTGCCGTAGACGTCCCAGAAAACGACTGGGCATGCTTTCGGCGCCCAGTCCTTCAGGCCGAGTGCGGCGAGGCGCGCCTGCATTTTCGGCGTCAGGCTGCCGGCTTCGGCGAGTCCCGAAAGATCACCCTTCACGTCGGCCATGAAGACCGGCACGCCGATGGCCGAGAAGCGTTCGGCGAGGACTTGCAGGGTGATCGTCTTGCCCGTTCCGGTGGCGCCGGTGATCAGGCCGTGCCGATTGGCCAGTGCCGGCAGCAGGACAAGGTCGGTATCTTGGTTCTTGGCAATCAGGAGGGGAGCGGTCATCTGTAACTCCGAGCAGCAGTCAAAGGAAGCAAAGTGTGGAAGACAGCACAGCGAAAAGGTGCCAGAAAGTTGGTCAATCGATCGGAAGTGCTAAAATGCGGCCTCAGATTATCAACCATTTGCGTCTTGCCCGGTGGGTTTTGGCGCATTGCGGACAGGACCGACAGTTCACCGAAGCAGGTTTGTCGAGTCGAATCGGAAAGGGATTTTTGTGGCAGGGCATTCCAAGTGGGCAAACATCCAGCATCGCAAGGGTCGCCAGGATGAGAAACGGAGCGCGTCGTTTTCGAAGATTGCACGCGAGTTGACGGTTGCCGCCAAGATGGGTGGCGGCGACCCGGCGTTCAACCCACGCTTGCGTCTGGCGACCGACCGGGCGAAGGGAGTGAACATGCCGAAGGACAAGATCGATAACGCGATCAAGAAGGGTACCGGCGAGCTCGAGGGCGTCGACTACGTCGAGGTCCGTTATGAGGGCTACGGGATCAACGGCGCGGCGGTGATCGTCGATTGTCTGACCGACAACAAGACGCGAACCGTCGCCGATGTGCGGCACGCGTTCAATAAGTACGGCGGTAATCTGGGCACCGATGGTTGCGTTGCTTTTCAGTTCAGGCATTGCGGCCAATTGCTCTTCGCTCCGGGAGTCGACGAGGCGGCTTTGATGGACGTGGCGATCGAGTGTGGTGCCGACGATGTGCTGAGCAACGACGACGGCTCGGTCGAGGTGATTACCGCGCCGAACGATTTTGTTGCGGTCAGGGACGCGCTGCAAGCGGCCGGTTTCGTTGCCGAGTTTGGCGGCGTGACGATGAAAGCAGACAACGAAACGCAGCTTGGCGGCGAAGATGCGCAGCGCATGCAGAAACTGATCGACGTTCTGGAGGGCCTCGACGATGTCCAGAACGTCTATACGAGCGTCATTCTGGACGACGAATGAACGATGAACTGATCCGCTGGTCGGAGGAGCCGGCACAGACCGGTGCGCCGCCGCTGGCCGAGCAATCACCCTGGAAGGTGCTGATCGTCGACGACGATCCGGAGGTGCATGGGGTGACGCGTTTTGCCCTGCAGCACCTGCGCGTCTTTGGTCGGCCCTTGCGCCTGCTGCACGCGGCGAGCGGCCAGGCGGCGCGCGGCATCCTGCAGCAGCATCCGGATATCGCTGTCGCCCTGCTCGATGTGGTCATGGAAACGACGCGCGCCGGCCTCGACCTGGTCGGTTACATCCGCGACGAACTGGGGATGATGGAGTGCCGCCTGATCCTGCGTACTGGTGAACCCGGCTACGCGCCGGAACTGACGGTGATCGAAGAGTACGACATCAACGATTACCGGACCAAGGCGGAGCTCAACCGGACACGGCTGATCACGACGGTAAGCGCTGCCTTGCGTTCGTATCAGCAGTTGTGCACGATCGCCGAGCAGCGGCAGGGTCTGGAGATGGTCGTGCGCGCGGCGGCCGAACTGAAGGAAGAGCGGGCGATTGCCTATTTCGCCGAGGGCGTCCTGACCCAATTGGCCGCCTTGCTGAGGTTGCCCGTCGACGGTATCGTCTGCAGTCAGAAGGAACTCGCGCTCGGTGACGGCAAAGAGTGCGGCTATGTGATCGCCGCCGCCGCCGGTTGCCACGCGCGTTACATCGCGCAACCGTTGGCGCGCTTGCCGGACAAGCGCATCGTCGAGGCGATCACCAACGCCCTGACCAATCGACAGCATATCTTCGCCAAGGACTACACCGTCCTTTATCTGCAGGCGGCGCCCGAGCAGGAGGCGGCCGTTTTCCTCGATTCCTGCCATGTGCTGGAGAGCCTCGACCGCACACTGCTCGACATCTTCGTCAACAGCATCGCTGCCTGCTTCCGCAACGTCAAGCTGATCCAGCGTCTGCTGGCCGTACAACACGAGGATCAGGCGCAACGCGAGTTTCTGCGCGCAGTCATCGACGCCAATCCGCACCTGACCTTCGTAGTCGACAGCAACGGACTGATCACGCTGGCAAATCAGAGCTTTGCGGCGACCGTCGGGCACGCGCTGGAGGAGGTGGTCGATCAGCCGCTGGCCAACTTCCTTTCCGACCCACAGCTCTTGCAGTCTTTCGCCGAAGACGAACAGGATATTCTCAGCGGTCGACGGCCGCGCGTCGAACGTGAGGTGGCCATCGCCAACAGCGCTGGCGAAGTGCGCTGGTTCCACACGATCAAGGCGCCGATCCGCGCGGTTTCCAGCAACGTCGAGCAGTTGATCTGTGTCGGCATCGACACCACCGAGCGCAAACGCGCCGAACTGGCGCTTTTCGAGGCCAAGGAACGCGCGCAGGTGACCTTGCATTCGATCGGCGATGCAGTGATTACCGCCGATGCCCAGGCGAAGGTGGATTACCTGAATCCGGTTGCCGAGGCGCTCACCGGCTGGAGTATGGCGGAGGCGCGCGGCCGGCCGATCGACGAAATCTTCCGGGTGATCAGCGGGCAGACGCGCGAGGCGATTGCCGAGCCCCTCAACCAGTGCATCCGGAGCGGACGGATGATCTCGCTGACCACGGGCTCGATCCTGGTTTCGCGCGACGGGCGCGAGTTCGACATCGACGATTCGGCCGCGCCTATCCGCGGCCACGACGGCGTAATCATGGGTGGCGTGCTGGTTTTTCGCGACGTGAGCGAGACGCGCCAGCTCGAACGGCAGTTGGCCTACGATGCCACGCACGACGCGCTGACCGGTCTGTGCAACCGCGCAGAGTTCGAGCGGCGATTGCAGGCGGCGGTCGATAGTTCACGCCGCAGCGGCAGCCGGCACGTGCTGAGCTATCTCGATCTCGACCGCTTCAGGGTGATCAACGATACCGCCGGGCATACGGCGGGCGACGAGTTGCTCAAACAGATCAGGGGCGTGCTGACCGGGGTTTTCCGCGAGAGCGACGTGCTGGCGCGCGTCGGCGGCGACGAGTTTGCCCTGCTCCAGGAGAACTGTCCGCTTGAGCGTGCGGTGCTCGTCGCCCAGTCGGTGGTCAGTCTGCTGCGCGCGCACCGTTTCGCCTGGGGCGGACGTTCCTACCAGATCAGCGCCAGCATCGGTCTGGTACCGATCAGCGCGGATACCGAGAGCACCGTCCAGTTGATGACGCACGCCGACATTGCCTGCTATGCAGCGAAGGAACTTGGGCGCAATCGCGTACACGTCTACCAGGAGGCCGACCTCGATACGCTGCGCCGGCACCATGAGATCATCGGTGCTGCCGGTTTGCGCGATGCGCTCGACCAGGGGATGTTCCGTCTGCACTACCAGCCAATCGTGGCGCTCGACGGGCAGGACTTCCGGACGCTCGGGCACGAGGTTCTGTTGCGCGTGGTGCATGGCCGGGTTCATCCGCGCATCGACGAACTCGTCCTCCCGGCGGTCTTCATTCCGGCCGCTGAACGCTACGGTCTGATGGCGGCGATCGACCGCTGGGTGATCCAGACGGCTTTTCACGACTACGCCAAAGGCATAGGACGAACCGAAACCTCGCTGGCGATCAACGTCTCGGGCAATTCCTTGAGCGACGACGGGCTGCTGGATTTCATCGAACAGCAGTTCACGGCGACCGGCTTCCCGCCAGAGCGCGTGTGCTTCGAAATCACCGAGACCGCGGCCATCCAGAATCTGCGCCCGGCGATGGCTCTGCTCACGGCGCTCAAACGGCATGGTTGCCAGCTTGCGCTCGACGACTTCGGCAGCGGTCTTTCGTCATTCCACTATCTGAAGAGCCTGCCGATCGACCATCTGAAGATCGATGGCAGCTTCGTCAAGGACATGCGCGAGAGCGCGCGCGATGACGCGCTGGTGGCGGCAATCAACGACATGGGACACGCCCTTGGTCTGCGTATCGTCGCCGAGTACGTCAGCAGCAAAGCCATCGTCGACCGGCTGTGCGAGCTTGGTGTCGACTACGGGCAGGGGTTCTTCTTCGGCAAACCGGCGCCGTGGACGGCGGAATCGTGAACGCCCGGCGCTGAACCCCGGCGGAGTCAGCGCAAGTCAGAGCGTATGGCTGCGCTCGCCGCGCTGGAAACCGAGCAGCGCGTGCCCTATCCCCTTGCCGAGCGCCATCACCTTGAAGAGTTCGCCCATTTCGGCCGGCGAGATCAGCTTTTGTGCCGCATTGGCGAGCGGCAGATAGCGCGGTGCATCTTCTGCCGGCGTGCGCGCCAGGATCTCGAGCAGGCCGCAGGCCAGTAGAAAGCCCGCCTGCGTCGTATAGCCGAGCAGCTCGAAGCCGGCGGCGCAGGCGGCTTCTGCGATCGCCGTGAAGTCGACATGCGCGGTGATGTCCTGCAGGCCGGGCAGGTAAAACGGATCGCCGTGTGCGCGGTGCCGATAGTGACACATCAGCGTTCCCGCGCTACGCTGCGCGTGATAGTACTCGTGCCGGGGAAAGCCGTAGTCGAGCAAGAGCAGCGCGCCGCGCGTCAGGCGTTGCCCCCACTCGTACAGCCAATCGTCTGACAGCAGGGCAATTTCGCCGAGATAGCCGGGGGGCGGCGAACACTCGGCGGCGATCGTCTGCGCGCGCTCGCGCAGGCGGCCGCTCGCCGGCCGATCCTGCCAGACGAACTGCCCGTCGGCCAGCCCGACGCCGCGTTCGAGAATGTCGTCATCCTGCCAAACGACCAGGTGGACCGGCATCGCGTCGAGTACTTCGTTGGCGAGCACGACACCGCTGAAATGCTCGGGGAAGCGATCGAGCCAGTTGATGCGCGTTGGCAGTTGCGCGGCCACCTCGCGCAGAGCGGCCTGCTGACGCGCGCGCAGTTCGCCGGAGACTTCCAGGATGCGGTAGCTTTCCGGCAAGGCCTGACGGGCGGCGAGTTCGCGCAACAGATCGGCGGCCAGGCGACCGCTACCGGCACCGACTTCGATGATGTGCGGGTCGCTCAGCGCGCAGATCTCGGCGACCTGCGCGGCCAGCGTTTGCGCGAAGAGCGGGCCAAGCTCAGGCGCGGTGACGAAATCGCCGGCCGCTCCGAGCTTGTGCGCGCCACCGCTGTAGTAGCCCAGGCCCGGCGCGTACAGTGCCCGATCCATGAAGTGGGCAAAAGAGATCCAGCCTTTACTGCGCCGGATGTCGTCGCCGATCCGGCTAACCAGCCAGCGGCTGCTATCTGCCGCTTCCGGCGTCGGCGTCGGCCAGTCGCTGACGCTCGGCTTCAGTCGCTGAACCTCTTGAAAGAGACCTGCCCGTAAAGTTCGGGATGGTTGGTCGCTACCCAGTGCGCCGCTTCCGACTCGGCACGCGCCCAGGTCGCCGCACGCAGCGAGATGATCTGCGATCGGCCGTTGCTGCCCGCCCATTCGAGGGCGTAGCTGTGCAGGCCACCGTGTTCGATCAGATGCACCTTGCACTCGAGTGTCGGTGCTTCGCGCCAGAGCTGGGCGGCAGTTCCGTCGCTGATCCGCAAATGGAAAATGGGCCCTTTGCGCTGATGCTGCACCTGGTACGCGCGATTTGCGCCGATCTGCTTGAGCACCGACCACTCGCTGCAGCCCTCGATGATCGCAGCCAGCGGCAGACCAGCGTCGTCGTGGATGATCTCGGCCTGGACGTCGTGGATCTGATCGTGGCCCTCGATCAGCTCGTGCCACGGCAAACCCTGCCGGGTCGGCGGGGCAAACGGCAGCGCGTGCTTGCCCTGGCGAATCCGCGCAAAAAGCGACGACTTGCGCACGTCTTCCAGGTCGATCGTCGGAAAGGCGGTGCGCGGTTGCGAACGGAAACTGCCGGCGCCCATGTAGCCGACATTCCATAGCGTGCGCAGCCATTCGGCGGTATCCAGTGCCACTTGCGCCATCTGGTCGTTCAGCGCTCCGCCGATCTCCGGCAGTTCGCCGACCGGCACTGGCCTGATGCCGCCTCGCCCGGCCAGCAGCTCGGCCTCGCGCGTGCGCGCGCGCAGCAGATCCTGCAGCAGCAGTCCGACCCACTCGGCGTCGGCTGGCGGCAGTCCGGCGACGCGCTCGGCGAGTTCGATCAGATCGTCGGCGTCAAGCGGCTTATCCAGCTTCTTCATGCGGTTCCTCCCACGGTCAACTGGCGGAAGTTTAGCGCGCCAGCGTGACAAAAGGGGCCGTTTTTCGGAAACCCGCTGCCCTGATCCGTTAAAATCGTTGCCTTGTACGCTGCTCGACAGGAAGCAGGAATGAACGGCAAGACGATTCTGATTACCGGTGGGGCGAAGCGGCTTGGCGCGGCGATCGCGCGCGAACTGCACGCCGCCGGAGCCAGCGTCATGGTGCATTACCGCCAGGCCTCTGCCGCTGCGGCCGCGCTCGTCGCCGAACTGAACGCAGACCGCCCGTCTTCGGCCGCCTGCCAGCAGGCCGATCTGCTTGATCTCGCCAGCCTGCCGCTGCTCGTCGGCAGCACGGTCGAACACTTCGGCCGCCTCGACGGGCTGGTCAACAATGCCTCGAGTTTTTTTCCGACACCGCTCGGGAGCATCGATTCCCTCGCCTGGGACGACCTTATCGGCAGTAACCTGAAGGCGCCGCTATTCCTCACTCAGGCGGCCGCTCCGCATCTGATCGAGGCCGGTGGCGTAGTGGTCAACATCACCGACATTCATGCCGAGCGACCGCTCGCCGGCTATCCTCTGTACTGTGCGGCAAAGGCCGGGCTGCTCGGTCTGACACGCGCCCTGGCCGTTGAACTGGCGCCGCGCGTACGCGTCAATGCGGTCGCACCCGGCCCGATCATGTGGCCCGACAGCGGCGTCTTCGGGCGCGCCGAGAAGGCCCGGATCGTCGCCCATACCCTGTTGCAACGCGCCGGCAATCCGCTCGACATCGCGCGTGCGGTGCGCTACCTGGTCGCTGACGCCGCCTACGTCACGGGCCAGGTGATCAACGTCGACGGTGGTCGCAGCGCACATCTGTGAGCCGGAAAGTAACTGCGAAAGGACAACGTTGGAACCGTCGAACAGTCTGCTGCGCTTGAAGAAGCGCTTGGAAAGCAAGGTCGCCCGAGCGATTTGCGATTACCGCATGATCGACGACGGCGACACGGTTCTCGTCTGCGTTTCCGGCGGCAAGGACTCCTACACGCTGCTGTCGACGCTGCTCGCGCTGCGCGAACGGGCGCCGATCGACTTTCGTCTGATCGCCATGAATCTCGACCAGAAGCAGCCCGGCTTTCCGTCGGATGTCCTGCCCACCTATCTGGCGCAGATCGGCGTCGAGTTCCGCATCGTCGAGCAGGATACCTATTCGATCGTCAAGAGCAAGATCGCACCCGGCAAGACGACCTGTTCGCTCTGTTCGCGTCTGCGTCGGGGGATAATATACCGTACCGCCAAGGCAGTCGGCGCCAACAAGATCGCACTCGGCCATCATCGTGACGACATCGTCCATACGCTGTTCCTCAACCTTTTTTTCGCCGGGCAATTGAAGGCGATGCCGCCCAAGCTATTGACCGACGACGGCCAGCACATCGTCATCCGGCCGCTCGCCTATTGCGGCGAGAGCGAAATCGCCCGCTTCGCCCGCGGCATGGCTTTTCCGATCATTCCCTGCAACCTCTGCGGCGCGCAAGCGAATCTGCAGCGTCAGCAGATCAGGGAAATGATGGCCGACTGGGACCGGCGATTTCCGGGACGCACGGATGTCGTCTTCGCCGCGCTGCAGAAGGTTGTTCCCTCACACCTGGCGGACAGCGATCTGTTCGATTTCCGGGCCTTGCAGCCGACGGCAACCTCTGCCGACGAGTTCGCTGACGAGGATCAGCGACCGCTGCCGGCGGGTGCGGCAGGGGCGATTCAGATCGAGCAACGCGCAGCGTTTGACTGGCCGCAGACCAGGCGTGCAGCTGCCGGAGAAGCGATGACGACCGTCGACTGGCCGTCGATCGTCTGACAAGAATACTGTGTAGATTGGGGGAAATGGGATTGATCACAATGAACGAACAGATGCTGTCGGTGCTCGTTGCCGGTGTGTCGGACGGCGCTCGCCTGTTCGACCGACTGGGGGGTGCCGAAGCGCTGCATGCTGTTGACCGCTGCATGAAGCGAATCACGCGCGGAATCGAGATGGGCGGTGGACGGGTCATCCGGTCAAGCGGCGACCAGGTGATGGCCGTATTTCACAGTGCGCACGCCGCTTGCCAAGCGGCGATCACCATGCAGCGGCGGATTGCCGACCTGCCACCGGTTTCCGGCATGCAGTTGGCCATCCATGCCGGGTTTCATCACGGCGCGGTCGCCGTAGAGGATGGCGATGTGATTGGCGAGAGCGCGACGCTGGCCGAGGCGCTGGCCAGCGTCGCGCTTTCCGGTCAGGTGCTGATCACCGAAAGCACGCGCGCACTGCTGCCGGCGCAGTTACAGACTACGACACGCAGCTTGCCGGCAAGCCTGTCGCGCACGCTGCGCGTGCACGAATCGGTATACGAAGTCCGCTGGCCGGAAGCCAAGGGTCCGTTGGTCGTCGCAGCAGCCGTCGAGCCGGCGCCACCGCTGGCCAAGGAGCGCGAGTCGCGCCTTTGTCTGCGTTACGGGCCGTACGTCAAGGTGGTCGACCGGAATCGGCCCAGCCTGCTGATGGGGCGCGACGTCGAGTGTGAGATTCCGGTGCGCGACCGCCGCGCCTCGCGCCATCACGCGCGCATCGAGCGCCGCGACGATCAGTTCGTCCTCAGCGATTTGAGCACCAACGGCACTTTTGTCACGATCAAAGGCGAGCCCGAGCTGTTTCTCAGGCGTGAGGCTTTTGTTCTGCGGGGCAGCGGGATCATCTCGTTTGCTGCGTCAGCGAGCACGCAGGATGCCGACATCGCCGAGTTCGAGCATCTCTGAAGCGGGCTGGCGTGCGGCAGACGACTCAAGGCGGCAAGGCGCGCGCGACGACGAGTACCGTGACGTGTGCGGCGCCATGTAGTTTCAAGGTGCGCGCCATTTCGTCGAGCGATGCGCCGGTCGTCATCACGTCGTCAACGAGCAGTATCCGGCGGCCGCTGAAATCCGTCGTGCAATGGAAAGCACCGCGCACGTTGGCTGCACGCTCGCGCCAGGGCAAGGCGGCCTGCGATGGCGTGTGGCGTACCCGCTGGCAAGAATGGGCGTCGATGGCAATGGCGCGCGCCCGGCTGACCGGACGAGCCAGTTCGAGCGCCTGATTGAAGCCGCGCTCGCGCAGGCGCAACTTGTGCAGCGGCAGCGGAACGATGACCTCGGCCGTGCACGTCGCCGCCAGCGCGGCAAGCCGCCGGCCAAGGTAGTCGGCCAGCGCCAGGCGCCGATCGTACTTGAAGGTCTGAATCAGCCGGTCGACCGGAAAGGCATAACGAAACGCCGCCAGGGCGGCATCGTAGTGCGGCGCTTGCCGCAGGCAGCGGCCACAAACCTCGCCGGCCGGCGTCGGTAGCGCACAGCGCGGGCAGGACTCGGCGGGCAGCCGCGGCAAATCGTCGGCACAGGCCGTGCACAGGAGGCTGCTGCGGCTGTCAGCAGCGCACAGCAGGCAGTCCTGCGCGAGCAATCGTGCGCACGACCTGGCGATGAAGGCGGCGCTTTGAGTTAAGATTGACACCCGCCAAGCGCTCCCGGGAAAGCCCTCCTGCGGCGCCTCAGATCACCCACAGCCATAGGTTTATTGATCATGAATGCAATTCCTCAAGCCGCCACGCTCGACGCGGAACGACCCGTTTCGGCCGGCAAGGCAAGGTGGACCATCGCCGAGGTCGAAGCCCTTTACCAGCTTCCCTTGATGGACCTCATCTTTCGCGCGCAGCAGGTGCACCGCCAGAAATTCGACGCCAACGAGATTCAACGCTCGACGCTGCTCTCGGTCAAGACCGGCGGATGTTCGGAGGACTGTGGCTATTGTTCGCAGTCCGCACGCTATTCCACCGGTACCGAGCGCGAAGCCCTGCTGCCGCTCGACGAAGTGCTCGCGGCTGCGCAGGCGGCCAAGGACAAGGGCGCCTCGCGCTTCTGCATGGGGGCCGCGTGGCGTGGCCCGAAAGACAAGGACCTCGCGCAGGTGACCGAAATGATCCGCGCGGTAAAGGATATCGGCCTGCAGACCTGCGTCACGCTCGGCATGCTCAAGGACGGCCAGGCGCAGGAACTGAAGGCAG
Organism: Accumulibacter sp.; assembly: GCF_029255125.1. Lineage (GTDB taxonomy): Bacteria > Pseudomonadota > Gammaproteobacteria > Burkholderiales > Rhodocyclaceae > Accumulibacter. The sequence goes on along the minus strand of NZ_JAPUVR010000102.1, from coordinate 36,692 downwards.
CCGGCCTCGATTACTATAATCACAACCTCGACACCGACGCTTCCTTCTATGGTCAGGTGATCACGACGCACAAGCACGCCGACCGCATCGATACGCTGGGTCAGGTGCGCCAGGCCGGAATCAAGGTCTGCTCGGGTGGCATCATCGGCATGGGCGAGTCGCGTCGCAATCGGGCGGCGCTGATCGTCCAGTTGGCCAACCTCGAGCCCCCGCCCGAATCGGTGCCGATCAATAATCTGGTGCCGATTCCGGGAACGCCGCTGGCCGACAGCGAACCGATCGACAGTTTCGAGTTCGTGCGCACGATCGCCGCCGCGCGCATCACGATGCCGAACAGCTTCGTCCGCCTGTCCGCCGGCCGGCAGGCGATGTCCGACGAGTTGCAGGCGCTGTGTTTCCTGGCCGGAGCGAACTCGATCTTTTACGGCGACAGGCTGCTGACCACCGACAATCCGGAAGCCGATCGCGACGAGGCACTCTTCGCCCGGCTCGGTTTGCGTCCGATCTAGGCCGGTATGCAGGCACCGGCGCAGCAGTTCATCGATCAGCGCCAGGTGCGACGCAATTTCGCGCGCGCGGCAGCGACCTATGATGACGTCGCTGTCCTGCAGCGCGAAGTCGGCAGCCGCATGCTCGAACGCCTGGACTATGTGCGCCTCGCGCCGGCCGCAGTGCTCGATCTCGGCTGCGGAACGGGCGCCGCTTTGACCGCACTGGCTGAACGCTACGGCAAGGCGCGGGTGATTGGCGCCGATCTCAGCGAGGCCATGCTGCGCGCCGGCGTGGCGCAGCGCTCGCGCCTGCGCTGGCTGCTGCCTTTCGTGCGCGGTCAGAAAACGCCACTCGTCGCCGCCGACGCCGCTCACCTGCCTTTCCGTGCGCAGTCGATCGGGCTCTGTTGGTCCAACCTGATGCTGCACTGGGTCGACGACCCGCTGCAGGTTTTCCGGGAGGCGCAGCGTCTGCTCGAAGTGGGGGGGCTGCTGATGTTTTCGACGCTGGGACCGGACACCCTGCGCGAACTGCGCGCTGCTTTTCGCGATGGTTACCTGCACACGCAGCGGTTCACCGACATGCACGACTATGGCGACATGCTCGTCGAGTGCGGTTTCAGCGATCCGGTGATGGACGCCGAGCGCCTGACGATGACTTATGCCGGTTTCGACGAACTGATCGCTGACCTGCGGCGCAGCGGTGCACGCTGCGCCATGCGGGCACGCCGGCACGCGCTGATGGGCCGCGACGCCTGGGCTGCGGCGCGCGCACGCGCGCTGGCGCAGATGCGCGACGGGCGCTTGCCGGTGACCGTCGAAGTCATCTACGGGCACGCCTGGAAAGCGCCGCCGACGAAGACCGCCGATGGCCGGGCGATCGTCCGTTTCGAACCCCGCCCACCGGCACGCTGAGGGCGGGCGCGGCGCGGCGTGCCGGCTGCCCGGCGTTTCAGCGGAAGAACTCCTCGAGGCGAACGAAGACCTCGTGTTCGGCGCCGTGCCGGCGCACGGCGAGAACGTCTTCCAGCTTCTCGACCTGCTTGACCATCTGATCGAGCCGCTCGTCCTCATTGACCAGCAGCCAGATGCGGCTGCGTTCTCCGCTGCCCACCGGCATGACCAGAATGCCTTCGACGTTGTACGCGCGGCGGGAAAAGAGACCGACGACGTGCGACATGACACCGGGGTGGTTATTGACGTCGAGTTCGAGTACCGTCCGGGCGACGGCCTGATTCTCGCTACGGGTAAGCGCGTTCATCGTTCAACCTCCAATCATTTCCTTGTTCGCCGCGCCGGGCGGCACCATCGGCAGCACCTGTTCGTGCAACGCGATGCTGGCGTGGATGAGTACCGGGCCACGGCTGGCCAGCGCTGCGGCCAGCGCGGGTAGCGGGTCGGCCTCCTTGTCGAGATCGACGGCAGCCAGGCCGAAGCCTTCGGCGACCCGGATGAAATCGGGCATGCCCTTGAATTGCGAGGCGTAGATGCGTTCGCCGTAGAACAGCGTCTGCTGCTGGAAGACGAGACCGAGCGAGGCGTTGTTCATCAGGATGATCTTGACGTTGACGTCCTCTTCCGCCGCCGTCACCAGTTCCTGGACGTTCATCAGGATGCTGCCGTCGCCGGTAAAGCAAACGACCGTGCGCTGCGGTTCGGCGAGTGCGGCGCCGATCGCCGCCGGCATGCCGAAGCCCATCGTACCGAGGCCGCCGGAGGTCAGCCATTGGCGTGGCCGGCGCAGGGGATACGCCTGAGCAACCCACATCTGGTGCTGGCCGACGTCGGTCGCGATCGTGGCCTCGTCGTCCAGGCAATCGGCGACGGCGCGAATCAGTCCGTACGGCGTGCGCGGGTCGTCGATTCCCGGCATGCGCAGCGGGTGAGACGCCTTCAACTCGGCGACGCGTGCCAACCAGTCCTCGCGTTGTCGGTGTTCAATGCCCGGCAAGAGAAGCTGCAAGACGGTCTGCACGTCGCCGGCAATGCCGACGTGCGCGGTCTTGATCTTGTCGAGTTCCGAAGGGTCGATGTCGATGTGGATGATTTGCGCTTGCGGACAGAAACCGGCCACCTTGCCGGTCGCCCGGTCGTCGAAACGCGCGCCGACGGCGATCAGCAAATCGCATTCGTCAAGCGCCAAGTTGGTACAGCGTGCACCGTGCATGCCCAGCATGCCGAGCGACAACGGGTGATCGACGGGCATCGCGCCGAGCGCCATCAGGGTCATCACCGTCGGCAGCCGGCCGATCTCGGCCAACGCGACGGCCGCTTCGGCGGCGCCCGAATGGACGACTCCTCCGCCCAGGTAGAGAATCGGCTTGGCGGCAGCGTTGATCATCGCTGCGGCACGCTCGATCAGCGGGGCTGCCGGCAGCGCCGGTGTCTCCGCGCAGCCCGCCGCCGGCCAGGCGCGAACTTCGACGAGTTGATTCTGCACGTCCTTCGGAATATCGACCAGCACCGGGCCGGGACGTCCCGAGGCGGCAATCGCGAAGGCGCGCGGAATGACCGTGAGCAGGTCCTCGGCGGCGCTGACGAGGAAATTGTGCTTGGTGATCGGGATGCTCAGGCCATAGGTGTCGACCTCCTGGAAAGCGTCGGTGCCGATCAGTGCCTTGGGCACCTGCCCGGTAATCGCGACCAGGGGAATCGAATCGAGCTTGGCATCGGCGATCGCGGTCAACAGATTGGTCGCCCCGGGCCCGGATGAGGCCATGCAGACCGCCGGCACGCCGGTCGCCCGCGACATTCCCTGGGCAATGAAGCCGCCGCCCTGTTCGTGCCGAACCAGCACGTGGCGTATCTGCTCCGACTGCGACAGGGCATCGTAAATCGGCAGAATCGCGCCGCCCGGGATGCCGGTGAGCGTGCGCACACCCTGCCGTTCGAGCAGACGGACGACGATCTGAGCACCGCTCAGGGTTTCAGGTTTTTCCTCGAACAAGGGACATCTCCTCGACAAATGAAAGCAGCTTCGGTAGGTTGGCGTCGCCCCGAGACGAGTCTCGCGAGCGCGCCGAAACAAAGTCAGGTGTGATCCGGGGGACGGTTGTTGGGCGGCCGCCTAGCCACCCTGCGCAGCGCGCCGAATGCCTTGCCGAACAGCAGCGTCAGCGCTCCGGCGGTGATGCCGACGAGCACTTCGAGCAGTAGAGGCGTCGCCGTGGCGAGCAAGTGCCCGAGCAAGGGCACCGTGCCGGCCAGCTCGCCAGCATGGGCAATCGCGTGGTGCAGCGGCGCCATGCCGTGCGCCAGAATGCCGCCACCGACCATGAACATGGCGGCCGTCCCAATTACCGTCAACGCGCGCATCAGGCGCGGTGCGGCGAGCATCAGTGCCTGGCCGATCGTGCGTGCCAGCTTGCTCCGCCAGCCGAGCAGGTACATGCCGAGATCGTCGAGCTTGACGATGCCGGCGACGATGCCATAGACACCGCCGGTCATCAACAGGCCAATTCCCGCGAGGACCGCGACTTGCGTGGCAAAGGGTGCTTGCGCGACGGTGCCGAGCGCAATGACGACGATTTCTGCGGAAAGGACGAAGTCGGTGCGGATCGCACCCTTGATCTTTTCCGCCTCGATGACGGCCAGATCGATGTCGGCGCCCGCCAGCGCAGCGGCGTGCACACTCGCCGACGCGGCCTCCTCCGCTGCCTCCTTGGCCGCCGTCCCAGAACCGTGGTGCAACCACTTATGCGCCAGTTTTTCAACCCCCTCCAGGCAGAGGTAAAGCCCGCCGAGCATGAGCAGCGGGACCACCGCCCACGGCGCAAAGCGGCTGATCGCCAAGGCCGCCGGAACGAGGATCAGCTTGTTCTTCAGCGAGCCGAGCGCCACCGCCCAGACCACCGGGAGTTCGCGTTCGGCGCGCACGCCCGATACCTGCTGGGCGTTCAACGCCAGGTCGTCGCCAAGCACGCCGGCGGTCTTCTTGGCGGCAACCTTGGTCATCAGCGCGACATCGTCGAGGATCGTCGCGATGTCGTCGATCAGGGTAAGCAGGCTAGCTCCAGCCATCGCCGTTCACGCTCCGAGAAAGTCCGGGACGCACCGCAGCCGACCGGCGGCCGCCGGTTCGCGCTGGCTGCGCCGTGAACTACACACGCGCGTCCTCCGCACTCTTGGCGACGAGAATATCTTCCATCACCAGATACTGCAGGTCGGAACCGAAGAACATGTCGAGTGCGTCCGTCGGCGAACAGATCATCGGTTCGCCACGCCGGTTGAGCGAGGTGTTGAGGACGACGCCGTTCCCGGTGAGCTTCTCCAGCTCGACCATCAAGTCATAGTAACGCGGGTTGAAGCGGCGCTCGAGCACCTGCGCGCGTGAGGTGCCATCTTCGTGTACGACTTCCGGCACACGTTGTCGCCAGCCGTCGGCGACGGCAAAGGTAAAGGTCATGAAAGGCGCCGGGTGCGTGCTGCCGAGCATCTGCGGGCCGACGGTGTCGAGCATGCTCGGGCAGAATGGGCGCCAGCGTTCGCGAAACTTGATCTGCGCGTTGATCCGGTCGGCGACGCCGGCAACGCTCGGACAGCCGAGAATCGAGCGTCCGCCAAGGGCACGCGGCCCGAACTCCATGCGGCCCTGAAACCAGGCGACCGGATGCCCATCGGCGAGCAAGCGAGCGACCTGTCGCGGCACGTCGGTCAGGCGCTGCCCGATGGGCCGCGCCGGGTGACGCGCGCAGGCGGCGAGAACGTCTTCATTGCTGAACGCCGGGCCGAGGTAGACGTGCTCCATCTTCTCGACGGCGACGCCCCGACGCAGCGAAACGTAGGCGGCGGCGCCGATCGCCGTGCCGGCGTCGCCCGAAGCCGGCTGCACGAACAACTCGCGCACATCGGGACGGGCGATGATCTTCTGGTTCAGCTTGACGTTCAGCGCGCCACCACCAGAAAAGGCGAGGCGGCCGGTCTCCCGCAGCAGATCGCCAAGGTAATGCTCAAGCATGCGCAGCGCCAAATCCTCAAACAGCTTCTGCATGCTGGCCGCGTAGTGTATGTACGGATCGTCGGCGATGTCGCCCGAGCGCTTCGGGCCGAGCCAATCAACCAGCTTTGGTGAAAAGTAATAGCCCTTGCCTTTTTCCTTGTAGCGCCGGAAGCCGACCACGTTGGCATAGGTGGTGTTGACCCGGAGTTCGCCGTTCTCGAAGCTCGCCAGGCGCGAGAAATCGTAGCGGCTGGCGTCGCCGTAGGGCGCCATGCCCATCACCTTGTACTCACCGTCGAGCATTTCGAAGCCGAGATACTCGGTGAGCGCACCGTACAGCCCGGCGAGCGAGTCCGGATCGTAGAACTCCTTGATCTTGTGGATGCGTCCGTTCTCGCCGTAGCCGAAAAAGGTCGTCGCGTACTCGCCCTTGCCGTCGATGCCGAGGATTGCCGCCTTCCCGTCAAAGCCCGAGCAGTGATAGGCGCTCGCCGCGTGCGCCAGGTGGTGCTCGACCGGGACGATCTCGGTCCTTGCGAGGTCGAAACCGAGTTGTTGAAGGCACCATTCGATACGCTTGCGGTAGCGGTGGAAGCGGCGATTGCCGGCCAGTATCGCATCGAGCGCGCGCTCAGGCGCGTACCAGTAGCGCCGAGCATAGTGCCAGCGCGCGCGCTCGCGCAGACTGATCGGTGCATAGGGAATGGCAACCGCATCGATGTCGGTCGGCCGCAGACCGGCGAAGGTCAGGCAGAACTTGGCCGCCTCGTAGGGCATGCGGTTCTTCGCATGCTTGTCGCGCACGAAACGCTCTTCCTCGGCGGCAGCAACCAGCTTACCGTCAACGTAGAGCGCCGCCGAAGGGTCGTGCGTCAAGGCACCGGACAAGCCAAGGAGCGTGAGAGCCAAAATTGAGGTCCAGATCGATCATGCAAACCGGCCGAGCACCGCGGCAACGGGAGTCGGCCGACCATTGCGCAAGTCCGCCAGTATACCCGCTCTGCGCGCCGCAACCGATCTGCTGCCGCGTCAGTTCAGGCGGCGGCAGTCGCATCAGGGCCAAGATCGCGGACCAACGTGAACGCCGGGACGTGCTTTTCCAGCACGACAAACCAATCAGTTCGCCTGGGGCAGCGCAGGCGCCGGTAGTGCATCCCTGGGCGAGCTTGCCCGAGGTCGCAGTCGCACAGCCTGGCGGCAAGGCGACGGCCGCTTGCCGCCAGGCGTGCGCCGCCGCACCTCGGCCGCGACCGCTGCGCCGCGCGGCAGGCACCGCCGGTCTTCTTCAGGCCTTGAGCAGCTCGATCAGCTCGCTTTGCGAGGAATGCGGACTGCTGCGCGATCCGCGCCGCTGGTGGTAGGTCCCATCGGGTGCGAGTTCCCAGGCGAGCACGTTGTCGGTCAGGTAGATCTGCAGTCCTTCCGCGATGACCCGCCGCTTGAGCTTGCGGTCGAGCACCGGAAACGCCAATTCGATGCGCCGGAAGAAGTTGCGCTCCATCCAGTCGGCGCTCGACAGATAGACTTTTTCTTCGCCGCCGGCGTAGAAATAGAAGACGCGGTGGTGTTCGAGCTGCCGACCGATGATCGAGCGCACGGTGATGTTCTCGGAGAGCCCCTTGACCCCGGCGCGCAGGCCGCAGACACCGCGCACGATGAGGTCGATCTTGACGCCGGCCTGCGACGCCTCGTAAAGCGCGACGATGGTTTCCGGTTCGAGCAGCGAGTTCATCTTGGCAATGATGCGCGAACGCTTGCCGGCGCGCGCTGCTTCCGCTTCGGCGCGAATCCCGGCGACGACGTTCGGCTGCAGCGTGAACGGCGCTTGCCAGAGATGCGTCAGTGTCTGCGCACGGCCGAGGCCGGTGAGCTGTTTGAAGACCTCGTTGGTATCGGAACCGATCTCTTCGTTGCAGGTGAGCAGGCCGAAGTCGGAGTACAGGCGCGCGGTCTTCGGGTGATAGTTGCCGGTGCCCAGGTGGCAGTAGCGGCGCAGGATGCTGCTGCCCGCCCGGCCTTCCTCGCGGCGCACGACCATCAGCATCTTGGCGTGCGTCTTGTAGCCGACGACGCCATAGACGACATGCGCGCCGACTTCTTCGAGCTTGGTCGCCCAGCCGATGTTGGCCTCTTCGTCAAAGCGCGCCATCAGTTCGACGACGACGGAGACCTCCTTGCCGTTTTGCGCTGCGCGCAGCAGCGATTGCATCAGCACGGAATCGGTCCCGGTGCGATAGACGGTCATCTTGATGGCGACGACCTGCGGGTCGCTTGCCGCCTGTTCGAGCAGTTCGATGACCGGATCGAAGCTTTGATAGGGATGGTGGAGCAGAATGTCGCCACCGCGGATACTGTCGAAGACGCTGTGACACTTGTGCAGCGCTTTCGGCGTTCCCGGTTTGAACGGCTGGAATTTCAGATCGCTGCGCACGACCCAGTCGGGAACCTGCATCAGACGGACGAGGTTCACCGGGCCGGCGACGCGGAAGAGGTCGGTCTCGGTCAGGTTGAACTGGCCGAGCAGGAACTGCGTCATCGCTTCCGAGCAGTTGTTGGCGACCTCCAGACGTACCGCATCGCCAAAGTGGCGCTGCGGCAGCTCGCCCTGAATCTTGGTGCGCAGGTTCTTGACCTCTTCTTCGTCGACGAACAGGTTGCTGTTGCGGGTGACGCGAAACTGGTAGCAACCGAGCACTTTCATGCCGGCAAAGAGTTCATGCACGAATTCGTGCAGAATCGACGAGAGGAAGACGAAGCAATACTCGCTATCACCCAGCTCGCGCGGCAGCCGGATCACGCGCGGCAGGACGCGCGGCGCCTGCACGATGGCGGCACCCGAACTGCGCCCGAAAGCGTCGCGCCCTTCGAGCTCGACGGCGAAGTTGAGGCTCTTGTTCAGTACGCGCGGAAACGGGTGCGAGGGGTCGAGACCGATCGGTGTGATCACCGGCATCACTTCGCGGAAGAAGAAATCCCGGATCCATTCGCGTTGCGCTTCGTTCCAGTCCGAACGCTTGACGAAGCGAATGCCTTCCGCGGCGAGCGCCGGTAGAATTTCTTCGTTGAGCAGCGCGTACTGTTCCCTGACGATCGCGTGCGTTTCTTCACTGACCAGTCGATAGACCTCACGCGCCGTCCGCCCATCGGTGGTGATGGCGACCGATCCAAGCTTGATCTGCTCCTTGATTCCCGCTTCGCGAATTTCGAAGAACTCGTCCAGGTTGCTGCTCACGATGCACAGGAAGCGCAAACGTTCGAGCAATGGCGTGCGCGGATTCTTTGCCTGCCAGAGGACACGCCGATTGAACGCCAGCAGGCTCATTTCGCGGTTCTGGAAGTACTCTGGCGGGAACGCAGCGGAAGCCTGGTGAAGAGGGGTTTCGATCGGCTGGACGGCAGTGTTCATGGCGGGCTCCCTTGGTGAATGTGGATCGACTGGACTGTAATGGTCAGTCGAACATATTACAACCATCACCCGGCGAGCATCGCGCTGCGGCCGGTCAATGACAATGTTTTTGCTCTGGCCGGCTGTCCCGGTGAGCGGCGTCAGCCAGCTGGGCGCCGACCGGCAGTGATAAAATGGGCGGCTGAAAAACCCCTAAAGTCGTACAGGCCGAATGGAAAGTGAGCGATGAGTTACGAACTGATTGCCGGGGTGGACCTGGGCTCGAACAGCTTTCGCCTGCAGATCGGCCGCGTCGTCGGACACCAGATTCACCCGCTCGACGCGTACAAGGAAGCGGTTCGCCTAGGCTCGGGCCTGACGCGCGAGAAGCTCCTCGACCACGCCTCGCAGCAGCGCGCGGTTGATGCGCTGCGCCGTTTCGGCGAGCGTTTGCGCGATTTTCCGCCGGAAACGGTGCGCGCGGTGACGACCGATGCGATGCGCGTGGCGCGCAACGCTCCGATGGTTCTCCGCCAGGCCGAGCTGGCGCTCGGCTTCCCGATCGAGGTGATCGGCGGGCGCGAAGAAGCGCGCCTGATCTTCATCGGTGCGGCGAACGCGCTGCCCCCTGCCGAACATCGCCGGCTGGTGGTCGACATCGGTGGTGGCTCAACCGAGTTCATCATCGGGCAGGGGACCGAGTCGCTCCTGATGGAATCGCTGTTCATGGGCTGCATCAGCTATCGCCAACGCTTTTTCCCTGAGGGACGGGTAGACAAGAAGCGCTTCCGTGCAGCCGAGCTGTCGGCCGCACGCGAGATCGAGGCGATCGCCGTCGACTACCAGCGCTTCGGCTGGCAGGAAGCGGTCGGCTCGTCCGGTTCGGCGCAGGAACTGGCCGACATCCTGGCGCTCAACGAGCTCAACCCGCCCGGTGTCGGCGGAATCACGCGCGAGGGCTTGAGCCGCTTGCGCCAGTTGCTGATCGAAGCCGGTTCGGCCGAGGCGCTTGGCTTGCGCGGCATGCGCAGCGAGCGCATCTTGATCCTGCCGGGGGCGATCGCGATCATGTCGGCGGTATTCTCGGAGCTGTCGATCGAGTCCATGACCTACTCGGACGGCGCGCTGCCGCTCGGCGTTCTGTACGATCTGCTTGGCCGCTTCGAACATCACGACACGCGCGACGAGACGGTGGGCGAGTTCATGCGGCGTTACCAGGTCGAAGAGCTGCAGGTCCGGCGCGTCGAGCGCACGGCCCTGATGCTGCTTGGACAGTTGATCAAGCTCGATTCGCCCGCGCACGAAGACGACGTGCACTTCTTACGCTGGGCAGTTTCCTTGCACGAAATCGGCACCTCGGTCGCGCACAGCGAAGTACATAAGCACGGCGCGTATATTCTGGGCCACGCCGACATGCCGGGCTTCTCGAAACGCGACCAGGCGCGCCTGGCGCTACTCGTTCTCGGTCAGCGCGGCAAGCTGCAGAAGCTGGCTTCGATGCCGGCCGGCGATCCAAACTGGCGTCTGGTTTTCTGCTTGCGGCTGGCGGTGCTGCTGCATCGAGCGCGCGACGATCACCAACTCCCGGAACTGGTCGTCAGGGAGTCACCGGTCGGCTTTCAGGTCGACGTGGCAGGCCACTGGTTGACCGACAACCCGGTTTCCGCTGCTGCGCTCGATGACGAAACGGTGCTCTGGCGGCGGGTCGGAATCAAGTTGCGCATCAAACCAATGGCCGGCGAGACGAGCGCCGCGTGAGCAGTCGATGGCCGCCGCAGCGATAGACGTGCTCCGGCAGGCCAGCGGCCTGCAGGTCAGGCTCTCCGGCGACTGGACGCTGAGCACGATGGCGCAGCCGGTAGCGGCCGTCGAACGCCGCTTGCGCGCACTGGCAAGCGAGAATCCGCATTGGGATCTGCAGGGAATCGCCCGTCTCGACAGCGCAGGTGCGGTTGTCCTCTGGCGCGCCTGGCAAGGCCGCTGGCCAGCGGCGCTGGCGATCTCGCCGCGCCACCGCGCGCTCGTCGAGCAGGTCGAACACCTGGATGGCGAACCAGCGCTGCAAACGTCGGGTCAATCGCACGCCTGGCTGCTCGTACCGGGCCGACTGATCCTGGCCTTGGCGCGCAACCTGCTCGGCCTGATTGCCCTGCTCGGTCAACTCCTGCTCGATCTCGCTTACCTTGCCGCGCACCCGCGCGACATTCCCTGGCGCGAGATGTCCGCCAACGTGTTCAAGAGTGGTGCGCAGGCGCTGCCGGTGACTGCCCTGATCGGCTTTCTGATCGGCATCGTCCTCTCGTATCTGTCGGCACTCCAGTTGAAGAACTTCGGTGCCGACGTTTTCATCGTCAATCTTCTCGGCATCGGCATCATTCGTGAACTGGGTCCGGTGCTCGTCGCCGTCCTCGTTGCTGGCCGCTCAGGGTCGGCAATGACCGCCCAGATCGGCGTCATGCGCGTCACCGAGGAAATCGATGCGCTGGCAACGATGGGCATTTCGCGCAGCGTGCGGCTGGTCTTGCCGAAGGTCATCGCACTCGCCATTGCCATGCCCCTGCTCATCGTCTGGTGTTCGGCCGCCGGCCTCGCGGGTGGCATGCTGGCGGCGAACGTGCAGATGGATCTGTCGTATGCCTTTTTCATCGATACGCTGCCGAAAGTCGTTCCCCTGAGCAATCTGTGGATCGGCATGGGCAAGGGGGTCGCCTTTGGTCTGCTGATCGCGCTGATCGCCTGTCATTTCGGTCTGAGCGTCAAGCCGAATACCGAGAGCCTCTCGGCGTGCACGACGACTTCGGTCGTCACCTCGATTACCGTAGCCATCCTGGTCGACGCGATTTTCGCCATTCTCACGCGCACCATCGGAGTGCCTCTGTGAGCGCTCAGTCGCTCGCTGAGCCAGCGGTCGCTCCGGTGATCGAACTGCGCGGATTGTCGACGCGTTATGGCGAACTGCTCATCCACGAGCGCATCGATCTGGCCGTCGAGGCCGGCCAGATGCTCGGTCTGGTTGGCGGTTCAGGCAGCGGCAAGACGACCCTGCTGCGCGTCATTGTCGGCCTTCTGGCGCCCAGTGAAGGCAGCGTGCAGATCTTCGGACAGCCACTGTTCGCTGCCGGCGCGCGCCACCGACACCTGCTTCGCCGCCGTTTCGGCATGCTCTTTCAGCATGGCGCCCTGTTTTCGGCGCTCCCGGTTTATGACAATATCGCGTTTCCGCTGCGCGAACTGCGCTGCCTCGACGAAGGAATGATCCGTGATCTGGTTCTGCTCAAGCTGGCGATGGTTGAACTCGAAGCCCGGCACGGGCGATTGATGCCAGCCGAACTCTCGGGTGGCATGGTCAAGCGCGTCGCGCTGGCGCGCGCCTTGGCGCTCGAGCCTGAGCTACTCGTTCTCGACGAACCGACCGCCGGCCTCGACCCCGATCGCAGCGCGAGCTTCGTCCACCTGATTCGGTCGTTGCAGAAGGAGTTGGGGTTCACCGTGGTGATGGTGACGCACGATCTGGCGACGCTGACCGGCCTGGCGACGCGGCTTGCCGTGCTGGCCAACCGGCGCATCGTCGCTTGCGGCACCTGGCCCGAGGTGATGGCGGTCGACCACCCATTCATTCGCAACTTCTTCGCCGGCACGCACACGCCGGCCGTCAGCCAGCAGGGAGTACGCTAAGCGTGGAAAACCGTTCGCACGCGCTGCTCGCCGGCTTGTTTGCCCTGGGTCTCGGTGTCTTTGCCGTCTTCGCCGTCTGGTGGTTCGGCGGCAAGCACGAGCCGACCAAGGAGTACACCGTCGTCACCCGGCAGAACGTCACCGGCTTGAGTCTGCAGGGGCAGGTGCGCTACCGCGGAATTCGCGTCGGGAAGGTGCTCTCGATCGCGCTCGATCCGCACGATGCGCGCGACATTCTGATCCGCATCGCGGTCGACAGCGCCGTCCCGGTGACTGGCGGGACGACCGCCCGGCTGGGCTACCAGGGGGTGACCGGAATCGCGCATGTTCTGCTCGAAGAGACCGGCGCCGATCCGCGCCTGCTGCCGGGCGGTGAGGGCACATCGCCGCGCATCGCCATGCAGTCTTCGCTGATTCAGGAACTGTCGGATACCGGCGGCGAAACGCTGCGCCAGGCACGCGAGCTACTGGCCAGCGCGAATGATTTCTTCGACGACGAAAACCGGCAGCGCCTGACGAACATCTTGAGCAACCTGGAAAAGGCCACTGGCAACGCCGGGCAGGCGAGCGATCAGTTGCGCCGCTGGCTGAATGCCGACAACCAGCGTTCTTTGACTGCCTCCCTTGCCCGGATCGAGCAGGCGACGGGCGAAGTCGGCCCGCTGTTGGTCGAGACGCGTCAGGTGATGCTGCGTCTGCAGGGGGTCAGCGAGCGCATCGACAGACTGCTTGCCGACCCCTCGCCGAGCGGTGTCGCCGCCCTGCCGCCACGCCTGAACGAGCTCGGCAGCGAACTCTCGACCAGTTCGCGCCAGCTCAACCGGGTGCTGCAGGTGCTCGAAGACGCGCCGCAGAGCTTTGTCTTCGGCTTGCCGGAGCGCGCCGCTGGTCCGGGTGAGGCGGGTTTCGTTGCTCCGCCCTGGCGCGCTGAGCGACGATGAACGGGCGCTGGTGGGCGTGCCTGGCTGCTTGCCTGCTCGCTGGCTGCGCAGGTGCGGCGCGCTACGCCGGTGGCGGTCAGGTCTATGATTTTGGCTTGGCAAAGCAGGGCGAAGCCGACGCTGCGCGCTGGGTGCGCATCGCGCTGGAAGTGAAGGCACCGCCGTGGAGCGATTCGCCGGCCATCGTGTATCGCCTGCTTTATGACGATCCGCTGAAGTTGCGCAGCTACGTAGACAGCCGTTGGGCCGCGGCACCGCCCTTGCTGCTCGCTCAGCGTTGGCGCCAGCAACTCGGCTTTGCCGGCGCCAGCGGGCAGACAGCGGCAGCTTGTCTGTTACGCTTCGAGCTGCAGGAGTTTTCGCACGTTTTCGACACGCCGCAGCACAGCCGTGGCGTCCTGCATGGGCGACTGGCCCTGCTCGATGCCGAACGCCGGACGATCGCCGAGCGAGCGTTCGCCGAGGAGCGCCCGGCGGCGAGCGCCGACGCGCGCGGCGGCGTCGGCGCGCTACTCGTGGCTGGCGACGAACTGGGGCGGCAGTTGGCGGAATGGCTGAACGATCTGGAAAGACAGGGCGCGGCGGGCGACTGCCGGGCAACGGCTGCGCGCAGCCGATGACACTCACCACGAAGAGAGGAGAAACTGGAAATGCCAAATATCTATCAGGAGGGGCTCGACAAGAACGCGGCGAATTATGCGCCGCTGACGCCGCTGACCTTCATTGCCCGCTCGGCCTATGTCTACCCTGAGCGCACCGCGGTCATCCATGGCCAGCGGCGCTACACCTGGTTGGAGACCTTTGCCCGCAGCCGGCGTCTCGCTTCGGCACTGCGCGCGCAGGGCGTCGGCGAGGGCGATACGGTTGCCGCGATGCTCAACAACACGCCGGAAATGATCGACTGCCACTTTGGCGTTCCGGCCACGGGCGCCGTGCTCAACACCTTGAATACTCGCCTCGACGCAGAAACCATCGCGTTCATGCTCGAGCACGGCGAGGCCAAGGTGCTGTTCACCGACCGCGAATACTCGCCGACGATGAAGAAAGCGCTTGCCATGGTGCAGCGCAAGATTCTCGTCGTCGACGTCGACGACGCCGAGTACAGCGGACCTGGTGAGCGCCTGGGCAGCCGTGAGTACGAAGAGTTCATGGCCGAAGGCAGCGCAGATTTCCCGTGGACCGGGCCGGACGACGAATGGCGGGCGATTTCGCTGAACTACACTTCAGGCACGACGGGCAATCCGAAAGGCGTCGTCTATCACCATCGGGGAGCCTATCTCAATTCGTTCAGCAACATCGTCAGTTGGGGAATGCAGCCGCACGCCGTCTATCTATGGACCCTGCCGATGTTCCATTGCAACGGCTGGTGCTTCGTGTGGACGATGGCAGCCAACGCCGGGACCAACGTCTGCCTGCGCCGGGTCGATCCGAAACTGATCTTTGCCGCAATTCGCGAGCACGGTGTGACGCACTATTGCGGAGCGCCGATCGTGCACAGCCTGATGGCGAACGCCCCGGCCGAGCTGCGTGCCGGTATCACGCACAAGGTCGCCGGCCTGATCGCTGCCGCACCGCCGCCGGCTGCGGTGATCGAAGCGATGGCCAACATCGGCGTCGATCTGACGCACGTCTACGGGCTGACCGAAACCTACGGGCCGGCAGCGGTGTGCGCGAAGCATGCGCACTGGGCCAGCCTGCCGATCGGCCGGCAGGTCGAACTGAACGGCCGGCAAGGCGTGCGCTACCACGCCCAGGAGGGAATCACCGTGCTTGAGCCGACGACGATGGAAGCGGTTCCCTGGGATGGCGAAACGATGGGCGAGATCATGTTCCGCGGTAACCTGGTCATGAAGGGCTATCTGAAAAACCCGAAGGCGACCGCGGAGTCGTTCGCTGGCGGCTGGTACCATACCGGCGACTTGGCCGTCATGCACCCGGACGGTTACGTCAAGATCAAGGATCGCTCGAAGGACGTGATCATTTCCGGCGGCGAAAACATCTCGTCGATCGAGGTCGAGGACGTGCTTTACAAGCATCCGGCAGTGATCGCCGCGGCGGTTGTCGCGACGCCCGATCCGACCTGGGGCGAAGTCCCCTGCGCCTTCCTCGAGCTGCGCGAAGGCGCGACGGCCAACGAGCAGGAGGTCATCGACTTCTGCCGTCAGAACATGGCCCGTTTCAAGGTCCCCAAGCGCGTCATTTTCTGCACCTTGCCGAAAACCTCGACCGGCAAGATCCAGAAGTATGTCCTGCGCGAACAGGCGAAATCTTCTGCCGCAATCGAATAGGACCAAGCACCGGCTGCGCGGCCCGGCAGCCGTGCAGCCGATCAAACCAGGATCGGCGCAGCCTTAGCTGCCGCCGACTTGCGCAGAGAAGGAATGGAGAACAGGATGAGTGCACCCAACCCGGATGACGACCAAGCCTACGTCTTGCGTAGCGATTGCGCCGGTGTAACGACGCTGACGCTGAATCGTCCGCAGCAATTCAATTCGCTCTCGCAGGCGATGATCGCTGCCCTGCAAGGGCAACTCGACGACCTCGCCGGCGATCCGCAGGTGCGTGTCGTCGTCATTGCCGGCGCGGGCAAGGCTTTCTGCGCCGGACACGACCTCAAGGAAATGCGCGCCAACCGGAACAAGGCGTTCATGCGGCAATTGTTTGGCCAGTGCGCCAGAATGATGATGACGCTGACCCGTATTCCCCAGCCGGTGATTGCGCGCGTCCATGGGATCGCGACGGCGGCCGGTTGTCAACTGGTCTCGATGTGCGACCTGGCGGTGGCGGCGGACGTTGCCCGCTTTGCCACTTCGGGAATCAATGTCGGCCTGTTCTGCGCCACTCCGGCGGTCGGTCTGTCGCGCAACCTGGGCCGCAAGCAGGCGCTCGAGATGCTGTTCACCGGCGATTTCATCGACGCGCAGACGGCACAGGAGCAGGGTCTGGTTAACCGCGTGGTCGCCGGCGCGGCGCTCGACGACGAAATCGCGCGGCTGAGCGCGGCGCTGATCGGCAAGTCGCCTCTCGCCATCACCATGGGCAAGCAGATGTTCTACAAGCAGCTCGAGATGGGTCTCGAGGCGGCCTACCAGTATGCCGGCGAAGTCATGGCCTGCAACATGATGAGCGAGGATGCCGGCGAGGGGATCGATGCCTTTGTCGGCAAACGCCAACCCGTCTGGCAAGGCCGTTAGCGAAGTTCCGGCGAGGAGAGCGGCTGGGAGTGGCGTCTGGTGCCCACCTGGAAAACCGCCGACCAGCGACGCGCCACGGCGTCCTGGCGTGTTCAGACGATCGAAATGCGATCGTGACCAGCCGATGTGGCCTCGTGCAGCGCCTGGGCAACCCGCTTGATGATCTCGTCGACCGATCGGTCGTCCGGGCGAGCGGCGCTCACGCCGGCGCTGACGGTGAACTGAACGGTTCCATCTTGAGTTGCAATCGATATCGCAGCGACGCCGCGGCGGATTCGTTCGGCAACGACGGTGGCTGCCTGGACATCGGTATTGGGAAGCAGAATCGAGAACTCGCCGGAACTCACCCGGCCCAGCACGTCGACGTCGCGCAGACACGCTTTGGCTACCTTGGCAAAGGCGATCAGTACTTGGTCGCCCACGCTATGACCATAGCCGTCGTTGATTCGTTTGAAGAAGTCGATGTCGAAGGAAAGGACGGTCAGGGGTAAGTGGCGCCGGCCGGCGTGCGCCAGTTCTTCTTTCAGTATCTCGACGAAATGTTGGCGGGTGAACGTGCCGGTAAGCCGGTCGGTCGTCGCCAAATGCTGCAACTCGGCTTCATGTCGGGCGACGACGCGCAAGAGGTGCAGCGAGCGGTAGGCAACGACGGCGAGCGGGATGGTCATCCCCAGCGCGAGGAGAACGACCCAGATCGTATGCCTTATCCAGGGGGCCAGAGCGTCGGCGCGATCGACCGTGCCGACAATCAGCAAACCATAGTCGGGCATCGGCGACTGGAGCGAGAACTCGCTCGTCGCCGTCGAGGCGTCCGTCACACCGTCGTCTTTTGTTCGCTGGTCGGACTGTGCCAGCCCGAGCCGAGCGTCGACGGGTGCACCGGCAAGCGGCGTGCCGTCACGACGCAAAAGGGCGATCGATCCGCCAGGCTTCTGCCGCTGCTCCTCGTAGCCTGCGTTCAGCCTGGAGAGATCGAGCAGAGCCAGCACGATGTAACCGCCGGCGCCCGGATTCTCCAGGCGGCGGGCGATCGGCAGACGAGGGTGAGCAGCCGCCGGCGTACGCAGCGGCGTCCCGATGACCAGTTCGGTGGTTTGCGACTGCCTGGCGAGGTCATTGAGATCGCTCGCGGCCAGTGCCGCAGCGATCTCTGCCTGCGGCTCTCCTCCGGCGGCTGCGAAGACGTTTCCGTCGGCGGCCAGGAGGAGAATCTCGACGGCGGAGTCGGTCGCTGTCCGCAGACGCGCGTGCAGCGCGTGGACAGCAGCGTTACTGCGCGGGTCCTCGCCCGGGTGTTCGTCCAGCCACGCTTGAGCTGCGGCCAAGGCAAGGCCTGCGAGGCGCATGTGCAGCCTGGTCTGCTCCTCGATCGCCCGATTGGCGCGCTGCAGCGCCTGGCCGGTGGCGGTCAGGGTATCCTCACGATCGGCCACGGCCGAGAGAAGGACGGCCGTCCACAGTGCGCCTAGCAGCACCATGGTCAGCAGCACCACAGTTCGTGGCCGCGCCCAACTCTCGAGATTATCGCCGGTTTTCATGGCTATCGTCGTCCACCTTCGCGGGAGATTACCCACGTCATTGTAGCAGCCCGCTGGCCTGCGCCGAAGGCTGCTTGCCGGCGCCCCTGGCGCTAAAGCTAGCCGCTGGCCGTCTTCTCGCGGCCACGTGCTTCCTCACTGGCGGCGAAACCGTCGTCCGCCTGCACATCGATTACCCCAGTGAACAACTCGATGGCCGTTGCCGCCACCTTGCTGGTATCGAAGTAAGCGTAGGCGCCGGCGCCCAGAGCGCCGAAGACCGGTATCCAGCGAGCAATTCCGCGACCGACCACGCGTTGCGCGATGTGCAGTCCGATCTTGATCGCGACCGCCCTGAATTTCGGGCGCGAGGCACGCTGGACGACGAAACGCCGGCCGATCTGGGTTACCAGATCACGCACCACGCGTGCGTCGGTATGCCGGAACAGACAGTACAGCATCTCCTCGCGGCCAAGTTCGTGCGTCTTGCCGTAGGCGCCGGCGATGTCGGCGACCATTTGCGTCTGCAGCTTCCACAGTGTGCGCAGTTCGGGGACGAGCGTCATCCAGCCGAGCGGTCCGGGCGGTAAGGTGAGGCCGCTGGTGGTGACCGCCGCCTGGCGCGCGGCCGCGTGCGCAATCGCACGCGCCCGCGCGGCTGGACTGGAGCTGGGCCGTTCGCCAGTCGGCGGCGCGTGACCCACATAGTCGAGGATGGCTTCGGCGAGTCGGTGGCCGGCGCGCGAATCGATCATTTTCTGGGTGAAGGGCTTATCTGGCATGATCGTTGATTTGCTTAGCAGTGAAGTGAATGGAAAGTCGCAGGGTATCGCGTTTGCCATCGTGCCCGATTATCGGGCGCCGCGCCAGACGGCGGGTTTCTCCCCGCTTGCCGATCAACAGCATGCCTTTTGCCGCGCGCGCCAGGATCGTAGACATGTGCCGTCGATTATGCGAATCTCGTAAGCACGACATTTCCATTTCGCTGCGCCTGCCGCCTGACCACCTTCGTGCCTGCCGTCGTGCTCCTCGTGACCCGCATTGCCCACTCTGACCCAAGCTGCCGACATGACTGAAGGCACGGAACGTGATCCACGGCGCGTCCGCCACATGCACCGCCTGCAGGAATCCGACTGGCGGGTCTCGGCGCAATTGCAGCGCATCGTCGTGCGCATCTCCTGGGCCGGGGTCGTCGTCGCTGTGCTGATCGCCATCGGCGCAACGGGTTTCTACCTGATCGCCGACGAACGCGCCGATTGGTCGGACGCGCTGTACATGACCCTGATCACGATCTCGACGGTCGGCTACGGCGAGATCATTCCTCTTCACTCGCTTGAAGACCGGCTGTTTGCCGGTATCATCGCCATTTCCGGCCTGGGTGCGCTGACCTTTCTGTTCACCAGCCTGTCCGTGTTCTTCCTTGAGAAGGACCTGGATTATTCCCTTCGGAGGCGACGGATGGAGAAACGCATCCACAAGCTGAAACATCATTTCATCATTTGTGGCTTTGGCCGGGTCGGGCGCAGCATTGGTCGCGAACTGCACAATACCGGTCGGCATTTCGTCGCGATCGACATTGTCGAGGAGCGCTTCGAGGAGAGTATCGACAAATTTCCCGGCTTGCTCTACTTGCACGGCGATGCTTCCGACGATGACTTGATGGAGGCGAGCGACATCGAGGATGCGCGCGGCCTGTTCGCCGTAACCGGCGACGATTCGCGCAATCTGATGATCATCATCACCGCGCGCCAGCTCAACCCGAACCTGCGCATCGTGGCCCGCGCGCAGGAGCTGCGCAACGTCGAGAAGATGCGCAAGGCGGGCGCCGATGTCGTCGTTTCACCTGACTTTACTGGCGGTATGCGCCTGGCTTCGGCGATGGTGCGCCCGCATGTGGTCAGCTTTCTCGACGAGATGATGCGCTCCGACAAGAATGTGCGCGTCGAAGAGGTGCCGGTTCCGGCCAGCTTCCCGCCGACGCCGGTTGGCCAGATGCGCCTGCGCAGCCCGGACTACATCCTGCTTGCCGTACGCGAGGAAGACGGTGCGTGGGTTTTCAATCCGAAGGTGGACCACGTCATCCAAGCAGGCAACACGATCATCGCGCTGGCCAATCCATCCGGACGAGCGCAATTGAAAGCGCACCTGATCGAGAAGATGGGCTAGACCCGTAGTTCGCGAGTTGCCGGTGGGGGGCGCAGGGGACGCGCAAACCGGCTGCGGCGTGCAAGACAGACAAGAAGAGGGCATTTAGAAAGCATTCGGGGAATGCGCGTGCGCGTCCCCGCAGGGGGGAGTTCTGCATGGCAACCGAAACGGAGATCAAGCTTTCTTTGTCACCGCGCGCCGCGAGTCGGCTTGCGCGACACCCCTTGCTGTCACCGGTCGAGCCGCAGAGAGTGCTCCTGGTGAACATCTACTACGACACGCCGGATCGACGTCTGCAACGGGAAAGGGTCGTCGTGCGCCATCGCCGCAAGGGGCGTGAATGGTTGATGACCGTCAAGACGGTTTCTACAGTGAGCGCCGGCCTGGCGCAGCGCAGCGAGTGGGAGGTACCTGGACAACGCGGCGAATTCGAATTTTCCCAGGTCGACGACGAGCGCGTGCGCTCTGTGCTGGAAGCCGCTCGCGACCAACTGCAGCCCTTGTTCATCACGCGTTTCTGGCGCAAGAGCTGGTTGCTCGATACTGCCGGCGGTGGGCGCTGCGAGGTCGCCCTGGACCGGGGCTGGATCGAGGCTGGGGATCGGCGGGAAGCGATCTGCGAAGTCGAGATCGAGACTCTGGCCGGCCCGCTGAGCGACATCTTCGCGGTTGCACGTGCCCTGCAGGCGGGATTGCATCTGCACCCGGAAGTGAGCAGCAAGTCGGAGCGCGCCTTCAGTTTGCTCGCCAATCTGCCGCTGACCGCGAGCAAGGCCGTGCCGGTGTCGATCAGCGCGGGCACGCCCGCCATCGCCGCGTTCCGCCTGATCGCGCAGGCCTGCCTCAGTCATCTGCAGAACAACGAGAAGGGGGTTTGCGCAGGCTGTGAGCCGGAATTCGTGCACCAGGCACGGGTAGCTATTCGCCGTCTACGCTCAGCGATTCGCCTATGGGAACCGGTCCTGCCCGCAACGTTTGTTGCGACATTCGACCCGGCATGGCAGCAGTTGGCCAGCAGGCTGGGCGAGACGCGCAACTGGGACGTCTTCGTCGCCGAGACCTTGCCGGTGATTGCCAGCGCTTTCTCCGGCCAGCCGGCGCTTGATCGTCTGGCCTTGGGCGCGCACGCAGCGTGTGCCGTGAGTCGACGGCGTACGCAGCGCGTGCTTCAGGCCGCCGCCTATTCGAGCCTGTTGATCGAGTTTTCGTCCGCCCTCGTCGATCTGTCGGAAGCCAAGAGCAGAGCGCTCGGCGGCTTCGTGCCGCGCTGCCTGAGAAAACGCGCGCGGCGGGTCGACGAGCGTGCGGCGGTGGCGGTTGCCGCCGACGCTGCCGCCCGCCATCGTCTACGGGTGGCGTTCAAACAGCTGCGCTACGGCGTCGAGTTCTTCTCCCCGCTGCTCGCCGGCCCTGTGCTGGTCAACTATCACCAAGTGGCAAGTCGCCTGCAGGAAGTACTCGGCCATCTGAACGACCTGGCGGTGGCCGTGCAATTGACGGCCGAGGTGCTGCCGGGCACCGAAGGCGAACCGATCGCTGCCTGGCTCAACACGAAGATCGAGTCGTTGCTGCCCGATCTTCGCCATCTGCTGGCCGAATTCCAGCAGCAGGAAGAGCCCTGGGCAGCAGCCTGAGACGATGCTTCGGAAGGTTCAGACGAAACCAGGCCGTGGACCTGACGCTAGAAGCTTGGACAGGCCGCGAACGGCTGTCCGTCGCGATCCTTGGCCGAAAGGCTCGGCGGATCGCGTAGCGGCCAGTCGACGCCGACCGTCGGATCATTCCAGGCGAGCGTACGCTCGCTCGTCGGATCGTAGTAATCAGTCGTCTTGTACAGGAAGTCGGCACTTTCCGAGAGGACCAGAAAGCCGTGCGCGAAGCCAGGTGGGATCCACATCTGGCGGTAGTTCTCTTCCGACAATTCAGCGCCTACCCATTGGCCGAAGGTCGGCGACTGGCGCCGCATGTCGACGGCCACGTCGAACACGCTGCCGCGCACGACGCGCACGAGCTTGCCTTGCGGCTGCCTGATCTGGTAGTGCAAACCGCGCAGGACGCCGGCCGCCGAACGCGACTGGTTGTCCTGCACGAAGCTGACGGTCAGGCCGGTCGTTTCCTGAAAGACCCTGGCGTTGAAGCTCTCCAGAAAGAAACCGCGTGCGTCGCCGAAGACCGTCGGTTCGATGAGCAAGACCTCGGGTATCGCGCTTGCCGTGACCTTCATCAGAAGACCCTTTCTTCAAGGATGCGCAACAGATACTGGCCGTAACCATTCTTCGCCAGCGGGGCCGCCAGCTTTTCCACCTGCGCGCGGTCGATCCACCCGGCCCGCCAGGCAATTTCCTCGGGGCAGGATATCTTCAACCCCTGCCGCTTCTCGATCGTCTGAATGAACAGGCTGGCCTCGATCAGGCTGTCGTGGGTTCCCGTATCCAGCCAGGCGTTACCGCGGCCCATGACTTTCACCTCGAGCGCTTGCCAGGCGAGGTATTGCCGGTTGACATCGGTGATTTCCAGTTCGCCCCGGCTGCTCGGCCGCAGTTGCCGGGCAACATCGACCACGCGCTCGTCGTAAAAATAGAGGCCGGTGACCGCGTAGCGACTCTTCGGACGGACGGGCTTTTCTTCAAGGCTGATGGCCTGACCTTGATCGTCGAATTCGACCACGCCATAGCGCTCGGGGTCGTTCACCGGATAGGCGAAGACCGTCGCGCCTTCGTGCCGGGCATGCGCCGCGCGCAGTTGCGCGACCAGGTCGTGTCCGTAGAACAGGTTGTCGCCGAGCACCAGGGCACTTGCCCCGCCCGCGAGGAAATCCTCGCCAATCAGAAAGGCTTGCGCCAGACCGTCCGGGCTGGGCTGGACTGCGTAGTGCAGGCGCAAGCCCCATTTTTCGCCGTCACCGAGCAACTCGCGGTAGCGTGGCGTGTCCTGGGGTGTCGAAATGATCAGAATCTCGCGCATACCGGCCAGCATCAGTGTGCTGAGCGGATAGTAGACCATTGGTTTGTCATAGACCGGGAGAAGCTGCTTGGACAGCGCGAGCGTTGCCGGATGCAAGCGGGTGCCGGAGCCACCGGCAAGAATGATGCCTTTTCTCTGCCTCATCTGGGTCGTCCTTGGTTTTTTCGTCCGTTTACAGTAGCTTGCCGGGATTCATCAAGCCGCGTGGGTCAATCGCCCGCTTGATCGCACGCATCAGGTCGAGTTCCAGCGGTTGCTTGTAACGCGGCAGTTCATCGCGCTTCAACTGTCCAATTCCATGTTCCGCACTGATGCTGCCACCCAGGCGGTGGGCAAGGTCATGGACGATACGGTTGACCTGCGGGCGCGCGTCGAGAAACGCAAGGTTGTCGGCGGCGTCGATTCTTGACTGGTTGTAGTGCAGGTTCCCGTCGCCGATGTGCCCGAAGACGACGCTGCGCAGATCCGGGAAAGCAGCGCCAAGCGCCTGTTCGGCAAGGGCAATGAACTCGGGCAAGACAGATATGGGGAGCGCCACATCGTGCTTTATGCTGGGGCCCTCGCGTCGTTCCGCTTCGCCGATGTTCTCGCGCAAGGCCCAGAGTTCCCTCGCCTGTTCGCTGTTGTGCGCCAGAACTGCGTTGTCCAGCCGGCCGTCGTCGCTTGCTGCAGCGAGAAACGACGTCAGCCCCTCGCGCATTGTCGCCGCGTCGTCGCTGCCCGACAACTCGATCAGCAGATGCCACGGACTGGCCGGGAGATCAGCCGCGCGGCAATGAAGGTGGCGGCGTACGATCTGCAATGCCACGTCCGAAATCAGCTCACAGGCGGTCAGCGCGGCGCCGAAACGGTCCTGCAGGTGGCCGAGAAGGCTCACTGCAGCGCCCGGAGAGGCAACCGCCAGCCAGGCGGTCGCCGTCGCGCGCGGCTGCGGAAAGAGCTTGAGTACGGCCGCCGTAATGATACCGAGCGTTCCTTCGGCGCCAATGAAGAGCTGCTTGAGGTCATAGCCGGTATTGTTCTTGCGCAGGCCGCGCAACGCATCCCAGACCTCGCCGCTGGGCAGGACGACCTCGAGGCCGAGCGTGAGTTCACGCGCGTTACCGTAACGCAGCACCTGGACACCGCCGGCGTTGGTCGATAGATTACCGCCGATCTGACAGCTACCTTCGGCCGCCAACGAAAGCGGGAACAGCCGCTGGGCAGCAGCAGCGGCTGCCCGGATATCGTGCAGCAGGCAGCCTGCTTCAACGGTCATCGTATTGTTGGCTTGGTCGATACTGCGGATCCGGTTGAGTCGGGCAAGGCCGACGACGACTGCGCCGCCTTCGGGGTTCGGTGTTGCCGCGCCGCACAAACCGGTATTACCGCCCTGGGGAACGATCGCCACGCCGTTCAGTGCGCAGGTGGCGACGACCGCCGAGACTTCGGCCGTGCTGCCCGGCTGGACGACGCAGACGGCCGAACCTCGATAGCGCCCGCGCCAGTCCACGAGGTGTGGCGACATAGCGTCCTCGGTGGTCAGAACGTGCGTCTCGCCGACCAAGTCGACAAGTTTTCGGATCAGATTGTCACGCTTCACGGGTGGCCAAAGGGTAACGGAAAGAGCGGGAACCGTAACACGTCGCGCCTCGGGGGGCAATTACCCAGGGCGTACGCATTCCCCGCAAGCGCTCTTTGATTAATGCTGCGATTGGTGCGAAGATTCAACCATCGCCATTCCGCTTTGCCTTGGAGATCACGCTTTGAATCCGCTGCCAGCTTCCGGCACCACCACGCCGACCGGCGTGATGCCTTCTCCGGCCATGCTGGTGGCGGATGTCGGCGGAACCAGGGCGCGTTTCGCCGTGCTCGACGCCGCTGGTGCGCCGCAACAATTGCGCGTGCTCGCGGTTGCGGACCATGCCGGGCCGGTCGAAGCGATTCGCGCCTATCTCGACGAACTGGGCGCCATCCCCTTGCGCGCCGCGGCCATCGCGCTGGCCGCGCCGGTGGATCAGGAAGTGGTCCGCCTGACCAATGCGCCCTGGGTATTCGCGCGCGCCGAGATCGCGCGCCGGCTTGGCCTGGCCCGGCTTCTGCTGCTCAACGACTTCGCCGCGCTGGCGCTGGCGCTACCGCAGCTTGCTCCGGCGGACCTGCAGCAAGTGGGAAGCGGAGCGCCGGTCGAGCACGCGCCGAAGGCGGTACTTGGTCCAGGAACCGGCCTTGGTGTCTCCGGAGTCTGCCGCGCGCGCGGGCACTGGGTAGCGCTCAGCGGCGAAGGCGGGCACTGTTCGCTGGCCGCGGCTGACGCGCGGGAAGCGGCGATCATCGCACTGGCCTGGCGCGAGTTCGGCCACGTTTCGGCCGAACGACTGCTCTCCGGAACTGGCTTGCCGCTGCTCAATCGCCTGGTGGCCGAGGTCGATGGCCGCCCGTACGAGGCGCTGCCCAATCCTGAAATCGTCGCCCGCGCGGTCGCCGGCACGGATGCTCAGTGTTGCGCGGTGCTGTCCACCTTCTGCGCGATGCTCGGCTCGTTTGCCGGCAATCTCGCGCTCACCTTGGGCGCGCGCGGTGGCGTTTATCTTGGCGGTGGTATTATTCCACGCTTGGGGGATTTCTTCGAGCGGTCCGATTTTCGCTCGCGCTTCGAGGCCAAAGGCCGCTTCGCCGCCTATCTGGCTGCCATCCCGACTTACGTAGTTCTTTCACCGGCGCCAGCCCTGCTCGGCGCAGCTCACGCCCTCGCCGAGAGCGAGGGTTGTTCTTGAACTTTATTGGAGTACCTGGCTGATGTCCGATTCCGCGCAACCCCAGATCGATAGCGAACAACTGCGCTCGCAGATCGACGGCAAACTGGTCCGCACAGTAGCGGCCGAGCCCTCGCGAGCGAGCAAGGCGGATTATTATCAGGCGTTGTCGCAAATCGCACGCGAGCAGCTGGCGCAGCGTTGGGTCGAGACACAGAATACTGACCGTGCCAACAAAGCACGCCGCGTGTATTACCTGTCGATGGAGTTCCTTATCGGCCGCGCGATGAACAACGCCCTGTCGGCGCTCGATCTGCGCGATGCGGCAGCGCAGGTGTTTTCCGGGCCGGGACCTTCGCTCGGCGAAGTGATGGAATGTGAGCCCGATGCAGCGCTCGGCAATGGCGGTCTGGGCCGCCTCGCCGCCTGCTTCCTCGACTCGATGGCAACGCTGGGTCTCCCCTCCTGGGGCTATGGCGTGCGCTACGAGTATGGCATGTTTGCCCAGTCGATCATCAATGGCCACCAAGTGGAAAAGCCCGAAGCCTGGCTGCAGGATCGCTCGCCCTGGGAGTTTCCACGCGCCAACAAACACTACACCGTGCGTTTTGGCGGGACGGCCGAACATCACGGCGAGTGGGCCGAGTGGCACGCCGCCGATTCGGTGGAAGCGAAGGCATTCGACTACGTCATACCGGGTCACGGCACCGAGCGCATCAGTACGCTGCGCTTGTGGAAGGCGGCTGCGCCGACCGAGATCGACCTCGGCGCCTTCAACACGGGCGACTACCAGCGCGCCGCCGAATTCAAGAACCGCTTCGAGAACATCTCGTGGGTTCTCTACCCGAACGACAGCACCTCGGCTGGGCGCGAACTGCGCCTGCGCCAGGAATATTTCTTCGTCTCCGCCTCGTTGCAGGACATACTCCTCCGACACCTGGCCGAGAACGGCACGCTGGAGAATCTGGCGGAGAAGATCGCCATTCACCTGAACGACACGCATCCGGCGATCGGCGTCGCCGAACTGATGCGCCTCCTGGTCGACGAGCACAGCATGTCCTGGAACGACGCCTGGGACCAGTGTCGACGCATCTTCTCCTACACCAATCACACCTTGATGCCGGAAGCGCTGGAGACCTGGAAGGTGTCGCTGATCAACCGCGTCTTGCCGCGCCATCTGCTGATCATCTATCGCATCAACCAGGAGTTCCTGGACGAAGTCGTGCGCCTTTACCCTGGCGACATCGACCTGATGCGGCGCGTCTCGCTGATCGACGATGGCGGCGGACACGAGAAGGACAAGCGGGTACGCATGGCGCACCTGTGCATCGTCGGCAGCCAGCGGGTCAACGGCGTGTCGCAACTGCATTCGGATCTCATGGTGCAGACCATCTTTGCTGATTTCGCGCGCCTGTATCCGGAGCGTTTCCACAACAAGACGAACGGCGTGACGCCGCGACGCTGGTTGTCGCAGGCCAATCCGGCGCTGTCGCGACTGATCGACGAGCGGCTGGCAACGAAGAAGTGGCGGCTCGATCTCGATCTCCTGCAGGGGCTGCGGGAAAGCGCGGACGATGCCGGTTTCTGCACCGCTTTCGCTGCGGCGAAACGGGAAAACAAGCTGCACTTGGCCAACTACATTGCGCGCGAAACGGCCGTCAGGCTGGATCCGGACAGCCTTTTCGATGTGCAGGTCAAACGCATCCATGAATACAAGCGGCAGTTACTCAACGTCCTGCATGTCATTGCGCGCTACAACGCGCTGCGTTCGGGTGCGACGGCCGGACTTGCGCCGCGCAGCGTGATTTTCGCCGGCAAGGCGGCATCTTCATATCACATGGCGAAACAGGTCATCCGGCTGATCCACGATGTGGCTGCCGTGGTCAACCACGATCCCTTGACGCGCGACCTGCTGCAGGTCGTTTTCGTTCCGAACTACGGGGTTTCGGTTGCCGAACTGATCATGCCGGCAGCCAACCTGTCGGAACAGATCTCGACCGCCGGAACCGAGGCCTCGGGCACCGGCAACATGAAACTCTCGCTCAACGGCGCGCTGACGATCGGGACCGAAGACGGCGCCAACATCGAAATTCGCGACAATGTCGGCGCTGACAACATCTTCATCTTCGGCAACAACACGGCTCAGGTCAATGCGCTTCGGCAAAGCGGTTACCAGCCGATGGACTACTATCGCAACGACGAGACGCTCAAGGCAGTCCTCGACCTGATCGATAGCGGCTTCTTTTCACCGGGCGAACGCTCGCGCTACCACGACGTGTTCAACTGCCTGCTTCACTATGGCGACTACTATCTGCTGCTGGCCGACTTCGCCGACTACGTAGCGACACAGCAGCGCGTGGACACGCTGTATCTGACGCCCGGAGAATGGCAGCGCAAAGCCATTCTCAATGTCGCGGGGATGGGGCCGTTTTCGGCTGACCGAACGATTCGCGACTACGCCAACGACACCTGGCATCTCAATACTCCTTAGGTAAGGAAGTCTCAAATGCTTGATTCAGCAGAAATCATCGCTCTTTGTCGGGCACAACACGGGGACCCCTATGCCGTCCTCGGCATGCACACGGACGCCGACGGCAAGTTGTGGGTACGCAGCCTGCAGCCTGGCGCCCGCTCGGTTGCCGTGCTTGAGGCAAAGACCGGGCGGCAGCTCGCCGTACTTGAACATCGACAGATCGAAGGAGTGGAAGGCTTCTTCGAGGGGTTCATTCCTCGCCGCCGCAACAGTTTCCCCTATCGCTTGCGTATCGAATGGGAAAGCGGTGTGCAGGAAACCGACGACCCCTATCGCTTCTGGACGGTACTCGGCGAAATGGACGTATGGTTGCTTGCCGAAGGCTCGCATCTGCGCCCCTTCGAACGACTGGGCGCGCATTTGTGCGAAATCGACGGCGTTGCCGGCACGGCCTTCGCCGTCTGGGCGCCGGACGCGGAACGGGTCAGCGTCGTCGGTGATTTCAATACCTGGGATGGCCGACGGCATCCGATGCGCCTGCGCCGCGAATGCGGGGTCTGGGAGATTTTCCTGCCGGGGGTCGGCGCCGGGGCGTGCTACAAGTTCGAGATTCGCACGCGCGGCGGGCATCTGCTCCCGCTGAAGGCAGATCCCTACGGCTTTCAGGCCGAAATGCGCCCGTCGACGGCGTCGATCGTTTGTCCGCTGCCTGCGCCAGTCGAACCATCGACGATTCCGGCCGGCGATCAGCTCGACGCTCCGATGTCGATTTACGAGGTTCACCTGAGTTCATGGCGGCGACCAGAAGGTGGCGGCTATCCCGACTGGCAGCACTTGGCCGAAACGCTTGTTCCCTATGTCGTTGAACTGGGTTTCACCCACCTCGAGTTGCTGCCGATCACCGAGCATCCCTTTGATGGTTCATGGGGTTATCAACCGCTTGGCCTGTATGCGCCGACGGCGCGCTACGGCCCGCCAGCCGGTTTCCGCGACTTCGTCCGTGCCTGCCACGCCGTCGGTCTGCGCGTCATCGTCGACTGGGTGCCGGCACATTTTCCCACCGACGAGCACGGGCTTGCCCGCTTCGACGGCAACGCGCTGTACGAGCACGCCGACCCGCGCGAAGGCATGCATCAGGACTGGGGGACCTACATCTACAACTATGGCCGGCGAGAGGTTAGTAACTATCTGATTGGTAACGCGCTTTTCTGGATTGAGCGGTACGGCGTGGACGGCCTGCGGGTTGACGCGGTGGCCTCGATGCTGTATCGCGACTACAGCCGGTCGGAAGGACAGTGGATTCCAAACGTTTTTGGCGGTCGCGAGAATCTCGAAGCGGTAGCCTTCGTCCGCCGGGTCAACGAGGTTCTCGGCCAGGAGCATCCAGGGGCGAGCACACACGCGGAAGAATCGACCGCTTGGCCGATGGTCAGCCGTCCACCCGAAATGGGAGGTCTCGGCTTCCATTACAAGTGGAACATGGGCTGGATGCACGACGTTCTCGACTACATGACGAAAGACCCGGTGCATCGCAAGTACCACCACAACCAGCTCAGCTTCGGCATGATGTACGCGTTCACCGAGAACTTCGTCCTGCCGCTGTCGCACGACGAGGTCGTGCATGGAAAAGGTTCGCTGCTCAGCAAGATGGCCGGCGATTACTGGCAGAAATTCGCCAACCTGCGCGCACTGTACGCCTACATGTGGGCGCACCCGGGCAAGAAGCTGCTCTTCATGGGTGGCGAGATCGGGCAGTGGAGCGAGTGGAACCACGACGTTTCGCTCGACTGGAGCCTGCTGGAGTTTCCGCTGCACGCCGGTGTCCAGCACCTGATCCGCGATCTGAACGAACTTTACCGCAACAATCCAGCGCTGCATCAGGTTGATTTCGAGCCCGCCGGTTTCGAGTGGGTTGCTGCCGACGACGCCGAAACGTCGGTTTTCGCCTTCGTTCGCTGGTCGCGCGACCGTTCACGCGCGATTCTCTACGTCGGCAACTTCACGCCGGTCGTCCGTGAAGGCTATCGCATCGGCGTACCGATGCCCGGCATCTTCCGCGAACGCCTGAATACCGATTCGCACCACTATGGCGGCAGCAACGTCGGAAATGGGGCAGAACC
Source organism: Accumulibacter sp. (assembly GCF_029255125.1). Classification (GTDB taxonomy): domain Bacteria; phylum Pseudomonadota; class Gammaproteobacteria; order Burkholderiales; family Rhodocyclaceae; genus Accumulibacter. Next base: position 6,110 of record NZ_JAPUVR010000102.1, on the reverse strand, counting down.
GCTAGCGGCTGAGCAGGTGTCGGCGCACGGCCGTGAATGGTCGCTCAACCTGACCTTGCCGCCACTTGCCGCGCTGTACTTCGAATGGAGCGCCTGATCGGCGGCCAGATGCCAAGCGGCCGGCCGTGGCCGCTCGGCGCGACGTGGGATGGGGCCGGGGTCAACTTCGCCCTCTTCTCGGCGCATGCCGAACGCGTCGAGCTGTGCCTGTTCGTTGGTGACGAACTGCAAACGGCCTTCCTGCCCGAGCGCACCGACCAAGTCTGGCACGGTTATCTGGCTGGCGCTTCGCCAGGGCTGCGCTACGCGTATCGCGTGTACGGCCCGTTTTCGCCGGAACATGGCCACCGTTTCGACGCGCGCTGCTTCTTGCTCGATCCCTACGCGCGCGAAGTCGCCGACGGCCTCCTTCCCTCGACCGCCAGCGATGCGCGCCTGTGCGCCAAGGCGTGCGTCACCGACGACGAGTTTGCCTGGGGTAGCGACGCTCCACCGGCAGTTCCGTGGACCGATACGGTGCTCTACGAGGTCCATGTCAAGGGCGTCAGCCGCCAGCATCCGGGGGTTCCGGAAGCGCTCCGCGGTACTTACGCGGGGCTCGCGTCGCCGGCAATGATCGAGCATTTCCAGCGACTTGGGGTGAGCGCGCTCAACCTGCTCCCGGTGCACTTCTTTCTTGACGAGCAGCGTTTGCTCGACGCGGGCCGGGTCAACTACTGGGGCTACAACTCGCTCGCCTTCTTTGCTCCCGCGGCGCGCTACGCAGCCAAGGTCGGTGGCCAGTCGGTATGCAACGAGTTCAAGACAATGGTTCGCTCCTTGCACGCGGCGGGCCTTGAAGTCATTCTTGATGTCGTCTTCAATCACACCGCCGAGACCGACGCCTACGGCCCGACACTCTCATTTCGCGGCATCGACAATCTGAGCTACTACCGCCTGCCGCCCAGCGATCTCGCCGCCTACGAGAACTTCAGCGGCTGCGGCAACACGCTCAACTTGGCACATCCGCGCGTCCTGCAACTGGTCATGGACGCGCTGCGCTACTGGGTAGAGGTCATGCATGTCGACGGCTTCCGTTTCGATCTGGCGGCCGCACTGACGCGCGACAGCGCCTTTCTCGCGGCAGTGCGCCAGGACCCCGTGTTGCAGCGCGTCAAGCTGATCGCCGAACCCTGGGATGTCGGTCCCGACGGGTACCGCCTGGGCCGCTTTCTGCCCGGCTGGAGCGAATGGAACGATCGCTTCCGCGACGATGTCCGGGCTTTCTGGCTGACCGGTGAGGCCGGCGTCGGGCAGTTGGCGCAGCGCCTTGCCGGTTCGAGCGAACTGTTTCGTTTTGCCGGCCGCGCACCGCAAGCGAGCATGAATTACATCTGTTCCCACGACGGCTACACCTTGCGCGATCTGCTCAGCTTTCAGGCCAAACACAACGAGCTGAACGGCGAGGACAACCGCGACGGCCATGCACACAACTTCTCGTGGAACTGCGGCGCCGAGGGCGACAGCCAGGATCAGGTGGTCGTCGAGCGCCGCCGGCGCCTACAGCGCGCCTTGCTCGCCACCTTGATGGTTGCTCAGGGTGTGCCGATGTTGCAGAGCGGCGACGAATTGGGCCGCACACAGGCGGGGAACAACAACGCCTACTGCCAGGACAATCCGCTCACCTGGCTCGACTGGTCGACAGCCGATAGCGATCTCATCGAATACGTCGCCGGTCTGATCGATCTGCGTCGTCGCCTGCCGCAACTACGCCGGCACCACTGGCTGACCGGCGAGACCGGAGCGGCCGGGCAGCCTGATGTGGTCTGGTGGCATCCTGCCGGACGGCCGATGCGGGTCACCGACTGGCAGTCGCGCAAACTCGCTTCGCTCGCCGTCCAACTGGCGCCCGAGCCCGCGAGTGCCGACGGCCTGGGCGCGCACACGCTGCTTTGCCTGATCAATCGCGACGAGATTCCAGTATCGTTCATCGTGCCGGAGGGCGTTTGGCGGCAGCTCTGCGAGAGCAGCGCGCGCCAGCCGTTCGTCAGCGTACAGCGTGTGAAAACGAGTGTCGTACCGGCACGCAGCGTCCAGATTCTCACCCTGGAGCACGCTTGACACACCGGCTCCGGCCGGAGATACTCGCGCCCGCGCCGGAGTCCGTCAAGGCTCTGCGGCGCCCAACGGAACGGCGGCGCTTGACCGCCGTTTTCTCGTCCAGCCGCGCCGCCAACAGCGGCGGCTTCGCCTGCGGCGCCGCTCCAGCGCCCACCGCCAACGCTGACTTTCCTGTCCCATCTGCTGCCCGCCCATGAACCCTATCCTCTTGTACGACACGACCCTACGCGACGGCTCGCAACGCGAAGACATTTCGTTCTCTGTTGAAGACAAGCTGAGCATCGTCAACCGCTTGGCCGCTTTCGGCATGCATTACATCGAGTGCGGTTGGCCGGGCTCGAATCCCAAGGATGCAGAGTTCTTTGCCCGGGCCAACCGACTGAACGTGCCGGTTCGCCTCGCCGCGTTCGGGCGAACACGCAACGCGCATAAGCTGTGCGACGATGATGCCAATCTGCAAGCACTGGTGGTTGCCGGCACGCCGGCCGTGACCCTGGTCGGCAAAGCATGGGACTATCACGTCCGTCATGTCCTGTCGACGACCAGCGAGGAAAACCTGGCGATGATCGCCGATAGCGTTGCCTGGATGAAAGCGCAAGGTCGCGAAGTGATCTTCGACGCCGAACACTTCTACGACGGTTTTCTCGCCAATTCCGAGTATGCACTGGCGACGCTGCGCGCCGCCGCTGAGGCGGGCGCTGACTGGCTGGTGCTGTGTGAAACGAACGGCGGCAAGCTACCGTGGGAAATGGAAGCGATCACCCGGGAAGTGGCAACACGCCAGCCGGGCGCGCGGATCGGCGTCCATTGCCACAACGATACCGGTTGTGCGGTGGCCAACTCGCTGGCCGCAGTACGTTCGGGGGCGACGATGGTGCAAGGGACGATCAACGGCTATGGCGAACGCGTGGGCAATGCCGACCTGGTGAGCATCCTGCCCAACCTGCAGTTGAAGATGGGCCATCCGGTACTGCCCGACGATCGCCTGCTGGAGCTGACGACGCTGTCGCGCTTCGTCGCCGAAGTCGCCAATCTCAAGCACGACGATCATCAGCCCTACACCGGCCACTCGGCTTTCGCTCACAAGGGCGGTATCCACGTCGCAGCCATCCTCAAGTCGCCGGACACGTACCAGCACATCGACCCGGAGCGGGTTGGCAACGTGATGCGCTCGGTCACCTCCGAGCTCTCCGGTCGCGGCAACCTGCAGTTGCAGGCGCGGCGCCTGGGGCTGAACCTGGACAACGAGGCGGCGCAGCACGTTCTCGGGCAGATCAAGCGGCTCGAGCACGAGGGTTTCACCTTCGAGGCTGCCGAAGCCAGCGTCGAACTGATGTTCCATCGCCTGCGCGCAGACTACCGCCGCCCGTTCGAGCTGCTCGATTACTTCGTCATTACCGAGCGGCGGCACGGACGCGGCCTGCTGGCTGAGGCAACCGTCAAGGTGAAAGTCGGCGAAACGACGAAATTTACCGCTGCCGAAGGCAACGGTCCGGTCAACGCGCTGGCCAGCGCACTGTATTCGGCGCTGGTCGAGGACTACCCGGTGTTGCGCAGCGTTCGTCTGGCCGACTACAAGGTGCGCATTCTCAGCGGCAGTGCCGGAACAGCTGCCAACACACGCGTACTGATCGATTTCCAGAGCGGGACCGACGTGTGGACGACGGTCGGCGCCAACGCCAACATCATCGAGGCAAGCTGGCGGGCCCTTTCCGATAGCATGGAATACGCAATCGTCCGCCTGCGCGACGGGAACTGAGTGGTCGCCGCCGGAGCAGACGACAAGTCTGCCCCAGCGCGCAGCCGGAATGGCGGGGCACCGATGAGCAGCGCGAAATGAGGTAGTCTACGCCTTTTGCGTTGGTACAGCGACCATGGCACGCACGCTCTACGACAAACTCTGGGATGCCCATGTCGTCCACCAGGACGACAACGGCAGCACACTGATCTATATCGACCGCCATCTGGTACACGAGGTGACGAGTCCGCAGGCCTTCGAGGGGCTCAAACTTGCTGGCCGACGGCCGTGGCAGGTAAAGACGATTCTCGCGACACCCGACCACAACGTGCCAACGACCGATCGCGCGGCGGGCATCGTCGACCCGATCGCGCGTACGCAGGTCGAAACGCTCGACGCCAACTGCGCGGAATGGGGACTCGACGAATTCCGCATGGACGACAGTCGACAAGGAATCGTGCATGTGATCGGACCGGAGCAGGGATTCACATTGCCGGGGGCGACGCTCGTCTGTGGCGACTCGCACACCAGCACGCATGGCGCTTTCGCAGCCCTGGCTTTCGGCATTGGCACGTCGGAAGTCGAACAGGTGCTGGCAACGCAATGCCTCTGGCAAACCAAGTCGAAAACCCTGCTGATCAAGGTTGAAGGCGAACTGGCGGCGGGAGTCACAGCGAAGGATCTCGCTCTGGCGATCATCGGCCGCATCGGCACCGCCGGTGGTACGGGTTACGCGGTCGAGTTCGCCGGCCAGGCGATCCGTGCGCTGTCGATGGAAGGGCGAATGACGCTTTGCAACATGGCGATCGAGGCCGGCGCACGGGCTGGGATGATCGCTGCCGACGAGAAGACCATCGCCTACCTCGTCGGCCGCCCGCAAGCGCCAACCGGAGAAGCCTGGGAACAAGCGGTGTCCTATTGGCGGACGCTGCATTCGGATGCAGGCGCTCGCTTCGATGCCGTGACCGAGTTTGATGCGGCGACGATCGAACCGCAAGTGACCTGGGGAACCTCGCCGGAGATGGTCCTCTCGGTTGCGGGTAGCGTGCCCGATCCGGCGCACGCACCGAGCCCAGTCAAGCAGGCCGATTGGCAGCGCGCCCTGGCCTATATGGGGCTGACCGCCGGCACGCCGATCAGCCAGATTGCCATCGACAAGGCGTTCATTGGTTCGTGCACCAACTCGCGCATCGAAGACCTGCGCCAGGCAGCCGCCGTTGCGCGCTGGGCAACGGCGCACGGGCGACGCGTTGCCGATCGCGTCAAGCTGGCCCTCGTCGTTCCCGGCTCTGGTTTGATCAAAGCGCAGGCAGAGCAGGAAGGCCTTGACCAGGTCTTCCGCGCCGCGGGTTTTGAATGGCGCGAGCCGGGTTGTTCGATGTGTTTGGCGATGAACGCCGACCGTCTGGAAGCCGGAGAACGCTGCGCCTCGACATCCAACCGCAACTTCGAGGGGCGCCAGGGCCAGGGTGGACGCACGCATCTGGTCTCACCGGCAATGGCAGCAGCGGCGGCCGTCTTCGGGCATTTCGTCGACGTACGTGCGCTCGGTCGCGGGGAGGAGCTTGCATGAGCGCTGCACGCGGCCAGCGCTTGCTGGCGGCAAGCGCGGCTACGCGTCGCCGCAGTTACCGGCTGATTTCGTTCGCGAACCCAGAGAGTCCGGGAAAGCTCGGGCAACCCTCCAGGAAACAGGCAGAACATGAAACCGTTTAGCACACATACCGGGCTGGTCGCTCCACTCGACCGCGCCAATGTCGATACCGACGCCATCATACCGAAGCAGTTTCTCAAGTCGATCAAGCGCGCCGGCTTTGGTCCCTACGCCTTCGACGAATGGCGCTATCTGGATCGCGGCGAACCCGACATGGAATGCGCGCAGCGCCCGCGCAACCCCGACTTCGTCCTCAACCAACCGCGCTACCAAGGCGCCAGCATCCTCCTGGCGCGCGAGAACTTCGGTTGCGGTTCGAGTCGCGAACACGCCCCGTGGGCGCTTGAAGACTACGGTTTCCGCGCGATCATTGCGCCGAGCTTCGCCGACATCTTTTTCAATAACTGTTTCAAGAACGGTATCTTGCCAATCATTCTGGCGGCCGAAGTGGTCGACCGTCTGTTCACCGAAACCGTACAGCACGCGGGCTACCGCCTGGAGATCGACCTTGCCGCACAGACCGTGCGTACACCGCTGGGTGATACGCTTGCCTTTGCGGTCGACGAAGAACGCAAGCATCGCCTGCTGAACGGCCTGGACGAGATCGGCCTGACGCTG
>NZ_JAPUVR010000101.1 GCF_029255125.1 Accumulibacter sp. | reverse complement strand
GCACCTTGCACCTGTGGTGGGCGCGGCGACCGCTGGCGGCGGCGCGCGCGGTGATCTTCGCGCAGATGGTCGACGACCCGTCGGCGCATCCGGATCTCTTCCCCACCGAGGAGAAGCAGGAGAGGGAGCGGCAGCGCCTGTTCCGCATCATCGAGAAACTGGTCCAGTGGGAGAACACGACCAACGAGTCCGTCCTGCAGCAGGCGCGCGACGAAATCTGGCAAAGCTGGCGCGACACCTGCGCCGAGGTGAGGCAGGGAAGCGGTGCAAGGGAGTCGAGCACGGTCGACGATCGCGCACGGCTGCTCGCGCTCTACGATCCTGACAAGCTGCCGGCTTTTCATGATCCTTTCGCCGGTGGTGGCGCGCTGCCACTCGAAGCGCAGCGGCTCGGGCTGGAGAGTTACGCCAGCGACCTGAACCCGGTGGCGGTGCTGATCAACAAGGCGATGATCGAGATTCCGCCGAAGTTTGCCGGCAGGCCGCCGGTCAATCCGGAAGCGCTCCGCAAGCTGGACGCGACGGGATCGTGGCGGGGAGCGAGCGGCCTCGCCGAGGACGTGCGCTACTACGGCCAGTGGATGCGTGACGAGGCCGAGAAGCGCATCGGCCACCTTTACCCGAAGATCGAGGTCACCGCCGAGATGGCGAAGGAGCAGCCTGATCTGAAGCCGTACGTCGGCCGGCAGCTCACGGTGATCGCCTGGCTCTGGGCACGCACGGTCAGGAGCCCCAACCCGGCCTTCGCACACATCGAGGTGCCGCTCGCCTCGACCTTCATGCTGTCGACCAAGGCGGGCAAGGAGGCGTATGTCGAGCCGGTGATCGAGGAAGACGGCTATCGCTTCACGGTGAAGGTGGGCAAGCCGAGCGATGTGGCAGCGGCGAAGAATGGGACGAAGCTGGCCAGGGGCGCGAACTTCAAGTGCGTGATGTCGGGCGCGCCGATTGCCTCCGACCACATTTACGGCGAGGCTAACGGCGGTCGCATGAGGGCACGGCTGATGGCCATCGTCGCCGAGGGTGATCGCGGACGGGTCTACCTCGCACCGACGTCGGAGATGGAAGCGATCGCACTGACTGCACAACCGGAATGGAAACCGGAAGTGGCCATGCCGGAAAACCCGCGCTGGTTCTCGCCGCCGCTCTACGGCTTGAAAACCTACGGCGACCTCTTCACCCCGCGTCAGCTCGTCGCGCTGACAACCTTTTCCGACCTGGTGCAGGACGCGCGCGGGCGGGTGAAGCGCGACGCTATGGCTGCCGGGCTTCCCGACGAGGGCGAGGCTCTCGCAAGAGGCGGCGGGGGCGCAGTGGCCTATGCGGAAGCGGTCGCGGTGTACTTGGCGTTTGCCGTGGACAGGGTCGTTGATCGCCACACATCAGTAGCGACTTGGGATTCCAGCCCATCTAAACTTCAACTCCGCAACACGTTTGCGCGGCAAGCGATTGCGATGACGTGGGACTTTGGCGAAGGGAACCCTTTCTGCATGTCGTCGGGCACTTGGTCGCCCAGCGTCGAATGGGTTGCAAAGTCACTCGATTTCCTGCCGGGTGTGCCGTCCGGCGTTGCGCTACAGGCTGACGCCTGCACGCAAGACGCTTCCCGTCATCGAGCGGTTTCGACCGACCCCCCCTACTACGACAACATCGGCTACGCCGACCTCTCGGATTTCTTCTACGTTTGGCTCCGTCGCTCCCTGAAGCCTGTATTCCCCGACCTTTTCGCCACGCTGACCGTACCGAAAGCGGAAGAACTGGTAGCTACGCCCTACCGCCACGGCGGCAAGGGAAAGGCCGAGGCCTTCTTCCTCGACGGCATGACCCAGGCGATGCAGCGCCTCGCCGAGCAGGCGCATCCAGCCTTTCCCGTGACCATCTACTATGCCTTCAAGCAGGCCGAAAGCGGCGGGGCGGACGGCACAACCAATACCGGCTGGGACACCTTTCTCGCAGCGGTCATCGAGGCTGGTTTTTCCATCAGCGGCACCTGGCCGATGCGCACCGAACTGGGCAACCGCATGATCGGCTCGGGCACCAACGCTCTCGCCTCCAGCATCGTTCTCGTCTGTCGCCAGCGACCCGCCACCGCACCCACCGCCACCCGCCGCGATTTCATCAGCGCGCTCAAGGCGGAACTCCCGCAGGCGCTGGCGCGCCTGCAGGCCGGCAACATCGCCCCGGTCGACCTCGCGCAGGCCGCCATTGGTCCCGGCATGGCCGTCTATACGCGCTACGCGAAGGTGCTCGACGCCGAAGGCAAAGCGCTGCCGGTGCGCGCTGCGCTGGTGCTGATCAACCAGACGCTCGACGAAGTGCTGGCCGAGCAGGAAGGCGACTTCGATGCCGACAGCCGCTGGGCGCTCACCTGGTTCGAGCAGACCGGCTTTGCCGAAGGCGATTACGGGGTTGCGGAACAGCTTTCCAAGTCCAGGAATACCAGCGTCGGCGGACTGGCCGAAGCCGGCATCCTGCTGTCCCGGGCGGGCAGGGTGCGCCTGCTCAAACCGGCCGAGCTGCCGGCCAACTGGGACCCGCTGACCGACAAGCGGCTCACGCACTGGGAGATCGTGCATCAGCTCATTCGTGCGCTCGAATCCGGCGGTGAGAGCGCCGCCGCCGGATTGGTCGCCAAGCTCGGCAGCAAGGCGGAGACCGCGCGCGAACTCTGCTACCGCCTGTACACGCTGTGCGAGCGCCGAAAGCGCGCCGCCGAGGCAATGGCCTACAACGGTCTCGTGCAGAGCTGGCCGGAGATCGCGCGCCTCGCCGCCGAAAGGCCCCGCGCGGTGCTGCCTGGCACACCCGACCTTTTTGAGCAAGAATGACACGCCGCGAAGGATCGATTGATGAAACGACTGTTGAACCTCGACGAAGAGACGCTGGCTCGCTTCTGCGAAGCGCACCACATTCGCCGCTTGTCGCTGGTCGGCTCGCAACTCAAGGGAACGGCGAGGCCGGACAGCGACGTCGACCTGCTGGTGGAGTTCTTCGCTGAGGCGCGACCGACCTTGCTCGACATGGCGCAGATCGAAATCGAGTTGTCGCAAGTACTCGACGGGCGGAAAGTCGACCTGCGTACCGCAGAGGATTTGCGTCGCTACTTCCGCGACGAGGTGGTTCGCTCGGCCGAGGTGCACCATGTCGCCAGATGATTTCTGGCGGGTTGGCCACATGATCGACGCGGCGAGACAGGCGCTGGCCTTCGTCGAGGGGCGCAAACGTGCGGACCTGGAGGGCGACCCGATGCTGCGCCTTGCGCTGACCAAGGCGCTGGAGATCGTGGGCGAGGCCGCAGCGCAGGTGAGTGAGGCAGGGCGCAGCGAATTTCCCTCGGTGCCCTGGCCGCAGATCATCGGCATGCGCAATCGTCCGGTGCACGCGTATTTCGACATCAATCAGAACATCCTGTGGGATACGGTTCAGCTCGCGCTACCGGGCTTGCTCGAACAATTGCAAGCGGTGCTCGCATCGGAGTAAAAGCATCATGGCCATCACCAACCACGAGCGCGTCGGCAAGGCGCTGGAATTGCTCAAGACCGGCGTGCTGCCGTTCATCGAGCGGGAACTGAAAGCGAAATACGGCAGCGCCTGGGCGTTCGAGGTGAAGGACATCCTCGCCGACACGCGCCTTGCCGCCGGCAAGGGCGAATCGCTGCAGGATGTCGCCGCCTCGCTGGTGGTCATGGACCGCAAGTGGGGCGAGGTTTTTCGCCAGGTTCTCGGCAAGAGCGAGCGCAGCCTGGTCAATGAACTGCTGGCGGTACGCAACGCGTGGGCGCATCAGGAACCCTTTTCCAGCGACGACGCCTACCGCGCGCTGGACTCCGCCGGGCGCCTGCTGGCGGCCATCTCGGCGCCGCAGGCGGACGACGTGGAGAAGATGAAAATGGAACTGTTGCGCGTGCGCTTCGACGAGCAGGCGCGCAGCGAAAAGCGCAAGTCGGCGAGCACGGCCGTCGAGAGCGGCGTCGCCGGCAACCTCAAGCCGTGGCGGGAAGTGGTGATGCCGCACGCCGATGTCGCCAGCGGTCGCTACCAGCAGGCCGAGTTCGCCGCCGACTTGTGGCAGGTGCATCTGGGCGAGGGGAGCGACGAATACCGCGATCCGGTCGAGTTTTTCCGCCGTACCTACCTGACCGAAAGCCTGCAGGCGATGCTGGTCGGCGCGGTAAAACGCCTGACCAGCGGCGGCGGCGACCCGGTGGTGCAGTTGCAGACCAATTTTGGCGGCGGCAAGACGCACTCGATGCTGGCGCTCTACCACCTGTTCTCGGGCATCGCGCCGACCGAGCTGGCCGGCATCGACGAAGTGATGGCCGCCGCCGGCGCGAGCCGGATTCCGCCGGCCCGCCGCGTGGTGCTGGTCGGCAACAAGATCTCTCCGGGCAACCCGGCGACCAAACCGGACGGCAGCGTCGTGCGCACCTTGTGGGGCGAGCTGGCCTGGCAGTTGGGCGGAAAAGCAGCTTTCGCGCGGCTGGCGGCCGACGACGAGCAGGCGACCAGTCCCGGCGACGTGTTGCGCGCGCTGTTCAACGACTACGGCCCGTGCGTGATCCTGGTCGACGAGTGGGTCGCCTATGCGCGCCAATTGCACGACCAGAGCGACCTGCCGGCCGGCAGCTTCGAAACGCAGTTCAGTTTTGCACAGGTGCTGACCGAATCGGCCAAGCTGGCGCGGAACTGCCTGCTGGTGATCAGCCTGCCGGCTTCCGAGACCGCGGCCTCGCCACACGCGCAGGCGAACGATGTCGAGGTCGGTGGAACGCGCGGCCGCGAGGCGCTCGACCGGCTGCGCAACGTCGTCGGGCGCGTCGAATCGTCGTGGCGCCCGGCGAGTGCGGAAGAGGGTTTCGAGATCGTTCGTCGGCGGCTCTTCCAGCCGCTTGCCGATCCGGCGCAGTTCCGCGATCGCGATGTCGTGGCGCGCGCCTTCGCCGACTTCTACCGCGCGCAGCAGGCCGAGTTTCCGCCTGAGTGTCGCGAATCCGACTACGAGAAGCGCATCCGCGCGGCGTACCCGATCCACCCGGAAGTCTTCGACCGGCTGTATGCCGACTGGTCGACGCTGGTCAAATTTCAGCGCACGCGCGGCGTGCTGCGGCTGATGGCGGCGGTGATCCACAGCCTGTGGGAGAAGGGCGAGCGCAATCCGCTGATCCTGCCCGGTAACGTGGCGATCGACGATGCGCGCGTGCAGTCCGAGCTGACTCGCTACCTCTCGGACAACTGGGTGCCGGTGATCGAGAAGGATGTCGATGGGCCGAACTCGCTGCCTTTGAAGCTTGATCGCGACCTGCCCAATCTGGGCCGGGTCTCGGCGTGCCGGCGGGTGGCGCGCGCGATCTACCTGGGCTCGGCGCCAACCACCGCCGCCGCGCACCAGGGGATCGAGGATAGGCGCGTCAAGCTCGGCTGTGCGATGCCGGGAGAATCTCCGGCGGTGTTCGGCGACGCCCTGCGCCGGATGGCTGGCGCCGGCACCTACCTCTACCAGGATGGGCCGCATTACTGGTACTCGACGCAGCCGACGGTGACCAAACTCGCCGAAGATCGCGCCGAGCAATTCAAGCGCAATCCGGACAGGGTGGCGCAGGAGATCGAGAAACGCCTGCGCAAGGAACTGGAGCGCAAGGGCGACTTCCCGCGCATCCACCCGATGCCGGCGACCGGCGCCGACGTGCCGGACGATGTGGACGCGCGGCTCGTCGTGCTCGGCGTCGATCGCCCGTACAGCAAGGAAAGCAATAGCGCCGGCGAGCTGGCGGCCAAGGCGATCCTGGAAGCGCGCGGCAATGCGCCGCGGCTCTACCGCAATACGCTGGTCTTCCTGGCAGCCGACCGAACGCGCCTGCAGGACCTCGACGAGGCGGCACGCAAGTACCTGGCGTGGGAGTCGATCCTCAGCGAGAAGGTGCAGCTCAACCTGACTCCGTATCAGGTCACGCAGGCCGAGACGCAGAAGAGCGCCGCCGATGGCACGGTCACCGCGCGGCTGCCGGAGACCTATCAATGGCTGTTGGTGCCGGCGCAGGGGAGTCCGCAAGCGCCGATCACCTGGCAAGCGCTACGCCTGTCCGGCAGCGATTCCCTGGCCGCGCGCGCCAGCCGGAAGCTGCGCAGCGATGATCTGTATCTGACCACCTTTGCCTCGACACGCCTGCGCCTGGAACTGGAGCGCATCCCGCTCTGGCGCGGCGATCACCTGGCGGTGAAGCAACTGGTCGAGGACTTCGCGGCCTACCCCTACCTGCCCCGGCTGCGCGATGCAAGCGTCTTGCTGCAAGCGATCAATGACGGTGTCGGTCTGCTCACCTGGGCCCAGGACGGCTTTGCTTTCGCCGACCGTTTCGACGACGCGGCCGGTCGCTACCTGGGCCTGCGCGCTGGCCAGATGCTCAAGCTGACCGATGCGCATGCGCCCGGTCTGCTGGTCAAGCCGGACGTGGCGGCCCGGCAGCTCGATGGCGAGCGCGCCGCGCCAACGGTCGCGCGAGTTACGCCAGATGTGCCAACGCCGGGTGCTCCGGGAGCCGTCGCCGTCTCGCCGAGCGGGCGGGGGCAAGACCCAGGAAGGGGGCCTCAGCCGGTAGCCGCCGGGCCGAAGCGTTACCACGGTGCGGCCGTACTCGAGGCCACCCGTGTCGGCCGTGACGCCAGCCGCATCGCAGACGAGGTGATTGCGCACCTGGTCGGACTCGTTGGCGCGCGGGTGACGGTAACGATCGAAGTGGAGGCGGAAATACCCGGTGGCGCGCCGGACAAGGTCGTGCGCACGGTGACCGAGAACGCCCGCACGCTGAAGTTCACCAGCCAGGGGTTTGAGCAGGAGTAGCGCTGGTCCGCGCGGACGGTTCTTCGACCGCCTGGTGCTCGTTCGACGACATGCACGTGGCATCAGCGTATCGGCGCCTGGCGATGCGCTGTCCCACGCGCTGTCCAGCACGCGCCAGCAGATCGATCGGGCAGACCAAGGCGTCGCCTTCCCACAAAAAAAGCCCTGCTTTTACAGGGCTTTTTTTGCGCTTCTGGCGGAGACGAAGGGATTCGAACCCTTGATGCAGGTTTATGCCCGCATGCTCCCTTAGCAGGGGAGTGCCTTCGACCTCTCGGCCACGTCTCCTAGGAGGGAGTGATGATATCGGTTTCGTCGCGACCGGTCAAACTCAACGTCGACTTCTGCGGCTTTTCCAGGCCGAAGGCCTTGTGCAGCGTGCGCACCGCGTGTTCGAGTGATTTCTCGTCGATGACCACCGAGATCTTGATCTCCGAGGTGGAGATCATCGCCATGTTGATGCCTTCCTTGCCGAGCGCGGCAAACATTCGGCTGGCGACTCCCGGGTGCGAGCGCATGCCGACGCCGACGGCCGATACCTTGCAGATCGTCGGATTGCCAGCCACCGAGCGCGCGCCGATCCGCTCCTTGACTTCCTTCAGGATCTTCATCGCTTTGGCGTAATCGTTGCGATTGACCGTGAAGGAGAAGTCGGTGGTACCGTCGTGGCCGATGTTCTGAATGATCATGTCGACGTCGATGTTCGCGTCGGCTACCGGACCGAGGATCTGAAACGCCGTCCCCGGCCGGTCGGGCACACCGAGCACGGTGAGCTTGGCTTCGTCGCGGTTGAATGCAATTCCGGAAATGACAGGCTGTTCCATTCTTTTCTTGTCCTCAATTGTGATCAGCGTACCTGCACAGTCGTCGTCAAAGTCCTCTTCGAAGCTCGACAGCACGCGCAGCTTGACTTTGTACTTGCCAGCGAACTCGACCGAGCGGATTTGCAGGACCTTGGAGCCCAGGCTCGCCATTTCCAGCATTTCCTCGAAGGTGATCGTGTCGAGCTTGCGGGCTTCGGGAACGACGCGCGGGTCGGTGGTGTAGACGCCGTCTACGTCGGTGTAGATCTGGCATTCGTCGGCTTTCAAGGCAGCGGCCAGCGCTACTGCCGAGGTATCGGAACCGCCGCGGCCCAAGGTGGTGATGTTGCCTTCCTCATCCGCCCCCTGGAAACCGGCGACGACGACGACGCTGCCGTCGTTCAGCGACTTGCGAATCTTGTCCTGGTTGATCTTCAGAATTCTGGCCTTGGTGAAGGTGCTGTCGGTCAGCACGCCAACCTGCGGGCCGGTGAAGCTGCGCGCCTGGATTCCTTCGGCGTGCAGCGCGATGGCGAGCAGGGCGATGGTGACCTGTTCGCCGGTTGATGCGATCACATCCAGTTCTCGCGGGTCAGGCGAGGGTGACATTTCCTTGGCCAGAGCAAGCAGTCGATTGGTTTCCCCGGCCATTGCCGAGGGAACAACGACAACCTGATGGCCGCGTGCGTGCCAGCGGGCCACGCGCCGGGCAACATTCCTGATGCGCTCCGTCGAGCCCACCGATGTGCCGCCGAACTTCTGAACAATCAGTGCCATTGCAGATCCAAATGAAAGACCAAAGAATCAGCATTGTAGCGTGTTTGAGCGGCTTGTGGGCGGAAGCTGCCGGGGTTGCGTATGCTGCGGTGTTTAGGCCGATGGTCTAATCAGATGCTGCTTGCAATTCCCCTGCGATGCCTTATAGTGTCTGTTGTATTACCAAGGACATAGCGCGTAGGAGGCGCAGGAGCGGGTTTTCTGCCGATTTGCGTGCGGTAACTGCAAGAAAGGACAGCCATGAGCACCGTCAAAGTCGCTGAGCGGGTCGACCCGCGCGAGATCCGCCGTAGGCTTGGGATGAATCAGCAACAGTTCTGGTCGAAACTGGGGGTTACCCAGAGTGGTGGTTCGCGCTACGAAAGCGGGCGCAACATGCCAAAGCCGGTTCGTGAATTGCTGCGTCTGGTGCACGTCGAGCAGATTGACATCCAGCGTCTGAAGCGTGAGGATTTCGAGGTTGTCGAGTATCTCAAGGCGGAAGACCCTGATCAATTCAAGGCGCTCAGGAAGGCTGCGCGCAACCGGCTGAAGAAGTCTGCAGGCTGATTGCAACCGTCGCCCAGCGGCGGCCAGCGCCAAGCCGCCACCGTCTTACCCCGCAGCCGTATCGCCGCATCCAGCGCGAACAGCGTCGCCGCGTGACCTAGCCCAGGCCGAGCATTTCGCGCGCGTGCTGGCGTGTGATCGCGGTGATTTCAACGCCGCCGAGCATACGCGCAATCTCTTCGATGCGGGCCGATCCCTCGAGCAGCGTCACCTGGCTACGCGCCTGCGCGCCGTCGGCCCGCTTGCTGACCTGCCACTGCCAGTTGGCGCGCGCGGCAACTTGCGGCAGATGGGTCACGCAGAGCACCTGGCGTTGCGCGCCGAGCTCGCGCAGCAGTCGTCCGACGACCTCGGCCACGCCACCGCCGATGCCGACATCGACTTCATCGAAGATCAGCGTCGGAACGCTCGCCGCCTGACTGGTGACGACCTGAATTGCCAGGCTGATGCGCGAAAGCTCGCCGCCGGAGACGACCTTGGCCAACGGACGCGCTTCGCTGCCGGCCAGGCCGCCGACGCGAAACTCGATCTGCTCGAAGCCGCTGGCGCTGCCACCGTCGACCGGCAGGAGGGCGACCTGGAAGCGACCGCCGGCGAGCGCCAGTTGCTGCATGACCTGGCTGACTTCGCCGGCCAGCGTCTCGGCCGCGCGGCTGCGTCCGGCCGACAAACGTTGCGCCAGATCCTCGTAGGTGGTCCGCGTTGCGGCCAGCCGCTCGGCCAGGCCGGCGACATCGACTGCCTCACCCAATGCCGCAAAGCGCTCCTGCCAGCGACCGAGCAGGCCGGGCAGGTCTTCGGGTGAGCAACGGAATTTTCTTGCACAAGTGAGCACGGCTTCGATCCGGCGTTCGATGTCGCTCAAGCGCTGCGGGTCGAGCTCGACCCGGTCAGCGTAGCGCCGAAGCAGCGAGATCGCTTCGCGCAGATTGGTTTGCGCCGACTGCAGCAAGACGGCGACGTCGGACAGCGCCGGGTCGTAATCGGCCAGTTCGCTGATCCGGCTGGCCGCGCCGGCGACCTGCGCCTCGCACGCTGCGTCGCTCTCGGCGAGTACCTGCAGCGACGCCTGCGCGCCTTCGATCAGGCTCGCCGCGTGCGCCAGACGCTTGTGCTCGTCGTTCAGCAAGAGCCACTCGTCGGGCGAGAAGCCGAGTGTTTCAAGTTCCCGAATCTGCCAGCCCAATTGTTCGCGTTCGGCGATCAAGGCCTCGGCGCTGTCTTGCGCCGCGTCGAGGGCGGCTTTCGCCGCGCGCCAGGCGCGCCACGCCTGGCTGACCTCGGCGACCAGCGGGTCGAGCCGGGCATGCCCGTCGAGCAGCGCGCGTTGTGCCTCGCCGCGCAGCAGCGACTGATGGGCGTGCTGTCCGTGAATGTCGACCAGCGTCTCGGCGGCCTCGCGCAACTGCTGGACGGTGACCGGGCTGCCGTTCAGGTAGGCGCGTGAGCGTCCGTTGCTGTCGACGACGCGCCGCAAGAGCAGGCTTCCCGCTGCGCCAAGGTCATTCGCCGCCAGCCATTCGGCGGTTGCCGGCGCATCATCGAGGGCAAACTCGGCGCTCACCTCGCTGCGTGCGGCGCCTGCCCGGATCAGACCGGAATCGGCGCGCTCGCCCAAGGCGAAGGCCAGCGCGTCGACGAGAATCGACTTGCCGGCGCCGGTTTCGCCCGTCAGCGTGCCGAACCCGCCGGCAAAGTCGAGTTCGAGCTGCTCGACGAGAACGAAATCGCGGATGGTCAGGCGGCAGAGCATCGGGCAGTCTTCGCGCAGGCGGACTAGTGCTCTTTCGGCCGCTCGCTCCAGTGCAGTTTCTGACGGAGCATGGCGAAATAGCTGTAGCCGGGTGGGTGCAGGAGGCAGATCGAGTAGGCTGATCGGCGGATTGCCACGTAGTCGCCGCTTTTCAGGTCGACGGTGACCTGACCGTCGAAATGGGCGCGCGAATCGGTTGCATGGACGACGTGAATCTCGATCTCGCACGTGTCGCCGACCAGGATCGGCCGGTTCGACAAGGCGTGCGGGCAGAGCGGTACGAGCGCGATGGCTGACACCTGCGGATGCAGGATCGGTCCGTTCGCCGACAGGGCGTAGGCGGTCGACCCGGTCGAGGTGGCGACGATCAGGCCATCGGCGCGCAGGCGGTAGATGAACTCGCCGTTGATCAGCAGTTCAAATTCGATCATCCGCCCGGTGGCGCCTTTGTCGACGACGATGTCGTTGAGTGCCATGTTGCTGGCGATCGGTCGTCCGTCGCGCAAGACCTCGGCGTCGAGCAACATGCGCGTTTCGGCGACGAAGCGGCCGTCGAGCAGTTCGTCCAGGCAGGCCAGCAGGTCACGTCGCGCGATGTCGGTCAGGAAGCCAAGGCGCCCCTGGTTGACGCCGATCAAGGGCACGCGGTAGCGCGCGAACTGGCGCGCCGCGTTGAGCATCGTGCCATCTCCGCCGACGACGATCGCCATGTCGGAATGCGCACCCAGCCAGGCGAAGTTGCCGCTCGCCCAGGTCCGCAGCTCGATCTGCGAACCGAGATTGAGCGCGGTCTCCTCCTCGATCAGCACGGTCATGCCACGCTCGTGCAGATAGCCGGCGAGCAGGCGAATCGACGCAGCAGCTTCCTGACTGTTGTACTTGCCGACCAATGCAATGGTTCGCGGCAGTGGCGTGCTGTCCGGCGCTGCCCTTGGGAAGGCGTTGTTCATGGGGGGACAATTAAACCACAATTCAGCATCTTTCCGCCGTTCCCCGAGGACGGGCAATTTTTTGTAGAATCGCCGGCATGCTCGACGAACGTGCCCGAACCCTTCTCAAGACGCTGATCGAACGCTACATCGCGGAGGGGCAGCCGGTCGGCTCGCGCGCCTTGTCGCGCTACTCCGGGCTCGACCTGTCGGCGGCCACCGTGCGCAACGTGATGGCCGACCTCGAAGATATCGGGCTGATCGCCAGTCCGCACACCTCTGCCGGGCGCGTACCGACCTCGCGCGGTTATCGTTTTTTCGTCGACAGCCTGCTCACGGTGCGACCGCTCGACCGTGAGAAGATCGATGTCATCGAAGAGCAACTACACCCGTCGCAGCCGCGCCAACTGATCAACAACGCCTCGCACCTGCTTGCCGGGCTGACCCACTTTGCCGGCGTGGTGCTCGCCCCACGCCGGCGGCAGCCGAAGATCCGCCAGATGGAATTCGTCAGCCTCTCGGAAAGGCGGATTCTGCTCATCCTGGTGACGACCGATGGCGATGTGCAGAATCGGCTGCTCTTTCCCGGGCGCGCGTATACGCCAGCCGAGCTGGTCACGGCGACCAACTATCTGAATCAGCACTTCGTCGGCGGCGACTTCGAACAGATCAGCAAGCGTGTCAGTGAGGAACTGCTCGCCTTGCGCGGCGACCTGCAGGCGCTGATGACGGCGGCCCTGGTTGCCGGTGACGAGGTGATGCGCGGGGCGGACGACCGCTATGTCATTTCGGGCGAGCGCAACCTGCTCGAAGTCGAGGAGTTCTCCTCGAACATGCAGCGTCTGCGCGAGCTTTTCGATCTCTTCGAGCAGCGCACGTCGTTGATGCAATTGCTCGATCTTTCGCAGCGCGCGGATGGCGTTCAGATCTTCATCGGCGGTGAGTCCGGGCTGGCACCGCTCGACGAATGCAGCGTGGTGACCGCCGCCTACGAAGTCGACGGCCAGGTAGTCGGTTCGGTCGGCGTGATCGGACCGACCCGCATGGCCTATGAACGGGTGATTCCGATCGTCGATATCACCGCCCGCCTGCTTTCCTCGGCCTTGACCTATCAGGCGACCCGCTGATGCTCAGCGCCCAGCCGGAGCCGCCGCACAGCCATGGTTTGCCAGCGCGCACCGCGGTTCTTCTGATCAATCTGGGGACGCCGGCGGCGCCGACGACCGCCGCGGTACGTCGCTACCTGCGCGAGTTCCTTTCCGATCCGCGCGTCGTCGATCTGCCGCGGGTCGTCTGGTGGCCGATCCTGCACGGCATCATCCTCAATGTTCGACCGCGTCGCTCAGCCGAGAAGTATGCCTCGGTGTGGACGGCAGAGGGCTCGCCGCTGCAGGTGCACGTCGCCCGTCAAGCCAAGCTGCTGCTCGGTTTTCTCGGTCGCGCCGGGCATCGGGTCGTCGTCGATTACGCAATGCGTTACGGCGAACCGTCGATTGGCGCCAGCCTTTCGCGCCTGAAGGCGGACGGCTGCACGCGAATCCTCCTCTTGCCGCTCTATCCGCAATACGCGGCAAGCACCACCGCCGCCGCTTTCGACGCGGCTTGCAAGTGGCTGCAGCAGACGCGCAATCAGCCCGAAATCCGGATGGTGCGCAGCTTTGCCGACGATCCGGGCTACCTGGCCGCGCTCGCGGCTTCGGTGCGCGACCATTGGGCGGCAAACGGCAGACCGGGCGATTCCGGGCGCTTGCTGATCAGCTTTCACGGCCTGCCGCGCAAGGCGTTGGAACGTGGCGATCCTTATTATTGCGAGTGCCAGAAGACCGGCCGTTTGCTCGGCGAGGCGCTCGGACTGCGGCCCGAACAATATGTCATCTGCTTTCAGTCGCGTTTTGGCCGTGCCGAGTGGCTGCAGCCGTATACTGCGCCGACGCTGGAAGCGCTGGCCCGGTCGGGCGTGCGTCGGGTGGACGTGATTTGCCCCGGCTTTCCGGCCGACTGTCTGGAGACGCTCGAGGAAATTGCCAGTGAAGGCAAGGCGCTTTTCCTTGCCGCTGGCGGCAAGGACTATCACTATATTCCCTGCCTCAACGAGCGCGACGACTGGCTGCACGCGCTGACCGACATTGCCGCGCGCCATCTGCTCGGTTGGCCGACGCAAGCCGAGCCCACAAAGGCCGAACTCGAACTGAGCGCTTTGCGTGCGCGCGCTCTCGGTGCGCCGTCCTGAAGCGTAAAGCCCGGGCCGGCAGTCGGCCCGGCTGGCGTCGCCATCGCGGCGCACGCCTATCTCCGGAGCAGCCTCAAGTCGAGGTCCACGCCTGCCGTCTACGGCTTATCGGCAGCGTTCGCCGAATACCGTGGAGATGGCCAATGAGAATCACCGGGACGACATTGCAGGTGGACGCGGATGCGTTCAGGATGGAGCAGCGGGCCGTCAATGAATCGCTGACCGCCAGGTCGGGGACGGCGCGTGCGTTTGGCGAAACACGCGCCGAAGCGCCGCCAACGCTGACCACGGTCGATCTGTCGCCGGCCGGGCAGGCGGCGCAGGCGAGTGAAGCACGCGCGATCGAGGAAAGTCTCGATGCCGTCGACAACGATCCGATGCTGCGCCTGATCCGCGCCTTGCTCGGCTGGTTGACCGGGCGCGAGGTAAAGGTCTTCGATGCCACTGATCTGAACTTCGCAGCGGCGAGCGACGTAGGCGCGACGCAAGCCGCCGCCGACCTACCGGAGCTGCGCGCGCAGCCAGCCGCGGCTGGCGCGCCTTTGGCCTATACGCGGCAGGAGTCTTACACGGAGGTTGAGCAACTCGCGGTCGAGGCCGCGGGCGTCGTGCGCACGAGCGACGGGCGCGAGATCGCCTTTTCGCTCTCCTTGCAGATGAGCCGCAGCTACCATGCCGAGTCGAGCTTCAGCCTGCGCGCCGGCGAGGCGGCGCAGACGAAAGACCCGCTGGTGCTCAACTTTGCTGGGAGCGGCGCACAACTCACCGACCGCCGCTTTTCCTTCGACCTCGATGCCGATGGCGACCATGAAGCCATCCACCTGGCGACGCGCGGCAGCGGCTTTCTGGCGCTCGACCGTAACGGCGACGGGCGGATCAACAACGGCCTTGAGCTGTTCGGCGCTCGCAGTGGCGACGGCTTTGCCGAACTAGCCGCACTCGACAGCGATGGCAACGGCTGGATCGACAGTGCCGACGCGGCCTACGAAGGGCTGCGTGTGTGGAGCCGCAGCGAGAGCGGCGAGGATCGATTGCTCAGTCTGACCGCGGCGGGGGTCGGGGCGCTCAACGTGCACGGCGCGAGCAGCCCGTTCGCGCTGAAAACCAGCGAGAACGCGCTGCAGGGGCTGGTCCGCGCGACCGGACTCTATCTGCGTGAGGACGGCGCTGCGGGAAGCCTGCAACAGGTCGACCTGGCGGTGTGAGCCGCTGGCGTGCGGCGGCCACCCGGCTGACAAGAGGCTTGAGCGGCGCGTCGGCGCGCCGCTTAGAGCAATTCCAGCGGTGGGCTCAAGCCGATTCCGGAAATCGCCGAACTACCCTGGACCGCCGTCTGACCGAGCTTGGCGAGCACCTTGTTGGCCTCGCGCAGGCGCCCGAGCAACTTGCTCAGCAAGACCTTGTTGAAGCGTTCGCGCACTTCGTCGGAACTCAGTTCGAGCGCCGAGCTGTTGATTTCGAGGAACTGGGTCGATTCCAGCGTGACGACGGTGGCGTGTCGCTTGCTGTCGTTCGGATGGAGAAAGGCCATTTCGCCAATCACCTCGCCCGGCCCGAGGCGGCAGATGACGCGCCCGCTTGATGATACCTCGACGAAGCCGTCTACGATGATGCCGAACTTGCGATGGCTGTCGCCCTCGCGAATCAGCGTCACCTTCTCCGAGATTTCCCGCCAGACGCTGATGCGCAGAACCTCCCAGAGTTCGATATCCTCGAATTCGCTGAAGAATTCCAGATTGCGCAGGCGCAGGAAGCGCGCCTCATCCTGCTGCGTCTGATCGTCCTCCATGATCTGATAGCGCACCGCGGAAAGGTCCTTGGCAAAATCCGCACCATTGCGATAGCGGTTGTAAAGGTCCTTCTCGAGCGCTTTCTTGATGATCGGATCGAGTCCTGCCGGCAGATTGGGGTTGAGCGCGCAGACCGACGGCGAGTCCATGTTGATGATCTTGTAGACCAGCGTGGCCGGATTGTTTGCGCGATACGGCAGGCGCCCAGTGAGCAATTGGAAGAGAACGACGCCGAGCGAGTAAAGGTCGGTCTTCTGGTTCAGCGGGTAGTTCTTCACCTGCTCCGGTGACATGTAGGCCGGCGATCCCACGCCCATCACGAAGGTCGAATCCTTTCCCATGTCTTTCAGCAGGTTGAGACCGAGGCCGAAGTCGGTGATCTTGGGATTGTCGGCGCCGTCGATCAGGATGTTGGCTGGCTTGATGTCGCGGTGAACGATTCCCTTGCGAAAAGCGTGGTCGAGCGCCAGACAGCACTTGAAGACGATGCCGATCACCCGGTGCAAAGGCAACAGACGATTGATCGCGCAGAACTTGTCGAGCGCCGTACCTTCGACGAATTCCATGACCAGGTAGGCCTGGTCGGCCTCGACGACCGCATCGTAGACGCGAACGATGTTGGGATGCTCCAGGCGCCGACCAATTGCGTCTTCGGTCTGGAAGATCTTGCGCAGGCGCCTCGACATGGCCGCGCTGTCCTCACCGAAACGGATCAACTTGATTGCCACCTCGCGTGCGGCCGATGGGTCGCGCGCCAGATAGACGTTGGCTGTCGCTCCTTTGCCCAGGAAGCGAACGATCTCGTACTTGCCAATTTTCTCCGCCATGCCTTCCTATGCTCACCCGACAAGGATCAAAACCGCCACCACGATGCGCCGCGCTTCTCCGCGGACGAGATTATGCTTGAAATGGCCGCCCCGATGGGCTGACTGCGCGCGCGAGAAAGCCTTGAAATCCGGTAACTCGTCCCCATATGCCGAGCGTTTTCCCGGAGACCGACAACCATGGATGTGAACGACAAGACAATCGACGAGATTCCCGTCGCCGTTACGGAGTCCGAGGCGGCTGCTGCCGCCCCCGTTGAAGAGGCACCCGCAGACCCTTCGCATGCCCTCGAGGAGGCGCTCAGGCAGGCCGAAGCGAAGGCCGCCGAGCACTATGATTCCTGGTTGCGGGCCAAGGCCGAGACCGAGAACATACGCCGTCGCGCGCAGGAAGACATCGCCAAGGCGGCCAAATTCGCGGCCGAGCGCTTTGCCAAGGATCTCCTGCCGGTCAAGGACAGCCTCGAGGCAGCGCTGGCCAGCGATGCAGCGAGTGCCGAGAGCCTGCGCGCGGGGACCGAACTGACGTTGAAGCAACTGATCGCTGCTTTTGAGAAATCTGCCCTCAGCGAAATCAATCCGCTCGGCGCGAAGTTCGACCCGCATCGCCATCAGGCGATCAGCGTCGTCGAATCGGCCGAGGAAGCGAACACCGTGGTGACCGTCCTGCAGAAAGGCTACCTGCTGGCCGACCGCGTCCTGCGCCCGGCGCTCGTCATCGTTGCCAAGGCGGCGACTTGAAAGCCCTGTCGTAGTCCCCATCTAGGCAGCGTCTTCCGACATTCGCGACAAGCATAGGAATGTCGCCACAAATTTACCGAAACAGGAAAGGATTCAGACATGGGCAAGATCATTGGCATTGATCTGGGAACGACCAACTCGTGCGTCGCCGTCATGGAAAACGGCAAGCCGAAGGTCATCGAGAATTCCGAGGGCGCACGCACGACCCCCTCGATCGTTGCCTACGCCGACGATGGCGAGATTCTCTGCGGCGCGCCGGCCAAGCGGCAGGCGGTGACCAATCCGAAGAACACGCTGTACGCGGTCAAGCGCCTGATCGGCCGACGCTTCGAGGAAAAGGAAGTCCAGAAGGACATTTCCTTGATGCCGTTCAAGATCCTGCGCGCCGACAACGGTGATGCCTGGGTCGAAGTGCGCGGCAAGAAGATCGCGCCGCCGCAGGTCTCGGCGGAAGTCCTGCGCAAGATGAAGAAGACGGCCGAGGACTACCTGGGCGAGGAAGTCAGCGAGGCGGTGATCACCGTCCCGGCCTACTTCAACGACAGCCAGCGGCAAGCGACCAAGGACGCAGGCCGGATTGCCGGCCTGGAAGTAAAGCGGATCATCAACGAGCCGACTGCCGCGGCGCTTGCCTTCGGCATGGACAAGAAGCAGGGTGACAAGAAGATCGCGGTCTACGACCTGGGCGGTGGGACCTTCGACATCTCGATCATCGAGATTGCTGAAGTCGACGGCGAGCACCAGTTCGAAGTCCTGTCGACGAATGGCGACACCTTCCTCGGCGGCGAGGATTTTGATCAGCGCTTGATCGACTACATCATCGAGCAGTTCAAGAAGGAGTCCGGGGTCAACCTGAAGAACGACGTTCTTGCCCTGCAGCGCCTGAAGGATGCGGCGGAGAAAGCGAAGATCGAGCTTTCCTCGGGCCAGCAGACCGAGATCAATCTGCCCTACATCACGGCCGACAGTTCGGGCCCGAAGCACCTGACGCAAAAGATCACGCGCGCCAAGTTCGAATCACTGGTCGACGAGCTGATCGAACGCACGATCGAACCCTGCCGGATCGCCCTCAAGGACGCTGGCTGCAAGATCGGCGACATCAACGACGTGA
The DNA here is from genome assembly GCF_029255125.1 of Accumulibacter sp. Classification (GTDB taxonomy): domain Bacteria; phylum Pseudomonadota; class Gammaproteobacteria; order Burkholderiales; family Rhodocyclaceae; genus Accumulibacter. The sequence continues at coordinate 53,477 of NZ_JAPUVR010000101.1, read as the reverse complement.
TTCTGGTTGGCGGCCAAAGCCGTATGCCGAAAGTACAGGAGATGGTCAAGGAGTTCTTCGGCCGCGAGCCGCGACGTGACGTCAACCCGGACGAAGCGGTCGCCGTCGGCGCGGCAATTCAGGGCGGCGTTCTGCACGGCGAAGTCAAGGACGTTCTGCTGCTTGACGTCACGCCGCTGTCGCTGGGCATCGAGACGCTGGGCGGCGTGATGACCAAGCTGATCAAGAAGAACACGACGATTCCGACGAAAGCGCAGCAGGTCTTCTCGACCGCCGACGACAACCAGTCGGCGGTGACGATTCACGTCTTGCAGGGCGAACGTGAAATGGCGGCCGGCAACAAGAGCCTCGGCCAGTTCAACCTGACCGACATCCCGCCAGCCCCGCGCGGCATGCCGCAGATCGAGGTGACCTTCGACATCGACGCCAACGGGATTCTGCACGTGTCGGCCAAGGACAAGGCGACTGGTCGCGAGAACAAGATCAAGATTCAGGCTTCGTCCGGGCTCAACGAGGAGGAAGTGCAGCGCATGGTGCGTGACGCCGAGCTACACGCTGAAGAAGACCGCAAGGCGCATGAGTTGGCCGAGGCGCGCAATCAGTGCGATGCGATGATCCACACGGTCAAGAAGTCGCTCGCGGAGTACGGCAAGGAACTGTCGGACGACGAGAAGGCGAGCATAGACAAGGCGATGAAGGCAGCCGAGGACGCGATTCGCGGCAACGAGATCGACGACATTCGGGCCAAGAGCGAGGCGCTTGGCAGCGCGGCGCAGAAGCTGGGCGAGAAGATGTACGCCAAGCAACAGGCGCAGGCGGGTGGCGGCGATGCCCACCAGACGGCCGGCAGTGAAGCCAAGAAAGACGACAGCGATGTCGTCGACGCGGAATTCACCGAAGTCAAAGACAAGAAGTAAGCCGGGCAAGCAACTGCCCGCCAGGGGAGGCGCGTATAATCGCGCCTCCCCTTCGTCCCATCGAGTGTTCGAGAACCAATGGCTAAACGCGACTTTTACGACATTCTGGGCGTCAATCGCGACGCATCTGACGAAGAAATCAAGAAGGCCTATCGCAAGCTGGCTATGAAGTACCATCCCGACCGTAATCCGGACAATCCGAAGGCGGAAGAGCACTTCAAGGAAGTCAAGGAAGCCTACGAAATCCTCACCGATGGACAAAAGCGGGCGGCCTACGATCAGTATGGTCACGCCGGCGTCGATCCGCAGGCGGGCATGGGGGGTGGTGGGCCAGGTGGCTTCAGCGACGCCTTCGGCGGCATTTTCGACGAGATCTTCGGTGGCGGCCGGGGCGGACGCTCGAACATCTATCGTGGCGCGGATCTGCGCTACAACCTCGAAATCACCCTCGAACAAGCCGCTTTCGGGACGGAAACCAAGATCCGCATTCCAACCATGGAAGTCTGCGACACCTGTCGCGGGAGCGGTGCGAAACCCGGGACGCAGCCCAAAACCTGTCCGACTTGCCAGGGCAGCGGTCAGGTCCGCTTGCAGCAGGGATTCTTCTCGATCCAGCAGACGTGCCCGAAATGCCACGGCACCGGGCGCTTCATTGCCGATCCGTGTACCTCATGTCACGGCGCCGGGCGCGTCAAGCAGCACAAGACACTGGCGGTGAAGATCCCGGCCGGGGTCGACGAGGGCGATCGCATCCGCCTGTCGGGTGAAGGCGAGCACGGCATCAACGGGGGGCCGGCCGGTGACCTCTACGTGCAGATTCACCTGAAACCACACACGGTGTTCCAGCGCGAGCAGAACAACCTCCACTGCGAGATGCCGATCAGTTTCACCACGGCTGCGCTGGGCGGCGAGATCGACATTCCAACGCTCGACGGGGCGGCCAAGATCCGCGTTCCGCCGGAGACGCAGTCGGGCAAGACCTTCCGTTTGCGTGGAAAGGGAATCAAGGGCGTGCGCAGCCACGGGTACGGCGATCTGTTCTGCCATGTCGTCGTCGAAACGCCGGTGCACCTGACTGAGCGGCAAAAGGAACTGCTGCGCGAACTGGAAGACTCGAGCCGCGAGAACTCGGCGCAGCACAACCCGCGCGCCAAGTCGTGGATGGACCGCGTACGCGAGTTCTTTGCCGCAAACTGACAGGCGGCTAGCCGGGAGACGCCAGGGCGCCCGGACGGGCGGCACCTTGTAAGCGATCTGTCAGTTTTTGGCCCCATCCTGCGAGGAGAGGCGCTCGTTGCACGAGCCCAGCCTGGACCTACGGGGGAGAGAGGCGATGAGACTGGCCAAGGCGTTGCTGCTGGGGCTGTTGACCTGGATGGGCGTCGCCGTTGCCGGCGAAATTGGCGTCGGTGAGCACAGCGTGCTGATCGGCATGTCGGCGCCCTTTTCCGGCCCGAGCGGGGTCTACGGGCTGGACATGAAGTCGGTGATCACGGCCTATTTCCGGCAGGTCAACGACACTGGCGGCGTGCACGGGCGACGTCTCGAATTGCGCGCCTTGGACGACGGGTACGAGACCGAGCGCACGGTTGCCAATACCAAGACGCTGATCAGCAACGAAAAGGTCTTTGCCCTGCTGGCCTACTACGGATCGAGTCCGACGACCGCGGCGATGAACGATGTCTTCGGGTTGGCTCGCGTGCCGCTCGTCGGGACGATTTCCGGGGCTGATTCGCTGCGCCAGTCACCGCGCGAAAATCCGAACAATCGCTACCTGTTCAACGTGCGCGCGAGCTATGCCAACGAAACCGAGGCGATCGTCAACCAGTTGATTTCGCTCGGCTTCAGCAACATTGCCGTGTTTTATCAGAACGACGGTTTTGGCAAATCGGGCCTCGAGGGCGTCGTCGCCGCGCTGAAGAAGCATGGCCAGACGCCTTCGGCGGTGGCGAGCGTCGAACGTAACTCGGTCGATGTCGCAGCGGCCGTGCAGACCATCGGCAAAGCCAATCCACAGGCGGTGGTCATGGTTACGCTGTACAAGGCGACGGCAGCTTTCGTGCGCGAAATGAAACAGGCTGGGCAACGCCCGACCTTGATGACCTTGTCGCCGGTAGGCGCTGACGTTCTCGTCCAGGAACTCGCGGAGAATGCGCGCGGCATCGGCATCTCGCAGGTCATGCCCTATCCCTGGAACGACACGACGCCGATCGTGCGCGATTACCAGAAGCTACTCGGCAAACAGGGTAAACCGTCGTATTTCGGCATCGAGGCCTACGTCATGGCGCGTGTGCTGGTCGAGGCGATGCGCAAGGCGGGCCGCGATCTGACACGCGAGAAGCTGATCGCCAGCCTGGAAGGCATGCAAAATCATGATCTGGGCGGTTACCGCGTAAACTTTTCAGCGAGCGAGCGGCAGGGCTCGCGTTTCGTCGATCTGACCGTCATCGGCAGCGGCGGCCGCGTCTTGCGCTGATTTCCGGCACCGGCGACTGAACTGGCGCGACACGCTCCCGCTGCCGACTGCCCCGCCAGCCAAGTTCAGGCTCGTCGCCAGGTCGTCCCCTGACTACTGTCTTCGAGCACGACACCCGCGCTGGTCAGCGCGCTGCGGATGCGGTCGGCTTCGGCGAAGTTTTTCGCCTTGCGGGCGGCCAACCGATCGGCGATCAAGGCCTCGATCTGCGCCGTTGTCAGGTCTCCCGCCTGGCCCGGCGCGGCTTGCAGGAACGCCGCCGGATCGCGCCCGAGCAGACCGAGGATGCCGGCCAGACCACGCAGCAGCCCGGCGATCGCCGGTGCGCGCTTGCGGTTGAGCTCCGTGGCGAGTTCGAAGAGCACGGCGCACGCTTCGGGGGTGTTGAAGTCGTCGTCCATCGCCTGACGAAAGCGAGCCGCATAAGGCGTCTGCCAGTCGATTGCTGTGCCTTCCACCTCGACATCCTTCAGCGCCGTGTACAAACGCGTCAGGGCGTGCCGGGCGTCGTCCAGATGCGCATCCGAATAGTTCAGCGGGCTGCGGTAGTGCGCGCGCAGGATGAAGAAGCGCAACACTTCCGGATCATAGCGTTCGAGAATCTCCCGGATGGTGAAGAAATTGCCCAGCGACTTCGACATCTTTTCTTCGTCGACGCGGACAAAACCATTGTGCATCCAGTAGTTGACGAATGGACAGCCGTGCGCTCCCTCGGCCTGTGCAATTTCGTTTTCGTGGTGCGGAAACTGCAGATCCTGGCCGCCGCCGTGGATGTCGAACTGCTTGCCGAGCAGTTCGGAGCTCATCGCCGAACACTCGATATGCCAGCCGGGGCGGCCCATTCCCCAGGGCGACGGCCACGTCGGTTCGTTCTCTCTAGCGTGCTTCCAGAGAACGAAATCGAGCGGGTCATGTTTGGCCGTGTCGACTTCCACCCGCTCACCGGCGCGCAGGTCGTCGACCGACTTGCCGGAAAGCTTGCCGTAGCCGGGAAAACGACGCACCGAAAAGTTGACGTCACCATCGACCGCACGGTAGGCGAGTCCATTGGCGTGTAGACGCTCGATCATCGTGAGCATTTGCGGGATGTACTCGGTAGCCCGCGGTTCATGGTCAGGCTTCTCGACACCCAGGGCTGCAGCGTCTTCGTCCATGCAGCGGATGAAGCGTGCGGTGAGTTCGCCGATGCTCTCGCCGTTCTGTTGCGCACGCTGGATGATCTTGTCGTCGATGTCGGTAATATTGCGGACATAGGTCACGTGCAGCCCTGCCGTGCGCAACCAGCGTTGCACGATGTCGAAAACGACCAGTACGCGGGCGTGGCCCAGGTGGCAGTAATCGTAAACCGTCATACCGCAGACGTACATTCGGACATGGCCCGCTGCGAGCGGTACAAAGTCCTGTTTTTCCTTCGTCAGCGAGTTGTAGATTCTCAGCATTCCTGGACTCATCGTGATGGCGCACGCAACCGCGCGCAGAGCATTTTGGATTCGCCCTGCTTCTTGTTAGAATCTCCGGTTTGGGCGACCTCAGGTGGCGTCGAGTATACCATGACGATGCGCTTTTCCTCCTTGTTTGGGCGGTGGCCGGCGGCTCTCCCGGCGCTCCTCGGTGCGCTGCTTACGGTCGGCCTGCCGTCTTTCGCGCTGGCCGACGCCCTGGCCGAAGCGCAGCGCCTGATGAAGCAGGGTCAATGGTCGTTGGCGATGGAGCGGGTGGACGCGCATATCCGCAGCGCACCGCGCGATGCAGAGGGGCTTTTCCTGAAAGGCGTCATCCTGAGCGAGCTGGGGCGCCCGGCGGAGGCGATCGCAGCCTATACCCGGCTGAGCGAGGAGCATCCCGAACTGCCCGAGCCCTACAACAACCTGGCCGTTCTGTATGCGCAGCAGAAGCAATTCGAAAAGGCGCGCGCTTTGCTCGATATGGCGATTCGCGCGCATCCGGGCTTTGCCACCGCGCACGAGAATCTCGCCGACGTCTACCTCAAGCTCGCTAGCCGATCGTATGAGAAAGCACTGCAGTTGAATCCCGGCAGCAAGCAGGCGAAGGCGCGCCTGGCGACGATCAGCAACGTGCTTGCCGTTCCGGCGGGAGCCGAGGGCAAATCGCTTCCGGCGGTGCGCCGCGACGGTGATGGCGCTGCGCAGGCGGGCGCCGATTCCGCACGATCGGTGCCCGCCAGCGGGATCTTGCCCGTAACCGGCGAAACGTCCGGGGATGCGCCGCCGACCGGTGTGGCGGCAAGCGATGAAGCGAGCGTGCGCGAGGCCTTGCTCGCTTGGGCAGCCGCCTGGTCACAGAAGGATACCAGGGCCTACTTCGAACTCTACGCGGCCGACTTTCGCCGGCCTGGGGGCATGTCGCGCAAGGCCTGGGAAGCCGAACGGACGCAGCGTCTTGGTCGGTCGGGCAAGGAGACGATCGAGGTCGACGACATCCGGGTCTCGTTTGTCGACGGCAAGGCGATCGCGCGTTTCAGGCAGGACTACCGCTCGGCTTCGGTAAAATCCTCGGTGGTCAAGACCTTCATCTTCGTCAAGTCGGGCGATCGCTGGCTGATCCAGGAAGAGCGCTCGGGCTGAGTGGTGGCCGGCAGCGCGCCAGTCAAAACAGGATCCTTGAAAGGGAGTCCATGCAAAAGAAGCTTCTCTGTCTGATCGGCAGCGTGCTGCCGCTCATTGCGCTTGCTGCACCAAGCGTCGAACTGCTCACCAGCAAGGGTCGCATCGTCGTCGAACTGGACTCGGAGAAGGCGCCGAAGAGCGTGCAGAACTTCGTTCAGTACGCGCGCGAGGGGTTCTACAACGGCACCGTGTTCCACCGTGTCATCCCGGGCTTCATGATCCAGGGGGGTGGCTTTACCCCGGCGATGGAGCAGAAGAGCGCCAGCCGAAGGGTCGAGAATGAGGCGAAGAATGGCTTGAAGAACGATCGCGGGACGATCGCCATGGCCCGCACCAGCGAGCCGCATTCGGCCAGCTCGCAGTTCTTCATCAATCACCGTGACAACGGTTCGCTCAATCATCCGTCGCCGGATGGCTGGGGCTATGCCGTATTCGGTAAAGTCACCCAGGGGATGGATGTCGTCGACCAGATCGCCAAGGTGCCCACCGCTGCGCGCGGCGGGCACGAGAATGTACCGGTCGAAGCGGTCGTCATCCAGTCCGTCAGAATTCTCCCTTAGCTCAGACGAGGACAAGCATGATCAAGCTGCATACGAATTTCGGCGTCATCGGGATCGAAGTCGATTCGGAAAAAGCGCCGCTCTCGGCGAAGAATTTTGTCGATTACGTGACTGCCGGACACTACGACAATACGATTTTTCATCGGGTCATCCCGGGTTTCATGGTACAGGGGGGTGGTTTTGCCCCGGGAATGAAGCAGAAGCCCTGCCGCGAACCGATTCGCAACGAGGCCGACAACGGCTTGCGCAACGACGCTTACACGGTTGCCATGGCGAGGACGAACGAACCGCATTCGGCGACGGCGCAGTTCTTCATCAATGTCGTCAACAACGACTTCCTCAACCATCGGGCACCCAGTGCCGAGGGTTGGGGCTATTGCGTTTTTGGCCGGGTGGTCGAAGGCAGCGAAGTCGTCGACAAGATCAAGAGCGTCAAGACGGGCAGCTCCGGCTTCCACCGCGACGTTCCGCTCGAGGATGTGGTGATCGAGCGCGCCGAGTTGTGCTGACGCCGGCGGGCGTGCGTAGCGACCAAGCGGAGCGCCGAATCGGCGAGTGGTGCGATGGCCTCATCGCCGCCGTTGACTGGCCGGCAGCAAGCCCGCCCCGAGCGCCCGGCGAGTCTGCCCGACGGAGTTGTTGCGCTTGATTCTGTTCATTTCGGATCTGCATCTCGCCCCCCAGACAGCCGGCGTTCAGCGGCTGTTTCTTGCCTTTCTGGCGGGCCGCGCGCGCACCGCCGAGCAGTTGTTCATTCTTGGTGATCTGTTCGAAGCGTGGCCGGGCGACGACTGCCTGGACGATGCGCAAAATCCACTTGCCGGCGTCGTTGCCGACGCCCTACGCGAATTGACCGACCGTGGCGTCGCCGTTTCGCTGATGCACGGCAACCGGGATTTCCTGCTCGGTCACGCGTTCGCACAGCGCAGCGGCGTTCGCCTGCTGCCTGATCCACATGTGTTGTCGGTTCCCACGTGGCAGTTCGTTCTCTCGCATGGTGATGCCTTGTGCACCGGCGACGCTGACTATCAGCGCTTTCGCGCGCTGGTCCGCCAGCCTGCGTGGCAAAGCGACTTTCTTGCTCGCCCGCTCAGCGAGCGCTACGCGCTGGCGCTGGCGCTACGCCGCGAGAGCGAACTGGCCAGACGCAGCAAGCCCGACTACCTGATGGATGTCGATCCGGCGGCGACTGACGACTTTCTGCGCCGCCATGGCTATGCCAGTCTGATTCATGGTCACACGCACCGGCCGGCGCGTCATGATCACATTGTCGATGGGATTCACGTCGAACGTTGGGTGCTGGCGGATTGGCGGGAGGAGGAGGGCGAGTGCCTGGCCTGGAACGGCGCAACGCTGGCGCGCGAGCGCCTGACCGGATGATCGTGCCACGGCTGGCCGACGGGCGGCGCTTGCCGGTCGGCGGTACGCGGCGCCGGACGGCATCGACCGAAGGGAGCGGCTGGACGCCAGGACGCACATGAAATCGCCGGCCAACGAAATCCTCGCGCGGGTTTTCGGCTACCCGTCGTTTCGCGGGCAGCAGGCGGCGATTGTCGAGCAGATCATTGGCGGCGGTGATGCGCTGGTCCTGATGCCGACCGGCGGCGGCAAGTCGCTGTGCTATCAGATCCCGGCGCTCGTTCGTGCCGGCGTCGGCGTCGTCGTCTCGCCGCTGATCGCCCTGATGCAGGATCAGGTGGACGCCTTGCGCCAGCTTGGCGTCAATGCCGCTTTCCTCAATTCGTCGCAGGACTATCGCAGCGTCGTCGACACCGAGCGGCGCCTGTTGCGTGGCGAACTCGATCTGATCTACGTCGCGCCCGAGCGCCTGCTGGGCGAGCGCTTTCTGGGTCTGCTCGAGCAACTGGTCGCGCGCCGGCAGGTCGCACTCTTTGCCATCGACGAGGCGCACTGCGTGTCGCAGTGGGGGCACGATTTTCGTCCGGAGTACATTCAGCTCGCCCTGCTGCACGAACGCTTTCCAGAGGTTCCGCGGATTGCCCTGACGGCAACGGCCGATCAACTGACGCGTGAGGAAATCCGCACCCGGCTTGGCCTGCACGAAGCGCGCGTCTTCGTCGACAGCTTCGACCGACCGAACATCCGCTACACGGTCGTCGAACGAGACAACCCACGCCAACAGTTGCGCGATTTTCTCCAGCAACACGCCGGCGAGGCGGGCATCGTCTACTGCCTGTCGCGGCGCAAGGTCGACGAAACCGCCGCCTGGCTGAATGCGCAGGGGGTCAGCGCGCTGCCTTACCATGCGGGCATGGCGGCGGACGACCGTCAGCGTCACCAGCAGCGCTTTTTGCGTGAGGAAGGCATCGTCATGGTGGCGACGATTGCTTTCGGGATGGGAATCGACAAACCCGATGTGCGCTTCGTCGCGCACCTCGACCTGCCCCGCAGCATCGAGGCCTACTACCAGGAAACCGGGCGTGCCGGCCGTGACGGCGGCGCCTCGGAAGCGTGGATGACCTACGGGCTGAACGATGTCGTCATCCACCGCCAGATGATCGAGGACTCGGCCGCCGCGAGCGAGCAGAAGCGGATCGAGCGGCAGAAGCTGGACAGCATGCTGGCCTACTGCGAATCGGCCGAATGCCGACGGATCGTCCTGCTCAACTACTTCGGCGAGACCGCTGCGGCCTGCGGCAACTGCGACGTCTGCCTGGAACCGCCGATTGTCTGGGACGGCACGATTGCCGCGCAGAAAGCGCTCTCGGCAGCTTTGCGTACCGGTCAGCGTTTCGGTGCCGGGCACCTGGTCGATATTCTGCGCGGCAAGCTGACCGACAAAGTACAGCAGTTTGACCACAACCGCCTGCCGACTTTCGGTGTCGGGACAGAACTTGATGAAATGGCGTGGCGCTCGGTGTTTCGCCAACTGCTCGTGCGCGGCGTACTTGAGGCCGATGCGACGGCTTATGGCGCCTTGAAGCTCACCGATAGCGCGCGGCCGATTCTGAAAGGCGAGATCGCGCTCGAACTCCGGCGTCGGTTGGCGCCGGCCAAGCCACGCCAGAAAAAGACACGGACGACCGGCCTTGCCGGACAGCCGGCAAAATCTTCACCGTTGTTGGCCGGGCAAGCCGACCGGACCTCTCCGCTGGCGACGAGACTGCGCCAATGGCGCGCCGATTGCGCGCGTGAGCAGGGGGTGCCTGCCTACGTCATCCTGCACGACAGCACGCTGTACGAGCTGGCTGGGCGACGCCCCGCGTCGCTCGCTGAACTGCTTGATGTGCCCGGCATCGGACAGGCCAAGGCGCAGCGTTACGGCGACCAACTGCTCGCGCTGTTGGCTGCCGAGTCTTGCTAGCGCTCGGCAACGCCGCTACGCGAGTGGTAGAATTGCGCGCTTGAACTCTTCATTTAAGGGACTTGTCATGAGCCTTGCCGAACGCCTCGAGAGCGAAATCGAGTGCAATGTCGCGGCGGCGCTGGCGGAGGACGTCGGCAGTGGCGACCTGACGGCACAACTCGTTCCCGCCGATGCATATGGGCGAGCAACGGTCGTTGCGCGTGCGCCGGCGGTGCTGTGTGGCTGCGCCTGGTTCGCGCGCTGTTTCACCAGGCTCGATCCGCAAGTCGAGATCGTCTGGCAGGCGGAGGATGGTCAACGGATTCGTCCGGAGCAGGTGCTCTGTGAGATTGCCGGGCCGGCGCGCGTCTTGTTGACCGCCGAGCGCAGTGCGCTCAACTTTCTGCAGCTCCTTTCCGCTGTGGCGACCAAGGCGCGGCAGTTCGCCGACCAGGTTGCCGGCACCGCAGCGCAGGTGGTCGATACGCGCAAGACGGTTCCCGGCTTGCGTCTGGCGCAAAAGTATGCGGTGCGTTGCGGCGGGGGCGGCAACCATCGTCTTGGGCTGTACGATGGCATCCTGATCAAGGAAAACCACATCCTCGCTGCCGGCAGCATCGCAGCTGCGATCGAGTCGGCGCGCCGGGTTGCCGAACAAGCGGTCGACGCCTGTCAGTTCATTCAGGTCGAGGTCGAGACGCTGGCCGAGTTGCAGCAAGCGCTTGCCGCCGGAGCGACGATGATCCTGCTCGACAACATGACGCTCGACCAGATGCGTCAGGCGGTGGCGCTCGCTGGCGAGCGCGCGGTACTCGAGGCGTCCGGCAATGTCAGTATCGACACTGTACGCCAGATCGCCGAAACCGGAGTACATCGCATTTCGATCGGCGCTTTGACCAAGGACGTGCACGCGCTCGACTTGTCGATGCGCTTCCAGGTCTAGCTTGGCCTGCAATCGAGGCGCGGATGGCGGCCGAACAACGTGGCGGCAGCCAGTGATCGTCGGCGCCAAGTAAGAAAGGGTTGTCTGATGCTTTTCGCGCTGTTTTACATCCTCGCCATTTCGATTCTGATCATGCACTTTACTGGTTATCTGGCGCGCCACAAGCTCGAATGGCTGGTCCTGGTGCTCGCCGCCGCGGTCTTTCCGGCGGTCATCTACCTCAGGTGACCGATGCGCGGATGAGATGGTCGAAAGCACCGAGTGCGGCACGCGCGCCCTCGCCCATGGCGATGATGATCTGTTTGTAGGGCACGGTCGTCACGTCGCCAGCGGCGAAAACGCCAGATAGCGAGGTAGCTCCACGCGCATCGATCTCGATCTCGCCGCGCGGCGAGAGGTCGATCGTTCCCTTCAGCCAGTCGCTGTTCGGGAGCAGGCCGATCTGCACGAAAACGCCTTCCAGATCGATGCGTTGCTTCTGGCCGCTCGGCCGATCGGTGTACACCAGGCCATCGACCTTGCCGCCCGAGCCGGTGACTTCATGGGTCAGTGCCGAGGTGAGCACCTGCACGTTGGGCAGACTGAACAACTTCTTCTGCAGAACGGCGTCGGCGCGCAACATCGCTTCAAATTCGATCAACGTCACGTGGGCGACCACGCCAGCCAGATCGATTGCCGCCTCGACGCCCGAATTGCCGCCGCCGATCACGGCAACGCGCTTGCCCTTGAACAAGGGGCCGTCGCAGTGCGGGCAATACGCGACGCCGTGGCCGCGGTATTCCTTTTCGCCGGGAACATTCATCTCACGCCAGCGGGCGCCGGTGGCAACGATCACCGTCTTGCTGCGCAACGTTGCACCGCTCGCCAGGCGCAGCGTGTGTAGTCCGGTGGCATCCGCCGGCAACAAGGCCGCCGCCTGCTGCAGGTTCATGATGTCAACTTCGTATTCGCGCACGTGCTGTTCCAGTCCGGCGGCGAGGCGCGGCCCGTCGGTTTCCTTCACCGAGATGAAGTTTTCGATCGCCAGCGTGTCGAGCACCTGTCCGCCGAAGCGTTCGCTGACGACGCCGGTGCGGATTCCCTTGCGCGCCGCGTAGATCGCCGCCGCCGCTCCGGCTGGCCCACCGCCGACGATCAGTACGTCGAAGGGGGCGCGTGCGGTGATCTTCTCGGCCTCGCGTTGCTGAGCGTTGCTGTCCAGGCGCCCGACGATTTCCTCCAGCGTCATCCTGCCCTGGCCAAAGTGCTCGTCGTTGAGCAGGACGGTCGGTACGCCCATGATCTGGCGCGCCTCGATCTCGTCCTGAAAGAGCGCGCCGTCGACCATCTCGTGACTGATCCCCGGGTTGACCACCGCCAGCAGGTTGAGCGCCTGGACGACTTCCGGGCAGTTGTGGCACGAAAGGGAAATGAACGTGGTGAAGCGAAACGTACCCGGTATGGCGCGGATCGTCGCGAGCAACTCGGCATCCACTTTCGGCGGGTGGCCGCCAGTTTGCAGCAGGGCGAGAACGAGCGAAGTAAACTCGTGCCCCATGGGGATTCCGGAAAAGCGAATTCGCGCTGCTTCGCCCGGCTGGCCGACCGAAAACGACGGTCGGCGACCTGCCGCAGCGTCCTGCCGCAGGCTGATCTTCGGTGAAAGCGCAGCGATCTCCTGCAGCAGCGTCCACATCTCGCCGGCTTGCTCGCTTTCATCGAGGGCCGCGATCAACTCGATGGGCCGCTGCAGCTTTTCCAGATAACTGCGCAGTTGATTGGCGATGTTGGCGTCCAACATGTCTGTTTTCCTTAACGAGTGGCGTGAAAAAGGGGCCGGCAGGCGGCTCGCCCGCGCGGCCCCTTTGCGCTGCAGCATTCGCCGTGCTGCCGGAACGCTTCCGGCAGCACGGACGCAGCGCGCTCAGATCTTGCCGACGAGGTCGAGCGACGGCTTCAGCGTCGATTCGCCCGGCGTCCACCGGGCGGGGCAGACCTCACCCGGGTGGCTGGCGACGTACTGCGCGGCCTGCACCTTGCGCAGCAGTTCCTTGGCGTCGCGGCCGATGCCGAGGTCATGGATCTCGCAGACCTTGATGACCCCTTCCGGGTTGATCACGAAGGTGCCGCGCAGCGCCAGACCCTCTTCTTCGATCATGACGCCGAAGTTGCGCGTGATCGTTCCGGTGGGATCGCCGATCATCGGGTAGCGAATCTTCTTGATCGTATCCGAGGCATCGTGCCAGGCCTTGTGCGTGAAATGCGTGTCGGTCGACACGGCATAGACCTCGACGCCGATCTTCTGAAAAGCGTCGTACTGATCGGCCAGGTCGCCCAGTTCTGTCGGGCAGACGAAGGTGAAGTCAGCCGGGTAGAAAACGACGACCGACCATTTGCCTTTCAGGTCAGCGTCGGACACCGGGCCAAACTTTCCATTGTGGAAGGCGGTCGCCTTGAAGGGCTTGATTTCGGTATTGATCAAGGACATCTTGAGCTCTCCTTTGAGTTCAGTGAAGGAAACGAATCGTCATGCGACGGAACGCATCGTAGTTGAGTTGCGACAATTGTTCCAATTGATTCTGGTAATTCGTCAGATAGCGACTGGCTATCGGTGCGTCGGCGCGCTTCGGATACCGTCGTCGCCTCGGGGCGCTCTAGCGGTTCAGTGTTTCCAGCGAGTTGTTGCCATTCTCGTCGGCCAGCGGGCCTTCGTCCTTGAACAGCGCCATGTCGCGCACGTTCTTCTGAACGGCGACTGAGGCAAACAAGCTGAGCAGGAAGGCCATCGCGTAGAAGCCCTTTTCGCTCATGTCCAGCGTCGCATTCCAGAGGCCGGCGGTGAGCAGGAGAATCGCCATGCCGACGGCCAGCCAGGCGAGGCCGAAATAGAGGTTGGTTACCGGAATCCCTTCCAGGCGGTCGCGCACCGCTTTCTGTAGCGAGACGGCGGCGAACAGTCCGAACATCAGGACGGTAAAGTAGTAGCCTTTTTCATAGATCGGCATCTCCGCATTCCAGAGTCCGGAAATGAAGCCGGATGCGCCGACCAGCAAGGCCAGCCAGGAGGCGCCGATGAAGGCTGCGGTGGGTTTCTGCGGCTGTGGCTTCATGTTCTGCTCCTCAAGGGCTTCGCTGTGTCGAGCGACGGTGAAGAACGTCGCGTGCCTTGCGTACGGCGCCCGCTACGGGGTATTTTCTCCTTATAAAGGAAGGGGTTCAGGTCGTCAAGAGGCGGGCGTTCGGCTTCTCGCCGTCGATCATCGCGCGCCGCGCGTTCGCCTGCCGGATGAGCGAATTCGTTCAGTTTCGCTGTTTGGCGCGCGGCCGCCGGCTTGCCAATTCCTGCCGGCAGTTACCCCAGGCTCTTGCCGTGATCCGCGCACAGTCGTTACCATGGCCCGATGATCAATCGATACCGTCCGCTGGGCTGAAATGTGCGCGAGCTCCTGGCTGCAACGGCGCGGTGCGGGCGTGTCTTTCGCGCGCGCGCTGATCGGTAGCCCGCGTGTCCCCGGCGATCGTTCGCTGCCTCGCGCCATCACTCCGGCTTGCCGAGCCACGCCGTGCTGGCGCCTGCGCGCCGCGCCGATGTGCGCGGCCGTTTCACCGCTGGTTGTCGGTGCCTTCGCCCATGCAGCCTGAAGCGGGCGATCCCCCGCCCGCCGAGGGCAGGGAAGCCACCAAGCGGCGCGGCGCGGCCGGTCAGACGCTGGCCTTCGGCGATTGCCTGGTCAGCGATCGGCGGCGGTTGGGCGCGCTGGCGCGCGATCTTCGGCACGTTTTCGGGGTCCGCCGGGAGACCTTGCTGGCCGAGCGCGAGACTCTCCTCGCACGCTCGCGCAGTGCCTTTGCCGAGCGTCGTGCGCGTTTGCCGAAGCCGGAATTTTGCGATGATCTGCCGGTCAATGCCCGACGTGACGAGATCGCCGCACTGATCGCCCAGCAGCAGGTGGTCATCGTCTGCGGCGAGACCGGTTCCGGCAAGACGACGCAGATCCCCAAGATTTGTCTTGCACTTGGGCGCGGGGTGAGTGGGCTGATCGGGCATACGCAGCCGCGCCGGATCGCCGCGCGCAGCACCGCGGCGCGGATCGCCCACGAACTGCATAGCGAACTCGGCCGGCTGGTTGGCTACAAGGTGCGTTTCAGCGACCGCAGCGCGCCCGAGGCCTACCTCAAGCTGATGACGGACGGGATTCTGCTGGCGGAAACGCAAAGCGATCCCTGGCTGGAGCAGTACGATACGCTGATCATCGACGAGGCGCACGAACGCAGCCTGAACATCGATTTTCTGCTCGGCTACCTCAAGCAGTTGTTGCCGCGGCGGCCCGATCTGAAGCTGATCGTCACCTCGGCAACGATCGACGCGGAGCGCTTTTCCCGCCATTTCTCCGGCGCTCCGGTGATCGAGGTTTCGGGGCGGCTGCATCCGGTCGAGTTGCGCTATCGACCGCTGGATACGAGCAACACGGGCGAGGCGAACGCAGGCAACGACGAGGAGCGCGACCTTTACCAGGCGATCGCTGAGGCGTGCAGCGAGCTGCATCGCGGCGGACCGGGCGACATTCTTGTCTTCCTGCCCGGCGAACGCGAGATTCGCGAAGCGGCCGAAGCGCTGCGCAAGCAGCATCCGCCGCATACCGAAATCTTACCGCTTTTTGCCCGGCTGTCGGCCGAGGAGCAGGGCCGCATCTTCAAGCCGCACGTGGGCTCGCGCATCGTCCTGGCGACGAACGTCGCCGAGACTTCGCTCACCGTGCCGGGGATTCGCTATGTCGTCGACAGCGGCCTGGCGCGCGTCAAGCGCTACTCGTATCGCTACAAGGTCGAGCAACTGCACATCGAGAAGATCGCGCAGGCGTCGGCGAACCAGCGCGCGGGACGCTGCGGGCGGGTCGCCGCCGGGGTCTGCATCCGCCTCTACGACGAGCCCGAGTATCTGGCCCGAGCGCTCTACGCCGAGCCCGAAATCCTGCGTTCATCGCTCGCCGGCGTCATCCTGCGCATGAAGGCCTTGCGTCTGGGCGCCATCGAGGAGTTTCCCTTTCTCGATCCACCACCGCGCAAGGCGGTGGCCGACGCTTACCAGTTGCTGCTCGAGCTCGGAGCAGTGAATGGCGAGTACGCCTTGACGCCGATCGGTCAGGCATTGGCCAAGATTCCGCTCGATCCGCGCCTGGCGAGGATGGTCGTGGCGGCACGCGACGAAGGCTGCCTGCGCCAGGTGCTGATCATCGCCGCCGCGCTGAGCGTCCAGGACCCGCGCGAGCGGCCGCAGGAGCGCCAGGGAAGCGCCGATGCGGCGCACCGGCAACTGGCCGACGAGCGCTCCGAGTTTCTCTCCTGGCTCAAGCTTTGGGACTGGTATGACAAGGAGATCGAACATCGCAAGTCGCAACGCAAGCTGCACGCCGCCTGCCGCGAACGCTTCCTGTCGCCGCTGCGCATGCGCGAATGGCGCGACATCCACGCGCAGTTGCACGCCTTTGCCGCCGAGCAGCAATGGCGGGAAAACCAGTTGCCGGCGACCTACGAGGCGATCCATCGCGCGCTGCTTGCCGGTCTGCTGGGCAATATTGGCTGCAAGTCGGAGGATTCGGCGCTCTATCTGGGCGCGCGCGGAATCCGCTTCGCGATTCATCCCGCCTCGCCGTTGCAGAAGAAGGCCGGCAAGTGGATCGTCGCCGCGGAGATCAGCGACACGACGCGACTTTTTGCCCGTTGCGTCGCGCGCATCGAAGCCGAGTGGCTTGAACGCGTCGGCGCGCATCTGCTGAAGCGGAGCTGGTTCGACCCGCATTGGGAAAAGTCGTCCATGCAGGTGGTCGCTTTCGAACGCATCACGCTCTACGGGATCGTCGTCGAGCCGCGCCGACGGGTGCATTTCGGTCCGCTCGATCCGGCGGCGGCGCGTGATATCTTCATCCGCCAGGCGCTGGTCGCCGGCGAGGTCAGTCCCGAATACGCACGGCGCTGGGGCTTCTTCACGCACAACCAGCAACTCGTCCTCGACATCGAGATGCTCGAACACAAGTCGCGCCGGCCCGATGTCCTGGTGGACGATGAACTGATCGTTGCCTTCTACGATCGCCTGCTGCCCGCCGGCGTCTACAACGGTGCGAGCTTCGACGACTGGCGGCAGGACGCCGAGCGCGAACACCCGCAGTTGCTCTACCTGCAGCGCGCCGACCTGATGCGGCACGAAGCGGCCGGGATCACCACCGAAGCCTTCCCGCATGCGCTGCGCATCGCCGGCAACGAGTACGAGCTCTGCTATCACTTCGAGCCCGGCAGTCCGCGCGATGGCGTCACGCTGACGCTGCCGCTTGCCCAGCTCAATCAGCTTCCGGCGGCGCGCTGCGAGTGGCTGGTGCCGGGCTTGCTGGCACAAAAGGTCGAGCTTCTGTTGAAGACCTTGCCGCAACGGATTCGCGCCAAGCTGGTGCCGCTGCCCGCTTTTGCCGGCGAGTTCGTCGCCCAGGTCGAGCCGGCTGACAAACCTCTGCTCAGCGCGCTGACCGGCTTCATCCTGCAGACGCGCGGGCTGAACGCGCGCGGTTGGGAGATTACCCCCGACGCGTTTCGTCCGGATGCCTTGCCCGCCCACCTGCAACTCAATTTCCGTCTGGTCGACGACGGCGGGCGACAGATCGGCATGAGCCGCAAGCTGGCCGAGTTGCGCAGCGAGTGGGGCAGGGCGGCGAAGGACGAGTTTTGTCAACTGCACGAAACCCCGGGCGAGTACCGCCGGATGGCCGACTGGGTCTTCGGCGAACTGCCGGAAATGGCGGAGACGGTCGGTAGCGGCGGCCAGCCGACGGTCGGCTATCCGGCGCTGGTCGACGAGGGTGACAGCGTTTCACTGGTCGTTTTCGATTCGCTGGAAGAGGCGCAACGCCAGCACCCGGGCGGCTTGCGCCGACTCTGCATGCTGCAGTTGCGCGACCAGGTGCGCTATCTCGAAAAAAACCTGCCGGGCTTGACCCAGATGGCGATGCAGTTCATGGCGCTGGGAACGCTCGACGATCTGCGCCGGCAGTTGATCGAAGTCACTTTTTCCCGCGCCTGCCTGGGCGAGCCGTGGCCGACCGACGAGGCCGCTTTTCGCCGGCGCTGCAGCGAGGCGAAGCCACGCCTTGCCTTGCTGGCGCAGGAGATCTGTCGGCTGGTCGGGCAAATCCTCGGCGAATGGCAAATGGTGCAGAAAAGGCTGCCCGCGTGTCGGGCTTACCGCAGCGTGCTGCAGGATGTCGAAGCGCAACTTGGGCGACTGATCGGTAAGCGCTTCATCGCCGACACGCCCTTCGTCCGTCTGCAGCACTACCCGCGCTACCTGCAGGCCATTGCGCTGCGCCTCGACAAGCTGAAGGCGGCCGGCGCGCCGGGCGCTGCGCGCGACGCTCGCTTGTTGGCCGAGTATGCGCCGCTCTGGGCCAACTACCAGCGGCGCGCGACGCTGCGCGCCAAACAGGGCGTCTGCGAGCCGCAACTGGAGCAATTTCGCTGGCTGCTCGAGGAGTTGCGCGTGCAGCTCTTTGCCCAGGAACTACGCACGCCGGTACCCGTTTCGAGCAAGCGTTTGCAGAAGATGTGGGAGACGCTGTGAGCGCGACCCTTCCCACCCACGAGAAAGGAAATTCGATGACTTTCGGAGCCCTGATCATTGGCGATGAGATCCTCTCGGGCAAGCGACCTGATCGCCACTTCTCCGCCATCGCCGAACTGCTGGCGGCGCGTGGCCTGCGCCTGTCGTGGGTCGAGTATCTGGGCGACGAGCGCGCGCGCATCGCCGCCACGCTGCGCCGCACTTTCGCGGCAGGGGACATCGTTTTCAGCTTCGGCGGCATCGGCAACACACCCGACGATCACACGCGGCAGGCAGCGGCGGAGGCACTGGCCGTCGACCTCGTCGTGCATCCGGACGCCGAGCGCGAAATCCGCGCCCGTTTCGGCGACGAAACGACCGCCGTTCGCCTGCTTCTCGGCACCTTCCCGCGCGGCGTCGACATTGTGCCCAATCCGTTCAACCGGATTCCCGGCTTCCACGTGCGCCAACACTACTTCCTACCGGGTTTTCCGCAGATGGCGCATCCGATGGCGGAGTGGGCGCTGGACAGCTTCCATGCCGACCTGTTTTCTCGCCAGCCAAAGGTCGAGAAGGCGTTTCTGTTGACCGGCGCCAATGCCTACGAAAGTGCGCTGCTCGACCTGATGGAGCGCATCGTCGCCGACTACCCGAGCCTGCGGCTGTTCAGCCTGCCGTCGATGGGCGAAGATGGCCAGCGGCGGCATCTCGAGCTGGGCGTCGAAGGTGAGCCGGCGCTGGTCGATCGGGCGATGGACAGCATTCGGCAGGAAGTGGAACGGCGGCAGATTGTCTGGCAGTGGCGCGCTTGACCGTGCGCCGGTCGCCCACGCAAAAACCCCGGCGAGTGCCGGGGTTGGTCAGGCGTGACGCGCTGCGCGAACGGCCTACTTCTTGGGCGTCAGCGCTGCCGCGGCTTGGGCAGTTGCGCTTGTCGCTGCCTTGACATTGGTGTCGACGATGTCGGTCATCTGCTTGGCCATCTGCGAAATGTTCTCGAAGGCGGTCGTCGAGGCGTTCATCATCTGCTTCATCGCAGCACCGAAGACTTCGCCGCCGATCGGGCTGGCGAGGCCGGTCTTCTCGATCAAGCCGGAAGCATTGTGGCGCACGTTGTTGTATTGCTCTTCCATCACTGTGGTGATTTCACGCTGCATGTTGGCCGCCAGTTCGTACAGGTTGCGCGAGTACTCGAGCAGCTTGTCGACGTTCGGCCGGGCAACCGACGCGGCAACATCCTTCAGATCTTCCGGGCTCCTGACGTTCAGCAGTTGCTGAGCGCCGCTGGTGCTGGAATTGAACAGCTCGCGACTGGCTGCGAGGTTGAGTGCCGACAACTGTTCCAGGCCATGAAAGGCGGTGCGAACCAGCGTCATCATGACTTGGGCGTTGGCCTTCTGGCTCTGGGCCAGTTGTTCGAGATCGATATTGCTCATGAGTCTCTCCGTGAATGACAAGCGTGACCGGACTTACTTCTTGACGCTGGCAGCCGTTGCGCCGACCGCCTTGACCGTTGCGTTGGTCGCCGCGGCGACGTTCGCTTCGGCGATTTCGGCAACCTGCTTGGCTGCTTTGTTCATGCTGTCGAAGGCTGAAGTGGCGGCCGAAATAGCCGACTTGACGGCAGAAACGGCGACATCGGAGCCGGCCGGCGCGTTCTTTGTTGCCTTCTCGAGCAGCGCCAGCGTTTGTTTCTGGAACTCGGCGAACTGCGCTTCGAGCAGTTTCGACATTTCTTCCTTCGACTGCGCCGAAATCTCGTAGACACTGCGCGTGTAGGCAACCGCCTTTTCCAGGCTGGGTTGGGCAAGAGAAGCCTGCACGGCGAAGAATTCCTGCGCGTCCTTGGCGCCGAGCATCGCCTTCGCATTGGCAACGCCGTCTTCCAGCATCGAGCGGGCGGTGTTGAGGTTCAGCGCGGCGATACGCTCAGCGCTTGCCAGGGCGGTGTTGGCAAGGGTCAGCATGGCGTCAACGGAAGCCTTGTTGGCGGCGGCGAATTGCTCGGGGGTGGTGAACATGGTCAATCTCCTTAAGAAAAGAGGCACAACACAACAACGGCAGGTCTCGTTTGCCGATGCCCGAATCAGGGGCCAAGTTCTTTGCTGCACTGCACCATGACGGCGATTATAGACATCTGTTGCCGCTTGTCAAGCCTTTTTTGTGCGCCGCACAAAAAAGGCTAGGCGACTAATAAAAAAGACTATCCTGTTCTTGTCCGGATTTGTTGTTGCACTGGTGTGGGATGTTGCTGCGCGACAATACCGGCCGCCTGGCGGTCTGCGTCGGCCTAATCGCTTCTTGGCGCGACGTTCGCGGCAGGCTTGAGGATCAAAGGTGGACCCTTCTGGGCGGCAGGAGCCGCGTCCGCCTTGCCCTTGCTCTTTGGCTGAATGATGGCCCGCACCCGCGCCTGACTGGCTCCGCCGACGTTCTTTGCTGCGCCACCGGTCGTCGCCAGATAGGACTCGTTCAGTCCGTCGTAGGAGATATACTGCCCGCGCACTTCGTCGAGTCCGCTGCGCACCCAGGCGCGATTGAAGAACTCGGCTTTTTCGCTGCGCGCATCGTACTCGATGCGCTCGGCTTCGCCTTCGATGTATTCGTCGCGACCTTCGCGCTTCTGCCGGAAGCGCGCCAAGCCGTTTGCGCCACTGGTCGCCGTACCTTTCTGGAAGCCGTCGGCATCCTGCGTGACGACCAGGTGGTTGGTCCGGATCTCGATCGTTCCCTGGATCAGGACAACCCGTCCTTCGAGGGTCTGGATCTTCTTGATGTCGTCGATGCTCATCCGATCCGCCTCCAGGTGGACCGGCTTGTCGCGATCAGCGCGCTCCGCGTGCGCTGGCAAGGCAAGGGCGAGCAAGAGACACGAGGCGACGCTGGCGCAATAGTTGATTTTCATGTTGACGTTTCTCACTTGAGCCTATGGCTGTCGATCAGCCCGCTGACCTGCGTTTCGAGGACGTAGGTCCGCAGCTTGTTGTCGACCTGCATTCCGACCCCTTGAATCGACGATTTTCCCTGAGTGATCATCACGTTGGCCTTGGTAAATGCTTTTTCTTCGTCGGGCAGGGCGGTGAGCTCCGAGGTTCTGACGAACAAGGCCTCGTGTTTGCCGTCAGCTTCGCGCTGTACCTCGACATCCCCGCGCAGATCGACGCGCTCGGCTTGCGAGCTCAGGCGGCCATGCGCTGCCTTGACGATCAGTCGTGGCCGCCCCGGCTGCACGTAGACCAGCGTCGGTTTGATCAACTCGGTTGAATCGTCGTCCGGATAGTGACGCAGTTCTTCGGCAACCAGCGTATGCCGCAGCGTACCCGACCTGTCGAGTTTGCGCACGGTGACCTCGCTCACGACATAGTCCGGATCGTGGCGATGCCTGCCGTCGGCATGGGCGTCCGGGAACTCGGTCGCGTAGCGCAACCAGAAGGTCAGGGCGGCCAGCGTGAGCAGAATGCTGATCGGCAGGACTGCCGTACTCCATTGCCTCATTGGCGGTCCTTCGGCAGAAATGGGGCCCAGGCGGCAGCCAGTTTGTCCTGCGCTGCCAGAATGAACTCGCAAGCCTCGCGTACCGCGCCGCGGCCGCCGCCGCGCGTCGTCGTCAATCGCGCGTGCTGCCTGACGATGGCCTGCCCGTCGCGCGGCGTCGCCGAGAAGGCGCAGGCGGTCATCACCGGCAGGTCGACCAGGTCATCGCCCATGTAACCGGCCTCGCTGAGACCGAGGCCGACTTCGTCGAGCAGTGTGCGCATGACCTCCAGTTTGTCGTGGACGCCTTGAAAGAGATACGGGATGGCAAGATCCTGCGCGCGCAACTCGACACAAGGCGCGCGCCTGCCGGTGATGATGGCAACGCTCACCCCCGCCTGCTGCAACAGTTTCAGGCCCAGGCCGTCAAGCGTGTTGAAGGCCTTCAGCTCGATTCCCTCGTCGCTGTAGATCAGGGAGCCGTCGGTCAGCACGCCGTCGACGTCAAAGGCCATCAGCTTTACCCGGCGTGCGCAATCGACGGCCTGCGCGTGCCTCGCAGCAGGATTCATCTAGATGACCTTGGCCTGGAAGAGATCGTGCATGTTGAGTGCTCCAAGCAGCCGCGACTCCTCGTCGACCACTGGCAACTGGTTGATCTTGAAGTTCTCCATCATCTCGACGGCCTCTACGGCCAGCTTCTCGGGAGTAATCGTGTGGGGACGACGCCCCATGATGTCGGCGGTGGACAAGGTTCGCAGATCGAGGTTGCGCGCGAACGCGCGGCGCAAGTCGCCGTCGGTAACGATGCCGATCACCCGCTGCTGTTCGTCGACTACGGTCGTCATGCCGATACCGCCGCGCGACATTTCGAGGATCGCCGCGGCCAGCGGGGTCTCCGGACGAACGTGCGGCGCCGCCGAGCCGCTGCGCATGACATCGCGTACGTGCGTCAGCAAGCGCCGGCCGAGCGCGCCGCCGGGGTGCGAACGGGCGAAATCGTCGCGACCGAAACCGCGTGCGTCGAGCAAGGCGACTGCCAGTGCGTCACCCAGCGCGAGCGCCGCCGTCGTGCTCGCGGTTGGCGCCAGATTGAACGGACAAGCTTCCTGCGCGACGGCCGCGTCGAGATGGATATCCGCGGTGAGCGCCAGCGACGATCGGCCGTTGCCGGTCATGCTGATCAGCTTGCCGCCCTGGCGCTTGATGATCGGTACGATGGTGAGCAGTTCGGCACTCTCGCCGGAGTTCGACAGCGCGATCAGCACATCATCGCGCGTGATCATGCCGAGGTCGCCATGGCTGGCTTCCGCCGGGTGGACAAAATACGCCGGAGTTCCGGTGCTGGCCAGCGTCGAGGCAAGCTTGCGCGCGATGTGGCCCGATTTGCCCATGCCGCTGACGACGACTCGCCCGCGGCAGTTCAGGATCAGCGCCAGCGCTTCGAGGAACGCGCCGTCGAGCCGCTCGCTCAGCGCCAGTACCGCTTCTGCTTCGATCCGCAGAACCTGGCGGGCAAGGTCGAGAGCCTTGGCTGACGGCTGGGGTCGACTCATGAGCGTGCGGCGCGTGTCATGCGGCGAGTATAGCAGAAGGCTACGGACGGCTGCCTCATCGCGCGCCAGACACTGCTGTGGCGCTCGCTACGCGTCGTCCCTCACGCACCAGAAAAAACTGCCGCACCGGTGGGGCCGGGGCGGCAGCTAGCGCTAGGCGGCGGTCCGCGCGCCACGCGCGGCCGGCGCAAACACGGTCAGGGCTGGCGCATTCTGGCTTGCCTCAGAAACCGGCGCAGACCGTGTACGATGAACCATCGACGATGGCCGTGGTGGCGACTGCCGCAGTGCCACGGGCAGCCGTGTCGAGAACGGCGCGCACCGAGCCGGTCGCCGTGTTGCCGTCATCCATCGTCGAATCGATCTGCTTGACGTAGCGCCCGAGAATTCCGCGCGAGCAGACGAAGAACGAGCCGCGCATGAGCTGGATCCAGGGTGCCGCTGCACCGGCTGCGTTGACGCCGCTTTCGATACCGACGAAGCCGCCATCGGCGTTACGCATCCGGTAGCCGACGTCGGTCAGCACGGTCGGACCGCTGGCCAGATTGGCCAGGCGTACGTGTTGCCAGAAGAGAGAGCTTTCCTCGGTGGCGACGCCCGTTCCGGTCGCGCCGCCCGCGTTCCAGTTGCCGTCGATGCGGCCATTGTTCTGCGCGCACAGGCCGCCAGCGGCGGGTGCGCACGGGGTGGCCGCGGCAGCGGCGCCGAAAGCGTCGGTGAGCTGCGCCGCCGTCTGGTCGCCCGGGAAGGCCTTGAAACGATCCTGGTAGGCATAGACCAGGCTCGACACGGTGCGGAAATCATTCACCATGTTCTTGACTTTGGCGCTGTTGATCAACTCCTGGCCCTTCAGGACCCCGCCCAGAAGCAGGCCGATGATGACGAGTACAATGGCTATTTCGACCAGGGTAAAGCCCGACTGCTGTTTGCGCAACTGGTTCATCTTCTTCTCCGTATTGTTTCAGGACACCGTGACCAGCACAAAGGAGCATGTTCCATGCCAGCCTTGGCAGGCGGATTGAGCCACGCGCGCACCGGCATCTGTCTGCTTTTCGACACTCGTGTCGAGAGTCCGACTGCCTGCGCCGTGTGCACTATGTCACATTCGGACCGTAGCGGGCGCCGCGAGTGACCGCTCTGCAGCGACTGGGAGCTGCCCTGCACGAGCGCCAGCGCTGGCTGGTGACGGCCTTGCTCGCGCTGCTTCACCTGGCCCTGGTCAGCCGCGCTGACGGCGCGATCAGCCTGTTGTGCTGGTTGGTCGATGTCGGTCTGTTCATCCTCTGGCAGCCCTTCATCTATGCCGAGCGCAAGATCGACCTGGGCGGACTGACGGTGATGGCGCTGGTCCTTGGTGCCGGTGTCGTCTGGTACGGCGAATGGCTGCTGATCGTCTGGGTGGTCATGCTTGCTGCGCTGGTCGGCGGGCGCGTGATGTTCATCGATCATCGGCCGACGCGCGTCTTTTACCTGGCCGCTTTTGCCTACTTGCTGGCTGCCCTGCTTTTCGAGCTGGTCCCGCGCGCCGTGCCCGAGACGACGCAGTTGGGGCCGTCGCTCGATCGCGAGTTCGCCTGGGGGATGCCGGTCGTCCTGTTGCTGATGACCTTGCTGCCGTTTTCGCGCGCCAGCGATCGTCGCAGCGGCGGCATGATCGACCTCTTCTACAGTCTTTTCATCTTCCTGTTGATCGCCGTGCTGGTCCTTGGCAGCCTCGCGTTCATGCTCTTCGAGGGAATCAGCTATCTCGCCGCGGTGGTCGACACGCTGCTCGCGATGGCCGCGCTGCTGCTGCTCATCGGCTGGGCCTGGAACACCCGGCCAGGTTTTACCGGGATCGGCGTCTTCTTTTCGCGCTACCTGCTGAGCATTGGTCTGCCACTGGAAAACTGGCTGCATCGTCTGACTACGCTGGCGGCTCAGGAGAGCGATCCGGAAAGCTTTCTCGGTCAGGCGCTGGCCGAGATGCTCGATCTGCCTTGGGTGGCGGGTGGCACGTGGAGCGTCGGCGCACGCGGCGGCAGCTTCGGCAACTCGGCCCGTTTCAGTCACGACTTCACCAGTCAGCCGCTGCATCTGAGCCTGTACACGCGGCACCGCCTGAGTCCGGCGCTCGCCTGGCATTTCCACCTGCTTGCTCGCCTGGCCAATGAACACTATGTCGCCAAGCTGCGCGCGCGCGAACTGCAACAGCTTGGCTATCTGCGGGCGATTCACGAAACAGGCGCGCGGCTGACGCACGATGTGAAGAATCTGTTGCAGTCGCTCAACAATCTGTGCTACCTGGTGCAGACGAGCCGGGACGACGGAGAGCGCTGCGACCTCATTTTGCAGCAGCAACTGCCACAGATCACCCAGCGCCTGCAGCATGCGCTGAACAAGCTGCGCCAGCCGCACAGCGAGTCCGGGAATCTGCTCCCGGCGGAACTGTGGTGGCGGATTCAGCAGCAGCGTTTCGCGCATTCGCCGGTGCTCTTCACGGCCGCCGATTTCGCCCCTGACGTCAGGGTGCCGGCCCCGCTGTTCGACGCGGTGGTCGACAATCTGCTGCACAATGCTCTGGCCAAAGCGGCGGCAGGCGGCGATCTGCAGATTCGGGTCGCGCTGGCGGCGGACGCTTCGCTGCTCACCGTCTGTGACGACGGCGATCCGGTCGGTGACGACATCCTGCGCGATCTGCTGCAGGCGCCGGTGGCTTCGCTCAGCGGGCTGGGGATCGGTCTCTATCAGTCGGCGCGGGAAGCAGCCAATTGCGGCTACTGTCTGCGCCTGGCGAGCAATGTCCGCGGCCGGGTCTGTTTCGAGTTGCGCCGCGCCTCGGGGCGCGTTGGCGATGATTCTTTCACCGGTGCTCAGCCCTGATCGACGCCTGAGGTGCGGCGACCGATCAGCCCGTACACGACCATGTTTCCCTTGCCCTTGACCTGAATGGTGCGCGGCTGGTGAAACACGAAATCCTGGCGCAGACACTGGTAGCTGCGCGCATCGACCTGAACGATGCCCGGAATCGCTTCGCTGGTCACCCGGCTGGCGATGTTGACGGTATCGCCCCAGAGGTCATAGATGAACTTCTTCTTACCCACGACGCCAGCGACAACCGGGCCGCTGGCGATGCCTATGCGCACCGCCAGGCGCCGGTCATTGACGCTGAAGTCGTGCTGCAGGACCGCGCAGATGGCGAGCGCCATGTCGGCCAGCGCGGCAAGGCAATGGCCGCTGCCGTCAAGGCCGCCGGCAACCATATACGCGTCGCCGATCGTCTTGATCTTCTCCAGACCGAAGCTCTCGGCCAGTTCATCGAAGCACGAGAAGATTTTGTTCAGCATGGCGAACACCTGCTGCGGTGTCAGGCCTTCGGCGACCCGGGTGAAATCGACGATGTCGGCAAACATCACCGAGACCTCCGGGAAGCCATCAGCGATCGGCTGATCGCTGTTCTTCAGGCGTTCGGCGATCGCTCCCGGCAGAACGTTGAGCAGCAGTCGCTGCGAACGTTCCTGCTCGCACTGCAACAGACGATGCGCTTCGCGCAGGCGCTCCTGCACACGGTGCTTTTCGCTGTCGGAGTGGCGCAGCAGCAGATAGACGATGGTCGACATGGCGCCGAAATTCAGGGCAAAAAAGAACGTGCTGGTTTGCGCCGAAACGCTCTCCGCACGCGTTGTCCAGAGCTCGACCAGGTAGTACTCGACTCCGCCCGATGCCACCGTTAACGCGACATAGGCGAGGAACCAGACGACCGACTGGCGTGGCCCGACGAAGATCACCGCACCGATCGGAGCGAGCAGCGCCCACAGACTGATCCCGCTCGCCTCGGTGAAGCTGCCGATACTCCATTGCGCAACGAAGGGAATGATCAGGAACAGGCCGAGTTGCGTCGCCCGGAAGACGCGAAAGTTGAGCGTGTGGACGTAGACGAGCAGATTGCCGACAAGCAACAACTGAACACCGAAGGGGAGGGTGGAAGAATACTGCGGGCCGATCAGCCGATAGATCAGCAGCCAGACCATCGAAGCCAGCGTGATCAGGCCGGTCGCGAAGAACAACAGCGACTTCTGCAGCCTCAGATCCTCGGAGTCTCCCGGGTCCGCGCCAGCGCTGCGCAGCCTGGCCAGGAAGGTCGATCGGCGACTCATTGAATCATCAACATGGAGCAGAGCAGGGCATCGGGCTATTGGACTCCAGAATCCTCGCCGCCGTCAATGCGAACGAGTGGCCCAGCGGTCGTCGTCGCGCCGGGCAGTGGCTGCGCAGCTCTTGCGCGCTAAGGCAGCCTGCCGGCCGAGACCATGCGGTTGATCAGGATGAACGGAGAAATCCAGACCAGAATGTCGTCGAACTCGCCGCCGCCGGCCGGGTTGGTCGAGGGCAGGCGGGCGAAGAAGTTGTTGGTCGTCGGGGTGGCTGCGTTGACGTCCTCGTCGAGATTGGTCGCCGAGCTGTCAGCCAGGGGCGTGCCATCCTCGCGCGTGCCCCAGTTGTTTCTGCCATGCGAGAAGACGACGGCGGGCGCGCACGGGAAGCACCCGCCAGCGCTGCCGATCAGGAAACTGGCGTTGCCGGCGGCGTCGCGCGTCTGTACCCTCTTGTTGCCGCTCGTCGTCAGCGTGAACGCCGCGTTGGCATAGGCGGGAGTGACGCTGTAACGGATGATCTTGTTCCACGCGTCGGTTTTCTTCACCCCCAGCGTCGTCCACGGGATGAATCCGGTGCACGCGGCATCGTTCGCACACGGAGCCGGGTTTTCGACGCCATCGATGGCGGTCGTCGCCGGGCGCGGCAAGCGGCCGTTGACCATCGCGAAGCCGTACAGCGCTTCGCGCACGTCGTTGATCTGCTGCTGTGTCTCGTTGTACTGGCGCTGTTCGACGTGGACCGACAAAGGCACGATCACACTGCCAAGCAGCAGCCCGACGATGACCAGGACGACGGCCATCTCGACCAGCGAAAAACCGCGCGCGGGCCGCCTCCGGCACGCCTCGCGGTGGCCGCTGATCATCGGGCACGGCGGCGGTTTCATGGCACGACATCCAGCGTGACGTTGCCAATGGCGATCCGGACCAGATTGGCGTTTAAGCGCTGATAAGCGATCAGTGGCAACCAGGCGTTGTCGTTCAGCCAGGCCTGCGCAGGGGTCATCGTCAGCTCGCGGTACGGCAGGCCACCGCTCGCCTCGCCGCTGTCGGCAAAGCCGTCGCCGCCGCTGTCGGCCCAGGGGAATGCCCCTTGCTCGGCGCGGTAGCGGCGCAGGCCCGAGCTTGTCGGCGCGCCGCGAAGTTCGGCGAGAACCCGCCGCCTGACTGGGCGGAAAAGGTCGTCCTGGGTGATCGCCAGGGCTGTGTCGTTGAACGTCGGCGACGCTGGACCCGAGGCGTAGGCATTGTCGCCGTCAGCGTTCGTGCCGTCGAGATAGTCGGCCACCGCATTGCTCGGCCGACCGTTCTGACCGGCCAGCGAAGCACCTGCGGAAAAGATGATTGCCGCAACGTTCGGCCTGCCGTCGAGTGAAAGCTGTGCGACGAGCTGCGCGTTGATCGGTTGCGCGCTCGGGTGGTCACGCAGGTTGGTGGAGAGCGCGTACCACAGACGTTCGCCGTTGCCGTCCAGCGCTTCGGGCACGTGCAGCGTCCTCCAAGGCAGGCGGCCGATGTAGGCGGGGCAGTTCACACCGGCGAACATTTCGCTATCGCCGTCGTTATCGGTATCCGGACAAGGCAGGCTGCCGGGGCGATTGTCATCGCTCGCCGCGCGGCCGAGCAACGCCTCTTTGGCCTGGGCGAGAGCGGTACTCGTCGTTCGGTCGACTGCACCGCGTGCGTTGGCCGCCGATTCGCCGCCGCGCTGCTGGATCAACCAGTTCGCGGCAGCGAGAAACGCGAGCAGCATCAGAACCAGCAAGGCCGCCCCCTGCTCGCTGGCGGGCGACTGGTGCCGCGGGTGGTAGTGGCGAGTGTACACGACCTAGTGCCGGGCACCTGACCGGGCGCTGACCTGCCCGCCGTTCAGGCCGTCGCTTATCTCGCCGGTCTGCCGGTTGAGCGTATCGCCGACGCGTGCCCCGAGGTTTCGTGCATCGCTCGTGCGGACGACGATGCGCCCCGGATCGGTTGCTTGCGGCCGAACCGTCACTTGGCTTCCGCTTTGCCGCTCGTCGTGTGCGATCCCGTTGATCCAGGTCGTTCGCCGACCGCTGCTGCGTAGTACGACGCCGTCGATCGTCAGGCGGGGTTCGCCGCTGACCTCCTTCTGTTCGAGGGTGTTCATCTGTCGCTTGCGGTCGAGCTGTTGTCGCTGTTCGGCGGTGAAGAAGAGCCGCCCAAGTGGCTCCTCCGCCGCGTTCGGCAAGCCCGCCGAGAGCGCCAGGGCAAGGGCCAGCGTGCGCCCACCTCGGCTCAGCAAAGTGCCGATGTTCATCGGTGTGGCTCCTCCTCGTCAGGAGCAGTAGCGCGCGGCCATCGGTTTTCTCGGTTCATCGCCAGCGCCTATCTCGCTACGCTGTCACGTAGCGTCAACCAGTCGATTTCGCAGTCGGCCGACAGATTGGCCAAGCCCTTGCTGCGTTCTTCGGTTTCCGCCGGCAGCAGTGCCAGATTGCAGATGCGCACGCGGATCAGCGCCCTCGCGTCCTTGCGCAGGTCGCCGATCAGACGGGTCAGATCCTCTTCGTGCAACAGCTTGGCGTGCAGCTTCATCAAGCTGGCGTAGAAGACGAAGCCGCCAGTCGGATTGCCCTCGAGCTGGCGCTGCGGCATGATTTCATACTCCAGGTCCGCCAAGTGGTACTTGCCGCGCAGATCCTTCAGGAGCTCGACCCATTCCAGGCGCTGCTCCTCGCCAATCGTACCGCGTGCCTCGAGGGCCTTGAAGACGAGCGAGCGTTGCCTGATGTCCGCCTCTTCCTGGCGTACCTGCTGCAGTTTGCTTGCCGCCTCATTGCGTTCCGCGATGGTGCCATCCCTCGCCGCCTGCGCGGCCTCCCGGTTGGTATGCGAAACATATACTGCGACGACGCCGGCCGCCAGCATCAGCACCGCTGCCAAAAGGCTGAAGCGAACCTTGGGGAAATCTGCGCGGCCGAGTTTCATGCACCGGCCGCCCGGCTGAGCCTGACGCTGAACACGCGCGGCTGGCGATTATCGAGATCGGCGCTGCTGCTCTTCAGCGACTTGCCCGAAGCGACATCAAAGGGCTGTCTGAGGACGACCACATCCAGCCCGGGGTTGCGACGCAGCGCGTTGATAAAGGCATGCAGCGCGTGCAGCACCTGGCGTGGATTGCTCGCCTCGTCGAATCCGATTCGGCCGTGCACGACGATCGTTTCGCGCTCGCCGCCAGCTTCTCGGTGGCGCTCGTCACTCCCCTCGCTGACGCCTTCGGCCGACGGCGATGCGCCGCCTATCTTCCACTCGATCGCTTCCAGCTCGACCGAACCGGCGAGCGCCAGCGCCCGACTGATCATTCGGTACGAGGCATCGGGCAGGGGGCTGTTTCTTTCGAGGTCGGTGTAGCGCTCGATCACGGCGCGCAGGTTGTCGGTCGTCGTGGGAATCGGGGGGAACGTTGTGACGATCTCGTCGTATCGCCGGCGCGCTGCGCCTGCGTCGCCCTGCAAGCTACGGATCTCCTCGTGCAAGGCGTAGGTGTCGAGTACCTCGGTGCCGGCGAGAAGCAGGCAGCCGATCAGGGCAGCGGCGCCGGCGCTGCGCAGTATCGAGCGCAAGAGCCAGAGGTGATAGTCGTGCCGCTGTTCGTCGTCGGCGAACTGTTCGCGCGGGGGCGCGTTGGCGAGCAGGCCGAGGAAGATCGCTTCGCAGCCGCTGTCGGCCGGTGCCGTCTTGAGTTTGCATTTCCTGGCCGTCTCGTCGCTATCGAGGATGACGAACGACAGCGAAGCGGTGTCGATACACCGGTTTTCGATCGCCCGGCGCGCTCCGGCGTGCGCGAGCAGATAAGCGGTGATCGGCTGCTGCCGCGTCAGCAGGCGCTGGCTGACCAGATACTGCTGCAGTTTGAGCGTTTCGCTGGCAAAGCTCTGCGCGATGTCCTCGACGCCGTCGCCGTGCAGCGGTGTCAGTCGGCTGAAGTGCAGGCGGCCGTTCTCCAGATAGCTCTGCCGGATGCTCTGATCCTGAATGCTCAGCAGGAGGCAGCGTTCGTCGCCAACGGCCAGCGCGCGCAGCAGCAGAGGTCCAAGCAGCGACAGCGAATGGATGCCGGCGAGCGGCGCTTCGGCGGCCGCGATTGCTGCCAGCCAGGGCGCAAGAAAAACGCGGTCGGTCAGCGCGGCGAGCAGGATGCGCTCGTCCTTGCGCCGGGATTTCGCGTATCCGAGCGACAGCGAAGTTGCCAGCGGCGCATTGAAGAAGATCTGGCTGAGCTTGCGCTCGACGATCGCCCGCCGATCGGCACGGCGCAGAAAGGGGATGGTTTCTGTGTGAAAGCCTTCCTCGGCGACGTTGGCCAGCAATAGGTAGATGCTTCGGGCGTGATCGGCGAGATAGCGGGCAAACTGCGCGTGCCCGCTCTCATTTGCCGGGAAGGACAGTGTTTCGCTCAGTCGGCCACCTTGCCAGGCGTAGACGACAGCCTGGTGTACGGTGAGATAGATCAGACGGCGACCGGGCATGGCGGGTTCAGGGCCTGATCCGGCTGATGACCTCGTACACCGGGCCGAGAACAGAAAGCATGATCCAGCCAAGCAGGCACCCCATGACGACGGTAAGGATCGGCTCGATCAGTTGCTGAATCCTCTGGACCGATTCGTGCACGTCGCGCGTATAGAAGTAGCTGACGTTGGCCAGTGCCTCGTCGAGTGCGCCGGTGTTCTCGCCGACGCGCAGCATGCGGATGACCAGCGGCGGAAAGAATCCGGTCTGTTGAAAGGCTCCGGTGACATTGTTTCCTTCGCCGATCAATTGCTCGACGCGTGCGAGGCCTTGCCGAATGACCAGGTTGCCGACTACTCCCTGGGTTGCGTGGATCGACTCGATGATCGGTATTCCGGAAGCGAAGAGCAGGGCGAAAGTATTGGCGAAGCGCGAGAGGATGATCTTGCGCTGTATCTGGCCGAGCAGGGGCATTTCGAGCAGGATGAGGTCGAAGCGGTAGCGCGCTTGCGGGTTCCTCTGCAGAACGAGGCGCAAAGCGAGGGCGGCGAGGACGAGGACGAGCAGCAAGACGTACCAGTAGCCGGCGAGCAGGTCGGACACGAAAAAAAGCACTTGCGTTTGTGTCGGCAGCGCTTGTCCCATGTTTCTGACGAACAGCTTGAGCTGGGGAACCATGTAGATCATCAGAAACGCGGTTGCGGCGAGGACGACGGTCCCGACGAAGGCCGGGTAGGCGATCATCTTCTTGGTCTGGGCGGCAAGTTCGTCTTCCCAGCGCAGTGATTCGTGCAGACTCTTGAGGACTTCGGGGAGTCGGCCGCTGGTTTCGCCGGCACGCACAAGGTTCACGAAGATGCCGTCGAAAACGCGGGGATGCGCTTCCATTGCCTGCGACAGCGTCTGCCCGCCTTCGATCGCCTCGATCAGGCTGGCGACGACTTCACGAAAGCGCGGCTGGTCTACGCTGTCGCGCAGGTCGGACAGCCCTTCGAGCACGGGAACGCCGGCGCGCAGCAGTTGCTGCAGGTGAAAGCAGAAGTGGATCAGTTCCTGGCGCGGCACACGGTCGCCAGCAAACAGGCGGCGGTTGCCGACTGGCGCGCCGCGCACCAGGTCGAGATCCATTCGGCGCAGGCGCATGTCGAGATCGACCAGGTTGCGTGCGTCGATCCGTCCGAGAACGATACGTCCGTCGGGATTGACCGCCTTGTAGCTGTACAGTGGCATGACCCTACATCCGGTCGGTCAGGTCGACGACTCGGCCGACCTCTTCGAGTGAGGTCGAGCCGTCGAGCACGCGGCGCAGACCGTCGTCGGCGAGTGTGGCAAAACCCTGACGAGTGGCTAGCTGGCGCATCTCGCGCACGGTGCTGCGGCGCGCGATCAGTTCGTCCATGTCGCCGTTGACGCGTAGGAGTTCCATGATCGCCATGCGGCCGCGATAGCCCTGGAAGTCGCAGCGCTCGCAGCCGCCCGGCCGGTAGATGATCGGCCGCGCGCCGTCGGTCAGACTGCCCAGCACGTGTGCTTCATGCGCTTCCGCCTGGTAGGGCACCTTGCAGCGTACGCACAGGCGGCGGATCAGACGTTGCGCGATGATGCCTATGATGTTGCCAGCCATGATGTCGGGCAGGACGCCAATGTCGAGCAGCCGTGGAATGGCGCCGATCGCCGAATTGGTGTGCAGCGTCGAATAAACCTGATGCCCGGTCATCGCTGCGCGTAGAGCCATCGCCGCCGTATCCGCGTCGCGTACTTCGCCAACCAGGATGATGTCCGGATCTTGGCGCATGATCGAGCGGATGCCGCTGGCAAAGTCGAGCTTCAGCGATTCGCTGGCCGAAGTCTGGC
This sequence comes from Accumulibacter sp., assembly GCF_029255125.1. Classification (GTDB taxonomy): domain Bacteria; phylum Pseudomonadota; class Gammaproteobacteria; order Burkholderiales; family Rhodocyclaceae; genus Accumulibacter. The sequence goes on along the minus strand of NZ_JAPUVR010000101.1, from coordinate 19,593 downwards.
GAACAAGCGTCATCGGATACTCGACCGGGTCCTCGAGGGTCATGATGTTGACCCCCTCGGAATTGATGTGGTTGAGTATCGAGTAGAGCGTCGTCGTCTTGCCGCTGCCGGTTGGTCCGGTGACGAAGACGATCCCCTCTGGCCGGGCGATCATCAGCTTGAGCTGATCGAGCTGCCGCTCGGCAAGACCGAGTCCATCGAGCGGCACGATGCCCTTTTGCCGGTCGAGAATGCGCAGGACGATGTTTTCGCCGTGGATCGTCGGCTGCACGGATGCGCGGAAATCGATCTGGCGACCACGCATGTTGAGCGCAATGCGGCCATCCTGCGGCGCGCGTGTTTCAGCGATGTTCATTCCCGCCAGAACCTTGATGCGCACAGCCATCGCTGGCCAGTACGTCTTGTGCAGCGAACGGATCTGCCGCAGCATCCCGTCGATTCGGTAGCGAATGCGCAGAAAGCCCGCTTCCGGTTCGAAATGGATGTCCGATGATTCGCGCTTGACCGCGTCGGTGAGGATCGAATCGATCAGGCGAACGACCGGCTGGCTATACTCATCGGCCGACGATTGCAGGCCGCGAAAGTCGATCTCGCCGGTCTCGATTTCGTGCAGAATCCCGTCGATCGATAGCTCGTGCCCGTACGATTGGTCGATCGCGCGATCGATTTCCGTTTCACCGGCGAGCAGCGTGTCGATCTCGATGTCGTCGCCAGCCAGTCCGCGCAGCTTGTCGAGCGCGACGATGTCGTTGATGTCGGCAATGGCGATCGTCAGTCGCCGACTCTCCTGGTCGTAATCGAGCGGCAGCAGATGGTGGCGTTTGGCCAGTTCGCGCGGAATCAGCTTGAGACCGGAAGGGTCGACGATCGCGTTGCTCAGGTCGATGCTCTGCTTGCCCAGACTCTCCGAGAGCGCGTCGCGCAAGGTCGCCTCGGAGACGAAGCCCAGCGAGACCAGCAGCTTGCCGATCGGCTGGTTCGACTTCATCTGCTCGAGCAGCGAAATGCGCAGTTGATCCTCGCTCAGGATGCCCTTGTTGATCAGCACCTGACCGAGGGGTTTCGCATGGCTTTGCGTCGGGGAGGCCTTCATCTGCGGATCAGCCGTCGGTCAGAGTCGCTGCGCGCGGGGCGTACGTCGCTCTCATGGCTGCAGCTCCTGGATTCGTCTGGCGGCAAGGCTCTTGTCGAAAGCGCTCGGTTGCTTGTCGGCAGCGACCAGTGCCATGCCGTAGTACTGCGCCGCGAGCTTGCCCTGGCGCAGGTGGTCGAGGCTTACCGCCAGATTGTAGAGATGGTCTGCGTTGTCGGGGTCCAGCCGGCAGGCATCGAAGTACGCCTGCTGCGCATCGCTCCAGCGGCCGCTGCGCGCGTAATGGTTGCCCAGGGCGAAATGCAGTGCCGGCGAATCGGGCTGGCTGGCGAGCAGCGTCTTCAGGCGGCTCTCCGTCTGGCCGCTGTCGCCCGCCCCGCGCAGATTGACCAGGGCGGCCTGCGCCGTCGCGTCGCTCGGGTCAGACTCGACTACGCGCAGGTAGAGCTCGTGCGCGCGTTCGTTCTGGCCACGACGCAGGGCGATGGCCGCCAGCCCGAGCAGTGCGTCGGAGTTCTTCCGGTCGGTGCGCAAGACCTGTTCGTAGCCGCGCTGCGCGTCGTCCACGCGATTCGCCAGCCAGGCCTCGTAGGCCAAAGCGAGCATCGTCTCGACTTGCTCGGTCGGCCGCGGCAAACTTGGATGCAGACGTACGCTGGCGGCGCGCGGCGGTGACGGGTCCTTGTCTCTCTCCTTCTCCCGGTCCTTCTCACTGTCCTTCTCACTGTCCTTGCTGATCGCCCCGAGCGGCGCGCTGGCTGTCGGTAGAGCTGCCGGTGGCGGGCGCACGGGGGTTGGCGCAATCTCGGCCGGCGGCGGCAGTGCGGGTGCAGCCGTGCTGGGTGTACCAGCCAGCGGTGCAGTCGGCGCGCCCGTCGGCACTGCTGTTGGTGCTGCCGGCGGTGCTTCGCCGAGCGCCGCGCCGGGTAGCACCGGGGCGCTCGCTGGCGGAGCTGGCGCGGGTGTCGGCGGCGTCCCGTCAAGCGCCTGCAGTTGCCACCAGAAGTAGCCGCCGATGATCACGGCGAACGCTGCGAGCAGGCCGAGAATCGGCCATAACGCCGGACGTGAGCCAGCCGGTTGCTTGGCAGCGAATACCTTGCGTGCCGTTTCGCGCTGGTCGCTCGCTTCGGCGCGCTGAATCGCTTCGCTGGTCGGCTTGACATCCGCCGCGGGCGGACGCCTGATCGGTGACGCGGCCGCCGCCGCCAGATCGGCGTCGAGCGCTTCAAGGTGGCGAGCCAGCGGCGGCAGCGTGCGCTCGGGTTCCGGCGCGGTCAGCTCCAGCGGGTCCAGGCTGAGCTCAGTCGGCGGCTGGTTGGACGCTGGACTTGGGGTCGTCGAGCCGACCTTCAGCTTGGCTTCCTCGGCGCGCCGCAGGGCATCCATCAACAGGCTCACCGCAGCGGCTCCGGCGTCGTTCCAGGCAGCGAGAAGGGCTGGAAGACCGGGTTGCTGTGGAAGAAATCCTTTTTCGGAAGAATGTCCCGGAAGCCGCTGAAGTCGCCTTCGAGCGAGGCGTCCCTGATCACCGTCGGGCGCAGCAGGACGACGAGTTCCGATTTCGCCGACGAGTTGGCGCGATTGTTCAGGACTTCGCCGATGAACGGCAGGTCGCCGAGACCCGGCACTCGGCCGGTGCGGTTGTCCAGGCGGTCTTCCATCAATCCGCCGAGGACGGCGATGTCGCCGCTCTCGATGCGCAAGACCGACTCGATCTCGCGCGTGCGGATTTGCGGCACCAGGTTTTTGATGTTGTTCTTGGCCAGGTCGGGATTGGGATCCTGCTTCAGTTCGGCGATGCTCGAGATCGACGGACGGACGTTCAGGGTGACCGTTCCGCTGTCGCTGATCTGCGCGGTCAGGCTCATGAAAAAACCGATAGAGACGGATTGCGGGGTGGTCGTCGTCGTCACCGTTGCGTTGGTATTGGTATTGCCGGGGACGATGTCCTGCTTGACGCTGAAGTAGACGAAATCCTCGGAAACCTTGAGCGTTGCTGTCTGATTGTTGAGCACCGCGAGCTTCGGGCTGGACAGGACCTTGACCGTGCCGAAGGTGCGCAGCAGCTCGACCGTAGTCATCAGATTGAGCGGGTTGGTATTGCCGTACTTGATGATGTAGGGCGTCACCGCGCTCGGCACGTTGGTCGTCAGCACCGGCTTGTTGACGGTGAAACCGCTGTTGTCGCTGCGCAGGCGGCTCCATTCGATTCCCTGCTGGTAGCCGTCGCTCAGCGTCACCTCGATGATCGTTGCTTCGATCAGCACCTGACGGCGCGCGCTGCCCATCACCCGATCAAGGAACTCCTGGACTTTTTCATGTTGCCGGCTGGTCGCTCGTACGGTGATCACGCCACCTTCCGGGTTGGCGATCACCGAGGCGGCTTCACGGAAAGTCAGCCGTTTGACCACCGTTGCCCCGCTGTTCTGCAGCGTCGCGGGATTGGGACTGGTCGCCAGTGTCGGCTGCACCTGGCTGCCGCGCGTCGCCCTGACGACTGGCGCCGGAGCGCCGGTACCGGTGGTGCTCTGCGTTGCCGCCTGCTCGGTGACCGTCTCCGTCGAGCCTTCCGGAAATACTTTGTCGGTTTCGTGCAGCAAGTCCTTCAGGTTCTTTTCCAGCGACTCCCAGAAGCGGTTCTTCGACCTGTTTTCGATCTGCAGGCGGGACGTATTCGCACTCGCCGCGCCGCCGCCTCCGGTGGCCAGCGCGCTGGTCGAGATCTGTGTGTTGGTCGAGATCGTGCCGGTGACATCGCGCGCGATGTTGACGTAATCGACCGTGTAGTTCTTCAGGTACGGCGTGTCGGGCATGACGACCAGGTTCGGGCCGTCGAGTTCGAAGCGCATGTCGATCTGCTTGGCGATACGCACGAGCAATTGCTGCAGGGTCTGGTCGATCGCGTTCAGCGTCACCTCGCCGCTCAGCCCCGGATGAATGTCGACGTTGAGGCGGGCATCGCGCGCCAGAGCAAACAGCAGGTCGTGCACGTTGACGTTGTTGACCACGACGCTATAGGTCTCCGTCTTGCCAGTGGCGCGCGGCCGGGGCAGCGAAACGCTTTGTTGGACAGGCTGCGGAATCGGTCCGGCGGGGCGGGCGCTGGTGGCCGAATCCTGCAGATGGCCGCGCGACGGCCCGCCGCTCAGCGTCGTCGGCGTGCATGCGGCCAGCAGAAGCAGGGATAGAACGACGCCAAGGACTGACGCGAACACGCTCGACACACCTCCGGCTAGAAGACGGGATGATGATACCACGCTCAGGCGCACGCACAAGTTCATGATTTTTAGCGCCTTGAAACTCATTTTCGGGAGTCTTCGCGGGGCGGCTGGCGCAGCTTGCCGACCGAGCGGACATAGGGCTTGCCACTCGGCAGGTTCTCGGCAAGCGCCGCAAGAACAGCATTGGCGGCGCTCCTGGTCGGGAAATCGCCATAGATTACGCCCAGGCGGCTGCGCCCGCCGCTGCTCGCGCGATAGACCCGGATCTGGCGCGCATCCAGAATGCCGGCCTGACGCTCGATGAAGCTGTCCACTTCGCGCTCGTTGTCCGCGTCGGTGAGTAACAACTGGATGAACGAGTGGCTATCCGGCGTCTTTTGCAGCCATTCTTCGGTCGCCGCTATGCGCTCGGCGAGCGATAGTGTCGGCGCATGGGTGGCGGACGCTTCGATGTCGTCGGCCGGAGCGGACGGCATGCGGTTCGTCGGTAGCGCCCCCAGGCGGGCCAAGGCCTGGTGACGGAGGTCGGTCTGCCCGGCGAGCAGTGCGCCCAGCCCGATGACGGCAGCGGCCGCTATGCCGGCCGCCCAAAGTCGGCGGGCGTCGTAGCGCCGGCCGAGCGGTCGGAACTCGGCGTCCCGGATCGCCGCATTGGCCTCTCGTCGGCCTATCTCGTGCCTGCCCTCGGCATACGCCGCGAGCAGTGCCTTGTCGGCCAGGATGTTGATTCTTCGTGTCAATCCCTCGGAAGCCCGGCTGATCAGGCGAACCGCGGCGGGCGTGAACGGATCGGGACCGTGGTAGCCTGCGGCGCGCAAGCGAAAGTCAAGGTAAACGCCGACATCGTTGCGGGAAAGCGCGGCGAGGTGGAAACGGTGCGTGATGCGTTCGTTCAGTTGGCGCATGTCCGTCGCGCTCAGGCGCTGATCGAGTTCGGGCTGGCCAAAAAGGACGATCTGCAGCAACTTGTGCTGTTTCGATTCGAGATTCGACAGCAGGCGGATTTCTTCGAGGGCTTCCGCCGGCATGGCCTGCGCCTCGTCGATCAGAACGACGACCTGCCGTCCGTCGGCGTAGATTTCCAGCAGGCGATCCTGCAAGGCGCCAAGCAAGCGCTGGCCGCGCTCGAGTGGCAGACCAAGTTCGGCGGCAATTGCCAACGGAATCTCGTCGCGCGACAGCATCGGGTTGGCCAGGTAGACCGTTTCGACGTTCGCCGGCAGCCTTTCAAGGAGCATTCGGCAGAGCATCGTCTTGCCGCTGCCGACCTCGCCGCTGACCTTGACGATACCTTCGTCGTGGGTGATCGCATAGAGCAGTGCGTCGAGTGTCGCGCCACGGTTGGCGCCCGGGAAGAAGAACTCGGTGTGCGGTGTGATACGAAACGGAGGCTCGCGCAGGCCAAAATGCTCGAGATACATCAGCCCTCCCGCGCCGAGGATTCCATCCGGTTGTAGAGCGTCGTCCGGTGCAGCCCGAGCAGTCGGGCAGCCTGGCTGACGTTGCCGTGCGCCAGCTTGAGGGCGGCTTCGATGTAGCCGCGCTCGGTCGCGGCGAGCAAACGATCGAGGCTGAACGGTTCGCGCTGGCGCAGGCGCTGGGTGGCGGCGGCGACGATCGCCTCGCTGGCTGTTTCGCCGCTCGCCGAGCTCGGCGGCAAACCGCTCGCCAGCGGTTCATCGGGCAGATCGAGTTCGCTCTCCAGGCGGGCCAGATCAACCACCTGCCCGGCGTACTTGCTCGTCAGGCGGATGACGATGTTGCGCAGCTCGCGAACATTGCCCGGGAAATCGTAGTCCAGCCAGCGGGTGGTGGCTTGTTCGCTGAGCGTGAATGCTTCCTGTTGCGCCTGCTCGGCATAGACCCGGCGAAAGTGGTCGAGCAGGACGATCTTGTCATCGCCCATTTCGCGCAACGGCGGCGCGCTGATCGAACAGACCGACAGGCGATGGTAGAGGTCCGCACGAAAGCTGCCCGACTTGACTTCCTTGCGCAGATCACGGTTGGTCGCGGCGATGATGCGCGCCTGGCTGACGCGTCGCTGGGTTTCGCCAAGACGCTGGTAGTCGCCGTTTTCCAGTACGCGCAGCAGCTTTGCCTGGACCTCGAGCGGCAGCTCGCCGATCTCGTCGAGAAAGAGCGTGCCCTCGCCAGCGTCTTCGAAATAGCCCGGCTTGCTCGTAACGGCGCCGGTAAACGCGCCGCGCGCGTAGCCGAACAGCGTTGCCTCGACGAGGTTGGGCGAGATTGCGGCGCAATTGAGCGCCAGGAAGGGCCGATGCCGCCGCCGCGTGTCGTGATGCAGGCAGCGCGCAGCGATGATTTCCTTGCCGCTGCCCGATTCGCCTTCAATCAGGACCGGGAAAGGCAGCTCGGCGTACTGGCGCAACTGGACCCATAGCTTCTGAATGGCCGGGCTGTTGCCGATCAGCGGCGACACCGCGTCGCCCGCGCCAGCCAACGACTGAAAGGCCAGCGCGCGTTCGAGCACCTGTTGAAGTTCTGCCGGGTGGCATGGCTTGCCGACGAACTCCGCGGCGCCCAGCGTGCGTGCGTGGCGCGCGTTGCCCTCGTCGCTTTGTCCGGAAAGGACGACGATGCGCATTCCTGGCGACAGCCTGAGCAGTTCCGCGATCAGCGCAAAGCCTTCATCGGGGCGATGCGGCAGGGGCGGCAGGCCAAGGTCGATCAGGGCGAGATCAGGCGCCCGGCGCAATTGCCGCAGAAGCTGCAGACAGGACGCGCGCGCATGGCTGGTGACCACCTCGAAGCGCCCGCTCAGCGCCAGGCTCAAGCCGTCGCAAATCAGCGGATCGTCGTCGACCAGCAGCAGGAGGGGCTTGTCCAGGCTTGAGTGATTCGGCAATGAGCGCATGTAATGCCTGTCCGCACAGGAAAAAACAACAAATGTGCATTATTCCACAATTATATTAGCGCCAAGTAAATCACGTCGACGATGATGGCGGTCAGGTATAATGCACGGTCCTTTTTTTCCGGAATGCGCAGTGCCTGCCGACAACCTTGTCGAGATCGAGAGTCTTGATTTTGCCTACGACGACCGGGTCATTCTGAACGGAATAAGCCTGACGATTCCGCGTGGCAAGGTGGTCGCCATCATGGGCGGCTCCGGCTGTGGCAAGACCACGTTGCTCAGACTGATCGGCGGCCAGCTCAGACCCAGCCGCGGCGAAATCCGGGTCGACGGCCTGTCCGTTCCCGCGCTGAGCAGTGCCGATCTCTATGCCTTGCGGCGGCGAATGGGCATGCTCTTCCAGTTTGGCGCCCTGTTCACCGACATTTCGGTTTTCGACAACGTCGCCTATCAGATGCGCGAACATACCACCCTGCCGGAAGAGCTGATTCGCGACATGGTTCTGTTGAAGCTCAACGCGGTCGGCCTGCGCGGGGCGCATGGCTTGATGCCGGCCGAACTGTCGGGCGGCATGGCGCGTCGCGTCGCGCTGGCGCGCGCCATTTCGCTCGATCCGATGCTGATCATGTACGACGAACCCTTCGCCGGCCTCGACCCGATTTCGCTCGGCGTCATCGGCCAACTGATCCGCAAGCTGAACGACGCGCTCGGCGCGACGACGATCATGGTCACCCATGATATTCAGGAATCGCTGCTGATCGTCGATTTCATCTACTTCATGTCGGACGGCAAGGTCGTCGCGCTCGGCACGCCCGACGAGATCAGAGCCTCGCGCCATCCTTTCGTGCACCAGTTCGTCTGCGCCGAAGCGGATGGGCCGGTTCCCTTCCACTATCCGGCCGCTCCGCTGGCCGCTGAACTGCTGGCGGACGGTCGCGCATGAACCAGCCGCGCCAGCCGTGGTCCTTGCCGGTGATCGTCGGCAGCATTGGACGACCGGTCAATAACGCGCTGCAGCGACTGGGTTTCGCCAGCCGCTTCTTCGTCATGCTGCTGTTCTGCTCAGGGCAGTCGTTCCGGCGTTTGCACCTGACCCTGCGCGAGATCTATTTCTCCGGCTTCCAGTCGCTCCTGATCATCATGGTCTCCGGTCTGTTCATCGGCATGGTGCTCGGCATGCAGGGCTACGAGACGCTGCAGCGCTATGGCTCGGCCGAAGCGCTCGGCGTTCTCGTCGCCTTGTCGCTCGTCCGCGAGCTCGGTCCAGTGGTCGCTGCGCTGCTCTTCGCCTCGCGCGCCGGGTCTTCGATCACCGCCGAGATCGGACTGATGAAGGCAACCGAGCAGCTTACGGCGATGGACATGATGGCGGTCAACCCGATCGCCCGCGTCGTTGCCCCACGCTTCTGGGGCGGCGTGCTGTCGATGCCGCTGCTCGCCGCGATCTTCTCGAGCACCGGTGTTTTCGGTGGCTATCTGATCGGCGTCGTCTTCATCGGCGTCGACGAGGGCGCTTTCTGGTCGCAGATGCAGGCCTCGGTCGACTTTCGCTTCGATGTTTGGAGTGGCATCGTCAAGAGCTTCGTCTTCGGTATTGCCGTGTCGCTGATCGCCGTCTTTGAGGGCTACGATGCCGTGCCGACGGCCGAGGGCGTTTCGGGGTCGATCAAGAGCACTGTTGTCAAGTCGGCGCTCGCCATTCTGGCGCTGGACTTCGTATTGACCTCATTCATGTTCCGGGAGGCTTGATGAGTCGCAAGGTACTCGACCTCTGGGTCGGTTTTTTCGTCGCCTTGGGAATGGCTGCCCTGCTCGTGCTGGCGCTCAAGGTGGGCAATCTGTCGGGGGCAAATTTCGCCGAAACGTATGCGCTTACCGCCAAGTTTGCTAACATCGGTGGTCTCAAGGTGCGCGCTCCGGTGAAGAGTGCCGGCGTCGTCGTCGGGCGCGTCACCGACATCCGCTTCGACGCGCAGAGCTATGAAGCCGTGGTGACCCTGTACATCGATGGCCGCTATCGTTTTCCCAAGGATACATTTGCCTTGATTCTTACCGCCGGACTGTTGGGCGAGCAGTACATTGGTCTCGATCCCGGTGGCGACGAGAAGATGCTCGCTGCGGGTGACGCCATCGCCAAGACGCAATCGGCCGTGGTGCTTGAAAAACTGATCAGCCAGTTCATGTTCAACAAGGCGTCCGAAGGGCCCAGCGGCAACTGAAGCAGGGAGGGAATCCAGTGAAACAAGGCCAGTCAACTCCACTCGCCGCTGTCGCAATGGCGCTCGCTTTGTCTTGCGGCGGTTGCGCAACCACCGCGAACAACCCGAAGGATCCCTTCGAATCGTTCAATCGGGCGATGTTTGCCGTCAATGAGGGGATCGATGTCGTCGTCAAGCCGGTCGCGCAAGGCTACGATGCGGCCGCTCCCTTGCCGGTCAAAGTGATCATCGGCAACTTCTTCGGCAACATCTGGGACGGCTGGACGGCGGTCAACAACCTGTTGCAGGGCAAGCCTGAGCAGGCGGTTTCCGATGTCGGGCGCGTGCTGATCAACTCGACGGTCGGCATCGGCGGTGCTTTCGATGTCGCCAGCGAAATGGGGCTGGCCAAACACAGCGAGGAGTTTGGCCAGACGCTGGGGCGCTGGGGAGTGCCGGACGGTCCCTTTTTCTACTGGCCGATCATCGGTCCGCGCACGACGCGTGATACGCTCGGCTGGGGTGTTGACATCCTCTACGATCCGGTAGCGCGCATCGACCGCGTTCCCTTGCGCAACAGCCTGCTGGGAACGCGCATCATCGACATGCGGGCGAGCTTGCTGCCGACCGACAAGGTGGTCGAGGAGGCGGCCTTCGACAAGTACAGCTACATCAGGGACGCCTATCTGCAGCATCGGCGCAGCGAGATTTACGACGGCAACCCGCCGCGGTTGCGCCCGGAGGAGTGATCGTCGCCGTCGTCCGTCACGGCGATGCTGCGTTAAGCCACTAGCCTTTCTGGTTGGGAACCATCTCATGAAATCGTTCTGCTCGCTCCTTGTTGCCCTTTTTCTCAGCCTGTCTGTCGCCCTGGCGCAGGAGGTGGCGCCTGATGCGCTGGTCCGCCAGGTGACCGACGACGTACTGAACATCGTTCGCCAGGACAAGGACATTCAGGGCGGCAACACGCGCAAGGCGATCGATCTGGTTGAAAGCAAGGTATTGCCGTATTTCAACTTCCAGCGCATGACGGCGCTCGCCGTCGGGCGCGACTGGAGCAAGGCGACGCCGGAACAGAAGAAGCGCCTCGCCGATGAGTTCAAGACGCTGCTCGTGCGGACCTACTCGAACGCGCTGACTTCGTACAAGAACCAGACCGTTTCCTACAAGCCGAGCAAGCTGCAGGCGGGCGAGAGCGATGTTCTGATCAAAACCGAAATCCTGCAGCCCGGCAGCAAACCGGTGCAACTCGACTACGCTCTGGAAAAGCAGGGAAATGCGTGGAAGGTCTACGACGTGATCGTTGCCGGCGTCAGCCTGGTGACCAACTACCGTGATACCTTTGGTCAGGAAGTGCGCAACAGCGGAATCGACGGCCTGATCCAGATGCTGGTCAACCGGAACAAGCAGCTTGAATCCGGAAAGAAATGATTGCTCGCGACAACGGTACCCTGTGCGTCAGTGCCCCGATGCTGATCGCCAACGCAGCGGATCTGCTGGCGGCCGGGCGTGACAGCCTGCGCTCCGCGCCGCCGGCGGGACTCGTCCTGATCGACCTCGGCCAGGTGCAAGAGGTCGACTCGTCAGCCCTGAGCGTCGTTTTTGCCTGGTTGCGTACGGCAGCCCGACAGGGTGTCGGCGTGCGCCTGGTCAACCCGCCGGCGAGCATGCTCAGCCTGGCCGAGCTCTACGGAGTGTCCGAACTCCTGCCGCTCGCCTGATGGCGCCAGACGGCTTCGTCCACTGACCTGGCATGAACGTTGCCGTATCGATTGATCGGGTCGAGAAACGCTTCTCTTCTCTGCAGGCGTTGGCCGGCGTCTCGCTGCAGATTGGTGAGGGTGAGTTTTTCGGTCTGCTGGGCCCGAATGGCGCCGGCAAGACGACGCTGATTTCCTGTCTGGCCGGTCTCGTCCGTCCCGACGCCGGCCGCCTCGACGTGCTTGGCCACGATGTCGTCAGCGACTACCGCGCCGCCCGCCGGCTGCTTGGCGTCGTGCCGCAGGAACTGGTCTTCGACCCCTTTTTCTCGGTGCGCGAAACCTTGCGCATCCAGTCGGGTTACTTCGGCATTCGACGCAACGACGACTGGATCGACGAGATTCTCGCCAACCTCGACCTGACCGGCAAGGCCGATGTCAACATGCGCCGCCTTTCGGGCGGCATGAAGCGTCGCGTCCTGGTCGCCCAGGCGCTGGTCCACAAGCCGCCGGTGATCGTCCTCGACGAGCCGACGGCGGGCGTGGACGTCGAGCTGCGCCAGGGTCTGTGGCAGTTCATTCGCCGGCTCAATCGCGACGGACACACAGTCATCCTGACCACGCACTATCTCGAGGAAGCGGAGGCGCTGTGCAGCCGAATTGCCATGCTCAAGCAGGGGCGCATCGTCGCGCTCGACACGACGAGCAACCTGCTGGCCCGCTTTGCCGGACAGACGTTGACGGTACGCCTGGCAGGTGCGGTGCCGCTGCCGCCGGAACTGCACGCGCGTGCGACCGGCGGCGAGGGAAGCTGGAGTTTCCACCTCAGCCGCCTGGGCGAGATTGAGCCGGTATTGGCGACGCTGCGCCAATCTGGCTGCCTGATCGACGACCTGCGTCTGAGCCAGGCCGATCTCGAAGACGTCTTTCTCGGCGTGATGCAAAGCAGCTGCGACAGCGGCGGGGCGCGCGCAGCACGATGATCGGTTTCCGTACGCTGCTTTACAAGGAAGTGCTGCGCTTCTGGAAAGTCAGTTTCCAGACCGTTGCCGCGCCCGTGCTCACCGCTTTGCTTTACCTGCTGATTTTTTCGCACGTCCTCGACCGGCACGTCGAAGTTCACGGCGTGCCCTACACGGCTTTCCTGATTCCCGGTCTGGTCATGATGTCGGCGCTGCAGAACGCTTTTGCCAACACCTCATCGAGCTTGATCCAGTCGAAGGTCACCGGCAGCGTCGTTTTCGTCCTGTTGCCGCCGATTTCCTATGGCGAATTCTTTCTTGCCTACGTCGTCGCCGCCATCCTGCGCGGCTTGCTGGTCGGTGTCGGCGTTCTCCTGGTGACCCTATGGTTTGCCGTTCCCGATTTTGCCTCGCCCTTGTGGATTCTCGTCTTCGTCGTTCTCGGTGGCGGCATCATGGGAGCGCTGGGAATGGTCGCCGGGATTTGGGCCGACAAGTTCGATCAACTGGCGGCTTTCCAGAACTTCCTGATCATGCCGCTGACGATGCTCTCGGGCGTCTTCTACTCGATTCACTCCTTGCCCGCCTTCTGGCAGAACGTTTCGCACTTCAATCCGGTGTTCTACATGATTGACGGCTTCCGCTACGGCTTCTTCGGCGTCTCCGACGTGCCGCCCGAAGTCAGTCTGGCAGTCATTCTCACCAGTCTTCTGGTGGTCTCCGCGGCAACGCTGGCGTTGCTCAGAAGTGGTTACAAACTGAGGTCCTGAAACATGATGCTTCCCGAAACGATCCACGCCATCATCGCCGAAGCGCTGCCTTGCGAGCATCTGCAGGTGACCGGTGACGGCCAGCACTTCGCCGCCCTGATCGTCAGTGCCGCTTTCGCCGGCAAGAGCCGCGTGCAACGGCAGCAGCAGGTCAACCAGGTGCTGCGCTCGCATTTCGACAGTGGCGAACTGCACGCGCTGTCGATGACCACGCGCACGCCTGAGGAATGGAGCGCCTTGAATGGATAAGCTGCTGATTCGCGGCGGTACGGCGCTGCGCGGTGAGGTCGCCATTTCGGGCGCAAAGAACGCCGCGTTACCCATCCTCTGCGCCAGTCTCCTGGCGGCTGAACCGCTCTATCTGAGCAATCTCCCGCAGCTCAGGGACGTGTCGACGATGCTGCGGCTACTCGAACAGATGGGCGTCGAAGTCGTTTGCCACGCGCCCGACATGGTGTCGCTGAACAGTCGCGGCTTGCACAACCCGCTCGCTCCGTACGACATGGTCAAGACGATGCGGGCGTCGATCCTGGTGCTTGGCCCCTTGCTCGCACGGCACGGTGAAGCACGCGTTTCACTGCCTGGCGGGTGCGCCATCGGCGCGCGCCCGGTGGAACAGCATATCAAGGGCCTGCAGGCGATGGGGGCAGAGGTCAACGTCGAGCACGGTTACATCCATGCCTGCTGCGCAGCGGACAAGGGCCGCCTGCAAGGCGCCTGCATCGTCACGGACATGGTGACGGTGACCGGCACGGAAAACCTGATGATGGCTGCCGTCCTGGCCGAAGGCGAGACGATCATCGAAAACGCGGCGCGCGAACCGGAAGTGGTCGACCTGGCCGATTGTCTGATTTCGATGGGGGCGCAGATCTCCGGTGCCGGCACCGACAAGATCCGGATTCGCGGCGTCGAACGTCTGCATGGCGCACGGCACTCGATCATGGCCGATCGCATCGAAACCGGTACGTATCTCTGCGCCGCAGCAGCAACCGGCGGTGAGGTCAGGCTGACCAGAACCTCGGCTGCCTACCTCGACGCCGTGGTCGACAAGCTGCTCGACGCCGGCTGCGACATCGTCACCGAACGCGACGCCATTCGGCTGAAAGCCCCTGCCCGCCTGAAGGCGGTCAGCGTCCGCACCTCGCCGTATCCGGCGTTTCCCACCGACATGCAGGCGCAGTTCATGGCGATCAACTGCGTCGCCGAGGGCTCGGCAGTCATTCGCGAGACGATCTTCGAGAATCGTTTCATGCACGCCGTCGAACTCATCCGCCTCGGGGCGGACATCAGGATCGACGCCAACAATGCGATGGTGACCGGTGTCGAGCGCCTCGATGGGGCAACGGTGATGGCCACCGACCTGCGCGCTTCGGCCAGCCTGGTCATCGCCGGGCTGGTCGCGCAAGGCGAGACAGTGATCGACCGGATCTACCACCTGGATCGCGGCTACGAAAAGATCGAGGAGAAGCTCAGACAGCTTGGCGCGCGCGTCGAGCGGATCCGCTGAGCGGCAGCGCGGCGAGTCGAGGCGACGCCGTCAGTCTGCGCCAGCGAGCGCGCGCAGACCCCATCCTGGCGGGGCTTGCCAGGCGCTTGCCGGGCTTGTCGTTCTAGGCCGGGACGGCCGCCGGTGCATCCTGGATGAGCTGCAGGTCGTTGTCCTGGGCGAAATGCAGAACGAAGCGATAGGCCATCGGTTCGATCTCGTACAAGCGCCCATCGACGAAAACCGCCTTCTCGCCCTTATGGTTGCGCGGGCCGACGTAGGGCGAATAACGCATTCTCTTTTCGGCGCCAAAAGCCGAGAGAACACCGCATAGTCTCTCGGCCCAGTCGCTGGGCCGGAACCGCTTGCCGGAAGTCGTCACACCGACGATGATGAACGAGGAGTGCGTTGAAGTGGTCATGTCCTGGTGAAGTCGTAACGCGGCGCACCGCAGTGGTCTCGATAGCGGGTTTCGCCTGCCGTCGTTCGGCTGGAAACGGCATCGATCATCCGATTCTACCAGAAAGAACGGCCGCTCATCGTCTCTTACCGCCGGCCCCTGAACGCTTGCCGGTGCACTTGCGGCCCGCGGTTCAAGCGAAGAGCGGTGCGACCAGCCGCATGACGCGCGCCGGCAGATCGCTCGCCAGGCAATCGACGACCTGTGGCCGCAGCGTATTGGCCAGCCAGGTGATCTGGCGCTTGGCCAGTTGGCGCGTGGCGTAGATCCCGCGCTCGCGCAGTTCCTCGCGTGGCGCTTTCCCCTCGATGACCTCCCAGACCTGTCGGTAGCCGACGCAGCGCATCGCCGGCAGCTCGCCGTGCAGTCGATAAGTGCTGCGCAGACGTTCGACTTCGCTTTCCAGACCCGCCGCCAGCATGCCGTCGAAGCGCTCCGCGATGCGTTGATGCAAGTCGCTGCGCGCGCTCGGGAGCAGACCGACGGCGAGAAGCTGGTGCGTCGGCGGTGGCCGTTCGCGCCTAGCGAGCAGCGCAGATAGCGGGCGTCCGGTGAGCTCGAAGACTTCGAGCGCGCGCTGAATGCGCTGCGCGTCGGTAGTCGGCAGGCGTGCGGCGGTGGCCGGGTCGACCGCGGCAAGCTCGGCGTGCAGCGCCGGCCAACCGTGCGCCGCGGCCTTCAGATCGAGCGCTGCGCGCAGCCCGGCGTCGGCCGACGGGAGTTCGGCGAGGCCGTCGAGCAGCGCCTTGAAGTACAGCATCGTTCCGCCGACGAGCAGCGGTACGCGCCCGGCCTGGCTGATTTCGTTCATCGCGGCGAGTGCATCGCGCCGGAAGCGCGCCGCTGAATACGCTTCTTCCGGGCTGATCAGGTCGATCAGGCGATGTGGAAAAGCGGCCAGCGTTGCCGCGTCGGGCTTCGCCGTGCCGATCACCATGTCACGGAAGACCTGCGCCGAATCGACGCTGATCAGCTCGACCGGGAATCGGCGGGCAAGCTCGAGCGCGACCGCGGTCTTTCCGGCGGCGGTCGGCCCCATCAGCAGGATCGCCGGCGGCAGCGCAGGAGCGGGCGGCGCGCCGGCGTTCATCGGCCGCGCAGAAATTGACGGTCGAGATCGGCCAGCGTCAGTTGCATCCACGTCGGGCGGCCGTGATTGCAATGGCCGGCGCGCTCGGTGGCTTCCATCTGGCGCAGCAGGGCGTTCATCTCGGCCGGTGCAAGCTGGCGCCGGGCACGCACGGCGCCGTGGCAGGCCAGTTCGGCGAGAAACTCGTTACGCCGCGTCGTCATCAGTTGCGTCACGCCGTGCGTGCGCAGTTCGCTGAGCAAGGTGCGCACCAGCGGCGCGGGATCGGCGCCGACGAGCAGCGTGGGCAGACTGCGGACGGCAAGCTGGCGTGGTCCGACCACCGCCAGATCGAAACCCAGCTCGTGTAGCGTCTCGGCGTTCTCGTCGGCTGCCGCCAGATCAAGTGGTTCGAGGTGAATCACCGCTGGAATCAGCAGTGCCTGGGTCGCCAGCTTCTGCCCGTCCAGCGCCTGCTTCAGCTTCTCGTAGAGGATGCGCTCGTGCGCCGCGTGCAGGTCGACGACGACCAGACCCTGGCTGTTCTGAGCCAGGATATAGACGCCGTGCAACTGGCCCAGCGCGTAGCCGAGAAGCGGCGTCGCCGCCAGTTCCGGCGCGCCGTCGCCGTTCGTCGCATCAGCCGGCGCGCGGGCGAAGGCCGCGTAATCGGCCGCCAGCGGGGGTTCGGCGGCGACCGGCGGCGTGCTGAAGGTCGGTCGCTGGCCACTCGAGGCGGCAGAACGCCCGGCAAATGGCAGACTCGCGGCGCGCTCGGGCAGCGGCTTGAACGGACTACCGAAAGCGCTGCCGAAGCGGGTGCCGAAAACGCCGGCTGACGCGCCGAGGACCGGGTTTGCGCGAGCAGCCGACGAGTCCGACGTGGCGGTCGAAGAAGCGTCTGGGGCGCTGGGGGGGGCCAGCGCGCGCGTACCGCCGCCGCCGTCGGCCAAGGGGCTGGCGAGGACGCGCTGTACGGCGTGATAGACCAGTTGGTGGACGCTGCGCGGATCGCGGAAGCGGACCTCGGTTTTCTGCGGGTGGACGTTGACGTCGACGGTCGCCGGGTCGACTTCGATGAACAGGCAGTATGCTGGGTAGCGGCTACCGTGCAGCAGGTCCTGGTAGGCTTCGCGCACGGCGTGCGCGAGCAGCTTGTCGCGCACGAAGCGGCCGTTGACGTAGCAATACTGTGCGTCGGCGCGGGCCCGCGAATAGGCGGGCAGCGCACAGTGGCCGGCGACGCGCAGGCTGGCGCCGGCCACATCGACGGAACGCGATTCGGCGAGAAAGTCGTCGCCGAGGATGGCGCCGACACGCTCGCGCGCCTCGCCGGCGGTGAGCCGGAAACTTTGCCGGCCGTTGTGCGTCAGCGTGAAAGCGACCGCCGGATGCGCCAGCGCGGTGCGTCGGACGATTTCCGCGCAGTGCGCGAATTCGGTGTTGTCCGACTTGAGGAACTTGCGCCGTGCCGGCGTGTTGTAATACAGGTCGCGCATTTCGACGACCGTCCCGGCGGCCAGCGCCGCTGGTTCGAGCGACGCGCCGGGCTGGCCGGCGAGCCGCCAGGCGTGCCCGCCGGCGTCGCGCTCGCTGCTTGACCGGCTGGTCAGCGTCAGGTGCGCAACGGCCGCTACCGAGGCGAGTGCCTCGCCGCGAAAACCGAGTGTGGCGACGCGTTCGAGGTCGTCCAACGAAGCAATTTTCGACGTTGCGTGTCGAGTGAGCGCCAACGCCAGCTCGTCGCGCGCGATTCCGCAGCCGTCGTCACTGACCCGGATCAGCTTGACGCCGCCTTCCTCGAGCTCGATGCGGATCGCCGAACTGCCGGCATCGAGCGCGTTCTCGAGCAGTTCCTTGAGCACTGAAGCCGGCCGTTCGACGACCTCGCCGGCGGCGATCTGGCTGATCAGCAGCTCGGGCAGCAGATGAATGCGGGGTGCGGCGGGCATGCGCGGATTATACCGGCAGGGCCGCAGACGCGCCGTCGGTCCGCGTGCCGGGCTGCCGGCGATACAATGCGCGGCGCGAAGTCGGTTCGCCGGGAACCCGTCCGGCGGCATCTCGCTCAGGAGGAGAAGTCGATGGAACTGAGTAGCGCCCCCGCACAGCCCGAGGCCGAGCAGCGCGTGCGACACTTCCGCCAGATCCTGCTCTGGCCGCTGCAACTGATGCCGCTCGCTGACGACGCACCGTTCACCGAGCCCTACGAGCTGCTGCTCGCAGGCGGCCCCGACAATCCCTGGCGCGAATTGCTCGACGAGTTTTCCGGCGACGCGCAGGCGTTTCAGGAACGCCACTACAGCGAATTCGTCACCTTCCTGCCCTACGTCCAGCGCTTCCTGTATGGCGAAAGCGGCGGCGAGGCGGGCGACCGGCGCGCTGGCGAGTCGCCGATCCGTGTCTTTCGCCGCTACGACATCGCGTTCGCGCGCATGAGCTTCAAGGACAGCGAACAGCCGCTCGATTTCACCGTCGTCCATCTCGACCTCTATTTCTTCTACGACATCGACGTCGTCATCCTGGCGCTCGAAATCGCCGCCGACGATCTCGACTTGGCGCGCGTGCAGGACACGCTCTATCGCTTCGGGCGCGCCTATCCGCCATACTGGGACGACGATGGGAGCGGCGGCCATTGCCTGCGGCGCAGCGAATGGATCGCCGCCGACGGGCGTGTGCTTGCCGTTTCCGACTACGAGGAACGGCAGAAATACCTTGCCTTCGTCAGCCGCTTCCGCGCTCCGTGCATCGCCGCGCACTGGGAATTCCTTCTCCGGCCTCTGGTCTTTCACCACTCCGACGAAGCGGGCGCGGTCCGTTACCGGCAGATCGAATACCACCGCATGCCGCTGCTCGCCTACCTGGCGCTCGACGACCCGGCGAGCCTCAGCCGGGGCGATTTCGCTCGTCTGGTATTCGTTGCCGGGCCTGGCCGCAAAGGCTCGCTGCCCTATTCGGACCAGCATCTCGCCGGCTTCGAAGCGCGGTACTGCCACGATCGCTACTGGCACCCGCAAGCGGCCGAACCGGGTACCCGGCTGCTCTCCTGTGGGCACGCCTTCGTCATGGTCGGCAGCGCGCGCGACGCCTACTTCACCGGCAGCGAGAACGGCCTGCTCGGCCAGTTTCGCCACCAGTTCTTTCTGCTCGCGCTCATCCCGCACTTCCACAAGGCGGCGCTGCTGATGCTCTCCGACCGTCTGGTCAGCGAACTCAACCGGCTGCAGATCGGCAACGCCGAGTCGGTCAAGCGCTTCAAGCGGGCGATTCGCCAAATCCTCGAAATCTTTCTGCGTTTCACGCATCGCTACTGGTTTACCGAGATCTCCGATCAGGCGCAGGCGCGCGCCATTTTCACGATGACGCGCGACCATCTGGGCAGCGAGCAGCTCTACCGCGAACTGCGCGAAGAAATCCAGGACATGAGCCAGTACCTCGACAGCGACAGCCTGCGCCGACAAGCCAATACCGTCGTCCGCCTGACCGTCGTCACCACCGCCGGACTGGTCGCGACGATCACCACCGGTTTCCTGGGAATCAACCTGATCGACGCTGCCGCCTCGTCCTTGCTCGAAAAGATCATCTTCTTCACCGCCGTCGCCATCCCCTCGGCGCTGCTCACCGGCTTCGCCATTGTCAAATCCAAGGCGCTGTCCGACTTCCTCGAAGCGCTTTCCGACGAACGCCTGACGCAGCGCCAAAAGCTGGCCTCGCTGCTTGCCGTCTGGGGGAAGAAAGGGCGCCGCACGCTGCGCTGAG
>NZ_JAPUVR010000100.1 GCF_029255125.1 Accumulibacter sp. | reverse complement strand
GCCATACTTCTTCGCCAGAATCGTCGTAATCGCCGCCGTCAGCGTCGTCTTGCCATGATCGACGTGCCCAATCGTGCCCACATTCACGTGCGGCTTCGTACGTTCGAATTTTCCCTTGGCCATTACCCGTACCTCAAGACGTAATAAGTTGAAATGAATCTAGGCGCCAAACGTTGGTGCCCATGGACAGAATTGAACTGTCGACCTCTCCCTTACCAAGGGAGTGCTCTACCGCTGAGCTACATGGGCGTCACGCAAGGCGCTGGAAGCATGTTGCGGCCGCAGCCTGGAGCGGGTGAAGGGAATCGAACCCTCGTCATAAGCTTGGAAGGCTTCAGCTCTACCATTGAGCTACACCCGCAAAACCATTACCCGGAGCACGATCAGTCAACATCACCATCAGCAGCGTTTTTTTGGTGGAGGGAGAAGGAGTCGAACCTTCGAAGGCAGAGCCGTCAGATTTACAGTCTGATCCCGTTGACCACTTGGGTATCCCTCCACTGGAATCTGCGATTATCGCGCACAAGCTGGCTACTGTCAAACGGTATTGTTATCCGGCGCATATTATAGAACAGCACCAGGCGCGCTGGCGAGCCTGTTCTGCACACATCGGTCGGACGGCCGCGATTGACGGCGCCCAAACCAGCCACCTATACTGCCGTCCTTGCCGTCTTGTCGCAGAAACTCGCGCGCTCTGCCAAGGGATGCGCCGCGCTCGGGCTTTGCGGCAGACGCTTGGCCAACCGACGGGCGAAGGTGCTGCAACTGTTGCTCGTTCCCGGTAAGAGGAAGCCCATGACGAGAATTCCGATTTGCGGCAAGACTCCGAAAGGCGTCGAGGAGATCGAAAGGCGCACGCAGCGGCTATCGGTCCGCGCCCGACGGGTTCTGATCCTGATCGATGGAAAGCGCGACCTGGCGGCGCTAGCCGAGCTGGTACCGGGCGACACCCTGCCCGAAATCTGCCAGCAGCTGCTTGACGAGGGCTACATCGCCCCGGTGCACAGCCCGCTCAGCGCCGGGCCGGAGACTGCGCCGGAAGCGGAAGAGATGCCGGCCGCCGCCAGCCGGCCGCCTCTTTCGGCGATCGAACAGCAGCGCCTGAACATGGCGCGCAACTTCATGACCAACACCCTGGCTACTTTCGTCGGCCACGCAGCTTCAAGCTTGATCAACCATGTTGAGGCCGCGCACGATCTGGCACATCTGCGCACCTTGGCCAAGCCGTGGCGCGAAGCCATCGGGCTTTCTGCCGACGGCCGCAAGCAACTCGCTGATCTGGCCAGCCGACTGGCCGTCATCGATGAAAATTTCCTCGACGTCTTCGCTGACGGTGAGGTCATCGTCGACCAAGCAACGCCTCCCGCCCCGCCACCACGCACGATGCCGCCGATACCCGAAGATGAGGCAGAACGCCTGGCAATGGCCCGAAACTTCATGACCAACACGCTCGACACCTTTGTCGGGCTTGCCGCTTCGAGTCTCGTTTCACGCATCGAGAACTGCCCGGACGCGGATGGCCTGCGCCAACTGTTCGGAGACTGGCGCGATGCGATCGCGCTCAACGCGGATGGCCGCAAGCGCCTGAGCGAACTGGACGCGCAACTCGCTGCTCTGCTCGCCTGAAGGTCTGCGTCTCCTTCTCGCCGGCCGTACCGACTAGCGTTCGCGCGACCGGGAAAAGCAACGGGCGCCGACCGCGACGCGCACCTGAAGGATACAGGACCCGCGCTTTGGTCGAGCGCCCGCTCGGGTGACCGCGGCTGTGCGTTGCCAACCACTGACGAACGCGACAGCCGCGGCTGATCAGCCGCAACTTCCCTGGTCAGGCACCCCGCTCGCGCATCCAGTTGGCAACCGTCGGGGCCAGCACCTTCTGCGCCAGGCCGCCGGTGTAGATCCCGATATGCCCGGTATTGATGGCAAACTCGGTGTAGTCCTTGCTGCCCACGTGCTTGCCCAGAGCAACGGTGCAGGGCGGTGGAACGATGTGGTCCTTCTCGGCGAAGATGTTGAGAATCGGAATCTTGAGCTCCTGCAGATCGACCTTGCGTCCGCCCACTTCCAGCGTTCCCTTGACCAGTTTGTTCCCCTTCAGGAAGTCGCGGATGAACTCCTTGAACGTCTGGCCGACCGCATCCGGGCCGCCAAAGAGCCATTTCTCCATGCGCAGGAAGTTCAGCAGCGCCGGCCGATCATCCAGGATGTCGATCACGTCGGCGTACTTCCCGAAGTTGAGGATAAACGGCGACGCCATCAGGAACGATACATTGAGCACGTCTGCCGGAACGTTGCCGTGCACCGCAACCATCTTGTCGACATCGGCATCCGCACCCATGGTGAACATCAGCCCTTCGTGCGGCTTGTGCTTGGCGCGATAAGCGTCGAAATCGATCGGCGAGACGGTCAGCGTCAAGTGGCTGATCTTGTCCTGATGCAGCGTCGAATACGTGGTTGAAATCGTGCCGCCCTGGCAAATGCCGAAGAGCGCGATCTTGTCCACGCCATGGTAGTGGCGGATGAAGTCGACGTGCTCGTCGAGGTAGCCGTTAATGTAGTCGTCCACGGTGCGGTGCTTGTCAACCGGGCGCGGATAACCCCAGTCGTTCAGGTAAACATCGATCCCCTGGTTGAGCAGGTTGCGCACCACCGAGCGATCCGGTTGCAGGTCGGCTACCTCGTAGCCGTTGATCAGCGGCGGAACGATGAGGAGCGGCGTCTTGATGATCTTCGACTTTTCGACGGTCGGGTGATAGTGGTAAACGCGGATCCCGTCCTGCTCGAAAATGACATCCTTCGGCGTACTGCCGATATCGACATCTTCGTCGGTAAGGCTGCTCAACAGGTCCACACCCTTGGTCAGCTTCGCATTCAGCGCCGCAGCTTCGGCGGCAAGATCGGCGGGGAGAATCTGGATTGGAAATGTCATCATGGGTATCACCCTCCTAATAGTCTAATGGCTTGCCAGCGCGGTCATCGCGGTATCGGAGCACGCCGCTCACTCACTCTTGGCCCGAGTCGCGGCTGACTTGCGCGGCGCAGCGCCAACCTTCGCATGGGCCGGCGGAGCCAGTTCCCTTTTGAGCGCCCTGATTTCCATTTTCATATCATGAATTACTTTGTACGCCTGGTCGATCTCGCTGCGCGTCGGAATATCGAGGTTACGCAGAACGTCTTCGACCAACGCACGCTGCTTGAGCTTGAAGTCTTGCTGTGCCTTGGTGAACTCGTTCTGGACGTCGAGGAATTCCTGCGAGTTGAAGGTGACGAGCAAGGACGCATCGGCCGTGCGATACCAAAGGCGCATCAGGTCGCGCACAGCGGTAATTTTTTCCCCTTTGGCAGCTACTTTGCCCAGTTCTTCGACGGTGGCTTCGACCGCTTTGGCGAGCGCTTCGGCAAAAGCCGTATGGAACTTCAGGCTGCTCTTGCGCAGATCGACCGCAGCGTCGACCAAGCGCATCATCTTGGCGTTCTTTTCGCGCGAGACGCCGAAATGCGGAATCTCGCCAACTCCGGCCAGTGCGCTGGCGTCGCTTTCCATGGCCAGCAAGCGGCTCAGTCCGGCTGTTCCGCCGAGCATCGCTTCGCCCATATGGCCGGCGGAAGCCGCCTCGATCAGAAACGACATCCATGGCCCAACTGCGTTCGGCAGGTCCTTGGTCATCGTGTTGCCCAGGCTGCCCAGGTGAGCGCCCATACCCAGGCTGCGCTGCAGCATCGCGGTCGATTCTTTCGCCCAATTGTCGGCGAACGCCTTGAGATCCGGACGCCAGTCTTTGTTCGCCTCAAGATTCGGGGCAACGACCTTCATCGAACGGAAGAAGAAATCCATCACGCGATTCATCGCGCCCTGACTGCTCGTGATCCGATCCATCAGTGTACGCGCTGCTTCGTTCGTACCTTTGGTGATGGTTTCCATGCCTTTGCGAGCAGCTTCGACGGGCCCCTCGTTGCCCCCTGGGAGATTCTGCAGCATGGCGGACCAATCGCCCCACATGCGCTTCTGCATTTCAGCCCAAGCGTTGACGACGCCGCTCAGTTGCTCGTTCGGATTCTTGTTTTCCACTCCTTCGATCTCCTTTCAGTGTATCGGACACGCCGACCGTCCTGGCCGGCGGATGCCCATCGGTAGACTGAGTGCTTTACAGACTACAACTAGACAGCGGCCGTCCGAAGACGGCCGCACCGAACAGATACCCTGCTCCCTGGCCGCTCAGGCCAGGGCGACAACCGCATCTGCCTTGTGTTTTGCCTCACCCTGCTCGTTGGCGCAGAGCAGTTCAAGACGGACACATTTTTCCCCGTTCCGTTCCAGCTTTTCGACCACCTTGCCGGTACACACGAGCCGCTCGCCGACCCAGGTGATGGCGCTGAAACGGACCCCGAAGCTGCGGATGCACGCTTGCGGCACCCACTGCGTCAACACTCGCCCGAGGTACGCCATCCCCAGCATGCCATGGGCAAAAACGTCCGGCGCGATCTTCTGCGAGCGGACAAAGTCCTGGTCCAGGTGCAGCGGATGATGGTCACCCGAACCCGTCGCGTACAAGGCAAGCGTCAGGCGAGATACGGGGTCTGTCGTCATCGAGGGGATCTCGTCGCCCACGTTGAGCGCGTCAAAACTTGGCATTGTCATCAGTTTCCCCTATTCCCGAATCACCATCACGCTGTGTACGTCGCAGACCAGTTCACCCTGGCGGCGCACTTTGACATCCTTGACGACGAACTGCAGGGCGCCGTTCTTCTTGTCGTAAATGTCCGTGATTTCTGCGTCGAAATCGAGCTTCTCACCCGAGTAGACCGGTTTATGGTAGATGAACGACTGCTCACCATGCAACATCTTGCCGAGATTGCAGCCCATCGTTTCGAGGTAGTCGAAGGGACGTTCCTTGTCCATGTCCATGCAGAAAAAGAACGTCGGCGGAACAAGCACCCCGGGCAGGCCAGCCTGGCTCGCCGCTGCTTCGTCAAAGTAGATCGGGTTCGTCTCGCCGATGGCTTTGGCGAACCACTTCAACTGCCACGCCGTCGGGGTAACCGAGTGTGGCGGCACCTTCATGCCAATGTGCTTCTTGTCAATCAACATCCGATTCACTCCTTGCCCGCCCCTGGGTAAGGGGCGGGACCGCTCGTTGGCGACTCGATCAGAGAACTTCGATGGCGATCGCGGTGGCTTCACCACCGCCAGCGCAGAGTCCGGCAATACCGCGCTGCAGACCACGCGCCTTCAGCGCGTAGAGCAAGGTGACCAGGATGCGAGAACCCGTGGCGCCAATCGGGTGACCGAGCGCGCACGCACCGCCGTTGACGTTCACCTTGTCGGCCGCTAGGTTCAGGTCGCGCATCGAAGCCATCGTTACTGCAGCAAACGCCTCGTTGATTTCCCACAGATCGACATCGGCCGCCTGCCAACCGGTCTTCTCGAGCAGCTTCTTGAAGGCAAAGACCGGTGCCGTGGTGAACCAGGCCGGCTCGTGGGCAAAAGTGGAGTGGCCGGCGATGCGCGCCAAGGGCGTGAGGCCCGCTCGCTTCGCATCCGATTCGCGCATCAGGACCAAAGCCGCCGCACCGTCCGAAATCGACGACGAGTTGGCTGGCGTCACCGCTCCATCGCGCTTGAACGCCGGCTTCAGTTTGGCAATCTTCGAAACATCACACTTCATCGGCGTCTCGTCGAGCGCGATCGTCTCTTCGCCCTTACGCGTGGTGACTGTCACCGGCGCGATTTCAGCCGCAAAGACGCCGGCGGTAACCGCCTGCTGCGCACGCGTCACCGACTGTATGGCAAAGGCGTCCATTTCCTCGCGCGTAAAACCGTACTTCTCGACGCACAGTTCGGCGAAGGCGCCCATCAGTTTGCCCGGCTCGTAGGCGTCCTCGAGACCGTCGAGGAACATGTGGTCGAAGAGTTGCCCATGACCAAGCCGGTAACCGCTACGCGCACTGGTCAGCACGTGCGGGGCGTTGGTCATCGATTCCATGCCACCAGCAACGGCGACATTGATCGAACCGGCAAGCAACTGATCGTGCGCCAGCATGACCGTCTTCTGCGCCGAGCTGCACATCTTGGTCAGCGTCGTGCACGGCACCGACTTTGGCAGCCCCGCACCCAGCACGGCTTGTCGCGCCGGCGCCTGACGCAGGCCGGCCATCAGGCAGCAACCCATCAGCGCCTCATCGATGTCGTCCGCGTTCACGCCGGACTGGGCGACAGCCGCCTTGATCGCCACGGCAGCCAGCTGCGGTGCCGTCAAGCCGGCAAACTGACCCTGGAAGGCACCAACCGGCGTCCGCTTGGCGCCCACGATAACAACTGCTTCACTCATACCGAACTCCTGAATTCTAGTGGGATTTCAACTCGCTACCCGGGCGGACCAGAGGCCCGCCGCGCCTTACTTGGCGGCCATCCGAATGGCGCCGTCAAGGCGAATGACTTCGCCGTTCAGATAGCCGTTTTCGCAGATGTGGCGAACCAGCGCCGCATACTCGGCCGGCTTGCCGAGCCGCGAGGGGAAGGGCACCATCTTGCCAAGCGAGTCCTGCGCCGCTTGCGGCAGACCCTTGAGCATCGGCGTTTCGAAAATTCCAGGGGCAATCGTCACGACGCGAATCCCATGCGCCGCCAATTCGCGCGCCACCGGCAAGGTGAGACCGATGACCCCGGCTTTCGACGAGGCGTAGGCTGCCTGCCCGATCTGACCATCGTAGCCAGCCACCGACGCGGTATTCACGATGACGCCGCGTTCACCGCCCTCGTTCGGCTCGTTCCGGCTCATCGCTTCGGCAGCCAGACGGATCATGTTGAATGTGCCGACCAGGTTGATGTTGACGACGCGGGCAAAGGTCGCCAGGTCGTGCGGGCCGTCCCGACCCAGGACCTTCTTCGGCGGGGCAACCCCGGCGCAGTTGACCAGACCATGCAGGGCGCCAAAGGTGCTCACCGCCAGTTCGATGGCCGCCCGAGCACTTGCCTCGTCGGTCACGTCGGTCTTCGCGAAGCGTGCATTCGCGCCCAACTGAGCAGCCTGCGCCTCACCCGCAGCGGCATCGACGTCGACGATGACGACTTTCCCACCGGCGCCGATCAAGCCGCTTGCCGTTTCCGCCCCCAGACCCGACCCTGCTCCTGTTACCACAAAGACACTGCCGTTGATTTGCATGTTAACCCCCAAAAAATATCGCGACACCATCCGATGCCGCGTTTTTGACCCGTGCGACGTCGATCGTCGATGACCAGCGCCACCCCGTGGAAATTCTGCAGTTCTGCTCGCCCGAAAAGGCGCCCGGCCGCAAGCCGGCCAGCCGCGCCGTATGCTGTTGCGCAACACGACGGGCACGCCACCGACCAGCCGACTGGTGATCAATGGGCCCGTGCGCAGGCCAGGTCTGGGAACGTCTTCTGCTGACAGCGGGCGTTGCCGGCATTGTCGAATGCGGAGCACGTTCGAGTCAAGTCTCCGACGCAATGCAACAGGGCCGCTCGCTCGCCTGGGCGCTACCCCGCACCTGCTGCAGCGCGCAATGCGCTGCCTGAAAGTCATCCCTGACCACCCGACACCCCGCCCGGCCGACGCCAGTGCCTATTGTTGTTGACCTGGATCAGCCGGTTGTCTGCGCAATCGCTTAGGATGCCTGCATGCCACGGGGCGTTGCGGCGCTCTGCGGCCCCCGCGAACACCGCTGCGCTTCGGCTCCCAGCAAACGCGCAGCGGCCTTACGCCGGAACCTGGCGCCAGCCTGCACTGGCCCGACCAACAGAGGCAGAAGGAGAACATGCCATGGCCGATACCCCAAATGACACGACGCAAGCGACAGCCACTGTGGCAGCCGATGCGGCAACCGATAGTGCGCCTGCGAAACGACGCGCCCGCCCCGCCAACCCTGGCGCGACGCCGCGCCGCCGAAAGACGCCCACCGCTGCGGCGGGTTATCAAGCGCCCGCAGTCGAGGTCGCGGCACCGCCAGCACCACCGCTGGCGGCAACCGCCAGCCCGGCTGACCCGCCGCCAGTCAACGCAGAACCAGCCGTCAAACCGAGCGAGGCAGGTGCGCCAGCCACGGCTGGCGGCACGAGTGGTACGCACTTCTCGCGCCGGCTTGGCGACCGTCATCTGCTCGACTCGGACGCGCTCGAGAACATCGACCGGATGACCAACATCGCGCTCGGGCAATTGAGCGGTGGCGTTTCGCCCGCATCCCTGGCCATGGCTTACCTCGACTGGGTGGTGCACCTCTCCGCCTCGCCCGGCAAGCAGTTTCAACTCGGGGCGAAGGCGGCGCGCAAGGCGCTGCGCCTGGCGAGCTATGCACTGAACTCGGCGATGACCGGCAGCGCCGAGGACTGCATCAAGCCGCTGCCCGGCGACCACCGTTTCGATCACCCAGGCTGGCAGCAGTTTCCGTTCAATGTGATCTACCAGGGCTTCCTGCTCAATCAGCAATGGTGGCACAACGCGACGACCGGAATCCGCGGCGTTTCCAAGCATAGCGAGGCGGCCGTCTGGTTCATTGCGAAACAGATCCTGGACATGATGGCGCCGGCCAACATGCCGGCCATGAACCCGGAAATCGTCGAAGCGACGATCAAGGAAAGGGGCGCCAACCTGACGCGCGGCGCGCAGCATTACGCCGAGGATTTCCGCCGCTCGCTGCGCGAGGAAAAGCCGGCCGGCGTCGAGGCCTTTCAAGTGGGCAAGAACCTCGCGGTCACACCCGGTCAGGTCGTCTTCCGCAACCATCTGATCGAGCTGATCCAGTATGCCCCGGCATCCGGCACGGTGCACCGTGAACCCGTGCTGATGCAGTCGGCCTGGATGATGAAGTATTACATCCTCGACCTCTCGCCGCACAACTCGCTGGTCCGCTATCTCGTCGAGCGCGGGCACACGGTGTTCATGATCTCCTGGCTCAACCCCGGCCGCGAGCACCGCAACCTGGGCATGGAAGACTATCGCAAGGCGGGAACGCTGGCCGCGATCAACGCCATCTCCGAGATTCTTCCCGGCCGCAAGATCCATACCGTCGGCTATTGCCTGGGCGGCATCCTGCTCACCATCACCGCCGCCGCCATGGCGCGCGACGGTGACGACCGCCTGGCCAGCATGACGCTGTTTACTACGATGACCGACTTTACCGATGTCGGCGAGATCAACGTCTTCATGGACGCGAGCGAGGTCACTCTGCTCGAGGACATGATGTGGGAAAAGGGTTACCTCGGCCACAAGCAGGTGTCGGGCGGTTTCCAGTTGCTCAAGTCGGCCGACCTTATCTGGTCCAAGATGGTACGCGAGTACTACCTTGGGCATCGTGAACCGATGTTCGACCTGATGGCTTGGAACGCGGACGGAACACGTATGCCGTACCGCCAGCACTCCGAGGTATTGCGCCGGCTCTACGTGGATAACCAGCTCTTCCAGGGCAAATACATGGTCGGCGGACGAGCCATTTCGATCAGCAACATCCACTGCCCGATCTTCGCCGTTGCCGCTGCGGCTGACCACGTCGCACCGTGGCGCTCGGTGTACAAGCTGCATCTGCAAAGTGATGCGGCCGAACTCACCTTCGTTCTCACCAGCGGCGGCCATAACGTCGGGATCATCAATGAACCCGGACGGCCGCACCGTTCGTTCCAGATGAGCGTCTGCCACGAAGGCGAGCGCTTCCTCGATGCCGAGACCTGGAAGGAAAAGACGCCGCGAACCGAGGGTTCATGGTGGCCAACCTGGCAGCAGTGGCTCGTCAAGCATTCCACGGGCATGGAAGGAGCACCGCCGATGGGGGCGCCGGAAAAAGGGCTGGCACCCCTGTGTGCTGCGCCCGGAACCTACGTCTTTCAGCAGTAGCAGATAGCGTCGACGGCGTGCGGCCAGACTGCGCCGCCGCCGGCTTCACGCTTCACCCCGAGCGGCCGGCGACCTCGGGCAGATCGCCGGCGAGCTTACGGCGCACGCGCTCAAACAGACAGACTGCCGCGGCCGCGGCAACATTGACCGACTCGCTGCCGGCCGCCATTGGTATGCGCAGGTGCAGGCCACAGGCGCGGGCTACCAGCGGTCGCACACCCTGCCCCTCACTGCCGAAGACCCAGGCAATCGGCGGCTTCAGCTTCACCTCGTACAAACTCTTCGGCGCATCGACGCAAGTCGCCAGTACCTGTCCACGATACGCGCTCAGAAAAGCCACCAGGTCTTCGCACTCATGGAGGTCGAGTTGGAAATGCGCGCCCATCGCCGCCCGCAGGACCTTCGGCGACCAGACGTTCGCGCAATCGCGCGAGACGACGATCTGACGTACTCCGGCAGCCGCAGCACTACGCAGAATCGAACCGACGTTGCCCGGATCCTGCACGCCGTCCAGGGCGATCGTTTCGCCCTCAGCGTCGGGCGCGTGGCAACTTGCCGGCTGGGCGACAACGGCCATGATGCCGCTTGGCGAGTCGACCAGGGCAAGATCGTCGAACAGGCGATCGGACAACTGGGTGATTGCCGTGTGGCCACGCTCGCTGGCCAAGTACGTAGCGATTTCCGCCCGCGCCAGGCCGCTGTCACTGACGACGATTTCCGCGGGCCGCCCGCAATGGCGGTGATAAGCTTCGATCAGGTGCATTCCGTCGAGCAGGCAGTGGCCGCTCGAACGCCTTTCGCGCACACTGCGTGCGAGCCGCTTGAGACCTTTGTAGTGCGGGTTGTCAGCCGCCGCGACGCGCCTCATCGTGCGCTCAGTCTGGCGACCGGCGCGAAACTGCGCCGATGCTCCGGGCTTGGACCGTGCTCACGCAAGGCAGCCAGGTGCTGCGCCGTCGGATAGCCCTTGTGGCGCGCGAAACCATAGATTGGAAAGGCCGCATGCAGTTCGCACATCTGCCGATCACGCACCGTCTTGGCCAGTATCGACGCGGCGGCGATGCAGGCCAGCTTGCCGTCGCCACCGATCACCGCCTCGACCGGGTAAGCCAGCACCGGGCAGCGATTGCCATCGATCAGCACGCGCACGGGGTGCAGGCGATACTGGTCGGCCAGGGCTGACACGGCGCGCTGCATGGCCAGCAGAGTCGCCTGCAGAATGTTTACCTGGTCGATCTCGGCCGCGCTCGCCTGCCCGACCGCCCAGGCCAATGCCCGCCGACGGATTTCCTCGGCGAGCAAGGTCCGCTGTTGCGCGCTCAGTTTCTTCGAGTCGTCGATGCCGACAATCGGCGGGCGGCTCGCATCGAGCACGACGGCAGCGGCAACAACCGGACCGGCAAGTGGACCGCGACCTGCTTCGTCGACGCCGCAGACCAGGCCTTCAGGCTGCGGCAGGAACATTCCGGCGCACTTCCGTCGGCAGACAGTCGACAACGGCAGCGGCGGCCTTCTCGGCGGCGTTCTGTCGCAACTGCAAGTGCATTTCACGAAAAACCTGGCCGATGCGCTGACGGCCAGCGTTGTCCGCGTAGAGTTCGAGTAGTGCCGGCGCCAGCTTTTCCGGCTGGGCGTCGTCCTGCATGTACTCGGGAACGACGAACCTGCCGGCAAGAACGTTGGGCAGCCCCACGTAGGGCAAGTACGCCATGCGGCGCATCAAGCGGTAGGAGAGCGGCGCCATCTTGTAGACGATGACCATTGCCCGCTTGAGCAGCGCCGCTTCCAGAGTTGCCGTGCCGCTCGCGACCAGCACCACATCGGCCGCCATCATCGCCTCATGCGCGTGCCCAAAGAGCAGGCGAAGCGGCAGGTCCTGGGCCTGGCAGCGCTGCACCGCCGCCTCGAACAGAATGCGCGTCTCGCGCGTCGCCAACGGCACGAGAAAGACCGCCGCCGGGAGTGTTTCGTTGACCCGCCGGGCCGTTTCGATGAAGGTATCCGCCATGTAGTGCAGTTCCGACTGCCGACTGCCCGGGAGCAGCGCGAAAACGGCCTCGTTGGCACCCAGGCCAAGGCGTGCGCGCGCCACGGCGCGGCCGTCAGCCAGCGGCAACATGTCCGCCAACGGATGGCCAACGTAGCGCACCGGAATTCCCTTTCTCTCGTAGAAAGCTGCTTCGCACGGGAAAAGCGTCAGCACACAGGCAACCGCCGCACCGATCTTGTTGATCCGCCCGCCACGCCAGGCCCAGATCGACGGACTGACGTAGTGGACGGTGGCAATTCCCCGTCGCTTGAGAGCTTTCTCGACCGCCAGGTTGAAGTCCGGCGCATCAACCCCGACAAAGACATCCGGCGGATCGGCCAGCAAGCGGCGCTTCAGCTCGCGCCGAATGCCAGAGATCTCGCGGAAATGCCGGAGCACTTCGACATAGCCGCGAACCGCCAGTTTTTCCAGTGGATACCAGGCGTCGAAACCAAGCGCCGTCATTTTCGGTCCGCCAATACCGAAAAAGACTGCCTCCGGAAGCCTGGCCTGAATCGCCTGTATCAACTGGCTGGCGAGCAGATCGCCGGACGCCTCGCCGGCGACCATGGCGACGCGTACGGCAGCCTGGCTCATCGAATGATGCCGCGCTTTGATACCGCCAGAAAGTCAACCAGCGGCCTGATCTCCGGGTGGGCAATGACCTCCTGTTCGAGCCTGCTGCGCGCTTCTTCCAGCATCAGACCCGACTTGTAGACGGTCCGGTAAGCGCGCTTCAGCACGAGCAGTGCATCGGCCGAAAAACCGCGTCGTTTCAGCCCTTCGGCGTTGATGCCAAAGGGGCTGGCGGTGTTGCCGGCAGCCATCACGAAAGGTGGAATGTCCTGCAGGACGACCGTACCGACCGCGGTCATCGCGTGCGCGCCGATCCGGCAAAACTGGTGCACGCCGGTATACCCGCCGAGGATGGCCCAATCATCGACATGCACGTGTCCGGCAAGTTGCGCATTGTTGGCAAACACCGTGTGCTTGCCTACCTGGCAATCGTGCGCGATATGCACGTAAGCCATGATCCAGTTGTCATCGCCGACACGCGTGATACCGACATCCTGCGCGGTACCCAGGTTGAACGTGCAGAACTCGCGGATCGTGTTGCGATCACCAATCTCAAGACACGTTGGCTCGCCGCTGTACTTCTTGTCCTGCGGCACCTCGCCCAGCGAGCAGAACTGGAAAATCCGGTTGTCGCAGCCGATGCGCGTTCGGCCCGAGATGACGACATGCGGACCGACGACCGTGTTGTCGCCAATCTCGACGTGTTCGCCGATGATCGAGTAGGGGCCGACCGTGACATTGGCACCCAGGCGTGCTCCCGGGTGGATGATCGCGCTCGGATGGATCATCCCCGCCGCCGCCGGCGCCTCAAGCGACATTTCGCTTGGCGCACATCAGCTCGGCCTCGGCGACCACTTCACCATCGACGCGCGCCTCGGCAGCGTACTTCCAGATGCCGCGCATCTGGCGCTGGATCGCCACGTGCAGGTGCAGTTGATCGCCCGCCGTCACTGGCTTCTTGAAACGGGCGGCGTCGATGCCGACAAAGTAGAAGACCGAACTCGCATCCGGCTTTTCGCCCATCGTGCGAAACGACAGGATGCCGGCCGCCTGCGCCAACGCTTCCATGATCAATACGCCGGGCATGACCGGATGATGCGGAAAGTGACCGACGAAGAACGGTTCGTTGATCGTCACGTTCTTGTACGCATGTATCGCCTTACCGGGTTCGCAAGCGAGCACGCGATCGATCAGCAGGAACGGGTAACGATGTGGCAGATGCTCGAGAATCTCGTGTATGTCCATTACGTTCAAGTCTTTTTCTCCATCAGGTCGAGTTTCTTCTCAAGTTCGGCCACTCGTTCCGCCAGCTTGGCCAGGCGTTTGAGTTGCGCCGCATTGCGCAGCCATTCCTTATGCGTCGCGAGCGGGAAGATGCTCGTGTACTGGCCGGGCTGCGCCAGGCTGTGGGTGACCATCGTTCCGGCCGAGATATGCACGTCGTCCGCCAGGTCGAGGTGACCAATGATCATTCCTGCTCCGCCAACCGTACATCGGCGACCGATGCGGCTGCTCCCGGCGATACCGACGCACCCGGCCAAGGCAGCCTGGTCGCCAATCGCCACGTTATGACCAATCTGAATCTGATTGTCGAGCTTGACGCCGTTGCCGATCACCGTATCGTCGAGCGCGCCGCGGTCGATCGAGGTGTTGGCCCCGATCTCCACATCGTCGCCGATCAGCACGCGACCAATCTGCGGAATTTTCAGCCAGCCGCCACTCTCCTTGGCAAAGCCGAAGCCGTCCGCCCCGATGATCGCCCCCGCGTGGATGATCGCGCGCTTGCCGATCACGCAATCGTGATACACGACGACGTTCGGGTAGAGGAGCGAATCGTCGCCGATCGAGACGCCGTCGCCAATCACACAACCCGGAAACAGGACGACATTCTCGCCGATGCTCGCCCCTTCGCCGACGACCACATGGTCGCCGACGCTGACCGACGCCGGCAGCGGCGAGCGGAGTACGGCGTGCCGACCGATTCCCGGCGCGCGCCCGCGCGGCGGATTGAGCAGAGCGACGACGCGTGCGTAGTAGGCGTAGGCGTTCGCATGCACGATGCGCGGCAAGGCCGTGGCGGCGGCGAACTGCGGCGGAACGATGACCGCCGAGGCCCTCGTGGTCAATAGTTGCTGGCGGTAACGGGGATTGGCCAGGAAGGCAATCTGCCCGGCTTGCGCTGAGTGCAGCGTTCCCACCTGGGCAACGACCACCGAGCCGTCGCCGCACAACTCGCCGCCGAGATGCGCAACGATCTCGTCCAGACGCAGGGCAGAAGCGCTCGCGCGCGCCATCTAGCCGACGCGGCCGCTTATTTCGCTTCCTTGGCTTCCGACAGTGCCTTGATCACCTTGTCGGTAATGTCCAGCCGCGGGCTGACCCAGACGACATCCTGCACGATCAGGTCGTACTTCTCGTTCTCGGCCAGTTGCTTGATCGCCTTGTTCGCCTTTTCGATGATCGCCGCGTTTTCCTCGTTCTGGCGCAGGTTCAGGTCTTCACGAAACTCGCGCTGCTTGCGCTGAAACTCGCGTGACAACTCGGCGAGGTCCTTTTCCTTCGTTCGCCGCTCGCTTTCCGCCATCGTCAGGCCGTTCTTCTCGAGCGTTTCCTGCAGTGCCTGGACCTGCTTGGCGAGACGTTGCAAGTCCTGGTCCCGCTTGGTGAATTCCTGCTCGATGCGCTTCGCCGCCCTGACCGCCGCCGGCGCGTCGCGGAAAAGACGTTGAGTATTGACGTAACCAACCTTCAACTGGTCAACCGCCGACGCATACGACGCCGGCAGCGAAGCCAGCAGCGCCACCAGCAGCGGGGCAATCGTCTTCTTCAAGCTCGTTCTCCTGGATTAAAAGGTCGTCCCCAACTGGAACTGAAACTTTTGCAGTTTATCATTACTTTTCTCGTTGATCGCCTGGCCGAGGCTGAATTTCAGCGGCCCGAGCGGCGACAGCCAGGCGGCAGTCAGACCGACCGACATGCGCAAGCCCTCGTCGGCCAGCGTATATTTGTCGGTAAACACGTTACCTGCATCGAAGAAGGGCCCAAAGCGGAAGGATTTGTCGAAGCCGGGCAGCGGGAACAGCAGTTCGGCATTGAAAACGGCTTTGCGCGTACCACCCAGGCGTGTATCTGGATCGTTGAGGTTGTACGGGCCAAGACTCGCCGTATCGTAGCCGCGTACCGAACCGACGCCCCCGGCGTAGAAGTTCTTGTAGAAGGGCAAGTTCTGGCCGGACAGTCCCTTGGCGTAGCCGATCTCACCATTAAGAAAGAGGACGATGTCCTTGGTCAACGGAAAATAGCGTTGGTGCTGGTAGGTCAGGCGGTAGAACGAGAGATCCACCCCTGGAATGGCAAACTCGACGCCGGCTCGATGAACCGCGCCGCTCGTCGGGTAGATCGCGCTGTTGCGGCTGTCACTGGTCCAGGAAACGGTCAGCGGCAGCGTGATGTTCGAGTTGCCGTGCTCCTTCTGAAAGTCGATGTACTGCTGCGGCGTCGCCGTGGTAATCGGATCGATGTCGATCACCGTCTGGTCGACGGCCAAGCCAAAGCTCAGCGTATCCTTTTCGCTGATCGGAAAACCAAAGCGGATTCCGCCTCCGGTCGACTGCGACTTGAAGGCGTAGCCGAGCGAAGTCGGGTTCAGGTTGCGGTGGTAGAGATCGAAGCCCTGACTGATACCATCAACAGTGAAATAGGGATTGGTGTAGTTGATCCCGACCGTACGGTTGAGCTTCCCGGTATTCACCTGCAGCGACAGGAAGCGGCCGGAACCGAAAATGTTCGCTTGCGATATCGACCCGGAGAGAACCAGCTTTTCGGCACTCGAATAACCCGCGCCGATCGAAATGTTGCCGGTCGTCTTCTCGGCTACGTTGACGTTGACGTCGACCTGGTCGATCGTTCCGGCAACCGGCGGTGTTTCGACGTTGACCTCGGCAAAATAGCCGGTACGATCGATTCGCTCACGCGACGCGGCCACC
Organism: Accumulibacter sp.; assembly: GCF_029255125.1. Taxonomy (GTDB): domain Bacteria; phylum Pseudomonadota; class Gammaproteobacteria; order Burkholderiales; family Rhodocyclaceae; genus Accumulibacter. The sequence continues at coordinate 310,672 of NZ_JAPUVR010000100.1, read as the reverse complement.
CGCTCGGCGTCGTACCAACCGCCTTCCATCTGACGAATTTCCTGCCGGATCACCTCATCGCGCGTCTTGGTGTTGCCGGTGATGTTGACCCGCCGAACATAGGCCCGCTTGCCCGGGTCGACGAAGATGGTGAATGCTGCAGTCCGCTTGTCCTTGTCGAGCTCGGGCGATGCATTGACGTTGGCGAAAGCATAACCCTGCGCGCCCAGCTTATCGGCAATCGCCTTGGTACTGGCGTTCAGCTTTTCGCGCGAAAAGACGTCGCCCGCCTTGATCGTGACCGATTGTCGATACTCGTCGTCGGAGAGGATCAGATCGCCGGCCAGTTTGACCGAGGAGACGATATAGCGCTCTCCCTCGTTGATGCTGACCGTGATGTAGATGTCCTTCTTGTCCGGACTGATCGACACCTGCGTCGAGTCGACACTGAACTCCAGATAGCCACGATCAAGATAATAGGAACGCAGACTTTCGAGGTCGGCCGAAAGCTTCTGTTTCGAGTACTGGTCGCTTTTGGTGTACCAGCTTATCCAGTTCGGCGTCCTGAGCTGGAATACGCCCAGCAGATCCTTTTCCTTGAACGCCTGAGCGCCAACGATATTGATCTGCTTGATCAGCGCAGCCTCGCCCTCGTCGATGTTGAAGTTGATCGCCACGCGGTTGCGGTCGAGCGGGGTGACCGTCGTCGTGATCACCACGGCATACCTGCCACGCGACAGATACTGACGCTTCAGCTCCTGCTCTGCCTTCTCCAGCGTTGCCCGGTCGAAGGTTCGCGAAAGGCCGATGCCAACTTCCTTCAGGCCCTTGATCAGTTGATCCTTGTCGAACTCCTTCAGGCCGACGAAATCGATCTGGGCAATTGCCGGGCGCTCTTCGACGACGATGATCAACACCTGGCCGTCGTGCTCAACCCGCACATCCTTGAAGAAGCCGGTGGCAAACAGCGTCCTGATCGCCTGCGCCGCCTTCTCGTCGTTCATCGTTTCGCCGACCTTGACGGGCAGGTAGCTGAATACGGTACCCGCCTCGACGCGCTGGATTCCTTCGACGCGGATGTCCTTGACGGTAAATGGCTCCATCGCCGCCGCATGCGCACAAGCGAGCGCCAGCAGACCTGCAGGCAGGTATATCTTCATAAGCTCAGCCGGAGAACAATCGATTGATGTCGTTGTAGAAGGCAAACGCCATCAGCATGAGCAGGAGAGCCAGACCGACCCGCTGGCCAACTTCCATGGTCCGCTCGGAAACTGGCCCACGCTTGATGATTTCGATCAGATAATACAACAGATGCCCCCCATCCAGAATCGGGATCGGCAGCAAGTTGAGCACGCCGAGGCTGATGCTGATCAGGGCGAGGAACTTCAGATAGTAGCCGACACCGAGCTGCGCCGACTGACCGGCATAGTCGGCGATCGTCACCGGCCCGCTGATGTTGCGCCACGAGACCTCGCCAACAATCATCTTGCCGATCATGCGCAGCGTGAAAGCCGACTTCTCCCAGGTTTCGCGCAGCGCCTTGGCCAGGGCCGGCAACGGCGGATGGCTGACGACGGTCGTCATGTCTGCGCGCGCGCGCGCGTCGTCGATTGCAGCCACGCCAATCCGACCGACCTCGCGACCGCGTTCATCAACCGCGGCTGGCGTCACCGTCATTCGCATGGACTGCCCGGAACGCTGGAGGTCGACCGTCAACGCCCTGCCCGGAGCAGCACGCACGGCCGCAACGATGTCAGCCCAGGTGCGGATTTCCAATCCGTCGATCGCCGTGATTTCGTCGCCGGGGAGCAGACCGGCGGCGGCCGCTGCGCTGTTTCGCATGACCTTGGCGAGCACCGGCGGCAGGCTCGGACGATGCAGGCCAAGCCCCAGGCGGTCAAACGCTTCACCGTCCCAGCCTGACTCGCGAACTGCCGAAAGCGACAGGTGACGGATGGCGATTTCCTGCCGACCGTTGATCACCTCGAGCTCGACCGAATCGCTTTCGGCCGCCTCGCGCAGCAGCATCCATCGCAGTTCCTGCCAACTGCGAACCGGTGCGCCGTCTACCTTGCGCACAAGTTCGCCGTCTTCGATGCCGGCCGCAGCAGCCGCGCTCATCGCCGGCGGCGCGGCAAGGAGCGGCCTGAACTCCTCGGTACCGTGCCAGAACAGTCCCCAGTAGATGAGCGTGGCGAGCACCAGGTTGGCGACCGGACCGGCCGCGACGATCGCTATCCGCTGCCCGACCGGTCGACGATTGAAGCTGCGCGGCAAGTCTTCGACGGCGACGCTACCCTCACGCTCGTCGACCATCTTGACGTAACCGCCCAACGGAAAAGCGGCGATCACCCACTCAGTACCATCGCGACCGAAGCGGCGCCGCCAGAGCGGCTGACCGAAACCGACCGAAAAGCGCAGCACCTTGACGCCGACCCAGCGGGCCACCAGGAAATGGCCCAGTTCGTGCACGACGACGAGCACCGCCAGGGCAATCGCGAATGCCACGAGATAATGAATGAAAGTGCTCATCGCGCGCTCGTTCCGGCAATCGCACGCTCGGCTGCCGCGCGTGCCTGCGCATCCGCTGCCAGCACCTCGTCGAGCGAAGTCAGCGCCCCACCCGGCGGCAGCCGGTCCATGACGTTTGCGATCACCCGAGGGATCTCGGGAAAGCGAATCCGGCCGTCGAGGAATGCCTGCACGGCCACTTCGTTGGCTGCATTGAGCGTCGCCGGCGAGCTCCCGCCCTCGGCTAAAGCCCGATAGGCCAGCGCCAGACAGGGAAAGCGCGCCGCGTCGGGCTGCGCAAACTCAAGTGTGGCGACGGCGCACAGATCCAGCGGCTCGACACCGGCAGCCATTCGCCGCGGATAGGCCAGCGTGTGCGCGATCGGCGTGCGCATGTCAGGCTGGCCGAGCTGGGCGATCAGCGAACCGTCGGCGTACTGGACCAGCGAGTGCACGACGCTCTGCGGGTGGATGACGACACGAATGCGTTCCGCCGGAACGTTGAACAACCAATGGGCTTCGATCACTTCAAGGCCCTTGTTCATCATCGTCGCCGAATCGACCGATATCTTTCGCCCCATGTTCCAGGTCGGATGCGCGCACGCTTGCTCCGGCGTGACTCCCTCCAGATCAGCCTCGGCGAACTCGCGGAACGGCCCCCCGGACGCAGTGAGGAAGAGCCCTACGACCCCGCTCTGCTGCGGATTCCCCGCGTAGTTGTCCGGCAGCGACTGGAAAATTGCGTTGTGCTCACTGTCGATCGGCAGCAATGTCGCCCCGTGTTCCCTTACCGCACGCATGAACACCGATCCCGCCATGACCAGCGCTTCCTTGTTGGCAAGTAGCACCTTCTTGCTGGCGACGACCGCCGCCAGCGTCGGTGGCAGCCCGGCAGCACCAACGATGGCAGCCATCACGGTGTCGGCCTCGGGTAGGCACGCCATCCGGATCAAAGCCTGCGGACCATGCTCGACCGTGGTCGGACAACCGGCAGCGGCCAGCCGAGCGGCGAGCTCGGCGGCCCGGGCACGCTCACCGAGCACCGCGTAACGCGGCCGAAACTCGATACATTGCGCGTACAGTTGGTCGACCTGGTGATTGGCCGTCAGCGCAAGAATGCGATAACGCTGCGCATGCAGCCGCACCACCGCCAGCGTGCTGAGGCCGATCGAACCGGTCGAGCCGAGAACGACAAGGTTCTGCACCTGCGCGTCGCCGTTCATCGGGGCCCAGCGAGCAACCAGAGCAAAGCGACCAGCGGCAGCGTCGAGGTCAGGCTGTCGATGCGGTCGAGCACGCCTCCGTGCCCGGGCAGAATCTGGCTGCTGTCCTTGAGGCCCGCTTCGCGCTTGACCAGCGACTCGAAGAGGTCGCCAACAATGCTGATCGCGGTCAGCGCGATCAGCACGCCGACGAGCAGCACGACATTGTCGGCGAGCGCCACCGGCAACCTGGAGCTGGCGAGCAAACCGCAAATGGCAACGCCGAGAGCGCCGCCAATGGCCCCCTCCCAGGTCTTGCCCGGGCTGATGGCCGGCGCCAGCTTGTGCCGGCCGAAACGTCGTCCAGCGAAGTAGGCGCCGATGTCGGCGACCCAGACGACAGCCATCACGCCGAGCAGGAACAGCGGGCCACCCTGACGCAACTGCAACAAGGCCAACCAGGCGGGCAGGATGAGCAGAAAGCCGGTCATCAAAGCCAGCGGGAGATTGACCAGCGGCCAGCGCCAACGTAACCAGAACGGCACGACGAGGAGCCAGAAAGCAGCAGCCGGCAGGTAGAACCAGCGCCCGAGACGCCAACCCGCTTCCGCGAAACCGGGCGCCAGGCCAACTGCCGGCGGATCGAACGCGGCGACGGCGGCGCAGGTGCACGCGAAAGATGCGCCGAGCGCCAGGCGACCTGCCTGGCCAAGTCCGATCAGGCCACCCCACTCCCAGGCGGCAATCGCTGCGACGGCCGAAACGAAGATCAGCCAGCCTAGTGGCGGCAGATGGAAAAGCGCGCCAAAAAACAAGGCAAACAGCAAAACCGCGGTGATGACCCGCGTCCTAAGCATCTATCGCCGGATCCGACGGGCCGCCGGCTGGACGAGCAGCCGACAACTGCTCGCTGGTTCGTCCGAAACGGCGTTCGCGCCGCTGGTACGACGCGATCGCCTGATCAAAGGCAAGCGCATCGAACTCGGGCCAGAGAACGTCGGTAAAGTAGAGCTCTGAATAGGCCAGTTGCCAGAGAAGGAAGTTGCTGATTCGCTGCTCGCCGCCCGTCCGGATGAACAAGTCGGGTTCGGGCGCATAACTCATCGCCAGATACGGCGCCAAGTCAGCTTCGCTCCATTCGCCGCATTTTTCCGGTTCAGCCACGCGCAAGCGGTTGACCGCCTGCAGGATATCCCAGCGCCCGCCATAGTTGGCCGCAATGGTCAGAATCAGGCGGCTGTTGGTCGCTGTTCGCTGTTGCGACGCCTCGATCAGCGCCTGCAGCTCGGGATCGAAACGCGACAGATCGCCGACCACGCGCAGACGTACGCCGTTGCGGTCGAGCTTGCGCACTTCCTCGCGCAACGCACGCCCAAAGAGCTGCATCAGCAAGGAAACCTCTTCTGCCGGGCGACGCCAGTTCTCGGAACTGAAAGCAAAAAGCGTCAGATAGCTGACGCCGCGCGCGAGACACGCCTTGACTGTCTCACGTACCGTCTCGACACCACGATGGTGCCCGGCAACGCGAGGCAACAAGCGTTTTCTCGCCCAACGCCCATTGCCATCCATGATGATCGCGACATGCGAAGGAACCGTGCCAGCGGCCGGTACGCCTCTTGTCGAACTGGTAAACAGCGCCATCGGAATGCCCCGTCCGAACGCCGTCAGATGGCCATCAACTCGGTTTCCTTGTGGGCAAGCTGCTTGTCGATCTCGGCTACGTAACGATCGGTGAGCTTCTGCACCTCATCCTGCGCGCGGTGTTCGTCGTCCTCGGAACACTCCTTGTTCTTCAGCATCTCCTTGAGCGTGGCGATGGCGTCGCGACGCAGGTTGCGAACCGCGACTTTGGCGCCTTCGCCCTCACCTTTGACCACCTTGATCAGTTCACGCCGCCTTTCCTCGGTCAGCGGCGGCATCGGCACCCGGATCAGTTCGCCCTGCGCCGAAGGATTAAGCCCCAGGTCCGAATCGCGAATCGCCTTTTCGACCTTGTTCAACATGTTCTTCTCCCACGGCTGCACGCCAAGGGTGCGGGCGTCGATCAAGCTGACGTTGGCGACGGTATTGACGGGTACCAGTGATCCGTAGTACTCGACCTGGACATGGTCGAGCAGCCCGGTGTGCGCCCTGCCGGTCCGCACTTTCGCCAGGTCCGTGCGCAGTGCCTCGATCGATTTCTGCATCTTTCGCTCGGTCTGCTTCTTCACATCTGCAATCGACATCTTCGCCTCCGTCAGGAACAATGGACCAGAGTGCCCTCGTCCTCGCCCAGCGTAACCCGCAGCAAGGCCCCCGGCTTGAAAATCGAGAAGACATTGATCGGCAACTGCTGGTCGCGACAGAGGGCAAAGGCCGTAGCATCCATGACCGCAAGATTCTGCGCGATCGCATCATCGAAGCTGATCCGGTCGTAGCGCCGGGCGGTGGGATCCTTCTTGGGGTCGGCGGCGTAGATACCGTCGACCTTGGTCGCCTTGAGAACGATTTCAGCCCCGATTTCCGCACCGCGCAAGGCCGCGGCAGTATCGGTCGTGAAGAACGGGTTGCCGGTCCCGGCAGCAAAGATCACCGTTCGACCCTGCTCCAGATACCGGATCGCCTTGCCGCGAATGTACGGCTCGACCACCTGCTCGATGTTGAGCGCCGACTGTACACGCGAGACCATGCCGGCCGCGCGCATCGCGTCGTGCAGAGCAAGACCGTTCATCACCGTCGCCAGCATCCCCATGTAATCGGCCTGAGCGCGATCCATGCCGCTGGCGGCCGGGGCAACCCCGCGGAAGATGTTGCCTCCGCCGATCACCACTCCGACCTGTACGCCCAAGTCGACGATACCCTTGATCTCGGCGACGATCCCGGAAATCGTCGGCCGGTTTATTCCGTAGGCATCGCCACCCATGAGCGCCTCGCCCGACAGCTTGAGCAGAATGCGTTTGTATTTCGGCGTCTTGTCGGTCATCGCTGGCAGTCTCCTCGGGTCAGGTCGCTTCGTTGGCGTTGGCGCCTATTTCTGTGCCGCGGCCGCCTGGGCAGCCACTTCGGCAGCGAAGTCGTTGCTGCGCTTGGCCAGCCCCTCGCCGACAACAAAAAGGGAAAACGCGTTCACCGTAGAACCCTTCGCCTTGAGCAACTGGGCGATCGTCTGCTTGCCGTCGTCGGCCTTGACGAAGATCTGCCCGAGCAGGGTGACCTCGTTGATGAACTTCTGCACCGAACCATCGGCGATCTTCTCGATCATCGCTTCCGGCTTGCCCGCTTCGCGCGCCTTCTCGACGGCAATCCGGCGCTCGCTTTCGAGCAGTTCGCTGGCAACACCGGAGGCGTCGAGCGCCTTCGGTTTGGCGGCGGCAATGTGCATGGCCAAGTCCTTGCCCAGTTGATCGTCACCACCCGTCCGATCGACGATGACCCCGATCTTGGCGCCGCCGTGCACGTAGGACGACAGCTTGCCGCTCGCCTGCAGGCGAACGAAACGCCGAATCGACATGTTTTCGCCGATTTTCCCGACCAATGCCGTGCGCGTCGATTCGACCGTGCCGTCACCCATCGGCAGCGCCGCCAAAGCGACGACATCGACCGGATCATGCGCTGCGACGAGCGCCGCGCATTCGGCAGCGAGCTTCAGGAAATCGTCGTTCTTGGCGACGAAGTCGGTTTCACAATTGATCTCGACCATTGCTCCAACCTGCCCGCCGTCCGCCAGATGGATGGCGACGACCCCTTCGGCGGTAATCCGGGTGGCCGCCTTGCTCGCCTTCGACCCCAGCTTTACGCGCAGCAGCTCTTCCGCCTTGGCGAGGTCGCCCGCCGCCTCAGTCAGGGCTCGCTTGCATTCCATCATCGGCGCGTCGGTTCTCTCGCGCAGTTCCTTTACCATGCTTGCGGTGATTTCCGCCATTTCACTCTCCACTTGCCGACCCGGCCGGAAACGCCGGCCGTGCCTCGCTCAACACATTCAAGAAAAAGCAGACTCCATCGGCGACGCCGCGGCCAGCGCGGCCGACCGGTGGCGTCGACGGTCATGCGTCGTCATCCTCCTCGACGAACTCGTCGGCCGAAACGGCTTCCAGGATTTCCTCGACGAACTGGCTACGCCCTTCGAGGATTGCATCAGCAACACCCCGCGCGTACAGGCGGATGGCGCGTGACGAGTCGTCGTTGCCGGGAATCACATAATCGACTCCATCCGGCGAATGATTGGTGTCGACCACGGCCACCACCGGAATACCCAGCTTGTTCGCCTCGGTGATCGCGATCTTGTGGTAGCCGACGTCAACAACGAACAGCGCATCGGGCAGCGACCCCATTTCCTTGATGCCGCCAATCGCCTTGTGCATCTTTTCCAGTTCGCGCGTGATCATCAGCGCTTCCTTCTTGCCAAGGCGATCAAGCGAACCGTCTTCGCACATCACCTCCATTTCCTTCAGGCGCTTGAGCGACAGCTTGATGGTCTTGAAGTTGGTCAGCATGCCACCCAGCCAGCGCTGTTCGACGTACGGACAGTCGCAGCGGACGGCTTCCTCGGCCATGATCTCGCGCGCCTGCCGCTTCGTTCCGACGAACAGGATGGTGCCCTTGTTGGCCGCCAGCCGGCGCACGAAAGCCATCGCCTCGTTGTACTTGGCGAGCGTCTTTTCAAGGTTGACGATATGAATCTTGTTACGCGCGCCGAAAATGTACGGCGCCATCTTGGGGTTCCAGAAGCGTGTCTGGTGGCCGAAATGAACGCCGGCCTCGAGCATTTGACGCATCGTTGTGGACATATTTAGGTACTCTCAAGTCAGGGTTGGACCACCATTCGCCCAGCTAACTCCCGCCAATCCGGCAGGCACCCTCGATCAGGCGAATGTGCGTGATGAAGCGAGCCCTCTGGCGACGCTCCGCGCCCATTCAGGCGCAACTTTCTTCTCCGCCGACGCTGGCCAGCAAAAAGCGGCGATACTACCATCAACCGCCACGACATTTCAATTCGGTACGCGTCCGCGTGGTGTAGAGAGCAGGGAATCTTCCCGGTTCGCCGCAAGTGACCTGCCCGGTTCGTCCGCCAGGGCGGCTCGCAGCAGGCGCAAATTGCCTAAGCGCACGGCTTCCTTTATTCTTCGCTCCTCCTTCCCCAGGCGCCGAGGCGCAAACCATGGCCATCCCGATCAAGACCCCACAGAAAATCGAAAAGATGCGCCTGGCTGGCCGCCTCACGGCTGAGGTTCTCGACTTCATCACGCCGCACGTTCGCGCCGGCATCACCACCGGCGAACTGGACCGCCTCTGCCACGACTACATCGTCGAGGTTCAACAGGCGATCCCGGCGCCGCTCAACTACTCGCCGCCTGGCTACCCGCCGTATCCCAAATCGATCTGCACTTCGCTCAACCATCAAGTCTGCCATGGCGTGCCCAGCGACCGGCAACTCAGGAACGGCGACATCGTCAACCTCGATGTCACAGTGATCAAGGACGGCTATCACGGCGACAGTAGCCGCATGTTTCTGGTCGGCGAACCGTCGGTGCTCGCCCGCCGCTTGTGCGAGGTCACTTTCGAATGCCTCTGGCTCGGCATCGCGCAGGTGCGCGCCGGTGCTTCGCTCGGCGACATCGGGCACGCCATCCAGCAGCACGCAGAGAAAGCCGGCTATTCGGTCGTCCGCGAATTCTGCGGGCACGGCATCGGCGAGAAGTTCCACGAAGAACCACAGGTTCTGCACTACGGCAAGCCGCATACGGGCGTCAAGCTTGAGCCCGGAATGGTCTTTACCATCGAACCCATGATCAACGCCGGCAAGGCGGCCATCCGCACAATGGCTGACGGGTGGACGATCGTGACCAAGGACCACAGCCTTTCGGCGCAATGGGAGCACACGGTTCTGGTCACCGAAACGGGTTTTGAGGTGCTCACCGTGTCCGCCGGTACGCGCCCCCAGCCCGACTGGCTAGGTTAGCCGGCGATGTCCGACGATCTGGTCGACCGCCAGGCGCTGCTCAGTAGTTTTCGCAGCCGGCTGCAGGGCGGACAGGCGGCTATCCGCGAAGGTTATCTGACTGATGGCGACGCAGCGCGCCTGCTGACCGATCGCTGCCGCCTGATCGACGAGTGTTTGTGCGCCTTGTGGCAAGGGCTGAAGTTGCCAGCTTCGCTGAGCCTGGTGGCTGTCGGCGGCTACGGCCGGGGAGAGCTTTTTCCCGCTTCGGACGTCGATCTGCTCGTCCTCTTGCCGAGTTCCCCGGATGCCAGTCTGACCGCGCAGCTCGAACAGGCGATTGCCCTGCTCTATGACAGCCGGCTCGATGTGGCGCCCAGCGTGCGCACGGTCGACGAGTGCGTGCAGGCGGCAAGCGGCGATCTGACGATACAGACAGCGCTGCTCGAGACGCGCTTGCTGACCGGTAGCCCAACGCTGTATCACGAGTTCGTGCGTCGACTGCAGGAGACCATTGATCCGCAGGCGTTCTTTGAAGCCAAGCGCAAGGAACAGGAGGAACGCCACCTGCGTTTCCACGATTCCCCCTACAGTCTGGAACCCAACTTCAAGGAGGCGCCCGGTGGCCTACGCGACCTGCAGACTGTCCTCTGGGTGACGCGCGCCGCCGGCTACGGCAACACCTGGCATGACCTGGCCCGACAGGGGTTCCTGACCGCCGAAGAGGAAGAAGTCGTCCTCGATAGCGTCGCGTTCCTGCGCCAGTTGCGCGTTCGCCTGCACCTGCACGTCGGCCGTCGCGAAGACCGACTCCTGTTCGACTACCAGACGACACTCGCCGAGCAGATGGGCTATGTCCCGACACCGACGCGTCGGGCCAGCGAGCGACTCATGCAGGAGTACTATCGAACGGCAAAAAGGGTAACGCAGATCAATGCGATATTGCTGCTCAATGTGGATGCGGCAATGGCCCCGCCCGACCAGCAGGGGGCGCAACGCATCGACGAGCACTTCCAGAACCGCCACGATGTGCTTGACGTGGTCGACGAAGACATCTTCAACCGCAAGCCGGCCCTCCTGCTCGAAGCCTTCCTGGTCATGCAGAAGCATCCCGAGCTGCAGGGCATGTCGGCCCGCACGCTGCGCGCCTTATGGCACGCGCGGACGCTGATTGACGAGCATTTTCGCCGGGATCCGGCGAACCGTGCGTGTTTTCTGCAACTGCTGCAGCAAGACCGTGGCGTCGTACACGAGTTCCGCCGGATGAACCAGTTCGGCATCCTCGGTCGCTACCTGCCGAGTTTCGGCCAGATCGTTGGCCAGATGCAGCACGATCTTTTCCACGTCTACACGGTCGACCAGCACATGCTGCGTGTCCTGCGCAACCTGCGCCGTTTCATGGCTGAGGACTTTACGCACGAATATCCGCTGTGCAGCGAACTGATCCGCGATTTCCCGCGCCCCTGGGTACTCTACATCGCGGCCTTATTTCACGACATCGCGAAGGGCCGTGGCGGCGATCACTCCACCTTGGGTGCGCTCGACGCGGCCGAGTTTTGCGCTCAACACGGTCTCGCCGAGGAGGACAGCGAACTGGTCGTGTGGCTGGTTCGCCAACACCTGCTGATGTCGGCGGTCGCGCAAAAGCAGGACATTGCCGACCCCGAGGTGATCGCATCCTTTGCCGCCGCGGTCAGGGATGAACGACACCTCACCGCGCTTTACCTGTTTACCGTGGCGGATATCCGGGGAACCAGTCCAAAAGTATGGAACAGTTGGAAGGGACAGTTGCTCGAGCAGCTTTTCCGCAGTACTTGCCGAACGCTGCTGTCCGGTGGTCAATTGGCGGTTCGGCAAGGGCTGATCGAGGAGCGCCAGCAGGAAGCTCTCCGCTTGCTCCGCTTTTTCGCGCTGCCCGAAGCCGTGCACCAGCGCCTGTGGAAACAGCTCGACGCGGTCTATTTCCTACGCCACTCGCCGGAAGAAATCGCCTGGCACACGCGCGCGCTGCACTATCGGACGGGGATCGAAGACCCGGTGATCAAAGCCCGGGTCAACCCGCATGGCGAAGGACTCGAGGTCCTGGTCTACACGCGCGACCAGACAGATCTCTTCGCACGCCTCGTCGGCTTCTTCAGCCGGGAGGGCTACACCATCGTCGATGCCAAGATACACACGACCCGCCATGGCTACGCCCTCGACAGTTTCATGCTGCTTGATCTCAGTGACCGGGGTAGCGATCGCACCATGATCGCCTATATCGAGCACGAACTGAACGACCGCCTGCGCCGCCGAAATCCACCGGATGCGCCTGGCGGTGGACGCATCTCGCGCCAAGTCAAGCACTTCCCGATGCAGCCGGTAGTCACCATCGAACTGGACGAAAGAGGTCAGCACTACGTCCTGTCGGTAAACGCGGCTGATCGTCCTGGCTTGCTCTATTCGATCGCGACGACGCTCGCCACACACGGCGCCAATCTACACACAGCAAAGATCTCGACGCTGGGCGAACGTGTCGAGGACACCTTTCTGATCAGCGGCGGCGACCTCGCCGACACCGCCAACCGAATCAAGCTGGAGACCGAACTGCTCGAGCAGCTCAAGCTGTGAGGGAAGCAGGCACCGACATGCGGCGGTCAGGGACAAGCATCGACGCAGACCCAGGGTGAGCGCGCAAGGTTGGCAAACCAGCAACAGCACATGTCGGTTTTTTTTACACCCAAATACCTGCACACATCTCCTGCTATTCTGGTTGATCGCTTAAGCCAATGATTTAGGCTTTGATTCATTTGGCCCATTGACGATGGCACAGGATTTGCTATTCTATGATTTAGACAGGGCGCGCCGGCCTGATGCGAAAACGATGGCAAATTGTCGTCGCCGGCGGCAGGGCAGCGCTCAAACGTGAGACTTTTTTTACAGATGACCGACCGCGCGCAGGTTACACTGGCGCTGACTGGGCAGTTGGCGCGCCGCTTCCGGGTGCGCGCAAACCAAGCAGCAGCCTGCCAGCTAGCGTGACGGCAGCCGCCAAACGCGAGGCTGCCGGAACAGGCTGCCAGAGAGGTTCGGGTTTGGTAATACGGCAACGGCAAGCTGAATAACTGGGAGCAGCATTTATGAAAAGTTTGAGGTCGATTGACGAAGCAGGACAGTCGCCGGCATCTTCGCCCACTGAGAGCGATCAAGTCAGTTCGCTAACGACTTCTCCCCCCGATCCAGGTCGACGTCGCTTGGTTCGTGGTGCTGCGGCTGTAGCCCCGTTGGTCTTGACACTGCGTAGCGGCGGTGTGCTGGCAGCAGTCTCGTGCATGGGCGTCAGCCAGATCGCAGCGACGGACGCCAATGGAGATTTCATGGGGAACAGCATCACCGTCGTCGGCGATGCATGCGTCGACACGTTTTCCCAGAATCCTGCCACGTGTCCTGGAACCAGAATCACCGGTGGAACCCTTAGCGGTGTCTCCGTCACCTATCCGGGCATAACGACCGGTTTTTATCGCTGCCAGGGGATGCCGAACCGGACGGTTGCCATCCTCAGCTCAGCCGCCGCGACCTCGCTCGTAAGCTGAGTTCCCGGGTCGTACGAACCGAACCGCCCGCCGGCGTTCGACATCCGTCTGCGTAGCACTACCCGACGCCAAAGCGCATGGGCGATGAGGCACGGGAAGAATTCCTTTGTGTCAGCCGGGCTGCCGCCAGCGGCGGCCTGCTGTGGCGAAGCTGGGACGCCGATCTGTACATCGTCTATCAGCCATCATCAGCCGAAACACACGTCTTCAACGGACCGACTGCTGCCATCCTGCGCACCCTCGATGATCGGCTCCTGACCTTGGATGAGTTGAAGTCACACGTGGAACAGGCGCTCGGAGCCCAGCGCGGCGATCTTGCGGAAGCAGATTTTTTCGCCGCCGTACACCGGCTGGATGAGCTTGGCCTGATCGAGCGCGTACAAGCAGCGGACGACGTGCGGTGATCATTGGCGATCTGGCTCGCCAGGACGTTGCGCAACGGCTGGCGGGCGATGGTCTGGGCATCCGTTTTGGTCCATTCAACATCCGGATTCGCTCCGAACTCGCCAGTTTTGCGGCACTTGCCCATCAGCTCTACGCGCCCTACCCGATTCCTGGAGAGGCAAGTTTCAACGATTTCCACGTCCGCCTTGCCCGACCGCGCGGCCTGCGCCGTTGGTGGCGCCAGCAGGTCTGTTTTGCCGTCGACGGACAGTCGCCGTTCGCACCCTACACCGTCGAGCATGCCTTTCCGGCGCTGGAGTGGGGAATCAACTGGTGTGTCGCAACGCGCTCGCATCACCTGCTGATGCTGCATTCGGCCGTCGTCGAACGGCAAGGCAAGGCGATGCTTTTTCCTGCCTGGCCTGGGCACGGCAAGTCGACGCTGTGCACGGCGCTCATCCACTCGGGCTGGCGCCTGCTCTCCGACGAGTTCGGGCTGGTGCACCCGGCAGACGGAAGCGTCTTGCCGATCCCTCGGCTGATCCCGCTGAAGAACGAGTCGATCGACGTCATCCGCCGTTTCCGGTCCGACGCCGTCATTGGTCCTGCCTTCTACGGCACGCGCAAAGGAACCGTAGCGCACGTCCGACCGCCGCTCGACAGCATCCGGCGAGCAGACGAGCCGGCCCGGCCGCGCTGGCTGGTCTTTCCGCGCTGGCTCGCCGGAGCCGCGCTCAGCCTCACACGAATGCCGAAAAGTCAGGCTTTCCTGATGGTCGCGACCAACTCGTTCAACTACGAGGTGCTCGACGCCACCGCCTTTTCACTCGTCGCCGACATGGTTGATGCCTGCAACTGCTACTCGCTCTGCTATTCCAATCTCGACGAAGCGATCCGCGTGCTCGGCGAGTTGGCGGATGCTGACCAGGGCTAGCGTGGACAGCGCAACGCGACGAGCTCAGCAACTGTTGCTGGACGCGATCAACCAGCCGGCCGACCTCATCCGGCTGTCGGTGGCCGACTGGGAACTGCTCGTGCGCGTCGGACGGCGCGCGCGTCTGCTCGGCCGGATCGAAGCCGATCTTGCCCAACGCGGACTGCTGCACGCCATCCCGACGGGCGCCGCGCAGCACCTGCAGGCCGCGCGTCAGGTCATCACGCATCGGCAGACGCTGATCACCTGGGAAGTCAACCGCATCCTGTGGGCGCTCGCCGGCAGCGCTACGCCACTCATCCTGCTCAAGGGCAGCGGCTACCTGCTGGCCCGGCTGCCACCGGCGCGTGGCCGCGTCTTCGCCGACGTCGACCTGCTCGTGCCCGAGGAGAAGATTGGCGAGATCGAGGAGCAACTGGTCGGACATGGCTGGTTCAAGACCGAGATCGATCCTTACGACGACCGCTACTACCGCGTCTGGATGCACGAGATTCCACCGCTGCGGCACAGCGAACGGGGGACCGAAATCGATCTTCATCATCGCCTGCTGCCACGCACCAGCCGCCTCCCGTCGAGCCCTGAACCACTGCTTGCTGCCGCTCAGCCGCTCGCCGACCCACGTCTGCACGTTCTCTCACCACCGGACATGGTCCTGCATGCGCTCGTCCATCTGTTTCTCGAAGGAGATCCGGACGAAGGGCTGCGCCTGCGCGATCTGCTCGATGTACATGATCTGCTGTGCCACTTCGCGCAACAGACAGACTTCTGGGCCGACCTGGTAGCGCGCGCCGGCGCGCTCGGCTTCCGGCGGCCACTGTTCTACGGCCTGCGCTACGCCCAGCGGCTGTTCGCCACGCCGGTTCCGACGAGCGTCGTCCAGCAGCTCGCACCGGCAGCCCCGCCGCGCCCGCTGCTCGCCCTGATGGATCGCCTGATTCCGCTCGCTTTGCTGCCGGAACACCCCGATCGCCCGCGCGGACGGGCGACCCTGGCCCGCTGGCTGATCTACATTCGCGCCCACTGGTTGCGCATGCCGCCAGGCTTGCTCACCCGACACCTGTCGCACAAGGCCTGGCTGCGCCTGCGCGGCGTGCGCAAACGCGTCGATCTGGCGCAACTCGATCTCAGGCAGCAATAGCTTCCGCCAGCGTAGCGACTTGGCGGTAAACCTGACGGGAAACCAGAAACACGCGGCAACACCTGCGGCGATGCACGGTATACTGTTCTTAACAACAGTCACCCAAGATGGCCGCCGATCCTCCGCCCTACGCCGAACTTCATTGCTGCTCGAACTTTTCCTTTCTGCGCGGTGCCTCGCACCCGGAGGAACTGGTCGAACGGGCGCAGGCGCTCGGCTACAGCGCGCTGGCGATCACCGATGAAGCATCGCTGGCCGGCATCGTGCGCGCGCACAAGGCCGCCACCGGCAGCCTGCGGTTGATCGTCGGCGCCGAGTTTCGGCTCGCCGACGAAGGCGCCGCCGGCTACCGGCTCGTCCTGCTCGCCGAGAATCGCGCCGGCTATGGCGATCTGGCCGAACTGATCAGCCGAGCGCGGAGGCGCTCGGCCAAAGGCGCCTACCAGCTCTACCGCAGCGATCTGGAAAGCCCTGACGGCGCAGTTTGCGGCAAGCTGCTGGCGAATTGTCTGGCGCTCTGGGTGCCCGCCGCCGAGACCACGGCCGACGACGGGCGATGGCTGGCACGCTGTTTTCCCGGGCGCGCCTGGCTGGCGATCGAGTTGCACTGCGGACCGAACGACGCGGCGCTGCTCGAGCGACGGCTGGCCCTGGCCGCTGCCTGCGGCCTGCCGGCGGTCGCGGCTGGCGATGTACACATGCATCTGCGCAGCCGCCGTCCGCTGCAGGACACGCTGACCGCAACCCGCCTCAACACCACCGTATTCGCCGCCGGCAACGCCCTGTTTGCCAACGGTGAGCGGCACCTGCGCCCGCGCCGACAACTGGCCCGCATCTACCCGCCCGAACTGCTTGCCGAAACCCTGGTCGTCGCCGAGCGTTGCCGCTTTTCGCTCACCGAGTTGCGCTACGAATACCCGGACGAGGTCGCTCCCGACGGCCAGACGGCGGCGGCCTTTCTGCGCGCCGAGGTCAACCGAGGCTTGACCCTGCGCTATCCGGCGGGCGCGCCGGCAAGCGTCGTCGAGCGCGTCGAGCATGAACTCGCGCTGATCGGCGAACTCGCCTACGAAGCCTACTTCCTGACCGTGTACGACCTGGTGAACTTCGCCCGCCAACGCAACATCCTCTGCCAGGGGCGCGGCTCGGCTGCCAACTCGGCGGTCTGTTACTGCCTCGGCATCACGGAAGTCGACCCTGCCCGCTCGAACCTGCTTTTCGAGCGCTTCATTTCGCGCGAGCGCGGCGAACCACCGGACATCGACGTCGATTTCGAGCATGAACGGCGCGAGGAGGTCATTCAGTATCTGTACGCACGCTATGGACGCAGCCGCGCGGCGCTGACCGCCACCGTCATCACCTATCGGATGCGCAGTGCCTTACGCGATGTCGGCCGTGCTCTCGACTTCGGACGGGCGCAGATCGACGCTTTGACCGCCTCGCTCGCCTGGTGGGACAAACGCGAACAACTCCCCGAGCGCCTGCGCGCGGTCGGCCTCGACCCGAGCGCGCCGCGCGTCGCCAAATGGCTGGCGCTGGCCGACGCGCTGCGTGGCTTTCCGCGCCATCTCTCGCAGCACGTCGGTGGTTTCGTCATTTCGCGCGGCCCGCTGGCGCGTCTCGTACCGATCGAAAATGCCGCCATGGCCGAACGCACGGTCATCCAGTGGGACAAGGACGATCTCGACGCGCTCGGCCTGTTGAAGATCGACCTTCTCGCCCTCGGCATGCTCTCGGCCATCCATCGCGCGCTCGACCTGATCGGCTGCCGCCTGGCGGACGTCCCGGCCGAAGACCCGGCAGTCTATGACATGATCTGCGCGGCCGACACGATGGGCGTTTTCCAGATCGAATCGCGCGCGCAGATGGCCATGCTGCCGCGCCTGAAGCCGCGCAACTTCTACGATCTGGTGATTGAAGTCGCGCTGGTCAGGCCGGGACCGATCCAGGGCGACATGGTCCATCCCTATCTGCGCCGCCGGCACGGCGAGGAAGCGATCGAAGCGATGCGTCCGGAAATCGCCGCCGTCCTCGCGCGGACCTGCGGCGTGCCGATCTTTCAGGAACAGGTGATGCAACTGGCAGTCGTCGCCGCCGGCTTCACGCCCGGCGAAGCCGACCAGTTGCGCCGGGCAATGGCCGCCTGGCGACGCAAGGGCGGCCTGCAGACGTTCGAGGAAAAGCTCATCGCGGGCATGCGCCGGCGCGGTCACGACCAAGCTTTCGCGCAGCGTATCTTCGCGCAGATCAAGGGTTTCGGCGAATACGGCTTCCCCGAATCGCACGCCGCCTCGTTCGCACTGCTGGTTTACGTTTCCGCCTGGCTCAAGTGCCACCACCCGGCGGCCTTCCTCTGCGCCCTGCTCAACAGCCAGCCGCTCGGCTTCTACTCGCCTTCACAGCTCATTCAGGATGCTCGCCGGCACGGCGTCGAGCTGCGCCCGGCGACGATTGGCCTCAGTTTCTGGGAGGCCCGGCTGGAAGCGGCGCGGACGCACGCGAGCAGCGGACAGCCCGCCGTCCGCCTCGGTCTGGCGAGCATTTCGGGCCTGGCACAGGACGGCGTCAGGCGGCTGGTCGAAGCCCGCCGACAGCAGCCCTTCAGCAGCCTGGCCGATCTGGCGACACGCGCGCAGACCAGCCGGCGCGACCTCGAGCTCCTTGCCGCCGCCGGCGCTCTCGCCGACCTCGCCGGGCACCGCCGACAAGCCGCCTGGGCGGCGGCCGGCGTTTCCCCGACGATCGATCTGCTGAGCGATGTTCCGCTGCGCGAGACTGCCGCTGTCCTCGCCGCGCCCTCGGAAGGCGAAGACCTGGTAGCCGACTACGCCGGGATGAAACTCACCCTCGGTCGCCACCCGCTGGCGCTTTTGCGCACCCGGCTTGCCGCGCAGCGTTTCGTCGCCGCCGAGCAATTGCACCAGGCGGCCGACCGCCAGCTCGTCCGCGCTGCTGGTATCGTCACCTGCCGGCAACGGCCGGGGACGGCGAGCGGCATCGTTTTCGTCACACTGGAAGACGAAACCGGGCTGGCCAACATCGTCGTACACGCGTGGCTGGTCGACCGGCAGCGTCGCGAGCTGCTCGGCGCCCGTTTGCTCGGGGTCTTTGGCCAGATCCAGCGCGCTGGCGAAGTCGTCCATCTGGTCGCCAAGCGTCTGGTCGACCTGAGTGCACTGCTCGGCCAATTGTCGGTGCACAGCCGCAATTTCCACTGAACCGCGGCGGCCACGGCGCCGCCCCGCAGCGCCCCTCGCCCACCCGGCTGTTCGATCGCCGGCCGTCTTCCGTGCATCATTTCACGGACGATCCTATACTGGCTGAGGTACGATGAAAGTTCCTGTCCTTTGCCTTTGACCTCGACTTTGGGCTGCGCCGCGCCCGAGCAGACGCAGCGGACGCCCTTTGACCGGGAACGCTCTGGGAACCTTGAACATGGATACCCTGAAGGAGAAAACCAGAATTCTGATCGTCGAGGACGAGGCGATCATCGCCATGGATCTCAGTCAGCGGCTGGAGATTTTCGGCTATGCGGTGACCGGCATCGCGGCCAGCGGCGACCAGGCTCTGCGCCTGTGCTACGACATCCAGCCCGATCTGGTGATGATGGACATCGTGATTCGTGGCGACAAGGACGGCATCGAAACCGCCGCGCTGATCCGCGGCCGGCACGACATTCCGGTCGTCTATCTGACCGCGTACAGCGACCTGTCCACCCTGCAGCGGGCACGCGAAACGCTGCCCTACGGTTACCTGGTCAAGCCCTTTCGACCGGACGACGCGCGCGCCACGATCGAAGTTGCTCTCGTCAAACACCGCATGGAACGGCAGTTGCGCCAGAACGAACGCTGGTTCGCCAAGACGCTGCACTGCGTCAGCGACGGCGTGGTGGCGACCAACGAGCACGGCGCCTTGCGTTTGTTGAACTCGGTGGCTCGGCAACTGCTCGGCGTCGACGAGGAAGCCGTGCTCGGCGCGCCGATTGGCAGTGTGCTTCGACTGATCGACGAGCATACGCAGCAGGCGATCGACGAACCCGCGCAAACCGTGCTTGCCACGCGCATAGCGCTGACGCAGAACAGCACGGCGCTGGTGATCGCCGCTGACGGCCGGGAAACGGTGGTCGAGTACAACGCCGCGCCGATCCTGGACAACGACAATGCGCTGCTCGGCGCGGTCATCGTCCTGCGCGACATCAGCCATCGCCGGAAAGTCGAGCGTGCCCTGGCCGAAAGCGAGGAGCGCTTTCACTCGGCGTTCGATTTTGCCGCAATCGGCATGGCCTTGGTCGCCCTCGACGGCCGCTTCCTGCAACTGAACGACGCCGCATGCGCCATCTTCGGGCTGTCGCCGGGCGCAGCGCGCTGCGTCACGCTGCAGTCGGTCTGCCACCACGACGACTGCGAGCATCTGAATAATCAAATCTACGATCTGATCACTGGCGGCGCTCCGTCGTTTCAGACCGAAATCCGGTTTGTTCATCCGGACTCGCAGATCACCTGGGCCATGCAGTCGGTCTCGCTGGTCAGCGATGGCGGGGCACCGCTCTATTTCATCGTTCAGGTACAGGACATCACCGCGCGCCGTTCGGCCGAGGCGCAACTGGTCTACCTGTCGCAGTTCGACCACCTGACCGGATTGCACAACCGGACGCATCTGACGCGCATGCTCGAGAAGTCGCTGGCAATGAGCCGGCAACACGGCCTCGGCGTGGCCGTGATGTTCATCGATCTGGATAATTTCAAGCTGGTCAACGACACGCTCGGGCATGCCGCAGGCGATGCCCTGCTCAAGGAAGCGGCCAGGCGGCTGCGCACCGCGGTCCGCGAGTCGGACATGGTCGGGCGCATCGGCGGCGACGAGTTCGTCATCGTGCTGACCGGAATCGACAAGGCGGAAACGGCACAACGCGTCGCCAGCAATCTGCTGCAGGCGATGGAGCGGCCGGCGCAGATCGGCGAAGAAGAAGTCTGGTTGACGATCAGCATCGGCGTCAGTCTGTTTCCGAACGACGCGAGTACCGCCGAGCGCCTGCTGGCGGCTGCCGACAACGCCATGTATCGCGCCAAGGAACTGGGCAAGAACGGCTGCGCGTTCTTTTCCGCCGAGTGGAGCGAACAGGCCACCGGCCGCATTCTGCTCGAAACCAACATTCGCCGGGCGCTTGCCGGCGAGCAGTTCGAGCTGCACTATCAACCGATCTACACGACCAGCGGCAAACTGCACGCCGTCGAAGCCCTGGTCCGCTGGCGCGATCCCAAGCTGGGCCTGGTTTATCCGGGTGAATTCATCCCGACGGCGGAGAACTCGGGCCTCATCGTACCGCTCGGTCAATGGGTGCTCGACGCCGCGTGCAAGCAGTTGCGCACCTGGCACGACGGCGGAGCGCCCGACCTCTACATGGCGGTCAATCTTTCCGGTCGCCAGTTCCGCGACCCCAAGCTGCTCTACATCGTCGAGGCGACGATCGCCGAAAGCGGGATCAATCCCAAGCGTCTGGAGCTCGAACTGACCGAATCGGCGATCATGCAGCAGCCCGAAAAGGCGAGCTCGACACTGCGCGACCTGTGCAACATGGGCTTGCGGATCTCGGTCGATGACTTCGGAACCGGCTATTCGAGCCTGAACTATCTGAAGCGCTTTCCGATCCACAACCTGAAGATCGACCGCTCGTTCATCAGCGGCTTGCCGGGCGACCGCGAAAATGCAGCCATCGTCTCGGCCATCATCACGATGAGCCATGCGCTCGGCCTGCGGGTCATCGCCGAAGGCGTCGAAACGCAAGCGCAGCTCGACTGGTTGCGCGAGCAGGCGTGTGATCTGATCCAAGGCCACTTCTTCAGCCGGGCGAGCGATCCGCCCGATCTCGCACCACTGCTCGCCGCCGGCGAGCATCGAGCCAGCACCTGACCCGACCATGGCCGATTACGTCGATTGGGATCCCGGCGTCACCGTCGGCGTCGAGGAAATCGACCTCGAGCACCGCACCTTCGTCGCCCTGATCAACCGTCTCGAAAGCGTCAAGACCGACCGCGCGCTGGCGCCGCGCGTGCTGCAGGAACTGATCAAGTACGTTGCCTTCCATTTTCAGAGCGAAGAAAACATCTTTTTCGAAAACGGCTATCCCGAACTTGAAGCGCACCGTGTCCTGCATCTGGCGCTGCTCGAAAAGCTGAACATCGTCCTGATGGAGTTGCGCTCCGGGCAGATCGACTTCGACGAGTTGCTCGCGTTCTTTCGCGAGTGGTATCTGAACCACACGGCGAAGGAGGACCGCCGCTTTGCCGCGTTCCTGGCACACACGGCCGAAGCCAGCACGGCCGATGAGCAGCGCACGCCGACCGCTACCCGCTCGCCGACGGCACCCGCCAGCCCACCGCCGCTGACCCGCGTTCCGACCGCCTGGCTGCACGACATGCTGGCAGCCAGCGTCCGCCTGCACAGCGATCGGGTGCTCGAGTTGGCAGCCGCCCTGCAGGCGGCCGATGCTACGGTCGCCGACTGGGCGAGCGCGCGGGCGGCCGACTTCGACTACCCGGAAATCGCCGCGGCGCTGCGCTCGGAACTCGCCAGGCGAGCAAGCGAGCCCCGATGAACGGGCGGCGATGACTCCGGTTCCGGCGAACATTCTGCTCCTGGACGACTTGCGCGACAGCCTCCGGCAGTCGGCCCGCCTGCTCGCGGCGCATGGTTATCGCCCGCGGCCAACGCTCAGCGCGACGGCCGCGCTGGCCGCCGCGGCGGCCGAGCCGCCTGATCTGATCCTCCTCAAGCCACAACTGGCGACCGGCATCGACGGCTACGAGGTGTGCGCTCGTCTGAAGGCGGAGCCCTCGACGGTCGACATCCCGGTGATCTTCGTCAGCGCATCAGAAGCCGCTTTCGACAAGGTACGGGCATTCTCCTGCGGCGGCGCCGATTTCGTCGGCAAGCCCTTCGAACCCGAGGAACTGCTGGCGCGCATCGCACTGCATCTGCGCCTGCACCGCCTGCAGAGCGAAGTGGCGACGCACAACTGGCACCTGCAAAGCGAGGTGCAGCGGCGCACCGCCGACCTGCTGCAGGCCAACGCCGAACTTAAGCAGATGATCGCCGAAAATGCCCGCACCGAGCAGGCGCTCAAGGAAAGCGAGCACCGCTTCCGCATCGTCATGCAGAATTCGCCGATCGTCATCTACGTCCTCGACCAGCAGGGCATTTTTCGGCTGGCCGAGGGGCTGGCGCTGACCCAGTTGGGTTTGCAGCCGGGCGAAGTCGTCGGGCGCTCGGCGTTCGAGGTCTTTGCCGACTACCCGGCGGTGCTTGCCGACCTGCGTTGCGTCCTCAGCGGGCGCCTGCGGCGAACAGAGAGCCAGATCGGCGAGACCGTCTTCGAGACCGTGTACTCACCCTACCTCGGCCTCGACGGCGAGGTCAACGGCGTCATCGGTGTTGCCGTCGACACCACTGAGCGCACCCGAGCGCGCGCCCGACTGCAGGCTTCCGTGCGCGAGAAGGAAGTCCTGCTGAAAGAGATCTACCACCGGGTCAAGAACAATCTGCAGGTCGTCGTCAGCCTGCTCAGCATGCAGGGCCAGGGTGTGGCCGACACGGCCGTGCGCGAGCGTTTTGCCGAAAGCGCCGACCGGGTGCGCGCCATGGTGCTGGTTCACGAGCAGTTGTACCGCTCAGCCGATCTCGCCAGCATCGCTTTCGACCGCTATCTGGAGCAACTGATCGAGCAGTTGGCGCACCAGTTCGCGCGACCGAAGGTGTGCATCGTCAAGCGCCTGCAAACGCTTACCCTGGGGCTGGATACGGCGATCCCCTGTGGCTTGCTGATCAACGAGCTGATCAGCAACGCCTTCAAGCACGCCTTCCCCGATCGGGAGAGCGGCCGCATCGAGCTCGAGTTGCGGCGCAACGACGATGCAACGATCTCCATCGTCGTCGCCGATGACGGCATCGGCCTGCCGGAGAACTTTTCGCCGCAGCACGGCACGAGTCTCGGCTGGCGGCTGGTCAACGGACTGGTCAACCAGATCGAAGGTACGCTCTCCTTCCATCGGCAGGGCGGGTTGCGCATCGAGGTCTGTTTTGCCGAAGAAAACCGCGAAACGAGTCGCTACCGCGACGGCCTGTGATCAGCCAGCACCGTATAATGATGGACTCGTAACGCCGGAAAAGGAGAGCAGGCGATGGCGGATCTGAGGGGCATGGGTCACGCGGTGCAGCGAGCGAACCGCGCCGTAGTTACCGCGTCGAACGCGCGCTACAAGAGACGCGCAGCGTGCGCTGCCGACAAAATCTCGTCAGCCCGCGGAATCGGGCGGCGAAGCGCTTAGCGCACGACCACCAGGAATCAGCACCATGACTACCCAGACCCCTGACGAAATTCTCGTCGTCGACGACACGCCGGCCAATCTGAAGCTGTTGAGCATGCTCCTTGCCGAGCAAGGCTACCGCGTTCGCCCAGCTTCGAACGGCGTCCTCGCCTTGCGTTCGGTTGCCGCGAAAGCGCCGGATCTGATCCTGCTCGACATCCGCATGCCCGACATGGACGGCTACACGCTCTGCCGGCAGATCAAGGCTGATCCACGTCTGGCGCCGATTCCGGTAATCTTCATCAGCGCGCTGAATGAGACGGCCGACAAGATCCAGGGGTTTTCCGTCGGCGGCGTCGATTACCTGACCAAACCGTTCGAGCCGGCCGAGGTGCTGGCGCGCGTGCGCACGCACCTCGACCTGTGGCGCCTGCAGCGTCGGCAGGCGCAGGTTCAAAGCGAGCTCGAACTGCGCGTACGGGAGCGCACCACTGAACTGGCGCAAGCCAATCGTGCCTTGCAACTGAGTGAGGAACGCCTGCGCCTAGTCATCGAAGCGACCAGCGACGGCGTCTGGGACTGGGACGTCCACAACCAGTCGCTGTTCCTCAGCGATCGCTGGTACGCCATGCTCGGCTACGCTCCTGGCGAGTTCGTAGCCACCCGCCAGAGCTGGAGCGAGCGCGTGCATCCGGACGATTTGCCGATGGTCGAGGCTAACCTGCAGCGCCATCTTGACGGCGAGCTGCCCGAGTATGACGTCGAGTACCGCATGCTCCACCGCTCGGGTGATTGGCACTGGGTGCAGGCGCGCGGCAAGGTGGTCAGCCGCGCCGCCGACGGGCAACCGCTACGCATGCTCGGGACGCACGCCGATATCGCCGGGCGCAAGCGCGCCGAAGCGCGTATCCAGGCCTCGCTGCGCGAGAAGGAAGTTCTGCTGCGCGAGATTTTTCATCGCGTAAAGAACAACCTGCAGGTCGTCGGCGGCCTGCTCAACATGCAGGCGAACGAAATCGGCGACGCGGCGACAAAAGCCATTTTCACGCAGAGCGCCGATCGTGTGCGCGCCATGGTCTTGGTACACGAACAGCTTTACCAGTCTGAGGACTTGTCCAGCATCGCCTTCGACAGCTTTCTCGAGCAGCTCATCAGCTACCTGGCGCAGCAACTGTGTACGCCCGGAGTTACCATTGAACGCCACCTGGCACCGATCGTTCTTGGGCTGGAAACGGCGATTCCCTGCGGACTGGTGGTCAACGAACTGGTCACCAATGCCTTCAAGCACGCCTTTCCGAAGGGCCAGAGCGGGACAGTCGTGGTTGAATTGTGGGAAGACGAGGAGCAGCGAGTTTGCCTCGCAGTGACCGACGACGGCGTCGGCCTGCCCGCCAGTTTCTCCTTGCAACGCGGCAAGACGCTGGGTTCGCAACTGATGGCCGGACTGGTCAATCAGATCGAAGGCGAGCTGCACGTGCGGCCAGGCCCGGGTACGCGCGTCGAGCTCGCGTTCAAGGCGCAGCATGCGGAAGCCCGCCGCTACCAGAGCAGCCTTTCCTGAACGACGCTGGCGCCCGCGATCGACGGCAAGCAGACGCCGACGCGGATCGCCGAGGCCTGGCAGAATGTCGCCGACGAGCAGCACACCGGTCGACCCGGCGGCAGGTCGGGCACAGCGACCGCATCACGCGTGCAGCAAGGCGATAAGCTCCTCGAATTGAAACTCTTCAAGCATCGCGGCGATATGCCGGGCGAGGTGGGGATGATCGTCCGCAACTCGGGCGAGTAAGGCGCCGACCTCGCTCGTGTTCAGTTCCTCGGCCGCCTTGCGCAAGGCATCCCTGATCTCGTCGGAGAGGGTGGCGATCTCTGCGACCAGATCTGTCGGCGAAATGACGACTGCCGCCGCTTTCTGCTGCTCGGTACTCTCACGCTGAAAACATAGCCCGAGCTGTTCTTCCAGCGCCGCAAACAGTTCATCCCGCCGCACCGGCTTGACCAGAAAGCCGCTGCTTCCCGCGGCGATTGCCTCGCTGCGCTGCTCTCCCAGCACATTCGCCGTACACATCAGGATCGGCGGCGCCTTCTCGCCTTGCTCGGCGCGGATCTGCTGCATCGCCGCCAAGCCGTCGAGTTCGGGCATACGCCAGTCCATCAGGATGAGCTGCGGGCAGAAGCTCGCCGTGCGCGCGATCGCATCCATACCGTCGACGGCTTCCGCCAGGGCGAAGCCGAGCGGTGCGAGGATTTGCACCAGAAGTCGGCGCGCGTCCGGGTCGTCGTCTACGATCAGAATGCGCTTGCCGCGATCGGCTTCCGCGAGGCCGATCACCGCGCCCTTGCTGGCCGGCACTTCGACAGCTTCCGTCGCCAGTTGCGCGACCAGCGTAAAGCGGAAGACCGAGCCCTCGCCCAAGGTCGACTCGACCGTGAGTTCGGCGCCCATCATGCTCAGGTAGCGCTGGGTGATGGCCAGACCCAAGCCGGTACCGGCGCCAATGGCATGCGTCACGATCTGCGTGAACGGTTCGAAGATCCGCCGCTGATCGGCGAGCGCAATACCGATTCCAGTGTCACGCACGGCGAATTCGATGCGCACCGCGCCTTCAGTCGCCGGGTCACCGCGAACCTCCAGCACGACGCTCCCCTGTCGCGTGAACTTGATCGCATTACCCAACAGATTGAGCAGCACCTGACGCAGCTTGGTGGCGTCGACGCGCACCACCGCCGGAATCGTTTCGACCTGCGCCAGCAGCGTCAAACCGGCCTGCTCGGCGCGCGGCAGCAAGAGCTTGATGACTTCATCGAGCAGTAGCCCAAGGTCGGTCGCTTCGTCGACGACTTCGACGCGCCCGGCCTCGATCTTCGAGAAATCCAGAATCTCGTTGATCAAGGCCAGCAGATGATTTCCCGAGCGATAAATGATCTCCAGATTCTTCCGGTCTTCCGGGCCGATCGTCGCCGAGCGGGCGACGACCTCGGAAAACCCGATGATGGCATTGAGCGGCGTCCGCAACTCGTGGCTCATGTTGGCCAGAAAGATGCTTTTCGTGCGATTCGCGGCTTCCGCCTGACTCAAGGCGATGCTCAACGAGCGCTCCTGCCGACGCAGTTGCCGGACCACGTCGGCGAGGCGGTTTTCGCGCGCGTGCAGCACCTGATAGAAGCGGACTCGCGAGAGGAGAAGATTGTCTTCCAGCGGCTTCGTCAGATAGTCGACGGCACCGATGGCGAAGCCGCGTTCGATGAACTCCTTGGCCTTGAAGACGGCAGTCAGAAAAATGATCGGAATGTTGCGCGTGCGCTCGGTCATCAGCAGATGACGGGCAGTTTCGAAACCGTCCATACCGGGCATCTGGATGTCGAGCAGGATCAGATGAATGTCGCGCGTCACCGTATGCATCAGCGCTTCCTCTCCGGCCGCCGCCTCGATCACCTCGGTTTCCGGCAGGCGGGACAGGAGAACACGCAGCGCAAAGCGGTTGTTGGCGTTGTCATCAACGACGAGGATGACGAAGTCGTCAGTCATGGCGAGCAGTCCCATGAAAACGGTAAATCTGGGCATCGCCGAAGTGCGGGACGAAGCCCTCTTCGCGCGCCGTCTGGATCAGTCCGTCACGCGGACCAAGAACGAGAAAGCCATCCGGATGCAAGGAGCGGGCAAACAGGCGCAACACCCTTCTTTGCACGTCACGATCGAAGTAGATCATCACGTTGCGACACACGATAAGCTGAAATTCGTTGAAGACACCTTCCGTGACGAGCGAGTGCCGGTGGAAAAGCACCGCCTCGCGCACGCGCTGGCGTATCTTCAGGTAGCGGCTGCCTTGCTCGACGTACGCCGCGAAATCCCCTACCCCGCCACTGGCGAGATAGTCGGCGCGGCTGCTCGGCAAGGATTCCGTCGGGAACAGGCCGCTCCCCGCCAGATCGAGCAGGTGATCGTTGATGTCGGTAGCAAAGAGGCGGGTACGCGCCAGCAAGCCGAGCTCGTCGAGCAGGATCGCGAGCGAATACGCCTCCTCGCCGGTGGCGCAACCGGCCGACCACACCTTGAGCACCGAGAAACTGGCCAGATACGGCAAGACCTCGTCGCGCAGCAGGCGAAACTGTTCGGGAT
The DNA here is from genome assembly GCF_029255125.1 of Accumulibacter sp. Lineage (GTDB taxonomy): Bacteria > Pseudomonadota > Gammaproteobacteria > Burkholderiales > Rhodocyclaceae > Accumulibacter. The sequence goes on along the minus strand of NZ_JAPUVR010000100.1, from coordinate 282,612 downwards.
GACGAAAAAAACCCGTCACCCCGACCGAGATTTCAGCCACCATCCGTTCGATCAGCGGCCGCTGTGAGAGAACTGCCCGCTGAAAATCGGCGAAACCCGGCAAGCCGAAGCGGCCCATCAGGTTCTTGATCCGCCGGGTCAGGCTATCGCGCTGGTAGCCGCGAAAGTCGTATGCGTACTGCCGCCAGAGCGCCTCCAGAAAAAGATCGAGCAGTTCGCCGCTGGGCTCGGCGTGCGGCCCGACAACCGCCGCCGCCGCAACGCTGGCGATCGCCGGGCATTTCATCACCTGGTCAAAGTGTCCGGCATGCCGCGCGGCATCCGGCAAGACGCGCGCATCCCCACAATCGTCACCGTCCTCGACGATCACGCAGCCACCCGCCTTGTGCAGCGCGGCGCAGCCGTCGACGCCGTCGTGGCCGAAACCGCAGAGCAAAACGCCGAGCGCCCCTTTGCCGTACTCGCCGGCCACCGACTCGAACAGCGTGTCGATCGATGGCCGCGCATGACGAACCTTGCGATCCCGGGTGACATAGATCAGCCCGTGCGCCACCTTCAGGTGATGCGCCGGAGGCGCGACGTAGATCGTACCCGGCGCAACGGGCACCAGGTGCTGCGGCATGAGAACCGAGTAGCCGGTGCGCGTCTGCAACAGCCGGTCGAGCCAGTTCATCGCGTCCTCCTGGACGTGCTGGACGACGAACACCACCGCCTCGCTCACCGGCAGATGGGAAACGATCTGGAGAATCTTGTCCAGGCTGTTGGCCGAGCCGCCGAGAACCAACGCCCGGCACGGCTCGAGCGGGGTCAGTCCGTCGTTGCGCGCCACCTGCCGAACGGGCAGCCCCAGACGCGTCAGGCAGTGAACCAGCAGCGGCCGATAGGCGACAATCCGCAGCGTGCAGCCCCGATCGAGCAGCCGGACGAGGGCTTCGGTGATCGGCGCGGGCAGCGTGTCGGCGTCGTAGACGTCGAGTTCCAGAGCTTCGTTGGCGACCGATGGCTCATCCAGCAGCGCCAGGAGTTCGGCCCTTTCCGCCGCGGACTGCAGGCGGCCGAGGACACCGATGTGCCGGCGCTGGTCAGAAGCCAGGCGGACGACCCCCATCGCCGTCTCAGCGCCGTGCCGACCAGAGGGCAACCATGTTGATCAGCACGTCGTAATCGACTGGCTTCGACAGGTAGTCGTTGGCGCCAGCGGCGAGCGCCTTTTCCTTGTCCTCGGGTAGCGCCTTGGCGGTGAGCGCGATGATCGGCAGGTCGGCCAAGGCCGGGTTGCCGCGAATCCGCGCGATGGTCTGGTAGCCGTCCATTTCCGGCATCATGATATCGGTGACGACCAGATCGACCTGGCCCTTTTCCAGCGCCTCGAGCGCTTGCTTGCCGTTGATCGCACCGCGCACGAGAGCGCCGTTCTGCTCGAGCGCAGCGGTGACCACGAAGAGGTTGCGGGGATCGTCGTCAACCACCAGAATCTGCCGTCCGCTCAGGCGCTTCCCGGCGGCCTCGCCACTTTCCATGGCCACCCGCCGGTCGCTCGCCTTGGGCGCCTCGCGGACAAAGCGTTCGATGTTGTCGAGCAGACGCCGATCAACCTGCGGCGTCTTGACGATGATGCTGTCGGTGTACGCGCGCAGGCGCGCTTCGTCCTGCTCGGATAGCGGATCGGTCGAAAAGAAGAGGAGCGCGCTGCGCGGGTCGGATCGGCGGATCACTTCGGCGACTGCGATTCCGTCGTCGACGCTGCGACCGCTCAGGTCGACGATCGCCAGGCGCCAGACGCGCTCGGCAAGCGCTTCCTGCAACGCCGCGTCGTCCACACACTGACGCACCAGTCCACAGCGGAAACCGGCGATGCGCGAGATCTCTTCGGCACCGATACCACCGCTGCTGACCACCAACAGCGCGGCACCGGCAGCCAATACCTCGCTCTCGGCGCGCGCGATCTGTTCGGCATCGACCGGTTTTTGCAGGTAGCCGACGATCCCCTGGCGCAGGAGCGCGGCATCGCGATCGCGTGCCGAAATCACGTAGACCGGAATCTGCGCCAGTTCGGGGTCGGTCTTCAGCGCATGCAGCACACGGTTTCCGTCCATGTCCGGCAGGCCCAGATCGAGCAGAATCCCGGCCGGGCGATGGCGGTGGGCAAGCGCCAGGCCGTCGGCGCCGCACGCGGCAACCAGCGTCTTGTGGCCGAGTTTGCCATTGATCTCCATCAAGGCCAATCCGAACGCCGGGTCGTCGTCAATCAGCAGGATGACCCGGTCGCCCGCCGCCAGCCGCTCGCGGTCATCGACGATCGCTGGCGCCGGCTCGGCGTGCGGCGCAGCTTCCCGCGCGGGCAGGCTCGCCGCCGGCGCGTGGCCGGCCGGCCGCTCAGGCAGGCGCAAGGCAAAGACACTGCCCTTGCCCGGCGCGCTGGAGAGCTCGATTTCGCCACCCAGCAGGCGAGCCAAGCGCAGACTGATCGTCAAACCGAGGCCAGTGCCACCGTACTCGCGCGAAGTTGAGCCATCGACCTGGCGAAACGCCTCGAAGATCACGTTCTGCTGATCCTGCGCGATGCCAATGCCGGTATCGTGCACCTCGATCCGAATGGGCAGCGCGTCGCCGCCCTGGCGGCGGAAACGCAGGGTGATGCCGCCCTGTTTGGTGAACTTGAACGCATTGGCGAGCAGATTGCGCAGAATCTGCCCGATCTTGTCGGCATCGCTGACAAAACTGCCGCGCACCTCGTCGTCGATGACGAAGCTCAGACCGCGCTCGTGCGCCGTCTGTTCGAACAGCTCCTGGCAACTCGTCGCCAGCGCGCTGCTGTCGACCTCGGACCAGGTGAGGTCCATGCGGCCTGCCTCGACCTTCGAGAGGTCGAGCACATCGTTGATCAGCCGGAGCAAGTCCTCGCCCGAGCGATGGATGATTTCCGCCTGCTTGGTCTCCTCCGGATCCAGGTGCCGCTTCTCGTTGGCGACCATCATCTTGGAAAGCAGGATGATCGCATTCAAGGGCGTGCGCAGTTCATGCGACATGTTGGCGAGGAATTCCGATTTGTAGTGACCGGAGCGTTCGAGTTCCCGTGCCCTCGCGTCGAGCTCTTCGCGCGAGCGGCGCAACTCGACGTTGCTCTGCTCGAGCTGGCGCTGCTGTTCCTGCAACTGCGTGTTGGTTTGCTGCAGTTCCTCGCTCTGCTGCTGCACCTGCTGCTGCTGTTCCTCCAGTTGGGCGTTGCTCTGACGGAGTTCCTCGGCCTGCTGCTGCAACAACTGCTGCTGCTCCTCCATGCGCGCGTTGGCTTCCTGCAGGCGGCTGCTTTGCGCGCGCGCCTCCTGTTCTGCGTGTTCCGCCACGGTGAGCAGCGTGCGCACGCGCTCCTGCTGTTCGGCCGCGTAGAGAAAGGCCGCGATCCGCTCGCTTGCGCCGAGCAGGAACTCCAGCTTCAGCGCGTCGAAGCGCTCGAATCCGGCCAGTTCGACGACCCCCAGCAAGGCATCTTCGCGCAACAGCGGATACGTGTAGACGTAGTACGGCGCCGCGTTGACGACGCCGGTGACGACCGGCGCGGCGTCCGGGGCAACCGCGGTCAGGACGATCGGCTTCTTCTCGCGCGCGACCTGTCCGACAGCGCCCTCGCCAAGCCGGAAGCGGTTACCCAGATGCGCGCGCTGCACGTGCATGTAGCTGCCGAGCAGATCCAGCGTCCCGTCGTCCGGGCGATGGATGTAGAGCACGCCACGGCCCGCCGAAAGGTAGCGTCCAAGCACGCTGATCGCCGTGTCCGCTTGTTGCTGTACCGACATTCCGCCGCTCAACTCGGCCGACAGAGAGTTGTAGCCGTCCTTGATCCAGTTGCGCGCTTCGTTCTCCTCCTGCGCCTGGCGCAGCATCTGGTTCATCCGGTTGACGGCCTTGCCGAGTTGGTCGCGCGCCGAGAGCAGCGGCGGATCGCGCGAGAAATCGCCCTGGCCAATCGCTTCAGCCCGCTCGGCCAGGCGCACCAGCGTGCCGATCATCACGTTGACCGCGTACGCCATGCTCGAGGTGTCGCCCGCCGCGACCGGCAAAGATACCGACAGGTCGCCTTCCGACAGTTGCTGCATGATCTCCTGTACCGCCGCTGGCTCACCGCCCAGCGGGCGGACGATGCTGCGCGTGATCAGAAAAGCGGTGACGCTCCCGGCAAGCAGCGCGATCACCGCCAGCAGTGCCATCCAGAAGCGTGCCGTAGCATACGCCCGCTCGCTCTGGGCAATTCGTTCGCGTGTGAAGCGGTCCTGCAGGTCCATGAATTCGCTGAGCAATTCCTGCACCTTGCGGTTAACGGGAAAAGCCCGTTCGAGCAATACCTGGCTGGCTTCAGTGGTCCTGCCGGCCACCCCGAGTGCGACGACCTGGTCGTTGGCCGGCCGTGCCGTTTCGCGCGCCTCCTTGATTCGCGACAGCAGTGCGCGGCCCTCCTCGGAGAGCGCATGCTTGTCGAGTTCATCCCAGGCACGCTGAAAATCGTGGCGCGCTTGCTCGACGTCGCCCTTGACGCTCCGGATGATTTCGGGATCGCTGACGATGACCAAGGTGCGAATGTCACGCGCCATCCGGTATTCCGCCTCGGACAGGTTCTGCGCGAGCATCAGGCTGGGGAAGTTGGCCTGCCCAATCACCTTGACCTTGTCATTGAGCGATTCCATGCTGGAAAAGCCGACCACGGCGATGCCGACCAGCAACGTCAGCAGCATGCCGAACCCCAGGCCGAGGCGGCGGCCAACCTTCAGCTTAGCGAGCATCATGACATTTCTCCGGCGACGATTGGCCGTACGCAAGCGCAACCCGGCAGCGACAGCAACCGGGTGGCTGCCCGGATGTAGGTCGGGATCGAAGGTAGACCAGGCTGCACGAAAAGTAGGGTCGAATATCTTGGCAGACTCGGACATCTTATCAGACGATCGGCACAAGGGTTGATTTCCGCTTGCCCTGGCGGCTTGCCGACGAGCAATTCGCTGCTCCGCTCGCCCGCCCGAACGTCGCGCGCGATGTCTTGTGCGAAGCCTGCCAAGCGAGTAATCTGCCGCCCTGCCCAACGCCTGATGCCTGCCACCAACGATGCCCGAGCGCGATTTCCTGCACCGCTTCCTTTTCGAGCAACTCGCCGTGCGCGGCGAGATCGTCCAGCTCGACGCCACCTGGCGGACGGTGCTCGAGCGCCGCGCGTATCCGCCAGCGGTGCGCCGAGTGCTCGGCGAGGCGAGCGCAGCGGCGGCGCTGCTGGCGGCCACGATCAAGTTTGCCGGCCGCCTGACGCTGCAGATTCAGGCGCCGGGGCCGCTGCGCCTGCTCGTCGTGCAAGTCAGCGGCGAGCGCACGCTGCGCGCTCTCGCGCGCTGGGAAGGTCAGCCTGAAATGGCCGCCTTGAGCGACTTGTGCGGCGGCGGCAGGCTGATCCTGACGCTCGATCCTGGCCAGGGCCGGGAGCCGCACCAGGGCGTCGTCAGCCTGACGGGCGAAACGCTGGCGAGTGCGTTGGAAGACTACTTCGCGCGCTCCGAGCAGTTGCCGACACGGATTCGGCTCGCCGCCGACGAGCGCTTTGCCGCCGGGCTATTGCTCCAGCGCATGCCGGAGGCGCCGAGCAACGACGGCGACGGCTGGAATCGACTGGCCACACTCGCCGCCACGCTGCGGCCAGCCGAGCTGCTCGAACTCGACCCGACCACCCTGCTCCACCGCCTGTTCCACGCTGAGGACCTGCGCCGGTTTGCCCCCGAGGCGTTCAGCTTCCGTTGCAACTGCTCGCGCGAACGCACCGCCAGCATGCTGCTCGCGCTCGGCACGGACGAACTCCGCGAAACCTCCGACGAGCACGGCGATCTGCACGTCGATTGTGAGTTTTGCGGCCACCGCTACACCTTCGACTCGATCGACATTGCCGGCCTGCTCGCCGGCTGCCCGCCGGACGCCTGCGCGCTGCGCCATTGACCTCGCTCGCGCAGCCCGCCGGCGTTCCTCAGGGCGGATCGCCGACGACTTCGGCGTAGAGATCGTGTTCGTCCGCATCGACCACGCGCACCCGCAGAAAGTCGCCCGGCCTGGCGTGAAAATGACCTTCGACGAAGACCACCCCGTCGATTTCCGGCGCGTCGGCTGACGAGCGCGCGATCGTTCCCTCGTCGTCGACCTCATCGACGAGCACCTCGATTTCACGTCCGATCTTGCCTGCCAGCAGTTCGGCGGAGATATCTTCCTGCAACTCCATCAATTGCCGCCGCCGCTCCTCGCGAACCTCCTCCGGCAGCGCCCCGGGCAACGCATTCGCGGCAGCGCCCGCGACCGGCGAATAGGCGAAACAGCCGACGCGATCGAGCCGGGCTTGCTCGATGAAAGCCAGCAGTTCTGCGAACTCGGCCTCGCTCTCGCCCGGGAAGCCGGTGATGAAGGTGCTGCGCAGGGTGATTTCCGGGCAGACCGCGCGCCAGGCACGGATTCTTTCGAGATTGTTTTCCGCGCTCGCCGGGCGTTTCATCGCCGCCAGAATGCGCGGGCTGGCGTGCTGGAACGGCACGTCGAGGTAAGGCAGAATCTTCCCTTCCGCCATCAGCGGAATGAGTTCATCGACGCTCGGATAGGGATAGACATAGTGCAGGCGGACCCACACCCCGAGTTCGCCGAGCGCCTGACACAGCTCGCGCAGGCGGCTGCGTAGCGGCCGGCCACCGACGAAACTCGTCCGGTATTTCAGATCGACGCCGTAGGCGCTGGTGTCCTGCGCAATGACCAGCAGTTCGCGCACGCCGGCCGCCGCCAGCACCTCGGCTTCGCGCAGCACGTCGCCAATCGGCCGGCTGACGAGCGGACCGCGCAGATCCGGGATGATGCAAAAAGTGCAGCTGTGATTGCACCCCTCGGAGATTTTCAGATAGGCGAAATGCCGCGGTGTCAGCTTGATCCCCTGCGCCGGCACGAGGCTGGTGAGAGGATCGTGCGGCTGCGGCAGATGCGCGTGCACGTGCTGCAGCACTTCGTCGGTTGCGTGCGGCCCGGTCACCGCCAGAACCTGCGGATACGCCTGCCGGACGACATCGCCCTTCGCCCCCAGGCAACCGGTAACGATCACTTTACCGTTCTCGTTCAGCGCTTCGCCGATCGCCTCCAGCGACTCCTCGACGGCCGCGTCGATGAAGCCGCAGGTGTTGACCAGAACCAGATCGGCGCCGTCGTACGACGGAGAAATCACGTAGCCTTCGGCGCGCAGGCGGGTGAGAATCTGTTCCGAATCGACCAGCGCTTTCGGGCACCCGAGCGAAACGACGCCGATCTTCTGCGCGCGACTCATGCGCTGGCCGTCCGTGTTGACCGCCGGTGGCCGACCGGCCGCACCCGTCGTGAAAAGAGAAGCGCCGCCCGCGCTTCGGCGTCAGTCAGCTTGGCTTGATCGGACATTTGCGTTTCGCCTGTAGCAGGAATTCGTGTTGGACATGGGCGGCTGAGGACTATACCGAAATCGCTCAGGTAGCGCGAGGCACGAGCAGGCACGTCGTGCGCCAACAGCCCGTGCACCAGCCACACGCTCAGCCCGCGGCCGACGCACGCGCCCCCTTGCCGCTCGGCGCAAGCCGCCTTTCGTCGAGCATCTCGAGTTCGGCGATCAGCGGCGCATGATCGGAGCAACGCGCCCAGGCCAAGCCTTGTGGAACGTGCGTGTCGAGCACGCGAAAGCCACGCACGTAGATCCGGTCCAGCGTCAGCCAGGGAGCGAAACTCGGAAACGTGCGGGCCACGCCAGCCGGCATCCGACCATCCGAGCGCCACGCCAGCAGGCGGTCGAGCAGGCTCGGCCGCGATGATGCGACGGGTGCCGACGCGCCGACTTCAGCGACGCCTAGGCGTTCGTGCAGAATCTCGTGCACGCGTTGCTGCCAATCGTTGAAGTCGCCGCCAATGATCAGCGGCGCCGTCGCCGGAACCTCGCGCTCGACGAAATCGGCGAGATAGGCCCCCTGACGCAAGCGGCTGCGCTTGATCAGACCAAGGTGTACGCAGATCAGATGGACCGCACACCCGCGGCCGCGGCCGCAGCGCATTACGGCGTGCAGCAGACCGCGTTTCTCGAGCTGGTGATCGGAAATGTCATGGTTGCTCGAGGTGACGATTCGATGTCGGGAAAGAATCGCATTGCCGTGGTGACCGTGCGGATAGGCCGCGTTCATGCCGTAGGCGCTGTGCTGATACCCGCTGCCGGCGAGGAAATTGAGCTGCGTTCCCCGCGGCTGGTCGGGATGGCGAGCCAGCCGCTCGTTGCGGTCCTGCACCTCCTGCAGGAAGACGACGTCGGCGTCGATCGCGTCCAGCGCCTGGCGCACGTCGGCGATGCGCGGCCGACCGCGAATGCCGGTCACGCCCTTATGAATGTTGTACGTGGCAACCCTGAGTTTCATCGTGAAAGGTGGCTCGGACGAAAGCAGTGCGTGTTCACGGCAGGTGCTGGCGGGAATCGTCAGCCAATCGGCGCGCGGCTGGCCAGCGGACGCGGCGGTACGTGCGGCTAGCGGCAGTTCGTTGCGACGGTCGGATCAATGCTCCCCCCGGGTGAAGTCGATGGCTCGTCGGCGTCCGGCGCCGACCACTCGCGGCACACCCGGATCGTCTGCTCACCGCTTAGCGTCTCGCCGGTCAGTCCGCAGCGATACCCGTCGCCGGTGTCGATGAAGTGCGCGCACTGCCGGCACTGGCCGAAGACGCGGTAGCGATTGAGCCTCTGCAGCGCCGCCAGAACACGCCGCAGATCCTCGGCGAAGACCTCCGGGTCGCTGCCGGCGGCGAGCAAGGCCTGATCGACACGGCGCGGCCAGCTCGCTGCGAGGATGGCCTCGCCGGCCGCGGTAAGCACCAGATGAATGCGCTTGCCGTGCCGGGAATCGGCTTCGCGGACGATCAGGCCACGCCGTTCGAGCACGCTCAAGGTCTGCGAAACGGTGCCGCGCGTGATCCCCAGATAGTCGGCAACGGCGATCGGCAGGTCGCTGTAGCGATTGGCCTGGGCCAGATAGCTCAACACCTGCAAGTGCACCGGAAGCAGGCCGTGACGGGCGGCATCCTCGCGCACCAGTTGATGGATCAGCGCGGCCAGGCGCTCGAAAACGAAAGTGGCCGGAATCATCCGCGTAATGTATCGCCTCGAAGCACTGCTTGACAAGTGGACACGAGCCGCGCTATCGTCGATGATACATCGACTCGATGCATCATCGACGAAGCCGCACTCGTCTGCCCACTCTCGCGTCACCTTGCCAAAGGAGTTCATCATGAGCCAAGCCATCTTCTTCCACGCCGGTTGCCCGGTCTGCGTTTCGGCCGAACAGCAGTTTGCCGGCTCCCTCGATCCGGCGCGCTTTCAGGTCGAGGTCGTCCACCTCGGCGAAAACGCCAGCCGCGTCGGCGAAGCCGAAGCCCTCGGCGTACAGTCGGTGCCGGCAATGGTCATCGACGGCCAGGTCTTTCACATCAACTTCGGAGCGCCGCTCAGCGCGCTGAAGTAGACCAACGACCGCCGCCCGACAAACGCCTCGCCGCGTTCTCGGGTGCCGGTGACCGACCGGCAGCCGCCGGCCCGGTCACCGGTCGACCGTCGGCAAACCGCCGAATGGCTGGGGGAAATCGCCGCTCTGCTATACTGCGCGCTCGCTCCCTCACGCCGCCGCCGGCGACCCGCCAAGCCATGAAATACCAGATCATCCCGGTCACGCCTTTCGAGCAGAACTGCAGCCTCCTCTGGTGCGAGAAGACGCAGCGTGCAGCGCTGGTCGATCCGGGCGGCGACGTCTCGCGCATACTGCGCACAGTCGAGGCCAAGGGCGTCACGCTGGAGAAGATCCTGGTCACACACGGGCACGTCGATCATGCCGGCGCGGTCGCCGAACTCGCCAACCGTCTGTCGCTGCCGATCGAAGGACCGCAACGCGAAGACCGCTTCTGGATTGATGGAATGCCGCAACAAAGCCGGATGTTCGGTCTGGCCAGCGCGCGCGCATTCACCCCCGACCGCTGGCTGGAGCAGGACGACGAGGTGACTTTCGGCGAGGTCACGCTGGCCGTTCTGCACTGCCCTGGGCATACGCCCGGGCACGTCGTCTTCTTTGACCAGCGCAGTCGTCTGGCGATCGTCGGCGACGTGCTTTTTCAGGGCTCGATCGGCCGTACCGATTTCCCGAAAGGCGATTACGACACGCTGATCACGTCGATCCGCACGCGCCTGTGGCCGCTGGGCGACGACGTGGTGTTCATTCCCGGGCACGGGCCCATCTCGACGATTGGCGTGGAACGGCGGACCAACCCGTTCTGCGGCGATTGAGCAGCCATTCAGCGGTGATCGAGCGGCGCGCGCGGCGCCCGATCAATCCGCCGCGCGCGTCTTGGCTTGCCCGCCCTGCGCCAGATGGCGGGCGCGCATGGCCATCGCCATGGCGAATGCCGCCTGGGTAAAGCTCAGGATCTCGGCAAATTCCTCGTCGCTCAGGCTGCGCGCATCATCGCTGCTGCGGTACACATTGACGAACTGGTGTTCGCGCACTGTCTGCAGAATCAGCTTGCCGACACCAAGCGCTTCCAGACTCTCCCACAGATCGGGGTTTGAACTGCGCGTCAAGCGCATGACGAAACCGATCGGATCGTTGCGGCCAAAAACCGCTGCCAGGCGCAGAATCACTTCGAACGAGAGCGCCATCCGGCCATTCTCGAGCGCCTCGATCAGCGACGGGTCGTCGAGCCTGATCGCCGCGCCGACTTCGGCGATCGTCATTCCCGCCGCCTCGCGCGTCGAGCGCAGCAGCGCGCCCGTCTTCACCCAGGCGGCAGATTGCGGCACGCTGGGCAGAACCGCCTTCAGCACCTCGCCCGCCGCTTCCAGCGGCTGACCGTCGCGCAAGGCGCGCGAGACCTTGCCAGCGGTCTGCAGCGTGCGCCCGGCGACCCCACTTGCCGCACTCAGGTCGAGCAAGCGGCCGGCCATCGCGCACACTTGATCGACCAGCCCGGGCTCGTCAGTCTCGGCCGCAGCCGGCTTCGCCTTGCCGACCGGCGCTCCACTCGAGCGTTTGACGGCTGCCTTGCGTTTTTCCGGTGGGGATGATGACTGGCTCATGGCTGGCCCTTGGTGATGCGGGAGCACCCGGCAGCCTTCGCCGGATCGCTGCTGGCTGCCTGGCTGACTGGAGGCGCGAGCGGGAGTCGAACCCACCTACACGGATTTGCAGTCCGGTGCATAACCGCTTTGCTATCGCGCCGCACTCACTTGAAAGACAGGCTCCGCCGACCACCTGGGATAGGGCTGCTGAATCGCGACTGGGCATGTCGCTGGTCTGGCGGAGAATCTGGAGCGGGAGAAGAGTCTCGAACTCTCGACCTATACCTTGGCAAGGTATCGCTCTACCAACTGAGCTACTCCCGCATGAAGCGAGTGCGCATTATAAAGGCCTGGAGAGGCCTGTCAACCGCCAGCGCGAACGAAGGTGCGCAGCGCTTGCCTGCCGGTCGCACGTCGGGTAAGGTAGCGCTCGATGAAGACTCCCGAAACGACCGCCGACCTGCTGCAGAAGCTGAGCAAGGATCTGGCGCGCAAACGGGCTCTGCTGATCGACCGCTACCCGAATGCGCGCAGTTCGCTGCGCCTGATGCTCGCCGCGCTCGGCATCACCGCCGTGCATAACGCCAGCACTTCCGCTGAAGTGCTGCGCCAGGTCAGGACGCATCGTTTCGACATCGTTCTCTCGGACTATCTGCTGGAAGACGGACGCGACGGCCACCAACTGCTCGAGGAACTGCGCCAGCAACACCTGCTCCCGCAATCGGCGGTGTTCATGCTGATCACCGGCGAACGCACCTACCACAACGTCGTTTCGATTGCCGAACTGGCGCCCGACGACTATCTGATCAAGCCCTTCACGGCCGACGAACTACACGCCAGGCTGGCCCGCGCACTGTACAAGAAGGCTTTTTTTGCCGCGGTCTACGAGCACCTGGAGAACGGCGCCTTCGTCAACGCACTGGCCGCTTGCGAACGACTCGGCAACCAGGAGAGCGGGTTCTTTTTCGATGTGCTGCGCATCAAGGGCGAGATCCTGAATAGCCTCGGCCGGCACGGCGAAGCCCAGAATGTCTATCAGCAGGTGCTCGCCCAACGCGCGCTGCCGTGGGCGCGCATGGGGCTGGCGATTGCCTTGCGCGGCCAGCAGCAACTCGCCGAGGCGGAGGTTTTCGCGCAGTCACTGGTGGACGATTATCCCGAGTTCACCGCCGCCTACGACTTCCTCGCCGAAGTGCGCGAAGAACTGGGCAAGCTGGGCGAGGCGCAGAAGGTTCTTCAGCAAGCCGCTGCCATCTCGCCGAACAACTCGCTCAGGCAGCGCCTGGTCGGCGACGTGGCGACGCGCAACAACGATCTGACGACGGCCGAACGCGCCTACGGCAAGGTCATCGAACGGCGCCGCGGTTCGTCGCTGAAGAGCATCGACGACTACACCAATCTGGCGCGCGTGATGCTCGAACGCGGGGCAACCGAAGGCGCCCGCCGGGTAACCGACGAAATGCGCCGCAACTGGCGCGGCAACCGGCCGGGAGAACTGGCCGCGCTGATCATGGAAAGCCTCTGCGCGAGCAAGGAAGGCGACCAGGCGAAGGCGCGCGCGGCGGTCGAACAGGCGCTCGTGCTGCACGAAGCGCTGCGCGACGAAGGCCCCAGCACTCAGGTTTCGGAGAAGCTGGCGCTCGACCTGACGCACGCCTGCCTGGCCACCGGCAACGACGAAGCGGCGCACCAGATCGCCCGCCAGGTGGCAGCCGAGCACCACGAGAACAGCAGCGTGATTACGCTGGTCGGCAACATCTACGCCAAGACCGGCAAGCAGGAGGACGGTCAGGCGCTGCTCGCCGAGGTCGGAAGGGAGATCGTCGAACTGAACAATCGCGGCGTCCTGGCCGCGCGCAGCGGCGACCTGGAAGGCTCGGCACGCCTGTTGATGGAAGCGGCGGAACGCGTGCCCAACCTGCAGTTCCTGGTCAACGCGACGAAAGCCGTCTTCGCTCTGCTCGACCGCAGAGGCTGGGACCCGGTGCTCGCCAAGCGCGGTCTGCGTTACCTCGAAATGGCGCAGAGCAAGGACATGCGCAACCCGCGCGTGCTCGCCGCACGCGAGGTTTACCAGAAGGTCGCCAGCAAGTATGGCATCGCCATTCAGCCGTTTGCCCCGGGAAGACGCAGCAGCGGCCGTTCAAGCCTCTAGCCGGACACCCGGTGGCCGGTTTGACGTGTGCGCCGCCACTCACATAAGATGACCGCACGACGGACGGGCCCTCCTCCGTCGGCCAGGACAGGAAGATTCCGGGAACGATACGATTGCCGAGCGATGCGCATCCTTCTCCTCTGCCACAGTTTCAACAGCCTGAGCCAGCGCCTCTACTGCGAGCTCGCCGAGCGCGGCCACCAGATCTCGGTCGAGTACGACATCAGCGACGCGGTGAGCGAAGAGGCCGTCGCGCTGTTTCGTCCGCACCTGATCATCGCGCCCTACCTGCGGCGGGCAGTCCCGGCCTCGATCTGGCAAGCGCACACCTGCTTCGTCGTGCATCCGGGAATCGTTGGCGATCAGGGTCCGTCGGCGCTCGACTGGGCCATCCAGAACAGCGAGCCGACCTGGGGCGTCAGCGTGCTGCAGGCAACCGGTGAACTCGACGGTGGACCAATCTGGGCGAGCGAAAACTTCCCGCTGCGTGCAGCACGCAAGTCCAGCGTGTATCGCGAGGAAGTCGGCGCCGCGGCCAGCCGCGCCGTACTCGCCGCCGTCGAGCGTTTTGCCGAGGGCGGCTTCACGCCGTGTCCGCTCGCCGAAGTCGTCTGCTCGCCGCGCGGCAGCCGACGACCGCTGATGCGCCAAAGCGACCGGGCGATCGACTGGCAAACGGCAACCAGCGCCCAGGTTCTCGCCCGTCTGCATGCGGCGGACGGTTTTCCGGGCGTCGCCGACGAACTTTTCGGGCGCCCCTGCCGACTCTACGACGCCTGGCCCGAGGACACGCTGCGCGGCCCGCCCGGCGAGGTGATCGCCTGGCGCGAAACGGCGATCCTGCGCGCCACCGCCGACGGAGCTGTCTGGATCGGCCACGTACGCTGCCCGGACGCGGCGGTCCCGGTCAAGCTGCCGGCAGCGCAGGTCTTCGGCGAAGAACTCGCCGCGCTGCCCGAGGCGCCGTTCGTCGCCGCGGCGCACGGCAGCGCTGCCAGCACGCCCGATGCTGCCGCGGAAGATGCGCAGTGGGCCGGCCTGACGCCCGCCGGGCGCACCTGGCAGGACATCTGCTACGAGGAAGCAGATGCCGTCGGCTGCCTGCACTTCAACTTCTACAATGGCGCGATGAGCACGCGCCAATGTCGCCGCCTGCTCGCCGCCTACGCCTGGGCCTGTCGGCGGCCGACCCGGGTCATCGTTCTTTTCGGCGGCCGCGACTTCTGGTCGAACGGCATTCACCTGCAGCAGATCGAAGCCGCCGACTCGCCGGCCGACGAGTCATGGGCCAACATCAACGCGCTCGACGACCTGGCCGAAGCGATCCTGCGCAGCGAGAACCACCTGACGATCGCCGCCTTGCAGGGCAACTGCGCCGCCGGCGGCTGCTTCCTGGCGCGCGCGGCCGACCTCGTCTGGGGGCGCGCCGGAATCGTTCTCAACCCGCACTACCGCAACATGGGCAACCTCTACGGCTCTGAGTTCTGGACCTATGTGCTGCCCCGGCGCGTCGGGAGCGAAGCGGCGCGCGCCATGCTGCACGAACGCCGGCCGATGAGCTCGGCCGCGGGCGTGGCGAGCGGTTTTCTCGACGCCAGCCTGAGCGCCGATGCGCCCACCTTCCGCCAGGCAGTGATGCGGCGCGCTGCCGCCGCGGCAGCTCACCCCGAACTGCCCCGGCGCCTGCAGGAAAAGCGCGCGCGCCGACAAGCGGACGAGGCCAGGAAGCCGCTCGCCGCCTACCGCGCCGAAGAACTCGCCGAAATGCAGCGCAACTTCTACGGCTTCGACCCGAGCTACCACGTCGCCCGTTACCACTTCGTGTTCCAGGCGCCACACTCGTGGACGCCGCGCCACCTGGCCGTCCACCGCGATCTCGCGTGGACCGTCCCGCAGTGAACCAGACGCCGAAAGCGCGCCCGCCAACGGTGCTCGTCGTCGACGACGAGATTCGTTCGCAGGAAGCGCTGCGCCGCACGCTGGAAGACGACTTCACGGTATTCACCGCGAGCGACGCCGAACAGGCGCAGCGCGTCATGGAAAGCGAATGGGTGCAGATCATCGTCTGCGATCAACGCATGCCGGGAACCACCGGCGTCGAGTTCCTGAAAGCAGTGCGCAGCCAGTGGCCCGATACGCTGCGCATCATCCTTTCCGGCTACACCGACGCCGAAGACATCATCGCCGGCGTCAATGAAGCGGGAATCTACCAGTACCTGCTCAAACCCTGGCAGCCCGAGCAGTTGCTGCTCACCCTGCAGACGGCAGCGAACGTCCATCGCCTGCAGCAGGAGAACCAGCGCCTGTCGGTCGAACTGCGCGCCGCCGAGCCGGTGCTGGCGCGCCGCGTCGAACAGAAGAGCGAGCACGCGCGGCGCAGTTTCGGCCTGAACAGCCTGATCCGCACGCCCGACAGCCCGCTCAACGCAGTCTGCGCGTTGGTCGAAAAGATCGCCCCCTACGATCTGTCCGTGCTGATCAGCGGCGAATCGGGCACCGGCAAGGAAATGATCGCGCGCGCCATCCACTACTGCAGCCGGCGCGCCGACAAGGCCTTCGTCGTCGAACACTGCGGTGCGCTGCCCGACCAGTTGCTCGAAGCCGAACTCTTCGGCTACAAGCGCGGCGCCTTCACCGGCGCCTACGAGGACCGCACCGGCCGTTTCCAACAAGCCGACGGCGGCACCATCTTCCTCGACGAGATCGGCGATACCAGCGCGGTTTTCCAGGTCAAGCTGCTGCGCGTCCTGCAGGAAGGCGAGTTCCGCCCGCTCGGCGCGGCGCGCCCGCATTCGGTCGATGTGCGCGTCGTCGCCGCGACGCACCACGACCTGGAAGCCGACGTTCGCGCCGGAAGCTTTCGTGAAGACCTCTACTATCGGCTGGCGACCGTCACCCTGCAAGTCCCGGCACTGCGCGAGCGCGCACAAGATATCCCGCTGCTCGCCGCGCGCCTGCTCGCCGCGAGCGGCAAAGCGCTGGGCAAGCCGGTCGACGGGTTTACCAGCGAAGCCCTCGCCTGCCTGACCGCGTACCGCTGGCCAGGCAACGTGCGCGAACTGCAGAACGAAATCCTGCGCATGCTCGCCCTGGCCGACTCGCCTCGTCTGGGCGCCGAACTGCTCGCCGCGCGCATTCTGCGCACGCCGGCGCTCGATCCGACGGCAGACGAGCGGCGCGAAGCGGGCGCTGCCGACGGCGCACTGAAGGAACGGATGGCCGAACTGGAAGCGCGCGTCCTCAAAGAAGCGCTGATTCGCCACCACTGGAACAAGTCGCGCACTGCCAGCGCCCTCGGCCTGTCGCGCGTCGGCCTGCGCAACAAGTTGCTGCGCTACGGACTGGAACGCTGATGAAACTCCTCTGGCTGCAAGCCGCGGGTTGCGGTGGCTGCACGCAGTCGCTGCTCGGCGCCGAAGCGCGCAGCGGCGTACTCGCCCAACTGGCCGCCGGCGGCATCGAATTCCTCGCCCACCCGGGCTTGTCCGAAGCGAGCGGCAACGAGACGATCGAACTGCTGCAAGCCGCCGCCGACGCCCGCCTGCCGATCGACCTCCTGTGCGTCGAAGGCGCGCTGCTGCGGGGTCCGAACGGCAGCGGGCGCTTCCAGGTGCTCGCCGGCCGCCCGCTGATCGACTGGGTCGCGCAGCTTGCCGGGCACGCCCGGCACGTCCTCGCCATCGGCACGTGCAGCGCCTACGGCGGGATCGTTTGCGGCGGCGACAACGTCGGCGAAGCCTGCGGGCTGCAGTTCGACGGCGATCAGGAAGGCGGTCTGCTCGGCGCCGATTTCCGCGCCCGCTCAGGACTGCCGGTGATCAACGTCGCCGGCTGCCCGACGCACCCCGGCTGGATCGTCGACACGCTGCTCCTGCTCGCCGCCGATGCCCTGCACGCCGGCGACCTCGACGCCTGGCAGCGGCCACGCTTCTACACCGAACAACTCGTTCATCACGGTTGTCCGCGCAACGAGTTCTACGAATTCAAGGCGAGTGCGCAAAAACTCTCCGACCTCGGCTGCCTGATGGAGAACATGGGCTGCAAGGGAACCCAGGCGAACGCCGACTGCAACGTGCGCCTTTGGCACGGCGTCGGCTCGTGCTTGCGCGGTGGCTTTGCCTGCATCTCCTGCACCGAACCGTCCTTCGAAGAACCCGGCCACCCGTTCATGGAAACGCCGAAGATCGCCGGCATCCCGACCGGTCTGCCGGTGGACATGCCGAAAGCCTGGTTCGTCGCCCTCGCCGCGCTGTCGAAATCGGCGACCCCGACACGCGTGCGCGAGAACTCGCGTTCCGACCACCCGCTGATCGCCCCCGGCATGCGCAAGAACGGCAAGAAATGACCCGCCTGACGATCGGCCCGTTCAACCGCGTCGAAGGCGATCTCGAAGTCCACCTGAATGTCGCCGACGGCCGGGTCGCCTCGGCGGAAGTCTGTTCGCCGCTCTACCGCGGCTTCGAACACTTGATGCTCACCCGCCACCCGCTCGACGCGCTGGTCGTCGTTCCGCGCATCTGCGGCATCTGCTCGGTGGCGCAATCGGCCGCCGCCGCCGCCGCGCTGGCCGCCGCCAGCGGCCTCGCAGCGCCGGAAAACGGCCGCCTGGCGAGCAATCTGATCCTCGCCTGCGAAAACCTGGCCGATCACCTGACGCACTTCTACCTCTACTTCATGCCCGATTTCGCGCGCCCCGCGTATCGCCGCCGTGCCTGGCACGCGGCCACCGAACAACGCTTCAAGGCAAGCAGCGGCGACGCCCTGCGCGAGTTTCTGCCGGCACGCGCCGAACTGCTTCGCATCCTCGGCTACCTCGCCGGCAAATGGCCGCACAGCCTCGCCCTGCAGCCCGGCGGAACGACCCGTGCCGCGACGGCAACCGAAAAAATCCGTCTGCTCGCCCTCCTGCGCGATTTTCGCGGCTTTCTGAGCAGCGTCGTCTTCGCCGATTCGCTGGAAAACGTCGGCGCACTGCGGCGCCCCGAAGAACTCGCCGCCTGGGCCAAGGACCGCGCCGGAGACCTGGCGCGCTTCCTGCGCATTGCCGACGATCTCGAGCTGGCCCGGCTCGGACGCGCGAGCGACAACTTCCTCAGTTACGGCGCGTACCCGCAAGCACCAGGCGCAGCCGCGCGGCGGCCAGATGGAATCCGCAATTCCGATAGCAGCGCAGCGCCCCACCTGTTCGCCCGCGGCGTCTGCTGGCGCGGCACCCAGCAAGCCTTCGACGAAGAGCAGATCAGCGAAGACGTCGCGCACGCCTGGCTGCTCGGCGATACGGCACAACACCCGGCGCACGGCGAAACCCGGCCGCTGCTCGGCGAACTGACCGACAAACCGACGGCCTACACCTGGTGCAAGGCACCGCGCTACGCCGGCCAAGTCGTCGAAACCGGCGCGCTCGCCCGCCAGATGGTCGCCGGCCAGCCGCTCATCCGTGCGCTGGTCGCGACGACCGGCGGCAGCGTCCTGGCGCGCGTCGTCGCCCGCCTGCTGGAAGTCGCCCTGCTCGTCCCGGTGATGGAAAACTGGGTGCAAGCACTGACCCCGGGCGAGCCTTTCTGCCAGCAATGGCGCCGGCCCGACCAGGCAAGCGGCAGCGGCCTGGTCGAAGCCGCACGCGGCGCGCTCGGCCACTGGCTGCGCATCGAGCGCGGCCGCATCGTCGCCTATCAGATCATCGCCCCGACCACCTGGAACTTCTCGCCGCGCGACGCCCAGCAGGTGCCCGGCGCCCTCGAACAGGCGCTCGTCGGCCTGCCCGTCGAGCCCGGCGAAAGCGCACCGCTCAGCGTCCAGCACGTCGTCCGCTCGTTCGACCCCTGCATGGTGTGCACCGTGCACTAAGCGTCAGGCGTTTGACACGATAAACCTGTCCAGATCGAGTGCTCGCCCTGCGCCGTGGTCATGCTCTACAGGCAGGAACCGCACCCTTGGTCCGCCAATGACCAAGGTGCCCGAATCACGACGCCGGCAGTATCAACGAGGCTTGAAGCCCGCCCAGTGAAGATTTGGCCAATACCAGATCACCACCGTACATTCGCGCCAAATCGGCGGTTATGGCAAGCCCCAGCCCCGTACCGGGTACCTGCTCGTCGGCGCGCGCACCCCGTTTCAGCACATGCTCGCGTTCGCTCTCGGCGATGCCCTTGCCGTCATCATCGATCCGTACGCAAAGTCTGCCGGATTCCTCAGAGACTTGAATCTCGATCCGTGATTTGGCCCACTTCGATGCGTTATCGATCAAATTCCCCAGCATTTCCTGCAAATCCTGTTCTTCACCACGGAATACCCGATTGGCTGGATCGGAAAACAATACAATTTCGATCTGGCGGTCTGCATACACCCGATGCATCACCCGCACCAGTCCGCGGATGACCGGTTCAACCGCGGTACGCATGCCCGGAACTTGTCCCGATCCGGCGGCTTGTGCCCGGCTGAGGTGATAATCAAGGTGCTTGCGCACGGTGTCTACTTGCGATGCGACCAGACGTGCCAAGTCCTCATCTCGTGTCTGCGAAGAATTGGCGGCATTGGCGATGACACTCAGCGGTGTTTTCAGCGCATGGGCAAGGTTACCCGCTTGTGTTCGAGCTCGCTCGACCACTTCGGCGTTTTGCGCCAGCACCGTATTGAACTCATTCACCAGCGGCATGATCTCGCTCGGGAAGGTGCCTTCCATATTTCGCGCATCCCCGTTCCTGACACGCCCCAGGGCATCCTGCATGCTGCGCAGTGGGGCAAGCCCGGCGAATACTTGCAATGAGGCAGCGAACGTCAATCCCATTCCCAGTATGCCCAATGCCAACCAGAGATGGTCTTTCAAGTCGGCGACAGGTCCTGTCATCAGACTTTCATCAGCCGCAACGAACAACCTCAGGGACTGCGTGTCAATGGTGACGGTACGCTCCAGCACTCTGAGAGCAACCCCTGGCCGGCCTTCAATCCGATGCCGATGGACTTCTCCGTCCGCGGGGGTATCGGCTGGCACGACCAATGTTTCGTCCCACAGTGAGCGAGAACGCAACACCGCCGTGACGGGTCGTTCACCCGCTGCAGCAATCCGGTCTATTTGCCAATACAGGCCGGACAGGGGTTTATTGAGGCGCGGGTCACTCGGAACCAGTCGTACCTGGACCGCATTCTGATCATCGAGAACCAGTTGGCCCGTAAGTTGATCCAGATGATTCTTTAGTTCCGCATCGAACTGGGCTTCGACGTGCTGATGAAAAAGTCGGCCAAGCCCCCAGCCTGCAACCAGGATCGAAATGACGATCCAGACGAGCGTCCCGACCAGGAGACGCAAACGCAGCGAGTTGCGCAAGAGAGCAAACCTCATTGCGCTTTGTTGAGTCGGTAGCCTAATCCGCGCACTGTCTCGATCAGGCCCGGCGGCAATTTCTTGCGCAAGCGCGCGATGAATACCTCCACTGTATTCGAGTCGCGATCGAAGTCCTGAGCATAAATATGTTCGGTCAGCTCCGCTCGGGAGACGATTTCACCCGGGTGATGCATCAGGTAGGCCAGCACGCGGTATTCGTGGCTCGTCAGCGTCAAGGCAGTTCCATCCACACTCACACGGCTACTGCGCGTATCCAGTGTCAGCGGACCACAAACCAGCTCGGTACTGGCATGACCACCGGCACGGCGAATAAGCGCCCGGAGCCTCGCCAGCAGTTCTTCCATGTGAAAGGGCTTGGTCAGATAGTCGTCTGCACCGGCATCGATGCCGGCCACTTTCTCTCGCCAAGTATCGCGCGCGGTCAGGATCAAGACCGGCAAGGTACGCCCTGCCGCACGCCATCTTTTTAGTACCGTGATGCCATCCATCTGCGGCAGGCCAATGTCGAGCACGATCGCGTCGTAAGCTTCAGTCTCCCCCATGAAGTGTCCGTCGACCCCGTTGTGTGCGACATCGACGACATAGTGCAGCGACCGGATGCCTTCGACAAGTTGGCTAGCCAAAGTCAGCTCATCTTCGACGACCAGAATACGCATCAGCGAGATTCTCCTTGGCGATGTGGCTTGTCGCTCTTTTCCTTGAAACCGAGGATGGCCCCGTCGCGAGCGAGAATCTTCAGCTTGATCAAGGCGCCCCCCTTGCGCAATAACTTCACTTCATAAACCCACTCTCCCTTTTCGCGCTCGAGTTCAACCTCCATGACCTGCCCCGGATGGTCACGCTCGACCCGATCAAGAATCGTGCGCAAGGGGAGCACCTCCCCCGCCTCGACGGCTTGGCGGGCCCGCTCATGGTCGGGGCTATCGGCTGCACAGCTGACTCCCGTGCCCAACATGGTCAGCATCAGCGAGCTGAGCAAGCCTGTCAGGGTGCGGCGCGACTGGACGATGATTTTCGACGACATCTTCAACTCCGCGGTTTTCCCGCCTGATCTTTTAGCGCATCGCGCCTGAACGCAGGATGAACAGGCCATTCAGCATTGATTCAGGCGGGGTGGCGCAAAGTGCGCACCACAGTTCGCTAACCGCCAGGAGAAACGCATGAAGAACAGGCTGGTCGTCACCTCAGGAATTGCTGTCATGATACTCAGCACCGCCACCTTTGCCGGTCCTCGCGAAGACCTGCTCGCGCAATATGCGGCAGCCGCAAACGCCAGGGGTTTTTCCGCGGTACGCGGCCAAGCCTTGCATACGCAGAGCTTTTCGGGTGGGAAGCCGGACACACCCTCCTGTACCACCTGTCACGGCAAGGACACCCGGGGTCCCGGACGGGCGCCGAGCGGCAAGACGATCGAACCGCTTGCCGTGTCGGTGACACCGACGCGCTATACCGATCCCGCCAAGGTCGAAAAATGGTTCAAGCGCAATTGTACCGAGGTATTGGGGCGCGAATGTACCCCACAGGAGAAAGGTGACTGGCTCACCTTCGTGATCACTCAGTAGTTCCATTGCAACGATGTCAAGAGCAGGCAAAGCGCGCGGGAATCTGCTGCCGCCAAGCAATCCGGCACGAAAATTTCCGAGCTGGAGCCGGGTTGAGGGCGGGCCACCAGACCCGCATGGCAAACCCTTGATGCGGCAGAACGACCGGTACGCTGCGGCACGACTATGTGCGGTCCGTCTTCACGTTTACAGCCATGCAGTCCCGCGCTCTTCGCCACCCTATTTCCGCGGTTTCTGACCGCCGACAACAGAAGGAGACCCCCGTGCGAATTCCCCACCGCCCGCTTGCCATCGGCCTCGTGACCCTGGCCTTCTCTGCCCTTATTTTGGCCCGTGCTCAGGCCGGTGACCGCCACTTCTTTTCCCCGGTAGCCGATCCGCTAGTCAAGGAGGAGTGTGGCGGCTGCCATCTAGCCTTTCCCCCCTCGATGCTCCCGGCACGATCCTGGCAACGCATGATGGGCGAACTGGACAATCATTTCGGCGATAACGCCAGCCTCGATCCGGCCACCGCGGAGAAGATCAGGAGCTATCTCATTGCCAATGCGGGTGATGCCGCTGGCCAGCGCTACAGCAGCAAATTGCTCAAAGGCGTTGTCGCCGGAGCTGCTCCGCAGCGCATCACTCAATTGCCCAAGTGGGTAAGCGAACATCGCAAGGTTCCGGAGTGGGAGTGGCGCCACAAAGACGTGCGCAGCAAAGCGAACTGCGTCGCCTGCCATACCGCAGCAGAACAAGGTTATTACGAAGAATGACTATTTCAGACACTTTCCTGAGCAGGAGGATTTCACCATGCGACCATCAGCCATCACTGCACTGCTTGCCACTGCTTTCTTCTCCATTTCGAGCCATTCCCAGGATGTGCGCACTGCCAATACCGACAAGGCGAGATGGCTGTCGATTACCGAGGTGCACGCCAGATTGGAATCTGCCGGCTATCGGAATATCGAGAAGATCGAACGTGAAAGCGGCAGCTATGAGGTCAAGGCCACCGACCAGGCGGGCCGGCGGATCAAGCTGTATGTGCATCCGCAAACGGGCGATGTCATCGACCAGCGGCAGCGTGACGCCAAGCATATCAAATACGACGGTGGCCATGCCAGTAGCAGACAGCGCAATTCCACTGAGTGCAACGAACGACGCTGCCGAGACGACTTGCCCCAAACGGAAGCCATTCAACCTGCCTCCGGAAAATGACCCATCAGGAGTCCAGACATGAAAATCTTGCTCGGTTCTCTACTCGCCATCGTCACGCTGGCCTGGGGAGTGGACGTACTTGCCACGGGTGGTAGCAGTCGTGGCGCGCTGCCATGGGTAATCCGGCAGGAAGCGCTCTATCTGAGTGGTCTGCTGTCGATCGCTTTGATGTCGCTGACGATGTTCTTGTCCACACGTCCCGCCTGGCTCGAAACCCCGCTAGGCGGCATGGATCGAGTCTATCGGACGCATAAATGGTCCGGCATTCTCGCGGTGAGCTTTGCCGTCGTGCATTGGCTGGTCGAGGAAGTCGTCGGAGACATTCTCAAGGCGATGGTCGGACGCGAAGGCCGCATACCCAAGGAGCAATTTACCGGCTTCCTGGAAGTGATGCGCGACCTGGCGAAGGACATCGGGGAGTGGGCGTTCTATCTCGTGCTGGCAATGCTGGTCATCACCTTATGGAAGCGCTTTCCCTATAAGACCTGGCGGGTAGTGCATCAGGCCATGCCGGTGCTTTATCTGATGCTGGCGCTTCATGCCGCCATGCTCGCGCCGACTGATTACTGGACCCAACCAGTCGGCATTCTCATCGCTTTGCTTGGCGTTGGTGGGATCTATGGCGCTCTCTGCTCGCTGCTCGGTCGCATCGGGAGAGTGCGCCGCGCTAGCGGAACCGTGACAGCCATCGACCCAGCTTCCCCGGATGTGCTTACCGTCAGTTGCCAGCTCGACAAAAAATGGTCTGGCCATCGCCCTGGTCAGTTTGCATTCATTACCTTCGATGAGAAAGAGGGGGCGCACCCATTCACAATCGCCACTTCCGATCGCGGTGATCGAAGGATGAGTTTCCAGATCAAGGCGCTCGGTGATTACACCCGAACCCTGGGCAAGCGACTGGAGGTCGGTCAAGCCATAAGGGTCGAAGGGCCTTATGGACGCTTCGACATGGCCCGTCATGATTCGGGCGCCAAACAAATCTGGATTGCCGGCGGGATCGGAGTAACGCCCTTCCTCGCCTGGCTGGATGCCTTGCAACAGACGTCGAGCCCAGTTTCCGCAGATCTCCACTACTGCACCCGTGATCGAAGCAATGATCCGTTTATCGGCCGTCTGGAGACAGCTTGCGCCGCGTTACCTGGCATCGGGCTGCACATTCATGGCGCCCACCAGGGTGAAATATTGACCGCTGCCGATGTGGCCCCTGCGCAGGCTGGCTCGTGCCGATCCGAGATCTGGTATTGCGGGCCGCAAGGCTTGGCCGAAAAGCTCAAGCTTGCACTCGGGCGTAGCGGACACCGTCGGTTCAGATTCCACCAGGAAGCTTTCGAAATGCGGTGAGACAAAAGGGGGCCTCCGCACGCGGAAGTCACATGTGTGCGAGGCCGAGAATCCGGAGCCGAACGTCGTCGTCCCAAGTGTTACGTTCCGCCCTGTTCAAGACTCTTCGTCCCGACCTATTCGAGGCGAAACAAGTGGCGAAAAGCGCATTTGCTTGTCAAGGCGAATGCGGCAATATTGCCGCATTCGGCCTGCCGGCGCAGCGTATGAAGCACTGGGGCGGGGTCAAGGGTTCGCTTTGCCGGGCTTCGCCCGCCCTTGACCCCGCCCCAGTGCTTCTTGAATACCCCGAGACGAAACACCCCTGTTTCCCCTCAAACAGCGACGGTCATTACAGGGCCGAGCGCAACATCGGTGGTTCACCCCAGATCCGGAAACACACGCTTTAAAGACATGCTTCAAAACCGTATTCACGCGTGGGACAAGGCCGTGCGGATTGTGCGCCTCCGCCGCACCACCGTCTTGTACGCCCGGTCGATCACCGGAAAGACGGAGAGCGCCCGGAGACCACGCTTCAGCGCTCGTTCTGCCGTGTGCTGCGGTCGCCAGCGGTGAAAACGGCGTGTTCCTGGTCGGCGACACCCCAGAAAAGGATCTATCGTCACCGAGTGCTACTCACCCGACCGGGTATCGAGATACGCGGGCGCAGCCGCCACGTGCGGGTGAAGCACCGGACGACGGACGAAATCCAGCCTTGGGCTGTCGCCCAGTTGGCGGGTTGCGCTTTTGATGGCCTGGACGGCGAGCTGGATACGCTCTATCGCTATCGCTCGCTGACTCACGGCGCCCAGCCGGACGCGTTAGCGCTGCTCGACGCAAGGTCCGAGGCAACTCCTCTGGCGGCGCTGATTCGCGAATTCCGGGCAGATCCCGTGCAGCCTTTGGCTCAGCAAGAGTCACCGAGAATGGCCGCCGAAAAGTAAATCAGAGTGCGCGACAACACAGGTTCGGCGAGAACGTCAATCCATAGAATAAATGGAACAGGAACGCCTACCCTCGCGGCTTCCTGGCCCGCGCGAACAGTCTCGATCTGGAATCGCTTCCTCGGGAAATATGGCCCGGCGAGGGGGGTCATGACCATGTTGGCGTACCGGTTGGCGGTTACGAATATGGCATAAGGATACTTTTTTTCAGTTCGGCGCTTGTTCCGCCAGATGCGCGCGCCAGGAGGAAAAGAGAACGACATGAGCCCGCGACTGTCGTGCCTGCTGCCTGTGGCGGAGCGGCAAGCCGGCGGAGCGATCGCCCAACGCAAAGATCCGCTAAATTGATATATTGCGTCAGCTTTGTAGCAGAGCAAGACCTTCAGGAGTGAACATGAAAAGATCAGATCTTGTCGCCGCTGCCGCCCTCATCTTTCCTGTCCTGCCATCGCTGGCCAATCAGGCGGGGTCTTCTGCTCAGTCTTCTCTTTGGGTGCGGGTAGACGATCTACGCGTGCGAGCGGGGCCGGGCCCGGAGCAAAGGGTTCTGGGAAAGCTATCCCGCGGCACGGAAGTGATCCTCAAGATGGCGCCTCGCGAAGGATTCTGTTACATCGAAGGCGACGGACAATATGGCTATGTGGCTTGTCAGCACCTGAGCACCGATCGTGTTGCGCGCCCGAAGGCCGGTGCGGATGGGGCCGATGCCGCGCAACGCTGGGTGAGCGGAAATGCGGTGACTCTACGCGAGGCACCGCGGCAGGACGCCCCCATCCTTGATCGGTTGGGGCTGAACGCGATCGTCAAGCTCTCGCGCGAAGCCCCGGGGAGTGGCTACTGCGAAGTCCAACCGGCAAATGGCCCGAGCGGTTACGTCGCTTGCCGTTATCTGGCACCGACTCCGGTGGTTCTGGCGCATGTCCGCGGCTACCGAAGAAGTGGGGAAGCGCCGCCATCTGGTGACGATATCGAGCGCGCGTTTTGGCTGGAGCCCAGTTGGGACGCCTTGCAGCAGTATGCCGAGCACCTGAACATTCTGCCGCGGGGGTCTTGGCCGCGTAACGAGGTGCTGGAACGTATGAAGGCCCACCTGGCGCTGGGGATCAATGGCCGCAAGCCGGAGCCCTACGCGGCCTGGTCATCGCTCAAGCGTCAGGCAGCGCAAGATCTGAATTTGAGCGGAGAAGCGCGACGCTTGCGGGCAACTGGGAAGAATGTGCCGAAGGAAATTTCCCAGCGAGAATGGCGGACCGAGAGCGCTGCCACGAATCTACAAACAGCGATCGGTCTTTGGGGGCCACTGCACGACGCAATTACTGCCGATGGTGGCGCAGCACGCGTCGTTCGTCTCATTCGCGAGCTGGATTTTCCCATTGTGCGCCCGTCGTTGTTCCGCAACGAAGCAGAACTTGCGCCCCCCAACGCTACCGCCGAGCAGGCCAGCGGCAGATTTGGCATCGTTTTCCGGCAATTGGTCACTCCGCGCCCGACTCCCAAAGCTGGCGATGAGGATGGCAGTACACCGGGGCTATACGACATCTTGAGGCACACTCAGGTCCTCGTACGGCCACTACAGCGCGTGCAGTTATTTCGAGACGGTCGACTGCGGGTAGAAAAAAGCTTTATTCGCAAAACCCGAACCCTGTGGCATGACATCGATGAACCCCATTGCTCTGACTGGATTGCGGGGTTTGAATTCGGTGACGCCGATCCCGGCGTCTGGCGCTATTTGCGCGTCGATGTCAACGAAGAATACCGCGCTGACCACCAGCGAAAAAGTCGAAAACGCAATCCCGCGGGAAGCCTTTTTGCCTTTTATACGGACATCGAATTGCCAACCGGCCCGGCCATTCTCAACGAGGTCCCGATCAAGCTGAAACGCGATGACACGGGCTTTGTGCGCGGCTCCTATTTGAACTACGATCTGGATAGGGACGGGATTCCCGATATTTCCGTATGGGAAGGGGAAGGAAATGGGCCAGGGCATCTCGTCGGACCAACCAAAACAGACGATCGCTGGTACCGTCTTGTACTCGCCAACATCAACGGCGCTTGGAAGGTGCTCGGTCACGATACGTTCAGCTATGGCTGTGGATGCTGAGAGTATCGGAACCCGCCTCCGGTCCTGTGCTCTGCCAGAGCTCCCTGCGCCAGGAGATTCCGCAAGGCGGCCAGCGGCTCGTGGCTTGCCGCATCGCTCCACCGCATGCTTCGGGCGATGATGCCGTCGTGAATACCGCTCCAGCCGTCGGCGCTGGCCGGGAAGAGATCTGTTACGCCTGCCTCGCTCAGCGGCGACGACGGACAGTCGACGATGCGGAATCCTTGCTGAGGCACTGGTTCTGCCGGCCGACTACGGCGCTCGACTTCCCTTGCGTCACGGCGCGGAGTCGCTCGGGACGACGAGTCCCTGCGTGCGGCGGAGCGTAACCGCCACGCCATGAGCGACCCCAGCCGAGCGGCGCACGGCAGTCGGTACGCGCCGGCCCGTGCGAGATGCGCCTGACGCGGCTGATCGGCGAGATCGGAAACCCGCGCGAGGTTTTGGCTTGGCGTCGAGGCTTGCCGTCGCCGCCGCGCAGCGCCTTCGCCGGCGACGCGGCATATGTGCTTGCCCAATCGACGACAACGCCGTCTACAATGCGATTCATCCGTTCGCCTTTCGGTAGAAAGCGTGGCGCGTCGCCCGCGCGGCAGCGGGAGCGCGTGAATCGGGCGCCGCGCCACGCCACGCTGCAGGCGTTGCTCGAAGACGCGCGTCTGTGTGCGATCGGTCCGCTCGCCTGGGTGAACGACACGCGGGAGAGGCTGCCTACCTGGCGAGCACCCGGCCGGACGAGCCCTGGTCGCGCAGGACGCTGGCGCAGCCTGCGGCGCTCGCGCGGGGGCGCAAGCGCTGCGGTGTAGGTTTGCACAAGCAAGTCTGCATCATTTCTCCAAGCAGGAGACCCTTGAATCGATGACGACTGCCGAATCCCTTCCTCCACCCGGCGCCCGCGTCCTGGTGCGCGATGAGGAGTGGCTGGTGCGCAATACCGACCAGTGCACTGCCGGTGGCCATCAGGTGCGTTGCATCGGCGTATCGGAGCTGGTGCGCAATCGGGAGGCCGTTTTTCTGACTCTGCTCGATCGCATCGAGACCATCGACCCGCGCGAAACCGAGCTGGTGGCTGATCCATCGCCGGGTTTCACGGCTTCGCTGCTTTATCTGGAAGCGCGCTTACGGCAGACCGTGCCCGCCACCGACGAGCTGGTGCTCGGGCATCGGGCGGTGATGGACGCGCTGCCGTTTCAACTTGATCCGGCGCATCGCGTTCTCCAGCAGTTGCGCCCGCGTCTGCTGATCGCCGACACCGTCGGCCTGGGCAAGACGCTGGAAGCCGGCATCCTGACCGCGGAGCTGATCCGGCGCGGCAAGGGACGGCGCATCCTGGTGGTGACCACGCGCGCGATGATGCGGCAGTTCCAGCAGGAGTTCTGGAGCCGTTTCGCCATCTCGCTGACGCGGCTGGATGCGGACGGCATCCAGCGTATCCGGCGGCGCATTCCTGCCAACCACAACCCCTTCCAATATCTGGACCGAACGATCATTTCGGTCGACACGCTGAAGCGCGACGGAGAGTACCGGCACCATCTGGAAAACGCCTGGTGGGACATCATCATCATCGACGAAGCGCACAACGTGAGCTTCAAGGGCAATCGCACGCAGAGCAACCGCCTGGCCGACCTGCTCGCGCGACGATCGGACGCGTTGCTGCTGCTCACCGCGACGCCGCACAACGGCAAGCGCGAAAGCTTCGCCAGCCTGGTGCGCATGCTCGATCCAACGGTCTTGCCGGCGGGGGCTGACTACACCCGACACGATGTCGAGCATCTGTTCGTGCGTCGCTTCAAGCGCGATGTCCGCGAGCAGATTCGCCGCGAATTCCCCGAGCGGGAGGTCTGCAAGTTTGCCGCGCAGGCGACGCCGGCTGAGAACGCCGCCTTCGACGCGCTGCGCTTGCTCCGACTCAAGTCCGACGAAGGAGCACGTGAAGGCAGCATGCTGTTTCGCACCACCCTGGAGAAATCCCTCTTCTCGTCGCCGGCAGCGTGTCTCGATACCCTGGACGAGCGCTTGCGACGCACGCGCGGCAAGGACGCCGCGCACCCCGATCTGGCGCCACTGCAAGCGCTGCGCGCGGCGGTGGCCGCCATCGGTCCCGAGCAGTTTTCCAAGTTCAACGAGCTTGTTCGGCAACTGCGCGGCGCGACGGCAGCGGCTGAGCATCGCTGGCGATGGGATGGCAAGACCGCCGACGATCGCCTGGTGGTATTCACCGAACGCCTCGAAACGCTGAACTTCCTGCATCAACACCTGCCCCGCGCACTCGGCCTGCCGGCGAGTGCGGTCGCCATCCTGCACGGCCAGTTGGCGGACGGCGACCTGCAGAAGATTGTCGAGGATTTTGGCAAGACCCTGTCACCGCTGCGCCTGCTGATCGCCTCGGATGTCGCCTCCGAAGGACTCAATCTGCATTACTGCGCGCATCGCCTGGTGCATTTCGACATTCCCTGGTCGCTGATGGTTTTCCAGCAGCGCAACGGCCGTGTCGACCGCTACGGGCAGACCCGGACGCCGCGCCTGGCCTACTGCATGACCGAAGCGGCGGACGAGAAGATCCGCGGCGACCTGCGCATCCTCGAGATCCTGATCGACAAGGACGCCGAGGCAGCGCGCAACATCGGCGACCCCTCCAGCTTCATGGGCCTTTACGACGAAGATCTCGAGGTCGAGAAGGTCGCCGAAACGATCGAGCAAGCGACGCGCCCGGAGGCTTTCTCGGCCTGGCTGGACGGCACCGGCAAGAACGGTTTCGCGTTGCTGGACGAACTTTTCGAGCAAGCGCCGCCGATTGACGCGACGACCGCCGAGCCTGCGCACGCCGCCGACCGGTCGGCGGCCCCGGTCGGCAGCCTGCCATCCCTGTTCGCCGATGACTTCGCCTACGCCCGCGCCGGCCTGGAGTGCTTGCACCGACTGAATCCGCGTGAACAGGCATTGCCCCGCTGCGACGAGGCGAAGCGTTCGCTCGCCCTGCAGCCGAATGCCGATCTGGCGATGCTGCTCGAGCGCGAGCTGGCGCCGGAGATGTGGCCGAGCGACAACGTCTTCGCCCTGTCGTCGGCCAGGGAAGAAATCGATCGTGCCCTCCGGCACGCGCGCGACACGCAGGAATGGCCGGCCATCCAGTATCTCTGGCCGATTCATCCGCTCCTGCAGTGGCTCGACTACAAGATGCTCGCGCTCTTCGGGCGCCAGAAGGCGCCGGTGCTCAAAGTGGCGCGCGGATTGGCCGCTGGCGAAGCGATCGTCCTCGTCACCGGGCAGATTCCGAACCGGCGCGGCCAGTCGGTCCTCGCCGAATGGCTAGGCGTGCATCTCGATGCCGATGGCGCCGCCATCGCGACCTTGTCGCTGGACGACGTCCTGGCGCGCACCGGTCTCGGCCGCAGCGAGCTGATCAACGATGGCGTGCCGATCGCCGTCCCCGATTGGCAGCGCCGCCTTGCGCCGGCGCTGGACGAAGCGGCCAAGGTCCTGCGGGAAAAGAAACGCGCCTTCGATGCCGCGCACGGCGCAAGGCTGAGCAGCGAGCTGGACCGCCTGCGCACATTGCGCCAGCGCCATCTCACCCAGATCGAGTTCGATTTTGCCCAGACGCCAGGTGGCCTGGCACAAAGCCACAGAATGAAACGCGCAGCCCATACCGACGACCTCTTCGCGCAGTATCAGGAATGGGCCCGACAGACGCTGAAGCTTGATGAGCGCGCGCAGTTCACCGTGCTGGCACTGCTCGTCGCGGGAGGATCGGCGCCATGAGTTTCACCGCCCCGGGACTGGAAAACGTCAACGAGTTCTACAGCCAGCACTACCTCGACGAGATCGTCGAACGCGATCTGAAGGCGCTCTTCGAGCGCTGGCATGCGGAAGGCGCAGCCAGCCCGCCCGGGCGTTTGCGTGCGGCGATTGCCGGCTATTACCGGCAGCACGAGAAATTCCTGCGCGAGAAATCCCTGCCCGGTCGCGTCGCCCGTTTGAATGATCTGGTCGAGCCGATCCTGAGCGCGCTCGGCTACGCCCTCGCCCCCGAAACTCTGGCGCTCGACGAACTGGCGATACCCGCGCTGGCGATCGTGCGCAACGCGCGGAGCAGCCCGGAACTGGTCGTCCTGCCGGCGCTCGCCGCGCCTGGCGATGAAGAACACGCGGCCCTGAACCTTGCCCCCAGGCTGCTCGACGGTGCTTGTGAGCTCTTGCCCAAGGCGGGCCCAAGCTGGGAAGAGGCGCTGGTCAAGCAAGTGTTCGCCGACAGCCGGCCAGCGCGCTGGGTTCTGTTGGTGCACCACGAACAGTGGTTGCTGATCGACCGCGACAAGTGGGGCCGCAAGGCGCACCTGCGCTTCACGCTGCCGGAACTGTTCGCCACGCGCGACGACAAGCTCCTGCGCGCGTTTGCCGCGCTCGCCGGGCGCGCATCGGTGCTGCCCGCTGACGGGATCGCGCTGCTCGACAGCTTGACCGACCGTTCGCACCGCCACGCCTTCGAAGTCTCCGGCGACCTGAAGTACGCGCTGCGCGAAGCGATCGAGCTGATCGCCAACGAAGCCATCCGCCACAAGCGCGAGGTTGCCAAGGAGAAGGTGTTCGAGCGCAACGACATCGACCTCGCGCAGCAACTCTCGCGCGAGTGCCTGCGCTTCATGTATCGCCTGCTCTTCGTCTTCTATCTCGAAGCGCGTCCCGAGCTCGGCTACGCCCCGGTCGCTGCCGACGCCTACCGCCAGGGCTACAGCCTGGAGCACCTGCGCGATCTCGAGCAGGTTCCGCTCTCGACACCTGCAGCGCTCGACGGCAGCTACCTGCACGAAAGTCTCAAGCTGCTCTTCAAGCTGATCTGGGAAGGCTTCCCGGCGGCAAGCGAGGAATCTCAGCAGGCGCTGCCCGCCGGCATGTCCGACAACACGGGTTTTCTGCTGCCGCCGCTGCAAGGTCACCTGTTCGATCCCGAGGCGACACCGATCCTGAACTCGGTGCGCCTGCGCAACCGCGTGCTGCAACGGGTGATCAGGCTGATGTCGCTCTCGCGCGAGGGCGGCAAGCGGCGCGGCAGGATCAGCTACGGCACCCTGGGAATCAACCAGTTGGGCGCCGTTTACGAGGCGCTGCTCTCCTTCCGCGGCTTCTTTGCCGAAACCGACCTGTACGAAGTCCGGCCCGATCCGGATCGCAGGCAGGACAAGAGCGAAGCGCAGGGCGACGACGAAGAGGACGACCGGGGAGACGACGCGGCGCAGATCGACGACAGCGACGCGTTCGCCGACGAAGGCGACGACACGCCGTTCGTGCGCGACAAGGCGAAGAAGGAAGCCTGCAACCCGCTCGATCCGGCCTGGTTCGTTCCGGCTGCCGACATCGCGCAGTACACCCCGGCGGAAACGCTGTTCGGCGGCGAGCCGCGCAGGTACGGCAAGGGCACTTTCCTCTATCGTCTGGCCGGGCGCGAACGCGAGAAAAGCGCCTCCTACTACACCCCGGAAGTGCTCACGCGCTGCCTGGTCGAGCATGCCGTGCACGCGCTGCTTGCACACTGCGCCAGCGCCGACGACATCCTGCGCCTGACCGTCTGTGAGCCGGCGATGGGCAGCGCCGCTTTCCTCAACGAAGCGATCGACCAGTTGGCCGAAGCCTACCTGCGGCGCAAGGAAAAGGAGGTCGGCGAGACCATTGCGCACGACCGGCGCGCCGAGGAAAAGCAGCGCGTGAAGATGTACATCGCCGACAACAACGTCTTCGGCGTCGACCTCAACCCGGTGGCGGTCGAACTGGCCGAAGTGTCGCTGTGGCTCAACGCCATCTTCAAGGGCGCGCACGTTCCCTGGTTCGGCCTGCAGCTCTTCAACGGCAATTCGCTCGTCGGCTGCCGGCGCGAGGTGTTCACCACGGCCCAGCTTTCGCCGGGCAAGGGCGAAGGCGGCCGGCCCGAGCGCGACTGGCGCGCTGCCGTGCCCAGTCGTCTCGCCAGCGCCGACGCTCGCCGGGCTGGCCAGATCTGGCATTTCCTCTTGCCGGCCGACGGCATGGTCAGCGTCAGCGACAAGGTCGTCAGGGCGCTCGAGCCGCAACGCTTCGAGCGCATCCGCACCTGGCGCAAGGCATTCATCAGGCCGCTGGAACGTGCGGAAATCGTCCGCGCCGAAGCGCTGGCCGAGGGCGTCGAAGCGCTCTGGCAACTGCACGCGGCAGAACTGGCGCGCGTGCGCCGCGCCACCGCCGACGAACTGCACGTCTGGCCCGATCCGGCGGCCAACCGCGCGCCGACGTCGACCCGGGAGAAGGACGCCATCTACGCCCGCGAAATGCTCTCGGAGCGGGTACGCAACGCCTCGCCGTATCGCCGGCTGAAGCTGGTGATGGATTACTGGTGCGCGCTGTGGTTCTGGCCGGTGACCGGCGCGGAAGACCTGCCGACGCGCGAGGAATGGTGGTTCGACCTGGAAACGCTGGTGCTCGGCAACGCCCGCCTGCCGTGCACGAACCCGACCGATCTTTTTCCTGAAACCCTGCCGCAACTGACGCTCGACTTCACCGTCGAGCGCGACCGGCACGGCTACGTCAATCTCGATGTTCTGCTGGAAACCAACCCGCGCCTGAAGCGCGCCGCCACCATCGCCGGAACGCAACGCTTCTTCCACTGGGAACTGGAGTTCGCCGACCTGTTCCAGGAGCGCGCCGGCTTCGACCTGATTCTCGGCAACCCGCCGTGGATCAAGGTCGAGTGGAACGAGAAAGCCTTGCTCGCCGAATATTCGCCCTTGGTCGCGCTGCGCAGACTCTCGGCCAAGGAAGCCGCCGACCGGCGCGAAGCGGTTTTTGCTGCGGCAGCAGCGGCGCGGCAGAACTACATCGACGAATGCGCCGGGCAGGAGGGCATGCAGGCGTTCATGAACGCGACGCAGAATTACCCGCTGCTCAAAGGTTCGCAAACCAACCTGTTCAAGTGCTTCCTGCCGGTAGCCTGGCGGCTGGGTAATCCGGCGCACGGCATTCAGGCCCTGCTCCACCCCGAAGGCATCTACGACGACCCCAAGGGCGCCGTCCTGCGGGCACCGACTTTTGCCCGGCTGCGCGCGCACTATCAGTTCGTCAATGAGTTGATGCTGTTTCCCGAGGTCGATCACCACACCAAGTTCAGCATCAACGTCTATGGACCGCCGCAGTCGCCGCGGTTCCGGCACATGGCCAACCTGTTCGATCCGGCGACGATTCGCGCCAGCCTCGAACACCCGGGCGGAGGAACGACGCCGGGAATCAAGTCGGACGCCGGGCGCTGGCAGACTGCCGGCCACAGGAACCGCATCATCGAGGTCGACCGCGCGACGCTGGCGACTTTCGCCAGGCTGTACGACGAACGCGGCACACCGCCCGAGCAGGCGCGCCTGCCGGCAGTGCATTCGCGCGAACTGGTCTCGGTGCTGGAAAAGTTCGCCCAGGTGCCGCGTCGACTCGGCGACCTGGCTGGCGAGTACTTCACGCTGGAGATGTGGCACGAAACCGGCGCCCAGCGCGACGGAACGATCCGCCGCGAAACCGGCTTCGTCAGCGACCCCGGCGAACTGGTGCTGTCCGGCCCGCATTTCTTCGTCGGCAACCCGCTCAACAAGACGCCGCGCGCGGTGTGCACGCAGAACAGCCATTACGATGTACTCGATCTGCAAGCGTTGCCGGACGACTACCTGCCGCGCAGCAACTATTGCCGGGCGTGCGATACCGCGACGTACGCTGCGCGGATTCCGCGCGTGCCGTGGATAGATGAGGGAGCGATTGAAGGGAAGCCGGTGACGGCGTTCGTGCGGGTGAGTGCACGGCGCGGAGCGCATGCTGGCAACGAGCGTTCGGTTCTGCCGGCGATTCTGCCCCCAGGGCCAGCGCACATTGATGGTGTCTTCAGCACCGCTTTGAAAGATCAGCGATTGCCTTCGGTAACCGTCGGACATTGGGCATCTTTGCCATTCGATTTCCTCGTTCGCGTTTCCGGGAAAAACGATTTTCGTGATGGCACGGCGCGCTTGCTGCCAGTCCTTGAACCTTCCCCGCGCGTCGAGCTACGCACCCTTGCCCTCAACTGCCTCACCACCCACTACGCCGACCTCTGGCGCGAATGCTGGCAGGACGACTTCCGCGACGACCGTTTCGCCAGCAGCGATCCTCGCCTGCCGGCCGATTTCTTCGCCCGGCTCACCCCGGAATGGCAGCGCCACTGCGCTCTGCGCAGCGACTACGCGCGCCGGCAGGCGCTGGTGGAAATCGACGTGCTCGCCTCGCTGGCGCTCGGCCTGACGCTCGACGAGCTGCTGACGCTCTACCGCGTGCAGTTCCCGGTGATGCGTCAGTACGAGGCCGACACCTGGTACGACGCGCACGGGCGCATCGTGTTCACGGCCAGCAAGGGGCTGGTCGGCGTCGGCCTGCCGCGCAAGGCGGGCAAGCGCGACGCCCCCTGCGAGATCGTCTACCCGGACGGCAAGAGCCAATCGCGCGCGCTCGGCTGGGAAGATGCGCGCACGCTCCCGCTCGGCACCCGCATCCGCCGCCCGCTGCGCGACGACACGCTGCCCGGCGGCCCGGTGCAGCGTACGCTCGAGTACGTGGCGCCGTTTGCGCTGGCCGACCGCGAAGCGGACTACCGGCTGGCGTGGGCGCACTTTTCCGAAAGTTCATGAACGTATGCGCAAAACTCTGCGGAACATGCTGACCATCTATTAATCTATAGGTTAAGATTTGAGACTCGTCGCTCTCGGTGAAAAGCGTTTCAAGGTGGCTGCCGTCGTGGAGGGCGATGAAGTGCCGGTCTTGCGCTTCCTTCAGGATGCCCCGTCCGACATGCAGGGCAGCGCGCGCGGCATGCCGGCGCTGTTCGACCGGTATGCGACGGAGGGAAGGCGATTGTTGAGTACCGAGGTGTTCCACGAGGCAAACAAGGAACAGGGCATCTGGGAGTTCATCAAGGGACGCTTGCGGGTGTTCTGCTTCGTGGATACGGATGGCACTCTGCTGGTGCTGACCCATGGCGCAGTGAAGAAATCGAGAAAGGCGGACCCGATGGAGATCGCCCGGGCAGTACGGATCAAGGATGCCTTCCTTGTGGCAAGGCGGCAGGGAACGCTGCAATGGGAGCCGACGAAATGAGTGGCGTACAGGAACAACTGAACTGGCTGGCCGAAGTCGAGAGATCGCCGGAATACGCGGCGGAGCAGGCCAAGATGGATTTCGCCGTCGGGATCGAACGGCGCATGGAGCAACTGGGCATCAAACGCAGCGAACTTGCCCGCCGGCTTGGTACCAGCGCGGCCGCGGTAAGCGTGGCGTTGCGCGGGGATGCGAACCTGACGATCGAACGCATGGCGCGGATGGCGCACGCGCTGGATGCGCGGGTGAGCGTGCATGTCGCCGCCAGGTCGAGCAGTGTGCGCTGGCTGGAGATGCACGACGGCGTGCCCCGCGAGCAGATCAACAATGGCAAGACCTGGGCGCAGGCACAGAGAGGTGGAAAGCGTGGAAATGCCATTCCCATTGCGGCTTGAGGAGTTGTTTTTTCCGATCCAGGAAGTACGTGCCAATGCCGAGCACGACCCTCAGGGCGAGCGATCGGGCACCAACCTGAAGCAATCCTTCAACATTCAGGCAATCGATGGACCGCCGGGGACGTTTGGCGTCGACCTGGTTGTCGAGTGCGACCGCGAGGCGAGCGTCAATCCGCCCTATTTCTTTCAGTTGCAGGTCTACGCGATCATGCGCCTGGAGGCTGCGCTCGATCCGGCCGTCGCGCATGCCCTGGTGGCGTCTACCGGGTTTTCCGTGGTCATCGGCGCCGCGCGCGAACGCCTGCTCGAGCTGACCTCGCGTGCGCCCTGGGGGCGCTTCATGATGGGAATTTCGCAACTGCTTGCGCAGCCCGTCGCCGAGGCGGGCGGCAGCACGCATTGACCGTACCTGATGCTACCGCTGACTGTCGCCAATGAGGTCCGCCGCAGCGTCGCCGATTTCCTGAGCAGCGCGTTCCCATCGACGACGCCGGGTTTTCAGACGCTGATCGAGCGCTTCCTCGAGCAACCCGGCAGCCTGTTTCGCGGGCCCTATCTGTCGCTCGCGCTGCCCTTTCGCAGCGGCGCGCCGGACCAATCCTTCTCCTGGTTGCCGGCCACGTTCACGCCGCATGCGCATCAGTCGCGCGCCTGGCAGCGACTGACCGGCGACGACGCACGCTCGACGCTGGTGGCCACCGGCACCGGCTCGGGCAAGACCGAGTGTTTTCTGTATCCGATCCTCGATCATTGTCGCGCGCAGGCCGCCCTCGGCCGCCGGGGGGTGAAGGCGATCCTCCTCTACCCGATGAACGCGCTCGCCAGCGACCAGGCCAGGCGCATCGCCAAGGAGATTCTTGGCCGTCCGGAGCTGGCGGGAATCCGCGCCGGGCTGTACGTCGGCGACGCGGCGGACGAGGAAGCCGACGCGGTGAAGCAACTGGCAGATGGGTCGTATTCAGTGATCACCCAGCGCGCGGAAATACGCAAGCGTCCGCCGGACATCCTGCTGACCAACTACAAGATGCTCGACTTCCTGCTCATTCGCGCCGATGACGCGCGACTGTGGGCCGACAACCGTCCCGACACGCTGCGCTATCTGGTGGTCGATGAACTGCATACCTTCGATGGCGCACAGGGCACCGATCTCGCCTGCCTGATCCGGCGCGTCAAGGCGCGTCTGGAAACGCCGCCCGGGCAACTCGTCTGTGTCGGCACGTCGGCCACGCTGGGTGATGATGGCGAGCGTTCGCTGCTCGACTTCGCCGGCGACGTGTTCGGCGAGAAGGTCGACGCCGACGCGGTAATTGGTGAAGACCGTTTGTCGGTCGGCGAGTACCTGGCCGAATGCACGGTCGAACACATGCAATGGCCGCGCCCGGCCGACGTCGACCGACTCGACGGCAGTCGGGCAAGGTCGGTCGCCGCGTATCTGGCCGATCAGTATTCGCTCTGGTTCGACGAGACGGTGAGCCCCGACGAGGTTGAACGTCTCGACTGGCGAGTCGCGCTCGGCGAACGCCTGCAGTCGCACGTGGCGTTCCAGAATCTCTTGCGTGATATGGACAAGCTCGGCCGGCGCGCCGTGCCGCTCGATGACCTGCTGTCGCGCGTGGGTCGTCGCCTGCGCGCCGAGGAACAGACGGTTTATCTGGCGCGCTGGCTGGAGAGCCTGGTGGCGCTGATCGCCCACGCCCGCCGCAAGAAAGTACCCGGCAAGCCGGCGATCGAAGGCGAAGACGATCTGTTGCCGCTGCTCGCGCTACGCGTCGAACTCTGGTTGCGCGAACTGCGGCGCATGGTGGCCAAGGTGTCTGGCGAAGCCGTGCTGCGCCATCAGGCCGACCTCGGGCGTGCCGACCACGGCCTGCACCTGCCGGTGATCCATTGCCGCGATTGCCATGCGATGGGCTGGGGGGCGACGATCGCCCGGACCAGCCCGAATCAGTTGCACGCCGACCTGCCAAGCTTCTACACCGCGTTCTTCGCCGAAGACGTGTCGACGCGCTTCGTCTTCCCCGCCGGCGCGGCGCAGCTCGACCGGCGCGTTTTCGAGCCGAAGAAGCTGTGCGTCGCTTGCGGCAGCCTGCATGCGCTCGAGCACACCCGGTGCAACCATTGCGGCGCCGGTGCGGACGCTACGCCGGAGTTGCTGCGCGTCGATCTGGCGGCCAATCGCAAGGTCGTGCGGCGCAACGGCAGCCCGCTCAGCGTTGCACATCACCATTGCCCATTTTGCGGCGGGCACAAGACGCTGACCATTCTCGGCTCGCAGGCGGCCAGTCTGGCCAGCGTGTCGATCAGCCAGTTGTTCGGCAGCCGGTTCAATGCCGACAAGAAGCTGATTGCTTTCTCCGACTCGGTGCAGGACGCCGCGCACCGTGCCGGCTTCCTCGCTGCGCGCACCTGGCGCCTCAATCTGCGGCCCGCTCTGGCGCAGGTGATCGCTGCCGCCGACGCCGCGGGCCAGCCACTGACGCTGGCTGCGCTGTATCCCGCGTTTGCCCGGCACTGGCAGGAGCGCCTGGGGCTTGCCGGTTTCGTGGCGAACTTCCTGCCGCCGCAATTGAACTGGCTGCGCGATGCGGAAACGCTGTTCGCGACCGGCGAGCTGCCGGCGGACAGTGACGTGCCGCGCTTGATGGCCAACGTGCTGCCCTGGGTGGTGCTGGCCGAGTTTGGCCAGGATGCGCATGTCGGACGTACGCTGCCGGCCACCTTGACCGCCAGCGTGCAGGTGGACGACGACCTGTGCGAACAGGCGACGGCGGCACTTGCCGCCCGCCTGGGCGAGGAAATCGAAATACTGGCCGATGCGCCTGCGCATCAGGTGCGGCGATTCATCGTCGGCCTGCTCGCGCGCCTGCAGGAAATCGGCGCCTGGTGGGACAAGGGGCTGGTGTTCTACGCCAGGCAGGGCGCACGGCCGTTCGCCTATAAGAAGAACCCCGCCGAGTATCGCCTGCTCTCCGGGCCGCGACCGCCGCGCTTCCTGACCGTGCCGGAATACTTCAATTGCGACAGCGTGCTCGCCGATACGACGGGGGTCCATCGCGACTGGGCCTGCAAGAGTTTCCCGGCCCTGGCCTCGCTGGCGCTGGGCGCCGACGCCGTGATCGCGGAAGTCTATCGTCTGGCGCTGCAGGTTCTGCAGCAAGCGGGAATTGCCCGCGCCGAAGAGGGCGAGAAGGGGGTCGCCGTCTGGGGATTGGTCCCGGATGTCTTTCTTCTGCGCACAGGTGGCACGCGCTGGCAGTGCAACGCCTGTCGCCAG
Source organism: Accumulibacter sp. (assembly GCF_029255125.1). Taxonomy (GTDB): domain Bacteria; phylum Pseudomonadota; class Gammaproteobacteria; order Burkholderiales; family Rhodocyclaceae; genus Accumulibacter. Next base: position 242,089 of record NZ_JAPUVR010000100.1, on the reverse strand, counting down.
TCGCTGCAGGCGGCCAGCGCGCTCGATCTGGCCGGCGAGCCTTGTCGACGCCTGCGCTGCACGGGCCGGCTCGAAGCGACGGGCGATCCGGCAAGCGAAGAAGCGCCGCCAGCTTGCGTATCCGCCAGCGACGGCGGGCCGGACGCCGCGCAGCGCCGGGGCAGGCAGGGCGGCTTCCATCGGCGCCTGTACCTGTCGGCCGAGGTGCAGCGCATTTTCGCGCGCGAACATACGGGGATGCTCGCGCGCGCGACGCGCGAGGGAATCGAGCGGGTGTTCATGAGCCGGGAAGCCCGACCGGGGAAGGTCAATCTCTTGTCCGCGACGCCGACGCTCGAGATGGGGATAGACATCGGCGACCTGTCGGCAACGCTGCTCTGCTCGGTGCCGCCGGCGCAGGCGAACTACCTTCAGCGCGCGGGTCGCGCCGGACGGGCAACGGGCAACGCTTTCCTGCTGACCTTGGCGACGGCGCGCCCGCACGACCTCTATTTCTGGGCGTCGCCGCGCGAGATGGTGGCCGGCAACGTCGCCGCGCCGGGCGTCTTCCTGAACGCCTCGGCGGTCCTCGAAAGGCAACTGACCGCCTTCACGCTCGACGCCTGGGTGCGCGCCAGCGGCGCCAAGGCGCGCATCCCGGCGACCATCCGGCCTGTCCTGGGAGCCGTGCTGAAGTCGAATCTGGCGCATTTTCCCTATCCCTGGCTCGATTTTGTCGAGCACCACCGCGCTTCCCTGCTCGATCGCTTCCTGCGCATGTTCGCGCACGGCGCCAGCACGCTGACCGCCGCGACGCGTGCCTGGCTGACCCGGTTCGTCGAGGGCGACGCGGGCACCGAGGGAAGCTTCGCGTGGAAGATCGTGAGCCACCTGCGTTCCATCGGCGAAGACGTCGAGGAGTTGCGCCGGCGCCGCGAGCGGGTCGACGGCGAAGTCAAGAAGATCGACGGCAAGCCGCTGAAGGGCGAGAGCGACGAAGACGAAATGGCGGAACTGCGCCAGGAGAGCGCGGCGCTCGGCAAGCTGATTGCGGCGATTCACGAGCGGGCGACGCTCAACGTTCTCACCGACGAGGGGCTGTTGCCGAACTACGCGTTCCCGGAACAGGGCGTGCTGCTGCAGTCGGTGATCCTGCGCCAACGCAAGCCTGGGACGACGGTCACGGCGGCCGACCCGCGGCCCGCGCTGACGCTGGAATACGAGCGACCGGGTGCGGCGGCGATCGTCGAGCTGGCGCCGGGCAGCGTGTTCTACGCCGAGAACCGCAAGGTCAGCATCGAGCAGGTCGACGTTTCCAGGGACCGCCCGAGCAAGTGGCGTTTCTGCCGTCAGTGCTCGTATGCGGAAGCCGACGGTCGGGCAACGAAGCGCGACGCCTGCCCGCGTTGCGGCGACCCCGGATGGAGCGACATCGGACGCGTGCGCGACATGCTGCGGCTGACCAAGGTGTATGCGCGCACGGCGGAACATCTGGCGAGTATCGCCGACGATACGGATGAGCGTGAGCGCCGCTTCTTTGTTCGTCAGGCCCTGGTCGATAGCCCGCCGGACGCCGTACGCCAGGCGTTTGCCATCGCGCGCAGCGAGTTTCCTTTCGCCTTCGAGTTCCTCAACCGCGTGTCCTTCCGCGAGATCAACTTCGGCGAGCGCCAGCCCGATGGCGCGCCGATGACGATTGCCGGCAGCGAACAGCCGCGCCCGGGTTTTGCCGTCTGCCCCGATTGCGGCACCCTGCAGCGGCGCCGGCGGGCGGGCGAGGAGTTCCGCAATCATGCGCCTTACTGCCCGCGGCGCCGCGACGAACAGGCGATCACGCAGCGCTGCGTTTTCCTGTACCGCGAATTCGACAGCGAGGGCATTCGCCTCTTCCTTCCCGAAGCAAGCTTCGGCGGCGCCGACGAGCGCCTGCAGTCGTTCGTTGCCGCTTTGCGCCTCGGCCTGTCACGGCGCTTCCGCGGCGCGGTCGACCACCTGCGCATTGCGCTGGATATTCGTCTGGCCAGCGGAGAGGAATCGCCGCGCCAGTATCTGGTGATCTACGACAGCGTGCCGGGCGGCACCGGCTACCTCAAGGAACTGATGCGCGACGAGCATCCGCTGTTCGAGGTGTTCGCCGCCGCGCTCACGGCGATGGACGAGTGCGAGTGCAACCACGATCCGGAGAAGGATGGCTGCTACCGCTGCCTCTATGCGTACCGCAACAGCCACGATCGCGAGCGCATTTCGCGGCGCATGGCGCAGAAGCTGCTGCGCGAGATCCTGGATCATCGCGCTCAACTGGCACCGCTGGACAGCCTGGCGCAGCTCAAGCCAGCCAACCCGCTGTTCGATAGCGCGCTCGAGGCGCGTTTTCTCGAAGCGCTGCGCCGCCCGGGGGCCGACCCGCTCGATCGCTGGCGGGTGACCGATGTCCTGGTCAAGGGCAAACCGGGATACCAGGTATCGTGCGCGAGTTCCGGCGGACGGCGCTGGCGGCTCGAACCGCAGGTCGAACTCGGGCCCGGCGATGGCGTGGTGATTCCTTCGCAACCGGATTTCGTCTTCTGGCCGGACGACGACCGCGGCGATTGCCCGGTGGCGGTCTTTCTCGACGGCTGGCAGTTTCATCGCGAGACGATCGAGCAGGATCTGGCGAAACGCATGGCGATCGCCAAGAGCGGCCGTTTCTCGGTGTGGACGCTGACCTGGGCGGATGTCGAACAGTGGCTGAAGCAGAGCAGCGAGCCGGCCGCTTCGCCCTGGCCCGCCTGCCTGTCGTCGACGCGGGATGTGGTCGGCGATCTGTACCGGAGGCTCGGCCTGGCGCACATGCTCGGGCTGCGCGCGCTGCCGACGATGGCGCAGTTGCGCACCCGCCTGTGCACGCTCGATCACGAAATGATGCGGCGGCACGCGTCGATTCTCGCTCTCGGCATTCTGCTGCCCGATGGCGATCCGGCGACGGCAGTCGCCCTCGAGGGCTCGGCGCTCGGCCGGCAGTTGCTCGAAGCCGGGCTGATCGCTCTGCCCGCCGATGCTGATCGGCGAATTGGCGGCCGGCAACTGGCTGAGGGAATGATCCGGCTGGCGACCGGGATTGCAGCCTCGCAGGTCGCCGGCTTGCTCGCCGGCCAGTTCAGTCGCGACACCGAGCCGGGCGGACTGCTGGCCTGGCAACCATCCGAGAATACGCCGGAGAAGGAACTGCAGAAGGGATGGCACGCGCTATGGCAGGTCGTCAATCTGCTCTCCCCTCTGTCGCGCTTCTGGGCGGGCAGCGAAAACGCGGGGGCGTGGACTTCGTTGCGCGATGCGCCGCTGGTGCACTGCGCGGCTCGGGGCATGGATCCCGTCTGGATCGAGCTTGCCGATTACGCCGCACGCGAAGTTCAGGGATGGCTCGAAACGCTGGCCGCGCAAGGGCTTGAAGCGCCCGTCGCGGGCTACGAGTTGCTCGACGAAAAAGGCCGCGTCGTCGCCGAAGCTGAATTGGCGTGGGTCCGCCGAAAAGTCGCCGTGCTGCTCGGCGACGAGTCGGAGTCGCTGGCATCGTTCAGCAAGCACGCTTGGCGATGTTTCGTAGCGACCGGCGGCGAGATTGATCCCGCGCTGTTGATGGTCTTACAGGCCGAGGAGAATTCTGATGCATCCGCCACCCAAGATTGCCTTGTCCGATGATTTCCTGAAGTCGTTTGCGGCGATTCCGCGCGACCGGCAACAGGCCGTCTTGAAGTTCGTTGCCCAGTTCCGCCAGAACCCGCGCGCGACCGGCATCAATTACGAAACCATCCGCGAGGCCACAGATCCCAACATGCGCTCGGTGCGCATCGATCAGGCCGTGCGCGGGATCGTCCTCAAGCCGCTTACCGGTGACGTCTATTGCCTGCTCTGGGTGGACCGGCATGACGACGCCTACCGCTGGGCGCGAACGCATCGGGTAGACATCCACCCCGACCTGGGCAGCATCCAGGTGTATGCGGTAGAAGAGCACGCTGCGCACTCCCCAGACGCCGCTGCGGCCTCGACCGACCGGGCAGAGACGGCACAGAGCGGACTGTTCGCGCGCCTCGGAGAGCGCGAAATCCGCCGTATGGGCGTTCCCGAAGGTGCGCTGGCGCGCGTGCGCCAGATCGTCAGCGACGAGCAACTCGAAGAGCTGCAGCCGCACCTGCCGGACGACGCGTTTGAGGCTCTCTACCTCTACGCCGCCGGCGAAAGCTACGAGAAGATCATTGCCGAGCGCGAAGTTTCGCCGGCAAGCGTCGATACCTCGGACTTCGCCACGGCGCTGGAGCACGATGCCAGCCGCCGGCACTTTCTCGTCCTCACCGACGACAGCGACGTGGACGCCTTGCTCGCCGCCCCGCTCGAACGCTGGCGCGTCTTTCTCCACCCCAGTCAGCGCCGCCTGGTGGCGCGCGCGTGGAGCGGTCCGGTGCGTGTATTGGGCGGAGCCGGAACGGGCAAGACCGTCGTGGCGATGCACCGGGCCGCCTGGCTCGCGCGCAGGTTTGCCGACGTTCCCGGCAAGCCGGTACTCTTCACCACCTTCACGCGTACCTTGGCAGATGACATTCGCTCGCATCTGGCCGTGCTGTGCACCCCGGCGGAAATGGAGCGCATTGCCGTCACCAACATCGATCAATGGGCGCTCGGCCTGCTGCGCCGCTTCGGCTATCAGCATGAGTTGCTCTACGACGAAGCGCGTCGCCGAGAGTACTGGCGCCTGGCGCTGACACGCGCACCGGCAGGAAACACTTTCCCGCTCGCCTTTTTCCGCGCCGAGTACGAGCGCGTCATTCTTCCGCAAGCTTGCGAAATCGCTGACGACTATCTGCGCGCCAGTCGGCTGGGGCGCGGCGGGCAGCTCGGCCGCGTGCACCGCAAGGCGCTCTGGCCCGTCTTCGCCGAGTATCGCGCGCAACTGCACGGTGCCAACCTGCGCGAACCCGAGGAAGCTTTCCGGGACGCGCGCGCCCTCCTGCTCAGCCAGAAGGAATCGCTCGGCCTGCGCGCGATCATCGTCGATGAAGCGCAGGACATGAGTGCGGCAGCGCTTGCTCTGCTGCGTGCCGCGGTCGCCAGCGGTGACAACGACCTCTTCCTGGTCGGCGACGCGCATCAACGGATCTATCGTCACCGCGTGGTCCTCAGCCGGCTGGGGATCGACATCCGCGGGCGCAGCCACCGCTTGCGGGTGAACTACCGGACGACGGACGAAATCCGACGTTGGGCTGTTGCCCAGTTGGCGGGTTGCGCCGTGGATGACCTCGACGGCGAGCTGGATACGCTCAAGGGCTATCGCTCGCTGACGCACGGCACGCAGCCGGACGAGGTTGCGCTGCCCGACGCCAGGTCAGAAGCCACTCGTCTGGTGGCACTGATTCGCGAATTCCAGGCGGATGCCGTGCAGCCGAGCGACATCTGCCTGGTCTGCCGGACGAACGAGGAGGTCGATCATTACCAGGCTGTCTTGCACGCTGCCGGCATCGCAACGCTGCGACTCGAGCGCAACACGGCGGACGATCGACGCCTCGCCGGCGTCCGCCTGGCAACGATGCACCGCGTCAAGGGGCTCGAGTTCGAGGTGGTGATTGTCGCTGGCTACCGAACGCCGGCGTACTACGCCGAAGAGTTCGCGCGTGAAGAAGACGCCGGAGTGATCGAGGACACGCTGCTCAGCGAACGTTGTCTGCTCCATGTTTCGGCGACGCGTGCCAAGCGCCATTTGGTGATCCTGCGCCGGACACAATGAGCGCGGCAGACCCGGGCTGCGCGTGAGCGGCGAGCCGCCGCAACATCGGTCGTCAGCGCGGCAGGGTCGGGTCGGCAGGATTCTCCGGTTGGAGCAGCGCCGCTTTCCCGCTTCCTGCCGCCGGGTCTACACCAAGAGCGCGACGACGCTCCCGCAGGACAAGGTGGCCAGCGTTCCCGAGATCAGCGTTCGCGGCCCGAGTTCGAGGATTTCGGCGCGCCGCTGCGGCGCAATCGAGCACATGCCGCCAAGCAGGATGCCCAGACTGCCGAAGTTGGCAAAGCCGCACAAGGCATAGGTCATGATGATCCGGCTGCGCGCAGTGAGTTCGCTCGCCGGCAGGCGCGCCAAGTCGAGATAGGCAACCAGTTCGTTGAGTACGGTCTTGGTGCCGAGCAGCGACCCGGCAGTTGCTGCTTCACTCCAGGGAACGCCGGCCATCCAGGCAAGTGGTGCCATCAACCAGCCGAGCATGCGCTGCAGCGAGAGAGCGCTGCCCGCCACCGGCGGCAGCATGCCGAGAAGCTGATTGACCAGGCTGACCAGGGCGACGAGGACGATCAGCATGGCGATGATGTTGATCAGCAGGTTGACGCCCTCGCTGGTGCCGCGCGTGATCGCTTCCATGGTGCTCTTTTCGGTGCTCGGCAACTGCCGGCTGCCGCCGGTCGGAGCCGCTTCCGGCGGGACCAGGATGACCGAGAAGACGATGGCTGCCGGCGCGCTGATGAATGATGCGGCGAGGATATGCCCCAGCGCGTCCGGAACGACCGGCGCCAGAATGCTGGCGTAGAGCGCCATCACGGTACCCGCGACGCCAGCCATGCCGCCGGTCATGATGATGAACAGTTCGCCGCGACTGACGCTGCCCAGGTAGGGGCGGATCAGCAGCGGCGCTTCGATCATGCCGACGAGAACGTTTGCCGCGGTCGACATCCCGACCGCCCCGCCAACGGCGAGTGTACGTTCGAGCAGCGCGGAAAAGCCGCGCACGAGCAGCGGCAGCACGCGCCAGTAGTAGAGCACCGCCGACAAGGCGCTCATCACGAGGACGACGGGGAAGGCCTGGAAGGCGAGAACAAAGCTTGCCCCCGGGGCAGTCTCGGCATAAGGCAGCGCCGCTCCGCCGAGGAAACCGAAGACGAGCCGCGTCCCCTCGCCGGTCGCAGCAACGACGGCGAGCAGCAGGTCGTTGCAGGCGGCGAAGACTTCGCGCGCGCCAGGCACGCGCAGGATGGTGACAGCGAGGACGAACTGGAGCAGCGCGCCACCGATGACCGTTCGCCAGGGAACCGCCGCCCGCCGAGCCGAGAGCAACCAGGCGACCAACAGGAGCAGGAGGTAGCCGACGGCGGCCTGCAAGACGGCGTTCATGCGGCCCGTCGCGGGCGCCTAGCGTGCCTTGCGCCCCGGCGCACGCGCCGCGGCGGCGACCTGTGCCGAACCGCGCGCAGCGACTACCGGTCGATCAACGGCTTTGCCGCGCGCTGTACTTGCCGGCGCGGCGCGCGTGACTGCCTTCGCCACCGGGCGTTCGCCGCTGCTGCCCAGGCCGCCACCCGCCGGTATGGCCGCGGGAGCTCGGTTGCCCTTCGCGCGCGCCGGTGCCGGTGGCGGAGCGGCGAGCGGTTCGCCCACATGGGCAAACTCCGGGCGCACCTGGCTCGCCTCGCGATAGGCCGGTTGAATCTGTGCCGCGGGCGTCGGCGCCACCTCGCGCCGTGCCGGCGGAGCGGTCGGTGGGCGCTCGCCGGCCAGGCGCTGGCCGTAGTTGCGCTCATACCGTTCGAGCAGGCGCTTCAGTTGCTCGCGGTCCGGGCAGTGCGGTGCAGACAGACAACGGCCGACGGCGTCGTAGACGATCGCCGGCGGCGGCACGCCGTCCGGCGCCAGCCACGCGCCGAGCGGTGGGCTGCCGGCGCTGCCGCCCGCCTGCGCTGCGCCACTGCGGAAAAGGAGCAGGACGACGATGAGAACGACCAGAGCAAGCGTAGCGCGTCGGGATCGGTGCAGGGTCATGATCGCGGGCGCGCTGATCAGTTCTGCAACTCGGGCCGCGCGCGATAGCCTTCGAGCGCTTCCGGGTTGGCCAGCGCCTCGACGTTCTTGACTGGCCGTCCATGCACGACGTTGCGCACGGCGAGTTCGACGATCTTGCCGCTCTTTGTCCGTGGAATGTCGAGCACCTGCAGGATTCTCGCCGGCACGTGGCGCGGCGTCGTGTTGTCGCGGATCTGCTGCCGAATGCGCTCGCGCAATGCATCGTCGAGCGTCACTCCTTCGCGCAGCTTGACGAAAAGCACGACGCGCACGTCGTTCTGCCAGTCCTGGCCGATGACCAGCGACTCGACGACCTCGGGCAACTGCTCAACCTGGCGGTAGATCTCGGCCGTGCCGATGCGCACACCGCCCGGGTTGAGAACGGCATCCGACCGCCCGTAGATGATCATTCCTTCGCTCGCGGTCAATTCGACGAAGTCGCCGTGACACCAGACGCCGGGGAAGCGGGCAAAGTACGCGGCATGGTATTTGGCGCCGTCCGGATCGTTCCAGAAACCGATCGGCATGGCGGGAAACGGCCTGGTGCAGACGAGTTCGCCGCGCTCGCCACGTCCGGCGGCGATCGGCTGTCCCTCGTCGTCGAAAACGGCCACCGCCATGCCGAGTCCGCGACATTGCAGTTCGCCCCGGTTGACCGGGAGCAGCGGACTGCCCAGGGCAAAACAGGAAAGGATGTCGGTGCCGCCGGAGATCGACGCGAGTTGCAGATCGGCCTTGATCTCGCGATAGACGTAGTCGAAACCCTCGGGCGCCAGCGGGCTACCGGTCGAGAAGATCGTGCGCAGCGCTTCCAGCCGGTGCGTGCGGCGCGGCTGCAGCCCGCTCTTGGCGAGCGCGTCGATGAACTTGGCCGAGGTTCCGAAGTGCGTCATGCCCTCGCTGTCGGCGTAGTCGAAGAGGATCGTTCCCGCTCGGCCGGAAGCCCCCGCAATGAATGGCGAACCGTCGTAGAGGAGCAGCGTTGCCTGCGAGGCCAGGCCCGTGACGAGCCAGTTCCACATCATCCAGCCACAGGTGGTGAAATAGAACAGGCGATCACCGGGAACGACATCGCCGTGCAACTGGTGTTCCTTGAGATGCTGCAGCAAAGCGCCGCCGTGCCCATGCACGATGCACTTGGGAACGCCGGTGGTGCCCGAGGAGAACATGATGAACAGCGGATGGGCAAAGGGCAGCGGCTGACAGTCAAGCTCGTCGCCGGCGAACGGCGCCAGAAAATCGGTCCAGCGCTGCTGGTTGCCAGCCGCTGCGCCGGCTTCGTCCGCCTCGTCGAGATAGCCGACGACGACGCTGCGCATCAGCGACGGCAGGCGTTCGGCGATCTTCGCGTTCTTCTCGCGGCAATCGATCGCCTTGCCGTTGTACCAGTAGCCATCGACGCAGAACAGCACTTTCGGTTCGATCTGACCGAAGCGGTCGAGTACGCCCTGCACGCCGAAGTCGGGCGAGGCCGACGACCAGATGGCGCCCAGCGCGGCGCTCGCCAGCATGGCGATCACCGCCTCGGGCATGTTCGGCAGGAAGCCCGCGACACGGTCGCCCTGCCCGACTCCGGCGGCGCGCAGCGCCTGCGCACAGCGCGCGACTTCACTGTAGAGCTGCCGGCGCGACAGGCGGCGCTTGACCTTGTCCTCGCCCCAAAAGACCAGCGCGTCTCTGTCGTCGCGCTGGCGCAGGAGGTTCTCGGCGTAGTTGACCGTGGCCTGCGGAAACCAGCGCGCGCCGGGCATTCGCTCGCCGTCCTCGAGCGCGATCGGCCCGCGCTCGCCGAGCATTCCGCAATGATCCCAGACCGTCGTCCAGAACGCCTCTGGCTGGGCAACCGACCAGCGCCACAAGCTGGCGTAGTCGCTGCACGCCGCCTGCCAACGCCGGTTGACCTCGGCCATGAAGGCGGTCAGGCGCGCCGCCGCCACGCGTTCAGCGCTCGGACGCCAGAGTTCGCTCGACTGCATCATTGTCTCCTCCCGTCTCGTCTGTCCTGGTCGTCGAATCAACCGGTCAACTGGGCGCGCAGCGCATCCGGTATCGGCACCGACTTGCCGCTCTCCACGTCCATCCAGACGATCTTGGCGTCGCCGGTGGCGTAGATCGTCTCGTCGCCGGTCAGGCCGATCTCGTAGTAGGTCGGTACGCTGCTGCGTCCGGGCTGGCCGCAGTACATGCGCACTTCAATGGTGCCTGGGTAGTTGAGCGGGACGAAAAAGGTGCACGCGGCGTTGATGATCACCGGCGCCGTACCGCGTGGCATGATCGTGTAGCCCAATCCCTCCAGATACTCGACCCGGCACTGCTCCATGTAGCGAAAGTAGATCGTGTTGTTGACGTGTCCGTAGGCGTCCATGTCGCCCCAACGAATGGGTATCACGCTGGTGTGGACGAGTTTGTGGTCGCTTTGCATCGGCTTTCCTGTGCGTGCCGGGTTTGGCCGCCGGCGGCCGCGCGGTGGGAAATCCACCGGCGGCGCCGGGCGGCGAATGACGAACTTAGAACATGTCTTCCGGCAGGGCCATCACCCCCTCGGCACCATCGGTGACGGTGCTCGCCAGGCCGGGCGCCTGCGACAGGATGTGATCGGCGTAGAAGCGGGCGGTGCCGATCTTTGCCACGAAGAACGGATCGCTGTCGCCGGCCGCGATCCTCGCCTGCGCGGCGAGCGCCGCGCGCGCCATCAACCAGCCGCCAGCGACCGTCCCCAACAGCTTGAGGAAGGGTACGGCACCGGCCGCCGCCGCGCGTACATCCGATCCGTAGGTGGCAACCAGCCAGCCACCGGCCGCCGCCAAGGCATCGACGCCGGTGCGCAGGCGGTTGCGGATGGCGACGAAATGCCCACCCGCTTGCTGCGCCAGATCGGCGTCGAGCGCGCGCATGGCCTCGATCACCACCTTCAGCGTCGACCCGCTTTCGCGCGCAATCTTGCGTCCGATCAGGTCGTTCGCCTGGATGCCGGTCGTCCCCTCGTAGATCGTCGAAATCTGCGCGTCGCGCAGGTGCTGCGCGGCACCGGTTTCCTCGACGTAGCCCATGCCGCCGTGTACCTGCACGCCAAGCGAGGCCACCATGACGCCGGTTTCCGTACTCCAGCCCTTGACCACCGGGATCATCAGGTCGACGAAAGCCTGATTCGCCTTGCGTTCGCCCTCGTCCGGATGGCGCATGGCCGCGTCGTGCGCAGCGGCGACGACGTAGGCCAGCGCGCGCGTCGCTTCGGCGTACGCCTTCATCGTCATCAGCATGCGACGAACGTCCGGGTGCGCGATGATCGGCACCTTCGGGCCGCCGCGCACACCGATGTCGGTGCACTGGATGCGCTCGCGAGCATAGTCGCGCGCCCGCTGGTAAGCGCGTTCGCACACCGCGACGCCTTCCAGACCGACGCCGAAACGGGCCGCATTCATCATGATGAACATGTATTCCAGGCCACGGTTCTCTTCCCCGACCAGATGGCCGATCGCCCCGCTGTGGTCGCCGAAAGCCATGATCGCGGTCGGGCTGGCGTGGATGCCGAGCTTGTGTTCGATCGACACGCACCAGGCGTCGTTGCGTGCGCCCAGGCTGCCGTCGGCGTTGACCAGGAACTTCGGCACGACGAAAAGCGAGATCCCCTTGACACCCTCCGGCGCATTCGGCGTGCGCGCCAGGACCAGGTGGACGATGTTCTCGACCATGTCGTGATCACCATAGGTGATGAAGATCTTCTGTCCGTAAATCTTGTAGCTGCCATCCGGCTGCGGCTCGGCACGCGTGCGCACGGCGGCCAGATCGGAACCCGCGTTGGGCTCGGTGAGGTTCATCGTCCCCGTCCACTCACCGCTCACCATCTTTTCGAGATAGGTCTTCTTCAGTTCTTCGCTACCGGACAGAACGAGCGCCTCGATGGCTCCGGTGGTCAACAGCGGACAGAGCGAGAACGCATGATTGGCCGCTTTCCACATTTCGCCGACCGCCGCTGCAACCACCTTGGGCAGACCCTGCCCGCCCCACTCCGGCTCGCTCGCCAGAGCCGCCCAACCGCTTTCGACGAACAGCTTGTACGCCTCCTTGAACCCGGCCGGCATGGTCACCGCCTTGTCGTGCCAGGTGGCACCCTCCTGGTCGCCCGGATAGTTCAGCGGCGAGAGCACCTCGAGGGCAAAGCGGGCGGCTTCCTCGAGAACGGCATCGACCAGGTCCGGCGTCGCTTCCTCGCATCCCGGCAACTGGGCAACTGCATCGAGGCCGGCAAGTTCCTTCAGCACGAACTGCATGTCGCGCAACGGGGCATAGTATTCACTCATTCGATTCTCCTTCTCGATTGGGGCAAGTCATCTCGCTACACCCGGCCGCTCGTCCGCCATGGCCTCAGCCTTGGCCGAGGTAGCGCTGGTCTTCAAAGCTGGTCAGCAGATCCGGCCGGTACACCACCAGCAGCGTGGTCAGCATGCCGGAGAGCCACGCCTCGGAAAAACCCAGCAGCAGAAAGTACGGCAGGTATTCCTCACCCAGGTACTCGCCGCGATACGCTCCGGCAAGGGCGAGAACCAGGCAGGATACGGCGCCAACGGCGAGCACCGCCAGCGCCGCAGCAAAAAAGCCATTACAAAAAATATAAACGAAGATGTGCTGCGGCAGCAGCCGCTCGACCAGCCGATGCAGCAGGGCACTGGCGGCAACGCCGACACCGGCCATCAGCAAGGCATTGACGGCAAACACCTGCCAACCGGCGAAACCGTTCAGCGTCACGCCGAAAAGGACGAGCGACAGGCCGACGAAAGCCAGGCGCCAGCCAAAGCACAGGGTCAGCACCGTCGCGCCGAGCAGATGCAGCGTCAGGCCGGGCTTGACTCCGGCCTGCAGGTGCCAGAGCACGAGCAGCGCGACGAGCAGGCCAAGAAAGGCGTTCAGGCGCGCGCTGTCGGCCAGCACGCGCCACGGTGCCCGACGCAAGGCGCGCGCGGCGATCAAGACAAAGACAAACCACGCCGGAAGCGTCCAACTCGTGTCGAGCAGGCCATCCGGCAGATTCATCGCGCCCGCGCCGTCGGCCGATCAGCCGAGTTCTGCCAGCAAGGCCGGCAGCACTTCGAAGAGATCGCCGACCAGACCGTAATCGGCGACCTGAAAGATCGGCGCTTCGGCGTCCTTGTTGATCGCGACGATCACCTTGCTGTCCTTCATTCCGGCCAGGTGCTGGATCGCCCCGGAAATGCCCACCGCAATGTAGAGCTGCGGCGCAACGATCTTGCCGGTCTGCCCGACCTGATAATCGTTCGGGACGAAGCCGGCATCGACGGCCGCGCGCGAAGCGCCGATCGCCGCACCAAGCTTGTCGGCCAAGGGCTCGATCAGCTTGTGGAAATTCTCGCCGTTACCCAGACCGCGGCCGCCCGCGATGACGACGCGCGCGGCGGTCAGATCCGGACGCTCGGACTTGGTCAATTCGCGTCCGACGAGTCGAGCAAGGGCCAGGTCCGGCCCGGCCGGCAGGCTTTCCACGGCGGCGCTGCCGCCCTCGCCGGCCGCTTCGAAAGCCGTCGCACGCACCGTCACGACCTTGATCGGATCGCTCGACTGTACGGTGGCGACGACGTTCCCGGCGTAGATCGGGCGAACGAAGGTATCCGGCGCAACGACGCCAATGATTTCGGAGACTTGCGCCACGTCGAGCAGCGCGGCGACGCGTGGCATGAAATTCTTCCCGCTGGTCGTCGCAGCGGCCAGGATGTGGCTGTACGCCGCCGCCTGCGCGACGACCAGCGCGCTCAGGTTCTCCGGCAACTGGTCGGCATAATGCGCGGCGTCGGCGACGAGCACCTTGCTCACCCCGGCGATCCTTGCTGCCGCCTGTGCCGCCTCGGCACAAGCGCTACCGGCGACGAGCAGGTGAAGTTCGCCGCCGATCTTCGCCGCGGCGCTCACCGCGTTCAGCGTCGCAGCCTTGATCGAGGTATTGTCGTGTTCAGCAATAACGAGAATGGCCATGGTCAGATCACCTTCGCTTCAGTCTTCAGTTTCAACACCAGATCGGCGGCATCGGCCACCTTGATCCCCGCCGTCCGCTTCGCCGGCTCGGCCACCTTGAGCGTCTTCAGGCGCGCCGTCACGTCCACGCCAAGCGCCGCCGGAGTCAGCGTCTCGAGCGGCTTCTTCTTCGCCTTCATGATATTGGGCAGCGTCGCGTAGCGCGGCTCGTTGAGCCGCAGATCCGCCGTCAGAACCGCCGGCAGCCGCACTTCGACAGTCTCCAGCCCGCTGTCGATCTCGCGCGTCACCGTTGCCTGGTCGCCGGCGACGGCCACCTTCGAGACGAAGGTCGCTTGTGGCCAGTTGAGCAGACCGGCCAGCATCTGGCCGGTCTGGTTGGCGTCGTCGTCGATCGCCTGCTTGCCGCAGAAGACGATCTGCGGCTGCTCCTTCTCGCACACCGCCTTGAGCAGCCTGGCCACCGCCAGAGGCTGCAGTTCGCCGTCGGTCTGAATCAGAATCCCGCGGTCGGCGCCGGTCGCCATCGCCGTGCGCAGCGTCTCCTGGCAATTGGCGACGCCGGCCGAGACGACGACGACCTCGCTCGCCACCCCGGCTTCCTTCAGACGGACGGCCTGTTCGACGGCGATTTCATCGAATGGGTTCATCGACATCTTGACGTTCGCCAGATCGACGTCGCTGCCATCCGGCTTGACCCGCACCTTGACGTTGTAGTCGACCACCCGCTTGACTGGAACGAGGATTTTCAAGTTTCTCTCCTTTTATCACTTACTGATGAAATCGTTGGGCGCGCCGCGCGCCACGCACTGAAAACGACGTCAAGCCGGCGATCTGCGCCGCACGTTTGACATCGCCGAAATCTCACCGGACAATAGGCCATACTTTCTGGTATGGACGGCGTACGGTACCGTATGGAAAGTCTCCTGTCAACACCGTCGCAACGATGGTGTCACGCGAAGCTGTGATATTGCCTCAGGCGAGGAAATCAGGAAAGGACCAGATCGGAATGAAGTCTTCGGGCGGCAGACCACGCACTCCTCTCGACCGTCACGAGTGGATCGAAGCGGCGATCAACATCCTTGCCGAACAAGGTGTCCAGGGCATGCGGGTGGAGGTGCTGGCGAAGAATTTCGGCGTCACCAAGGGCAGCTTCTACTGGCACTTCAAGGACCGGCAGGATCTCTTCAGTGCCGTGCTGCAGACCTGGCGCGACGGACGCATACGCGACATCAACAAGCAGACGATCGCCACCCCGGGCAACGAACGCGAGCAACTCCTGCACCTGATCGACGTCTATGGCGCGACGCGCAACCGCAAAGGCATCTCGATCGAACTCGCCGTGCGCGAATGGGCGCGCCGCGACGAACAGGCGGCCGCCATCGTCGCCGAAGTCGACGCCTGGCGCCTCGAATGTACGCGCAAGCTCTATTTGGCGCGCGGGCTGAGCGACGACGAAGCCAGGAGTCGCAGCGTCCTGCTCTACGCCTACGTCTTTGGCCAGAGTCTGATGGTCTGCGAGGGCTTCGATTCCCGACTGGCCGATTTCAAACGCTGGATCGCCGACCTCATCGTACACGCCTGAGCGCCGCCGGTCGGCTCGGCGCTCGTTCATCCCATGCCGCGGGAGCGCTCACATGTCACAGGCCCCTCATCAACAGTTCATCCTCGCGCTCGACCAGGGGACGACCAGCTCGCGCGCCATCCTCTTTGCACGCGATGGCAGCCTGCGCGCGCTCGCGCAGCAGGAATACGCGCAGCACTATCCCCAGCCCGGATGGGTCGAACACGACGCCGACGAAATCTGGCAGACGCAACTGGCGGTCGCCCGCAGCGTCCTGCGCGAGAACGGCATCAGCGCCAGCCAGATCGCCGCTGTCGGCATCGCCAATCAGCGCGAAACGACCGTCCTTTGGGAGCGCGCCAGCGGCCGCCCGCTACACCGCGCCATCGTCTGGCAAGACCGGCGGACGGCCGACCGCTGTGCCGCCCTGCTCGCCGCCGGGCACGGCGAACTCATTCGCCAGCGCACCGGCCTGCAGCTCGACGCGTACTTTTCGGGCAGCAAGATCCAGTGGCTGCTCGACCACATCCCGGGCGCGCGGGCGCGCGCCGAACGCGGCGAACTGGCCTGCGGCACGATCGATACCTGGCTCGCCTGGCAGCTCTCGGGCGGCCGGGCCCATGTGACCGATGCATCGAATGCCTCGCGCACGCTGCTTTTCGACCTCGAACGCGGCACCTGGGACGACGAACTGCTGCACCTCTTCGACATCCCGCGCGCGATTCTGCCCGAGGTCGTCGACAGCAGCGGCGAAATCACGCGGCTTGGCGCGGAATGGCTCGGCGCATCGCTGCCGCTCAGCGCGATCGCCGGCGACCAGCAGGCGGCGACCTTCGGCCAGGTGTGCCTGACGCATGGCATGGCCAAGAACACCTACGGCACCGGCTGCTTCCTGCTGATGAACACCGGCCGCCAGGCGATGCCCTCCGCGCACCGCATGCTGACCACGATCGGCTGGCGGCGCCAGGGGACGACGACGTACCTGCTCGAAGGCAGCGTCTTCATGGGTGGCGCCACCGTGCAATGGCTGCGCGACGAACTCGGAGTGATCGCGCACGCGAACGAAATCGAGCCCTTGGCCAGGTCGGTCGCGGACAGCGGCGGCGTCTTTCTCGTTCCCGCGCACAGCGGGCTCGGCGCGCCGTACTGGGATCCCTACGCGCGCGGCGCACTGCTCGGCCTCACACGCGGCAGCACACGCGCGCACCTCGCGCGCGCCGCGCTCGAAGCGATCGCTTTCCAGAGCGCCGAAGTGCTCGCCGCGATGGAAATGGACGCCGGCCAGAGTCTGCGCGAACTGCGCGTCGACGGCGGCGCAGCACGCAACAACCTGCTGCTGCAATTTCAGGCCGACCTGCTCGGCGTACCGGTCGTTCGTCCGTCGATCACCGAAACCACCGCACTCGGCGCCGCCTATCTCGCCGGGCTGGCCGTCGGCTTCTGGCACGATGAAGACGAGCTGGCGGCGATGTGGCACAGCGACCGGCGCTTCGAACCGGCGATGTCGGCCGACCAGCGCGCCACGCTGCTCGCCGGCTGGCGGCGCGCCGTCGAACGCTGCCGCGACTGGGCGAGGAATCACGCCGCATAGATCGTCGCTTCGCACGACCCAGGCTTGCTCGATAGAGGGGAAACCCTCAGCAGACAAGACCGCCTTGCCCTTGGCCAGCCGGCGATCGCCGACCCCTGTCAGCTCGGCAATACCGAGTTCCTCCTGCCGGATCGGCGACAGGCTCACGACCGGCGATCCGCCAAAGCCGGTGCCGCTCCCTGAACACGGCCGCACCCGGCCGGCCGCTCTCGCGGCTTACCTTCGGGACGCGCAGCGCCAAGGACCGTCCCCCGCAGGAAGGATTCGGGGAGGGAAAACCTCGCGTGGTTTATGCACCGATTCCCAGATGGGTCTTAATCCCCTTCAGGAATTCGGGGAGGGAAAACCGATGCTGATAGCCTTCGCAACAGCGGACACGAGTCTTAATCCCCTTCAGGAATTCGGGGAGGGAAAACGTTCCGAAGGTGGGTTTAGGACAGCGGGAGATAGTCTTAATCCCCTTCAGGAATTCGGGGAGGGAAAACACAATTTTACTTTAGATACCCCCGAATATCAGGTCTTAATCCCCTTCAGGAATTCGGGGAGGGAAAACTCTAACGCTGGGAAGGCGCTTGTGGCAAGGGTTTGCGGGGGGGAAATCTGCGCCCTTGTGGGGAATAGGACAGAGGCATTCCCCGGATCGCCTGAAAATGGGGTTTTTTCCTTTTCTATCCGCTTGCTGCGCGCTTTTCGGCGAAGCCGCTCAGGAGAGGGCGTGGCGGAAGTCGTCGACGGGCAGGCCGCGACCGAGCGAGACGACATCGGCGTGGTCGCTTGGCGCCAAGGCGTAGAGCGCGATGCGATCCTCGCCGGCATCGATGCATGCCGCCAGCAGAGAAAGCAGGCGGCGGCGGGCGCGGGCATCGAGCCAGGCTTCGAAGACGCTTTCCTGGGCGCGCCAGGCGAAGGCTTCGAGTACGCGCACGACGCGTCGGCGACGGCGATCGTCGGCGATGTCGAAACAGACGATCGTGAATTCGACTGCCCCGCCGCGGCGGCGGTCGCCGCCGGTCGGCGCTGCGCCGCCTGCCCGCATCAGACGATCCAGAAACCGGTCGGACGCGGCGCACCCGCCGCCTCGCCGAGCGTCCGGCGGCGCGACGAGATGTTCCCCGCCAGCGGATAGGCGCGCAGCGCATCGACGGTCGGCTCGATCAATGCCGCCGCCTCGGCCAACAGGGCGCGGAGCTCGAACGCATTGAGCCAGCCTTCGAAGACGCTCTCCTGCACGCGCACCGCGCGTCGGCCGAGCGCCGAAGCCAGGCGGCGACGGCGAACGTCGTCGGCGATGTCGTAAGCGATCACCCACAGACGCATGGTCAGCGGGCCACGAACGGCCGATACGCCGGCGCGGCGCCCTGCAAGACATCGATCCAGTGCGCCACCTGGGCGCGCATCGCGCGCCGGAAATCCCGCGCCGGCGCCGCTGCCGCCTCGCGGGAAGGTGCCGGTTCCGCTGCCCGCGCCGCTGCCCGAGCCGCTGCCGCTGCCGCTGCCGCTGCCGCTCCCGGTATCGCTGCTGCTGCCGCACCCGGCGCTAGCGTATCCAAGCGCGTGTCCGTCGTGGGCGCCTCCTCCGGATGCTCGGCGATCGGCACCAACCGATGCCCGTCCACCGGCTCCAGCGGCTCCAGCGGCTGCGCCGTCGCCGCGATCGCCGAACCGTCCCCTGCCCTCTGCGTCACCGTACCCTGGAAGCGGCCTTCGAGCGCTGCCAGATACACCTTGCGCAGGCTGAGCCCGATGCGGCAGGTCTCGCCCTCGCCGGCCGACGAAAAGTCGTCGTCGCGGATATCGCCGTGGCACAACAGATTGAGCACCACCGCATCGACGGTGAGCGCGCGGAACTCCTCCATCAGATCGGAGACGAGCGCCGGATGCCCGTCGCGCAGCGCGTGCAGGCAGCCGAAAAAGGGATCGAGGCCGCGCTCGACGATGAGCGTCAGCAGATTCTGGAAGAGAACCGCGTAGCCATAGGAGAGCAGCGCATTCACCGGATCGCTCGCCGGCTGCCGACGGCGTCCGGGAAACGGCCAACGGCTGGGCAGCAGGCCGGCGAAGGAGGCGAAATACGCCCGCGCCGCGGCGCCTTCGACCCCGCGCAGCGCATTCAGATCGTCCGCCCGCAGCGCGCTGCGCTGCAGCTCGCGCAAGTCGGCATCGGCCGGGCAGCGGCCGCCGGGGCGGAAGCGATAATGTCGGCGCAGCAGCAAGCGGCCGTTGGCGATCTTGCCGGCGACGATGGCACGCGCCGCCGCCAGGCAGAAGGCGGGGTCCTCACCGCGCCGATACTGCCAGCGGCGCAGTTCGGCCCGGCTGTCGGCGGTGCTGAGCAACATCCCCGGCGGCTCGCCGGCCGTCCCGTTGAGCACGAAAGTCGCCCCGCGCGCGAGCAGCGTGCGCAAGACGGCAAAGCTCACCGCCCCTTCGTCGGCGGCGAACACCTGGTCCACCTTCTCCAGCGGAACACCGAGCAACTCCTCGCTGTTCTTGACGACCACGATGCGTCCGCCGTCGAGGCGCAGATAGGCGCCCGGTTCGGCCAGATAGAGCGTGCGCAGCAAAGGCGGCGGCGCCTCGTCGTAGCGCACGCCGCGCGGCGAGCGCGACGAGCGCAAGGCACGCGCCGGCAGGCGTGCCGACGAGGCCGACGACGCTGCGGACACCGCGGATGCAGTAGACGCCGACGGTCGCCGGGCCGGCGATAGCGGGCGATCAGCGGGCGGCGCCGCAGGGCGAAGCGCCGGCGCGACCGCAGGCAAGGCCGGCGAGGTCGGATCGGCATTCACCGGCGACGCGGCGTCGGCGTCGGCGTCGGCGTCGGCGTCGATTTCCGACTCGGCGTCCGCATCAGCCTTGATGTCGGCCTCGGCTGCGCTCGCCCGGCCGCCAGCGACCGGCGTTTCGCCCACCGCCACGTCCGCTGCCCCACCCAATGCCTGAGCGCCGACGAGCGCCGCCGGCGCTGCCTTGCCTTGCCGACGCAGATGCGGCATCAGCAGCCAGGCTTCGGCGGCCGGATCGACGGCCTGCTGGTCGTGCGCGGTGAAATGCACGCCGAGGAAGTTCACCCCCTGGCCGAAAAGCGCGATGCGCGTCTTGGCGAAATTCAGTTCCAGCCCGGCGCCGGTCAACCAGTTCGCCGCCGCTTCCAGCGCCCGCTCGGCGCTATCGCTGTCGGCGCAGAGGATGACGAAATCGTCGGCATAGCGCACCAGATGCCAGTCTGCGTGCGCTGCGATGGCCTCGTCGAAGCCGTCGAGATAGAGATTGGCGAGCAGCGGCGAAAGCGGCGAGCCCTGGCTGATGCCCTGCAGGCGGCGAAAACAGAGGTCGCCCGTCTGCACCGGCGCCGCCAGCCACTGGCGGACGAGCGGCAGGAGACTGCGGTCGGGTACCAGCGCGGCCAGCCGGGCGACCAGTTCGAGGTGCGGAATGTGGTCGAAAAAGTCGCTGATGTCGGCGTCGACGACATAGGCCAGGCCCATGTCACGCAGTTGCACCACGCGCGCGACGGCATCGCGCACCGAACGGCCGGGCCGAAAGGCAAAGCTTTCGTCTTCGAAGGTCGGATCGAGGAGCGGCCCGAGAACGAGCGCTGCCGCCGTCTGCAGAACGCGGTCGCGGATCGTCGGCACGGCCAGCCGGCGCGGCGCCCGGCCCGCCCGCGGCAACTCGACGCGCCGCAGCGGCGCCGGCGCATAGCGCCCATCGCGCACCTGATCGCGCAGACGACCGATGTGGATCAGCGCATTGCGACCGAATTCGTCGATATCCATCCCATCGACGCCGGGCGCGCCGCCATTGTGCCGGACACGCGTCCACGCGCGCGTCAGCGTATCGTCGGAAAGCAGTTCGTCGAGCAGGGCCATGACCGGAATCTCCTCGTCACATGAAAGGAACGCCCGACCGCCTAGCCGGGCCACGCTGGCCAGCAAGGGCCGCCTGATCGCAGCGCCCGCTGGCTCCTTGTTAATCCCCTTCAGGAAATCGGGGAGGGAAAACACGCCGGGGATCACTTCGGGGCGTGGCGCATAGTCTTAATCCCCTTCAGGAAATCGGGGAGGGAAAACCGCAGTGATGGCTGTGGCGGCAACGTCCATCATCAAGTCTTAATCCCCTTCAGGAAATCGGGGAGGGAAAACCTGTAGCGCTGGAAAGCCGCTGCTGGCAAGGGTTTCAGGGGGCAAGATCGGCGCCCTGGGCGGGAATATTGCTCTGGCATGCTCGGCGAAGCTCCGAAACGTCATTTTCTCGTTTGTCTTCAGTCGGCTGCGTCGATCATGTGGAGCGCTTTCGCGATTTGACCGGAACGGACAGGCAGCGGACGTTCCGCCGGAGCACAGGAAGCCGGTTTTTGCCTTCGGCCGACCGACTTTCGCAGCGTGTGGGCCGCCCGACGAGGCGCCGGGAGGGCGGATGGAACCGACGAAGGCATGGCTTGACCGACGCCCCCAAGCCGCCGCCCGTGACCGCGATCCGATCAACGTCCGACATCGATCGATCAACCTCCAGCATTGATCGATCAACCTCCAGCATTGATCGATCAACCTCCAGCATTGATCGATCAACCTCCAGCATTGATCGATCAACCTCCAGCATTGATCGATCAACCTCCAGCATTGATCGATCGACCTCCAGCATTGATCGATCGACCTCCCGCATTGATCGATCAACCTCCGGCATTGATCGATCAACCTCCGGCATTGATCGATCGACCTCCGACATTGATCGATCAACCTCCGACATTGATCGATCGACCTCCAGCATTGATCGATCGACCTCCGGCATTGATCTTTCCTTCCCGCATCGGGATTGCCCGCCCGCCGCCGGGCGGCCGGGACGGGCGGCGAAGCGCCGGCCGGCAGAGCGTCGGGCGGCGCGGGGGGGTCATTGACCTTCGCCGCTCTTGCGATTGCGCCGCGAGAAGCGCCGGCCGAGGTCGTCGAGGCTTTCTTCCAGCGCGCCGGTGGCGACGTTGTGCGTTTTGGCGTACTGGTAGACGAGCAGCGCGCTGACGTAGGCTTCGCTGCCGGCGGCGAAGTAGGTGTTGTCGATGCGACCCAACAGGGCTTCGACCGCGTTGCGCAGCGGGTAGAGGCTTTCGACGAGTTCGACGTCGGCGCGTAATTCGTCCAGGTCGAGGCTGCGCGGCAGGATTTCGGGGTGGTTCTCGGCGATGGCCAGCGCTTTGACGACGAAGCTGCGGTTCTTGTCGCCGAACTTGGCCATCGAGTTGCGTTCGTCGGCGCTGAGGTCGATCAGGAAGGGCAGTGCATCGTTCAGGCTGGCCAGTGCGGCGAGAGCCTGGCGGCGTTGTTCGTCGCTCAGCGTGGCGTTGATGCGGTTGACGGGCATGGCTTTTCTCCTTTTCGCAGAGGGTGGATGAGTTTGCGCAAATGGCCTTGAACTATTGTGGCATTTGCCGCCCGTCGTCAATCTGGCGGGGGCCGCCAGCGCCCGCTTCAGACTGCGGCCGGCGGTTCAGCGGCGGAGACGATGTTGAAGCTGCGCACCTCTTTTTCGCCTTCGGTATCGACGTACTGGAACTCGATCTCCGGGTGTTCGACGGTGACGATGGCGGCGACGATGCTGACGACTTTCGTGCCGCCGGTGACATCGAGCATGATTTCGCTTTTGCGCGCCGCTTCGCCGGCGATGATTTCGCGGTAGCAATCGAGCAACTCGTCGAGCGCGTCGAAGCTCGCCTCGCGTTCGTCGATGGCGATCGCGTCCAGGCTGGGGAAGTAGTGGCGGATCATCTGCCGGCAAAGCGACAGCGTGGCGAAGCTGCCGCGCGCGCCGGGCGAGCCGACGAGGACGATCCGTTGCAGGCGATCGGCATGCGGCGCGATGGCGCGCAGCAACTGCTCCCAGGCGAAACTGGGCAGCGTCTCGCCGTCGCCGGGTGCGGCGAGCCTGGCCATTTCGGCGAGCGCTTCCGGCAGCGTCGGCGGCAGCGGCCAGGTCTTGCCGCCGGGGCCGCCGACCAGCTCGCTGGGCGACCATTGCCAGCGCGGCGTCGACACCGGAAGGACGAGGACGGCGCGCGGCCGGACGCGGCCGGGGCGGCCGATGCGGCGCACTTCGACCGGCAGCAGGCGCCGCCCTTGCCGGTAGAGGAAGCCGATGCCGAGCGCAGCGAGGCCGATCATGCCGCCGACGACGCAGGAAAAGGCGGTGTCGCCATACTTGAGCTTGCCGCCCGGCCACCAGGGGAAGAGTTCGTCGCCCTTGAGGCCGTCGGCGATCCAGCTTTCGAGCAGGATGACGGCGAAGGCGACGCCGGCCAGGGCGATTTTGAGGGCAAGCGAGGCGGGCCGCGCGGCGGGCGGCGGTGGCGAGGCGTTCATACTCGGTCTGCCGAGGGGGAGGGGTTGAGGAGAAAGTGGCCATAGCCGGAACTGCGCTTGCCGCCGATGCCGCGCTGCTCCAGGCCGCCGGCGAGCAGGCGGCAGGCCAGGCGCGTCCACGCCGGGTCGCCTTCGATGACGAAACGGAAGCGGCCGCTGACGGCGATCTGCGGCGCCGGCACCGGCGCGTCGAAGTCGGTGGCGTCCTGCTTGCCGGCGCTGCCGTAGTAGCCGGCGTGATGGCCGGTGACGACTTCGGCGACGAGCGGCGGCGCCTTGCCGGCCGGGTTCCACCAGGCGTCGTGGAAGATGACGCCGCCGATTTCGCTGTCGATTCCGGCTTCGGCCGGGTCGGCGTCGGCGGCGTCGGCGGCGGCGTCGCGCGCGTCGTTTGCCGCGCGCGGCCGGCGGTCGTCGCCGAAAAGGTAGCGGCGGGCTTCGCGCTGCGCCAGCCATTCGCCGGCGGCGGCGCGGCACAGTCCCTTGACCGCCGAGCCGGGAATGAACGGCATGCCGTAGGTGTGCGACAGGCTGACGCCGGTTTCCAGCGCGTTGTCGCGCGCGACGCCGATGTAGAGCCGGCCGGCGAGCGGCGCGTCGAGGACGGCGAAGCGCCGGTCGTCGGCGGTCAGGTCGCACCAGCGGGCGTAGGCGGCCGCGTAGAGCGCGCCGCCGCGCGCCGCGTTCGCGGCGGCGACGACGGCGGCGATGTGCCGGGCTTTGCATTCGCCGGCGGCGGGCTGGCCGGTTCCGCCGCTTCCGCCGCTTCCGCCGCTTCCGCCGCTTCCGCCGCTTCCGTTGCTCCCGTCGCTTCCGTCGCTCCCGCCGCTCCCGGCCGCGCTCGTCTGCGTAGTCGGCAGTGCGACCAGCCCGCGCGCGAGGAGCAGGCCGCAGTGCGGCTGGTGTTGGCGCAACGCGGCGAAGTCGCGGTCGGCCAGCAGCGGCTGCAAGGCAGCGCGGCAGAGCGGGATCATGGCGTCCATGGCGCCTCCTGCGCGGTCGGCGCGCCGTTCCCGGCGTCGGCGCTCGCGCCGAGATAGGCTTGCCCGAAGCGCTTGAGCCAGCCGGCGGCGTCGAGTACCTGGCGGGTGAGTTGCCGGTAGGCGGGCAGTGGGGCGGCGATCGCCTGTTGCTGCAGCGCCTCGCCGTCGCTCGCGCCGACGACGACGGCGAGATCGTTCAGATAGCGCCGGTAGGCGTTGTCGGCGCCGCCGGCGTCGCCCGCCTTGGCGCGCAGGAAGCCGAGCGCCTGCGCCAATCCGGCCTGCATGACGAGGACCGGGAACTGGTCGGCGCGCGCTTTGTATTGGGCGCGTGAAAAGCCGGCCGAGGAGCCGGCGGACGGGCGGCTCTGGCCGTCCGCCGGCCAATCGGCGGCGACGGCGCGGATTCGGGTCAGCGCCGCTTCGGCCAGGCGCTGCGCGCGCGTGCGCGGAGCGGGGCTCATCGTTTGTCCCCCCTGCCGCCGCCGGCAGCCTTGTCCGCCGCGGGCGGCAGGACGAAGCGGACGAGGCCGCGCCCGATCGTCGCCTTGCCGCCGATCTGCAGCGTCAGTGCGCCGTGCCCGTTGCCGGCCAGACCGGCGCGGAAGGCGGCGAGCGTCTGCGCGGCGGCGAGCGGCTGGCCGTCGCGCGCCGGGCCGGCGGCGATCTGGCCCCAGAGGACGGTCTCCGCCGGCAGGTTTTCTTCGTACCACAGCGCGCCGTTGTCGACGACGCCACGCGAGTCGTCGATCCGGATGCGCGCGCGTACCTCGGTCGCCGTGTCGGCGAGGAATGAGAAGTCGGCGTCGGAAATGATGGCGAAGCGTTCGCCGAGCAGCGCCTGCCATTTCTTGTCGCCGGGATGGACGCGGGCGGCGATCCGTTCGGCCCAGGCGTCGGCCCCCGGCGCGGCGCCGTGCGGGCCGGCGTTCTGGCCGCTCGCCCGCAGGTCGAGGTCTTCGAGCACGACGAGTGTGCCGGGTTTGTGCTGGGCGATGATCTTCGTGCTTTGGCAGACGAGCGCCTGCTGCTCGTCGACCGGCGGAACGGCGGGGGGTTCGCGGACGGTCGGCGCTGCGGGGACGACGCCGACTGCGCCGCCGGCGG
Source organism: Accumulibacter sp. (assembly GCF_029255125.1). Lineage (GTDB taxonomy): Bacteria > Pseudomonadota > Gammaproteobacteria > Burkholderiales > Rhodocyclaceae > Accumulibacter. The sequence continues at coordinate 216,732 of NZ_JAPUVR010000100.1, read as the reverse complement.
CCGCCGCCGTCGGCGCGGCGAGCGTTTCGCGGCGCAGGTCTTCGGCGTAGCGCGCGAGGACGAAGGGGCAGGTGACGAAAGCGACGATGCCGGCCAGCGAGCGCACCGGCAGGAGCAGGAGCTGCGCGTCGCCGAAAGCCAGCGCGCCGGCGTAGGCGGCGTCGCCGGAGTCGATGCTCGGCGGTCCGAAGAGCGTCAGGAGTGTCTTCTGCTGCCGCTCGTCGGCGGCGAATTCGTCGCGCAGGACGCCTTTCAGCGCCGAGCCGGGGACGATCGGCAGGTGGGTCGCGCGGGCGCGCGCCACCGGCAGGTCGACGGCGCCGAGCGCCTGGCCGCTGCCGACGTGCAGCGCGCTCAGGGCGTGCAGGTGAAAGATCTGGGTCAGCATGCGCTTTCTTCTCCTTGTTGTTGCGGGGTTGGCCAGAGACCGGGGATGACCAGGCCGAAGCCGTCGCGGCGATCCTGTTCGTCGTCGGCGATCGGCGCCAGCCAGAGGCGTTCTGCCCAGTCGTCGGGTGGGGCGCCGATGACTTCGAACCAGTAGGTGGCGCCGGCGGGAACCGCTTTGCGGGCGGCTTTGGCGCCGGCGGTGGGGCGGCCGGCGCCGTCTCCGGCGGCGACGAGGTCCCAGCCGGAGACGGAGAGCCAGCCGTCGACGGCGGCGGCAACCAGGCGGAGCTGCAGGGCGGGGCAGGCGGGCGGGCAGCCGCAAAGATCGTCATTCAGCCAGGCGGGCCGCCAGCCGGCGGCGAAGAGCGCCGGGGTGGCGAGGCTGAGCGTCAGGCGGCGCGCGCCGGCGAGGGCGGCAAGGTGCTCGGGCGGCGCGGCGAGCACTTCGCGCGGCGCGGTGTCGAGCCACGACAGCCGCCGTTCGCCGCCAAAGGTGACCCAGCGCGGAGCGATGTCCTGGGCAAAGCGGGCGAGGAAGATCCATTGTTCGACGGTGAAGCCGTGACGGTCGGCCCGCCGGCGCGGCGAGAAGTCGAGTCCGTCGCTCTGGAAGAGGCGGCCGGGGTCGGCGGCCAGCGTGTTGCGCGCCAGTGCAACGTGCGTGCGGGTTTCGCTCGGTGGTTCGTCGTGCGCGGGGAGCGCGACGCTTGCGCCGCGTCGCCAGGCGAGCACGGTGGACAGCGGCCAGAAGCGCGGGCCAGGCTGCACCTTGCCCTTGCCGGCGCCGGGCGGCAGGAGCAGCGGGCGCAGCCCGGTCGGCAGGTCGCAGCCGCAGCCGGCCGGCAGCGCGCCGGGCTGCAGCCGCTGGTAGGCGCCGGCGCCGTGCGCGTCGGCGAGGAGCACCGCGTCGGCCGGCCGGGGCAGCATCGGCGTGATCTTTCCGGCGCAGCAGTGGGCGAGCAGCGGCCCGTGCGCGGCGAGCGCGCGCAGCGCCCGTTGTTGTTCGCGGTCGACCGTGCCCGGCCACGGCGGCGGAGCGCCGGTGTCGCCGGTATCGCCGGTATCGCCGGCGGCAGTGGCGGCGTGCGCCGCGGCGTACGCTTCGCTGCGGTCGTCGAGCACTTGCGTGCGCAGCAGGCCGGCGAGCGACGAGGGCCAGGGGAAATGCGCGGCGTCGCGGCCGCCGACGCCGAATGGCCGGCCGGAGCGGAAGACGAGCGGTGCGCGCGGGACGATCAGGTAGTCGTACATCGTCGGCGCGGTGGACGCCGGCGGGGAGTGTTCGGCGCGGGGGGTCGGGTTCATCAATGGCTTTCCAGAAAAGCGCCGATTTCGGCTGCCGAGCGGGCCGCCAACCAGCGCGCGAGGATGAGCTCGTCGCCCAGCCGGTGCAGGGCGCCGGGGTCGTCGGCGCCGGCGAGCGGGGCGAGCGCCGCCTGCCGCTCGGCCAGCCAGTTGCGCGTCGCGTCGTCGATCCGCTCGCCGCCGCCGCCCTGGCGGGCGCGCGCCAGCAGACGGAGGAATTCGCCTTCGGCGACGCCGGCTCCGGCGCCGATCGCCCGGCAGTGCAGGCCAATGGCGCGCGTGTCGAAGGCGAGGCGGCCGGGCAGCCGGTGCGCGGCGTAGGCGGCTTGCCAATGATCGAGCGCGGCGCGCCCGTGTGCGTCGGCGAAACACAGGCGCAGGCCGACTTGCGGTCCGCTGCGCAGGCTGAGCAGCAGGCCGAGCGCATTGCCGGGCGCCGCCGGGCCGCCTTCGCCCTTGGCCAGGCGCTCGGCGTCGGCGGCGCGCTGCCGGATGACGGCGAGCGGTTCGAGCACGTGGCAGATCGCCGCGCCGACGCGCAAGGTCGGCGGCGGTGCGCCGTCCGCCGGCGGCGGCAGCGCGCCGACGACTTCGGCCAGCGCCTCGGTGAAGGCGTCGTGCAGATCGAAGGCGCCGTGGACGACGCCGGCGAGCGGGAAGTAGAGCGTGAGGTCGTCGCCGCCGGCAAAGACGCACTGGCCGGCGACTTCGCGCGCGATTCCCGGCACGCGGTCGGCAAAGGCGGCGACGGCGCGGGAAATCCGCTCATGCTCTTCTGCCGAGCGGGCGCGGTCGACGAGGCGCCCCATGCGGTCGCCGTCGGCGATGACGAGCACCGCATAGGGACACGGCTGACCGTGGTCGCGCCAGATCGGGCGCAGCGTGCGGCGCAGTTCAGCGAGCGCGGCCAGCGCGGCCGGCTCGGCGCGCCGCTCCTGCTCGGCGACGGCGATGCGTTCGGGAAAGAGCAGGCCACCGTCGTAGGGGAAGTCGGCGTGCGCGGTATCGAGGGCGCCCGTCGCGAGGTTGAGCGCCGGGTCGAGCAGTTTTTTGTAGGCGGCGCAGAGCGTGCTGCGGCTTTTGTCGTCGAGTCCGCCCAGCCAGCCATGCGCGGCAAAGCGGCTGAGCGCGGTAAAGCGCTCGTTGCGCCCGACAACGCGTTTGATGCAGCCGAGCGCGTCGAGCTGCTCACCGGGAGCGACGCCGAAGCGGGCCGGGAAGCTCTCGCCGGCGGGCAGTTCCGGCAACACCGATTCGCGCAGGCCGTCGAACGAGCACTTGGGGATGCCGGCGCCCTTGTCGGACGCTGCCGGCGGGAACATCGGTGCGAAGTCGCGCGTGTGCCTGCGCGCGGCGAGCGCGCCTTTGAGCTTGTCGTAGGCGATGCGGTACGGCGTTCGCCCGTCGCCCGACGCGTCGGCGGCTTCCGCCACGCGCGCCCAGGCGGCATAGCTGTCGATCGCGTCCTCGACCTGGCGCGTCCAGAAGTCCTCGCGCAGCCTCATGCGTGCGCCGTTACTGCCGCTCTGCCAGTCGTCGAGCGCGTTGTCGGCGAAGACACGCAGATGAGCACGCGCCTCGTCCTGCGCTGCGCGCGCGAGCTCGCGCACCGCCGCCTCGTCCGCCGCGTCGACCTCCGCCAGCAGGATGTTCGACAGATTGCTGTTCTCGTCCGGCGACGCTCTGCGCACGCGCGCCGCCAGCGGATAGATGAGCTGCGCGCCGTTGTCGAGCAGATGCAGCGCCGTCGCGCGGACGAGTTCGGAGAGCAGATGGCTGCCCGCCCACAGGTCGCGACTGCGCCGCGCGGCGGCGATGAAGCCCTGCACCGGGCCGATGGCGATTTCGAGGAGCCAGGTGCTCATTGGTCTTCCTCGATACGCAGGAGTTCTTTGCCTTTGACGATGGCCGCTGCCTGAAAGAAGCCGCGGGCGATCTTGCTTCTCGCCAATGGCGAGAGTTTTTTGTGCATGTCTTCGCCCATCTCCTGCAAGGCATATGCTTCTCGGTGGTGCGGACCCACGGCCGTGACCGTACCGTTATGCGTGTTGACGGTGATGCGTGCTTTCGGCCAGCGCTCCTCCGCGCGCTCTGGAGGGCTGCCGCTCGCGCCCGACCCAGGACTTTTCGGGGCAGCAGGCGAGAATCTGCTCTGGAAGGCGGTCAGTGCGTCGGTTCTGTGTGGCGGAAGGCTGGGATCCACGGCTGCCTGCACGCTCCACCCAGGATCACTGACCTGCGGCCACCAGACGCCGCGCGCAAACTGTTTCGGAAGATGCGGATTCATCGCTCTTCCGGAATTGACAAGTTCCACGGCCATCGTCCATACGTGATCGGACGGCAAGCAGAGGAGCGCCGGGTGCCACTTGCCGGATGCCGCGCGATACGGCCGTACGATCAGCGGCGAGGCCATCCGGTCGCGCCGTTGACCGTCGACCACCGGAACGAGCTGGGTATCCTGCGGGTCGTCGTCGTCTTTGAAATGGAAGACGATCGGCAGGCCGAAAGCCGCACGCGGGAAAACGGCGCCCGCCGCGTGCCGCGGCGGATGGCGCCGCGATGGGCTGCACACGGTTCGCCGAATGGCGTCGGCTTCCGGCCATCTGCTGCGACCGGGGTCACCCCCTGCAGATTTGTCGCGGGCGACACCGGGCTGCTGACGAAAGGAGCGCAGAGCGCACACCGCCGACTGCCAGGCGGCAAGTGCCGAGTCCACCGCGGGTTGCAGAAGGAGTTGCAGCCCGAATCGGCCGACTTCGGCGCTGGAAACATAGGCAAATTCGCCGTTTGCGCTGGAAGTCACTTCGAACGCACCAAGACCGCGCCGGGTGCGAGCGCCCACTCCGCCAAAGGTGGCCCACCAGCGAAACGCCTCTTCGACACTCTTGAACTGAGCGGAATCCGCCGTGAGCTCGCGGAAGCCGAGATGGATTTCCCAGCGCAATCCCTCGCGCGCAAACCGCGCGGGCGGTTTCTTGCTCTGACCGTTGTTCACTTCTCCCTGTGCGGGGAACATGGCGTATGGCGACGCCCAGTCAAGCCATTGGACGCCGACTTTGCCGTTTGCCTTTCGTTTGTGCCGCGCACCGGCTTCCAGCACCGGCGAGGAGAGGATCGTCACCTTGACGACGACCTTGCTCACCGCCAGCGTCTTCTCGTCGCCGAGGCCGCCCCAGATCTCCCGCTCGGCGGCGAAGAGCAGAGCGCTGTCGGGTTTTCCTTCACGGCAGTACTCGGTGCGCCGACGATTGAGCAGCCGCCACCAGGCGCGCAGTTGGCCGCGGATGGCCGTGGCGCGGATCGGCATCAGGCGATCGACCACCCCCGGCTCGACGCCGCCGCCGTACATCGGGGTGAGCAAGCGGCAGGTGTAGCGCTGCCAGACGGCTGCACTGTCGTCCATGGCGCGCTGCACGTCTTGCATCAGCGCGGCGATGTCGAGTTGCGGTGCTGCTTTGGCCATCGATTCCCTCCCCTGCGGCCGTGTTCTGGTCAAGTGCCGGCAGCGCCGGCCGGCCCGCCGGCGGCGTCGCTTCCGAGAATCCGGTAGGCGCCGAAGCCGAAAGCGCTCTTGCCGCCGATCTGCACGTGCTGCCCGGCGAGCAGCCAGGGCAGCGTCGAGTCGAGTTCGCCGGCAAAACGCAACCGGCCGAGCAGTCCGCCGAAATGCATTTGGCTATGGGTGCGCGCCGAGCGGCGGGCGATTTCGCTCCAGCGCAGCGCGGCGTCGGTCAGTCGCACGTCCTGCGCGGCGGCCAGGAGTTGCGCCCGCTCGTCGGCGGTAAACGGCGCCCGGCCGCCGGTGACGTGCGCCAGTTGTTCGAGGCGACCGATCAGGCGGTGCAGGAGCTGCGCGTAACTGGGTGCCTGGCGGACGATTTCGCCGCCTTCCTTGATGCGCAAGGGGGTGAGCAGCGTGAGCTCGATCGCCGCTGGGGCGGGGCGCGCCGGCAGCCAGTCGCAGAAGTCTGTCGTCGGCGGCGGCCGGGTGAAGCCGTCGGCGGCAGTGAAGTATTCGATGTCGCCGAGCGGCGTTCGCACGGCGGCGTGCGTCAGCCGGTAATGCCCGGCCGGGTCGATTCCGCTTTCGCCGAGTTGGGCGATGGCCTGCGTGCAGGCACAGACATGTTCGCCGGCACGGCCGAAGAGCGAGAGTTCGAGGGTCAGCCGGCTGCCGCTCGGGTAGGTCTCGCCGGGCTCCGGGCGCAGGCTGTGCAGGCGGGTTTCCGCCTGGCCGCCGTAGAGCAGGTGAAACGCTTCCGGAAAGCGGCGGGCGAGCGCCTGGCCGAAGCCGCCATGCCAGACGCTGCCGGAGAAAGCGGGGAAGCGCAGGCCGTCGGAAACGAGCTGCAGGCGGAGGGAAACGAGCGTGATCGAGGGCTCGGAGCGCATGTGAAGGGTCTGATATAAAGCTGCACGGGGGCGCGGGGAAAGTCGCATTATGTCCGCGAATGGCAGCAAACGCGAGTTCGCAAAACGGGATTTCGCTGCCGCGCGCGCGGCGCACCGCCGAAGGTTGCGGCGACTGGGCGAGGAGCCACACGGCTTGACGCCGCGCCGTCCAGCATCCCCCTTCCCGCCCATCGGGGTCCTGGGCGCGCACGCGCGCAGACTGGGTCTTGAAATAATGTGCCACCGGCCCTATTATTAGCACTCGTTAGCCGCGAGTGCTAATAGCCCGGCATCGACAGCCTCTGCAGACTCTGCGGAGACCTTGCGCAAATTCGTTATGTGTCTGAAAAACCTAGGAGAGACTTTATGAAGATTCGTCCGTTGCATGATCGCGTGATCGTCAAACGTCTGGAAGAAGAGCGCCGGACCGCTTCCGGTATCGTCATCCCGGATACCGCCGCCGAGAAACCCGACCAGGGTGAAGTTCGCGCCGTTGGCAATGGCAAGATCCTCGAAGACGGTAGCGTCCGCGCCCTCGCCGTCAAGGTCGGCGACCGCGTCCTGTTCGGCAAGTATGCCGGCCAGACCGTCAAGGTCGAAGGCGACGAACTGCTGGTCATGCGTGAAGAAGACATCATGGGTGTGATCGAGCCCTGAGGCGCTCGACGCGTCCCGCTCGAACACCCGGCATTTCCACGTTTTCCATCCAAACCAACAATCAATCAGGAGTTATCTCTATGGCAGCAAAAGACGTCAAGTTTGGCGACAGCGCCCGTGCCCGCATGGTCGAGGGTGTCAACATCCTCTCCGATGCGGTCAAGATCACCCTCGGTCCGAAAGGCCGCAACGTGGTTCTCGAACGCTCCTACGGCGCACCGACGGTGACCAAGGACGGCGTTTCGGTCGCCAAGGAAATCGAACTGAAGGACAAGTTCGCCAACATGGGCGCGCAGATGCTCAAGGAAGTCGCTTCGAAGACCTCCGACATCGCGGGTGACGGAACGACGACGGCCACCGTCCTTGCCCAGTCGATCGTTCGCGAAGGCATGAAGTACGTCGCCGCCGGTATGAATCCGATGGATCTCAAGCGCGGCATCGACAAGGCCGTCGTGGCCACCGTCGAAGAGCTGAAGAAGCTCTCCAAGCCCTGCTCGACGAGCAAGGAAATCGCCCAGGTCGGCGCCATTTCGGCCAATGCCGACGAGGCGATCGGCGACATCATCGCGAAAGCGATGGACAAGGTCGGCAAGGAAGGCGTGATCACCGTCGAAGACGGCAAGTCGCTGAACAACGAACTCGACGTGGTCGAAGGGATGCAGTTCGACCGCGGCTATCTGAGCCCCTACTTCATCAACAACAACGACAAGCAGAACGCCATTCTCGAGAATCCCTTCGTGCTCATCTTCGACAAGAAGATCTCGAACATCCGCGACCTGCTGCCCGTCCTCGAACAGGTGGCGAAGAACAGCCGCCCGCTGCTGATCGTGGCCGAAGACGTCGACGGCGAAGCGCTGGCGACGCTGGTGGTGAACAACATCCGCGGCATCCTGAAGACCTGTGCGGTGAAGGCGCCCGGCTTCGGTGACCGGCGCAAGGCGATGCTGGAAGACATCGCCATCCTGACCGGCGGCCAGGTGATCGCCGAAGAAGTCGGTCTGACGCTCGAAAAAGCGACGCTGAACGACCTCGGTCAGGCCAAGCGCATCGAAATCGGCAAGGAGAATACGACGATCATCGACGGAGCCGGTTCGAGCGCTGCGATCGAAGCGCGCGTCAAGCAAATCCGCGCCCAGATCGATACGGCGACGAGCGACTACGACAAGGAAAAGCTGCAGGAACGTGTCGCCAAGCTGGCCGGCGGCGTCGCGCTGATCAAGGTCGGTGCCGCGACGGAAGTCGAAATGAAGGAGAAGAAGGCGCGCGTCGAAGATGCGCTGCACGCCACCCGTGCGGCCGTCGAGGAAGGGATCGTCGCCGGTGGCGGTGTTGCGCTGTTGCGCGCGCGCGCCGGAATGGCCGGTCTGAAGGGCGACAACCACGACCAGGACGCCGGTATCAAGATCGTCCTGCGCGCGATGGAGCAGCCGCTGCGTGAAATCGTCGCCAACGCCGGCGACGAGCCTTCGGTCGTCGTCAACGCGGTGACCAACGGTACCGGCAACTACGGCTACAACGCGGCCACCGGCGAGTACGGCGATCTGGTCGAAATGGGTGTTCTCGATCCGACCAAGGTGACGCGTACGGCGCTGCAGAACGCCGCTTCGATCGCTGGCCTGATGCTCACCACCGACTGCATGGTCGCCGAGCTGGCCGAGGAAAAGCCGCCGATGGGTCCTGGCGGTATGGGCGGTATGGGCGGTATGGGTGGCATGGGCGGCATGGATATGTAATCGGCCGCCGGCGGGGCCGCAGCTCATCGGCTGCGGCCGCAGGCCGTCACAGCAAGAGAAAAACCCCGCCAGTGCGGGGTTTTTCTTTGGCCTTGCGGCGCCGCGCTTGGCGACGGACCTGCTCGGATTCCCCTGCGCGTCGCGTCCGGTTCGGCGAGATGGGCGGTCGCCGCCACGTGGGTCTGCCGGCGCGAAATGCTCGCGCCACCCGACTCCGAAAACGATCAGCGATCAGCGATCAGCGATCAGCGATCCTTGCTTTCCAGCATTGCCTTGTTGATGTCGATCTTGTAGCGCGTACGCAGACCGGCCAGGTAGGCATGGAACTCCTCCTGCCCAAGCAGCGCAGCGTACTCGCGGCGCACGGCCTGTCGCCGCTGCTCGTCGGTGGTGTCCGGGTGGCTCACCTTGATGAGCTTGTAGAGCGTGTAGCCGCCGCTGCCCGGGCTGCCGACATACGCCGGCAGCTTGCTGGCGTCGCTACGGAAAATCGCTTTCAGCGCCTCCTGCGAGACCTGTCGCGCGTCGTTCCGCCCGATGCTGCGCACCGTCGACCACGGCAGCTTGTCGTCACCCGCGCGCAACTCGGCGAGCCTGCTTTCGCCCGTCTTGCGCGCCAGGGCGGCCGCTTCCTCGGCGCGCAGCGTGCTTTCGATGTCGCCCTTGACTTCAGCAAACGGCCGCAGGCTGGCCGGCCTGTGCTCGACGACACGCGCCGCCAGCAGGCGGTTCGGGGCAATCTCGACGGCTTCGGTGTTACGCTTGTTCTTCAGCGAATCGTCGGCAAACAGCGCGGTCAGCAGCTTGGTATTGCCCAGCGGACCGAGCGCAGCGATCGCCTCGGGGCTGGCATTGCGCGGCAGCCACGCCGATTGCTCGATCTTCAGCTTGAACTTGTCGGCTACCGGCTGCAGGCTGTCGGCCTGCTCATAGACCATGTTGCTGAACGACTCGGCAGCCTCGGCAAACTGCCGCGACGCCGCCTGTCGCTTCAGCTCGTCTTCGATTTCACCGCGCACTTCGTTCAAGGCCCGCAGCTTGCCCGGCTTGACGCCTGTCCGGCGGATGATGTGGTAGCCGAAATCGGACTCGACGAGCTGCGAAATCTCGTTTTCGCGCAACGCAAAAGCGGCGTCTTCAAAGGGTTTGACCATCATCCCGCGGGCAAAGAAACCCAGGTCGCCGCCCTTTTCGGCCGAACCCGGATCCTGCGAGTGCTGCCGGGCAAGTTCGGCAAAGCGCTCCGGTGTCTTCTGCACTTCTTTCAGCAGTTCCTCGGCCTTGGCTTTCGCTTTCGCCTTGTCGCCTTCGCCGGTCAGCAGGATATGGCTGGCGCGCCTTTCCTCGGCCTGCTGGTAGCGCTCCTTGTGTCCCTGATACCAGGCGCTCACTTCGCTCTCGCTGACGACAGTCTGCGCGAGCAGCGAATCGAGCGAAAGAACCACATACTCGGCACGTGCCTGCTCGGCAGTCTCGAAGCGTTTCGGATTCTCATCGTAGAACTTCTGCACCGCCGCCGGATCTATTTTCACCTGCGCGGCGAATTGCTCCGCGCTGATCCGCCATTCGGCAATGTGCCGCTCTTCACTTTGCAGGCGGAGGAGCGCCTCACCGACTTCGCTGCCGACGATCGCCGTATCGCCGATCGCGCCGATCAGTTGCTGCAGCGTCAGGTCCTGCCGCAACTGCGCCTCGAATTGCGCCTGCGACATGCCCTGCGCGGCCAGCGCCGACTGATAGCGCGTCAGCGAAAACTGGCCGTTTTCCTGCAGCGCCGGGATGCGGCCGATCACCTCGCGCAGCATCTCGTCGCCGGTCACCAGATGGTTCTTCGTCGCCTCGAGCAGCAGCAGGCGCTGATCGATCAGTGCGTCGAGCACGGCCAGCCTGGCTTCGGGCGTATTCATCGCCTCCGGCCGGTAGTTGGCGCCGAGAAGCTGTCGCATCCTGTCCTGTTGGGCGCGCCAAGCCTGGTCGAAGCTGTGCAAGGTGATCTTCGAATCGCCAACGCTGGCCAGATCGCTCCCCGCCCCGACGTTACGCACGTACGAATCGACCCCCCAGAACGCGAACGGCAGCGTGATCAAGGCGAGAAATATCTGAACTGCTCTCTTGTTGTTGCGGACGGAGTCGAACATGTGCAGGCTCGCGATCTGATTCAGCGAAAAACGCAGCGGAAATGGGAAAAAACGGAGCAAAAACGAACTTGCGTTCGCCCTTTTCGGCATTGGCGGAGTGGACGGGGCTCGAACCCGCGACCCCCGGCGTGACAGGCCGGTATTCTGACCAACTGAACTACCACTCCCATGGCGCTGGTGGCCTAATGCCGCCAGACTGGTGGGTGCTGACGGGCTCGAACCGCCGACATCCAGCTTGTAAGGCTAGCGCTCTACCAACTGAGCTAAGCACCCATTACCGAAACCAAACGCAGGGGCGCGAGTCTACCGCATCCCTGGCCGGCTGACCAGAGCAGCGCGAGCGCCCCGGCCGGCGCCTTCGCCGGCCGACGTCTCGTCCTTGCCGAAACACGTCAATGCGTGGTCAGCCCGGCTCCCCCGGCGACGCCTTCGGCATTGGCCGCCGCCAACGGCGGCGCAGTGACCGCCTCCTCGCTCGCCACCGCTTCGGGCTTGCGCTCGAGCGCATGCTCGAGCACCTGATCGATCCAGCGCACCGGAATGATCTCCAGTTTGTTCTTGATGTTGTCCGGGATCTCCGCCAAGTCCCTGACGTTTTCCTCGGGAATCAGCACTCGGGCCAAACCACCACGAACCGCTGCGAGAAGTTTCTCTTTCAAGCCGCCAATCGGCAGAACCTCACCGCGCAAGGTGATTTCGCCGGTCATCGCGACATCGCAGCAGACCGGAATCCCGGTCAGCACGGAGACCAGTGCGGTGCAGATTCCGACGCCGGCCGATGGTCCGTCCTTCGGGATAGCGCCTTCCGGCAGATGGATATGGATGTCGCTCTTCTGGTAGAAGTCGTGATCGATACCCAGCGACTGCGCCCGCTTGCGCACCACCGAAAGCGCCGCCTGCACGGATTCCTGCATCACCTCGCCCAGCTTGCCGGTGGTCGTCGTCTTGCCCTTGCCGGGCAGGACGACCGCCTCGATCGTCAGCAGTTCGCCCCCTACCTCGGTCCACGCCAGCCCGGTCACCTGACCGACCTGGTTCTCGCGCTCGGCAACGCCGAAGTTGTAGCGCCGCACGCCGAGGAACTTGTCGAGATTGCGCGCGCCCACGGCGACCCTGTGCTGACTCTTGCGCAGCAGCAGCGTCTTCACCACCTTGCGGCAGATCTTTGAAATGTCGCGTTCGAGCGCGCGTACACCAGCCTCGCGGGTGTAGTAGCGGACGATGTCGCGCAAGCCACTTTCGGCAACGGTCAGCTCCGTCGTGCGCAGGCCGTTGTTTTTGATCTGCTTGGGCAGCAGGTAGCGCTGCGCGATATTGACCTTCTCGTCCTCGGTATAGCCCGACAGGCGTATGACCTCCATCCGGTCGAGCAAGGGCGGCGGGATGTTGAGCGTGTTGGCCGTGGCGACAAACATGACGTCGGACAGGTCGTATTCAACTTCGACGTAGTGGTCGACAAAGGTCGAGTTCTGCTCGGGGTCGAGCACTTCGAGCAGCGCCGAACTCGGATCGCCACGAAAATCCTGGCCCATCTTGTCGACCTCGTCGAGCAGGAAGAGCGGGTTCTTGACGCCGACCTTGCTCATGTTCTGCAGAATCTTGCCCGGCATCGAGCCGATGTACGTCCGCCGGTGGCCACGGATCTCGGCCTCGTCGCGTACGCCACCCAGGCTCATGCGAACGAACTTGCGGCCGGTAGCGCGCGCAATCGACTGACCGAGCGAAGTCTTGCCGACGCCGGGCGGCCCGACCAGGCAGAGGATCGGGGCCTTCAGGCGGTCGACCCGCTGCTGCACGGCAAGGTACTCGATGATCCGTTCCTTGACCTTCTCCAGGCCCCAATGGTCGGCGTCGAGAATCTTTCCCGCCGCGGCCAGATCCTTGCTCGTCCGCGTCCGCTTGCGCCAGGGCAGGCCGACCAGCGTTTCGATGTAGTTGCGCACCACCGTCGCTTCCGCCGACATCGGCGACATCAACCTGAGCTTGCGCAGCTCCGACTGCGCCTTGGCAAGTCCCTCGCGGCTCATTCCGGCGGCTTTGATCTTCTTCTCGAAGTCGTCGATGTCGGCACCGTCCTCGCCTTCACCAAGCTCTTTCTGGATCGCCTTGACCTGTTCGTTCAGGTAATACTCGCGCTGGCTCTTTTCCATCTGGCGCTTGACGCGACCGCGAATCCGCTTCTCGACCTGCAGAATGTCGATTTCGGCCTCGAGCTGCGCGAGCAAGCGTTCCATCCGCGCACGCACATCGAACATCTCGAGAATTTCCTGCTTCTGCTCGATCTTCAGCGGCAGATGGGCGGCAATCGTATCAGCCAGTCGCCCCGCCTGCTCGATGCCGGTAATCGAAGTCAGGATTTCCGGCGGGATCTTCTTGTTCAACTTGACGTACTGATCGAACTGCGCAATTACCGCACGGCGCAGCGCCTCGACTTCATGATTGACCCCGTCCTCGACGAGCACCGAGCGCGAGTGCGCGAAGAACATGTCCTGGCGCGCTTCGATCACTTCGATGCGCGCCCGCTGCGTACCTTCAACCAGAACCTTGACCGTTCCATCGGGCAGCTTCAGCATCTGCAGAATGTTGGCCGTGCACCCGACAACGTACAGGTCTTCTGCCTCCGGTTCATCCTTGACGGCCGATTTCTGGGCGACGAGCAGAATGTTCTTGCCGGCCTCCATCGCCACTTCGAGCGCCTTTATCGACTTTGGCCTGCCGACGAACAGGGGAATCACCATATGCGGAAAGACCACCACATCGCGCAGGGGCAGAAGCGGAAGTTCAATCCGCTCGCTGGACAGCTTGGGAGTTGCAGACATCGATTGTGCCCTTCAGGTAATGGTCCATGCCCCAGATGGTGACACGAATCCGAATTTCAAGCTGCGCCGCTCGCTCAGCACGCTAGCGCTTGGAAACGCGACATGGATTTTCCTCCGCTCGCGGCTCCCAGGTATCGTGCCCGGCTGGTGACGACCCCCGACAGGCGCTCAGTTACCGCCGGAAACCTTCGGCTGGCCGGCGTAGATGAGGAGCGGCTGCCCATCCCCGACAATGACATTCTCGTCTACGACCACCTCTGAGACATCCTCCATACTCGGGAGTTCGTACATGCTGTCGAGCAGCACCGATTCGAGGATCGAGCGCAAACCGCGGGCACCGGTCTTCCGTTCGAGTGCCTTCTTGGCCACCGCGGTCAGGGCCGCCGGCCGGATCTCGAGCGCCACGCCCTCCATCGCAAACAGCTTCTGGTACTGCTTCACCAGCGCGTTCTTCGGCTCGACGAGGATCTGGACGAGCGCATTGGCCGACAGTTCCTCGAGCGTCGCGACGACCGGCAAACGCCCGATCAACTCGGGAATGAGGCCGAATTTGATCAGGTCTTCCGGTTCGACAGTGCGCAATACTTCACCAATCGCCTTTTTGTTGTCCTTGCTCGTCACTTCGGCGCCGAAACCGATACCGCCACGCTCGGAACGATTGCGGATGACCTTCTCCAGACCGTCGAAGGCGCCCCCACAGATGAACAGGATATTCGTCGTATCGACCTGCACGAAGTCCTGATTCGGGTGCTTCCGTCCGCCCTGCGGCGGCACCGAGGCGATCGTCCCTTCGATCAGCTTGAGCAGAGCCTGCTGCACACCTTCGCCGGAAACGTCTCGCGTAATCGAAGGGTTATCTGACTTGCGCGAGATCTTGTCGATCTCGTCGATGTAGACGATGCCGCGCTGCGCCTTCTCGGTGTCGTAATCGGCCTTTTGCAGCAACTTCTGGATGATGTTCTCGACATCTTCTCCGACGTAGCCCGCTTCGGTCAGCGTCGTCGCGTCGGCCATCACGAAAGGAACGTCGAGCATCCGCGCCAGCGTCTGGGCGAGCAACGTCTTGCCCGACCCAGTCGGGCCGATCAGCAGGATGTTGCTCTTGGCAAGTTCGACCTCGTCAGCGCCCACCCTGCCCTGGTGGCGTAGGCGCTTGTAGTGGTTGTACACGGCGACGGCAAGAATGCGCTTCGCCTGGTCCTGGCCGATGACGTACTGATCGAGTAGCGCCGAAATCTCGCGCGGCGTTGGCAAGTCGTTCCGGCCACCTTTGCTGGCGTGATCGCCGACGATCTCGTCGCGCACGATATCGTTGCACAACTCGATGCACTCGTCGCAAATGAAGACGGATGGCCCGGCAATCAGCTTCTTGACTTCATGCTGGCTCTTTCCGCAGAACGAGCAGTAGAGCAGTTTTTCGCTGCCGCTTTTCTTTTCTGACATCTCCACCTACCTCACTGTTGCGCGACCCGGCACCCAGGCGCCAGTCACAGCGCGCCCCGGTTCGCCAGCACCTTGTCGATCAGACCATACTCGGCGGCTTCCTCCGCCGAAAGAAAGTTGTCGCGATCCGTATCGCGTTCAATGCGTTCGATGGCCTGTCCGGTGTGCCGCGCCATCAGTTCGTTCAACTTGGCGCGCAGCGACAGGATCTCCTTGGCGTGAATCGCGATATCCGACGCCTGCCCCTGAAAACCGCCCATTGGTTGGTGAATCATCACGCGTGAATTGGGCAGCGCGAAGCGCTTTCCCTGCGCGCCAGCGGCAAGCAGAAAGGCACCCATCGAACACGCTTGCCCCATGCACAGGGTAGACACATCCGGTTTGACGAACTGCATCGTATCGTAAATCGACAGGCCGGCCGAAACGCCACCACCGGGCGAGTTGATATAGAAATGGATGTCCTTCTCGGGGTTCTCCGCTTCGAGAAACAGCAACTGGGCGACGACCAGATTGGCCGTCACATCGTTGACCGGGCCGACGAGAAAGATCACCCGTTCCTTGAGCAGGCGCGAATAGATGTCGTAAGCGCGCTCGCCCCGACCGCTCTGCTCGATCACCATAGGCACCAGGCCAAGCGCCTCTGGCCGCCAGTTGCTACCGCCTTCGATGTTCATGCGCATTCCTCCTCGTCGTGCAGCCGCCCTGCCCTCAGGACGTATGCCCCATCAACTCCGCGAAAACCACCGGCTTATCGACCACCTTGACCTGCGCCAAGACCCAGTCGACGATTTGCGCCTCCATCGCCGCCCCCTCGAACTCGCGCAGGCGCTCCGGCTGCGCATAGTGCCAGCTGACGATCTGTTCCGGGTGCTCGTAGCTTTGCGCCGCTTCTTCAACCAGCGCACGCACCTGCCGCGGCTGGGCGCGAATGTCGTTGGCGGTGGCAATTTCAGCCAGGATCAGGCCGAGTGCAACGCGTCGCCGCGCCTGTTCGGCAAACCAGTCGGCCGGCATCGGCAGTTCTTTTGCGCTCATGCCGCGCTGCCGCATGTCCTGGCGCACCGACTCCTGCAAACGCTCGATCTCGCCGGCGAGCAGCGCCTGAGGTACGTCGATCGGGTTGGCCTTGAGCAGCAAGTCCATCACCTGTTGGGTCACTCTTGCCTGCAGGCGCCGCTTCACCTCGCGCCGCAGATTCGTCTCGATTTCGCTGCGCATCTTTTCCAGGTCGCCATCGGCAATCCCCAACGCCAGGGCAAAGTCGCCGTCGATCGCCGGCAGGATGGGTTCGCCGACCTCTTTCACGGTCAGCTCGAAGCTCACCGTCTGGCCGGCCAGCTCGGCCGAGAAATACTCCGCCGGGAACGTCATCTCGAAAGACTTGCTCTCGCCAGCGCGCGTACCGGCAACCGCATTCTCGAAATCCGACAGCATTCTGCCTTCGCCGAGAACGAAGCGGTAATCCTGGCCCTGGCCGCCGGCGAACGGCTCGCCGTCCTTGCGGCCGAGAAAGTCTATGCTCACCTGATCGCCGGCCGCCGCCGGTCGATCGACAATCTCGTAACGCACACGCTGCTTGCGCAAAATCTCGATCGTCCGGTCGATCTCCGTCTGCCCTACCTCAAGAACGGAGCGTTCGATCTCGAAGCTCGACAGATCGTGCAGAACGATATCCGGATAGACTTCGAACTCGGCCGAGAACTGCAAATGTGTGTCGCTATCGCCGGCTTCCGCCTCGAGCCTCGGCGCGCCGGCGATTCGCCACCGCCTTTCTTCGAGCGCCTCGTTCAACAAGCGCGCGAGTTCGCTGCGCAGCGCTTCATGATTCGCCTGCGCGCCATGCTGCTGGCGAATCACTGCCGGAGGCACCTTGCCGGGACGAAAGCCGGGCATTTTCATCGTCTTGCCGACGCGCCGCAAGCGCTGCTCCACATCCTTGTCGAGGTCAGCGATGGAGACCGACAGGTCGATCCGCCGTAGCAGCGGGCTCACTTCCGTAGCATCAGTGTTTTCGCCATTCGTTTCCATTAAGAGTCCTTCAAGTCCTTGTCATGCGGGCGGAAAGGTGGCCCAGCGCGAGTGCCCATGCCGCGTTTTGTCCCGGCAGAGCCTGCAGCAGCGCCAGCCCGAGACCGCGACCTGCTGCGCCTGGCTGGCTCGCCGCAGTGCGCCGGGACTGCGACAACTGGGCGAGGCCCGGCTTGCCCGCGCACCGCCCCACCTCTGCGTAAACGAAAAGCGAAAGATTCTACAGCAATACCAGCCAGGCCGAAACCTCACAAACGCCCCAGGATAACCTCGGCGACGAATCTGCTTCCGATGTACGCCAGAAGCAGCGCCAGGAAGCCGGCCAGCGTCCAGCGCAGCGCGACGCGTCCGCGCCAACCGTACCAGCGACGGCCGACCAGCAAAGCGGCGAAGATCGCCCACGAGGCAAAGGCGAACAGCGTCTTGTGATCGAAGACCACGGCGCGCCCGAAAATCGCCTCGGAAAACAGGACACCGCTCAACAAGGCCAGGCTGAGCAGAGAAAAGGCAAGCAAGATCATGCGAAAGAGCAGTGCTTCCATGGTCAGGATCGGCGGCAGGCTGCCCAGGCTCCTGGTCAGCGCGCGCTGATGCAGCTTGCGCTCGGCAAAACCCATGAACACCGCGTGCAGCGCTGACAGCGTGAACACGCTGTAGGCCAGCATCGCGGTAAGAAAATGGAACTGGAAACCCCAGGCGCCAGCGTGTGCGACGACGCGCAAATGGGGAAAAACCGCCGGCGCCGCGGCACCGAGCGCAGCCAGCGGCAGAACCAGCGGCTGCAAGCCGTCCATACGCGAACGAAAACTCTCCAGCCAGTAGATCAGCACGGCCAGCCAGAGCATCAACGAGAGCGCGTAGCTGAACGAAAAGCGCATTCCGCCAGTGCCGAACAGACCGTTGTAGAGGCCGCAAGCCTGAATCGCCAGGGTCGCAAAAATCGCCCAGCGCTCCCACGGCCGCATGGGTTGGGTCAGCAGCGGGCGGTCAGTTTCCCGCCAACGGGTATTCCAGAAGTGAATGCCGAGCGCCGCATGCAGCAGCGATGAAACGACGTGCGGAAGAAGCTGCAGTAGAATATCTGCCATTACCTGAGTTTACACCAAGCCGGAAGCCAAATGCTCGACAACCTCACCCAACGCCTTGCCCGCGTCATGAAGACCCTGCGCGGCGAAGCCCGCCTGACCGAGGCGAATATCAGCGACGCCTTGCGCGAGGTTCGCCTCGCGCTGCTTGAAGCCGATGTCGCTCTGCCGGCGGTCAAGGACCTGATTGCCGCGGTCAAGGAAAAGGCGATCGGCGAGGAAGTGATCGGCTCGCTCAGCCCTGGCCAGGCGCTGATCGGCGTCGTCCATCGCGAACTGACGCGCATCATGGGTGAGGCGCACAGTGGCTTGAATCTGGCGACGCAGCCGCCAGCGATCGTCCTGATGGCCGGGTTGCAAGGCTCGGGCAAGACGACGACGGTCGGCAAACTGGCCCGGATGTTGCGCGAAACGCAGAAGAAGAAGGTGCTGGTGGTTTCCTGCGACATTTATCGCCCGGCCGCCATCGAGCAGTTGAAGACCGTCGCCGGGCAGGCAGGAGCCGAATTCTTTCCCTCTGCAACGCACGAGAAACCGGTCGACATCGCCCGTCAAGCAGTCGATTGGGCACGCCGCCACTACCACGATGTGCTGCTCGTAGACACCGCCGGGCGACTGGCGATCGACGCAGCGATGATGCAGGAAATTGCCGAGATCCACGCCGCGATCAAGCCAATCGAAACGCTCTTCGTGGTCGACGCGATGCTCGGCCAGGACGCGGTCAACACCGCAAAAGCGTTCAACGAAACACTGCCGCTGACCGGCATCGTGCTCACCAAGCTGGACGGCGACGCGCGCGGCGGCGCCGCCCTGTCGGTTCGTCATATCACCGGCCGGCCGATCAAGTTTGCCGGCATCGGCGAAAAGCTGACCGGACTGGAAGCCTTTCACCCGGAGCGGATGGCCTCGCGCATTCTCGGCATGGGCGATGTCCTGTCGCTGATCGAGGACGCACGCAAGGGAATCGACGAACAGAAAGCGATCGACTTCGCGAAGAAGCTGAAAGCGGGAAAAGGCTTCGACCTGAACGACTTCAAGGAGCAGATCGGACAGGTGCGCAAGATGGGCGGCCTGGCCTCGATGATGGACAAGCTGCCGGCGCAGTTCTCGCAAGCGGCCGGACAGCTACCGGCCGGCGGCGAGGAGAAGGCCGTCGCCCGCATCGAGGGAATCATCAATTCGATGACCCCGACCGAACGCAGCAAACCCGAACTGATCAAGGCGGCACGCAAGCGGCGCATCGCGCTCGGCGCCGGCGTTCAGGTGCAGGAAGTCAATCGCCTGCTCAGGCAGTTCGAGCAAACGCAGCAGATGATGAAGCAGTTCTCGCGCGGCGGCATGGCGCAATTGCTGCGCGGCATGAAGAACATGCTGCCCGGTTTGCGCTGACCGCGCTGGCCACCCGCACACGGCGGCGACGCGCGGCGTTTCAGCGTAAAGCCAGCTTACTGCTGCGCGTATAGGACCAGTGGCGGTCCCAGGCAGCGCGCACCGTGTTCGGGTACTGTGGCTGGCCCAGGCTGCCGTTGTAGCGTCCGAGCGCGCGATACAGGTCGCCGCGCTCGAGGTCGAGATAGTGACGCAGGATCGTGCAGCCGTAGCGCAGGTTGGTCCGCAGGTGAAAAAGATTGTCGTCGCTGCGCCCGACCAGTTTGACCCAGAACGGCATGACCTGCATGAAGCCGCGCGCGCCAGCGGTCGACACGGCGTACTTCTTGAAGCCGCTTTCCACCTGGATCAGGCCAAGGACGAGTTGCGGGTCGAGTCCGGCGCGCGTCGCTTCGTAGTGCACCGAGCGGAGGAACTCTAACCGCCCTTCGCGATCGGGAATTCGCTTCTCCAGTCGACGCGACATCTCGCTCAGCCAGTCGACAGCCGCCAACGAATCCTGAAACGAGCTCGTTGGCGGCGCGCGGTCGGAAACCGTACGCGACAGCGCCGCCTGCACACTGGCCGACAGGGGCTCGTACTTCTGCGCCCCGGCCTGGGCTGCCGAGACGCTGAGCATGGCGACCAGGACGATCAGCCAGCGCACAGCCGCTCCTCCAGGAACGCACGGATGTCACTCACTGGCACCATCTGCGCCGCCGCATCGCAGCGACCCTTGTACTCCAGTTTTCCTTCGCCCAGGCCACGCTCGCCGACGACGATGCGATGCGGGATGCCGATCAGTTCCATTTCGGCGAACATCACGCCCGGACGCTCGTTGCGGTCATCGAGCAAGACGTCGATTCCCGCCGCCTGTAACTCGCCGTAGAGCGCATCGGCCGCCTGCCTGACCGCCTCGTTCTTGGCATAGCCCATCGGAACGATGCAGACGGCAAAGGGGGCAATCGCCGCCGGGAAAACGATGCCGCGCTCGTCGTGGCCCTGCTCGACAGCCGCCCCGACGATGCGTGTCACACCTATCCCGTAGCAGCCCATCTCCATGATCCGGCTCTGGCCACTCTCGTCCAGAAAGCTGCATTTCAGCGCTTCCGCGTACTTGGTGCGCAACTGGAAGATGTGGCCGACCTCGATGCCACGACAAAGTTCAAGCGATCCCTGCCCATCCGGTGACGGATCGCCAGCAACGACGTTGCGAAAATCAGCCACCATGGCCGGCTCGCGCAGGTCGCGGACAAAATTCACCCCGGCCAGGTGAAAACCTGCTTCGTTCGCCCCACAGACAAAATCGCTCATCGTCGCGACGCTGCGATCGGCCACGACCGCCAGGTCGCTCGGCACGCCCAGCGGCCCGAGATAGCCCGGCGGGCAGCCAAAAGCGGCGACGATTTCATCATCGCGCGCAAAGCGGAAATCGCCGAGCAGCTTCTGCGTCTTCACCTCGTTCAGCGCGTGGTCGCCGCGCAGGAGGATCAGTGCCAGCTCGCGGCAGCCTGGTGGCGGCGCCGCCAGAACGACCGCGATCAGCTTGACCGTCGCCGTAAGCGGGCAGCCGAGCAGTTCGGCAACGTCTTCGCACTTGGTTCGTCCGGGCGTCGGCACCTTGTGCAGCGCTTCCCGCGCCGGCAGCCGCTCGCCAGCCGGCGCCAGCGCCTCGGCCAGTTCGACGTTGGCGGCAAAATCCGATTGTGGGCAATAGGCCAGCGCGTCCTCGCCCGAGTCGGCCAGGACATGAAACTCGTGCGAACCGGTGCCGCCGATCGACCCGGTATCCGCCGCGACGGCGCGGAAACGCAATCCCAAGCGGGTGAAGATGCGCGTGTAAGTGGCGAACATGTTGCCGTACTCGCGCTGCAGATCCGCGAAACTGCTATGGAACGAGTAGCCGTCCTTCATCAGGAACTCACGCCCACGCATCACACCAAAGCGCGGTCGAATCTCGTCGCGGAACTTGACCTGAATCTGATAGAAATGCAACGGAAGTTGGCGGTAGCTTCTCACCTCACGGCGGACGACATCGGTGATCACCTCCTCATGCGTCGGGCCGATGACGAAATCGCGCTGGTGCCTGTCCTTGCAGCGCAACAACTCGGGACCGTACTTTTCCCAACGACCGGACTCCTGCCACAATTCGGCCGGTTGCACCGCCGGCATCGACAGTTCGATGGCCCCGGCGCGATTCATCTCCTCGCGCACGATCGCCTCGACCTTGCGCACGACGCGCAAGCCGAGCGGCATCCAGGTATAGATTCCACCAGCCAGGCGCCTGATCATCCCGGCGCGCAGCATCAGCTGGTGACTGACGACCTCGGCGTCGGCCGGCGCCTCCTTCAGGGTGGACAGAAAAAACCGTGAACTACGCATGGTGGATAGCTAAGAAAAGGCTGGCGGGATGGCAAGCAGCGATTTTACCCGAGCCCGGCAGCCGCCGCGAAATCATTTGGCGCGACTCGTGATCTGCTTTGCAAGTCCTGTGAAATGTGGAAGAATGTACGCAATCAATCGAATTGCAGGTCTTGGGAAATGCTTGACCGTGAAGGCTATCGCCCGAACGTCGGCATCATTCTTTGCAACGCCAGGAACGAGGTATTCTGGGGCAAGCGCATCCGAGAGCATTCATGGCAGTTCCCGCAGGGCGGCATCAAGCGCGGTGAAACGCCCGAGCAGGCGATGTACCGGGAACTGTATGAAGAGATCGGCTTGCTGCCCGAGCATGTCTGCATTCTGGGGCGGACCAAGGACTGGTTGCGTTACGACGTACCGGCGCATTGGGTAAGACGCGAATGGCGTGGCAGTTACCGCGGGCAGAAGCAGATCTGGTTTCTGCTCCGCCTGATTGGTCGCGACACCGACGTCTCGCTGCGCGCCTGCGACCACCCCGAGTTCGATGCCTGGCGCTGGAACACCTACTGGGTTTCGCTGGACGCCGTGATCGAGTTCAAGCGTCGGGTGTACGAACAGGCGCTGAACGAACTGGCGCGTTTTCTCAATGCCGATCACCGGCGAACTCGCCGGCCGCCACCCACCCGACGCGAAAACCTGCCCGACCCGCAACCCGTAACGCTGGTCGGCGAGGAGTAAGAAATGCTTCGCGTACCGCCCAGCCACAACCGGCAGACGCAGGCGAACGCACGTTGGCCGCGGCCGCTCCGCCAAACGCTGATCATCGCGGCTTGCCTTGGTGTGAGCGCCGGTTCGGTTGGCGCCGCCGCGCGCGCCGACGAAGACGAGGAACGGCCAACCTGGCAGGAAAACGAAGTGCAGTTACCGGCTTTTCCGCAAAACGAAAAACTGATCCCTTTCGAGGTCAGCGCGACAACAAACAACCGCTTTCTGATTGACGGCGACTCGCTGAGCGTCGGCAGCGACGGCGTTCTGCGCTATACGCTGGTCGTTGTCAGCCCGTCCGGTGCGCAGAACATCAGCTACGAAGGGATGCGCTGCGCAACCGGCGAGCGCCGGGTATACGCCCTCGGCCGCGCCGACCGCACGTGGTCGAAAGCGCGCAGCGACCGCTGGCAAACGATCAGCGAGAACACGCTCAACCGGCACTACGCGGCGCTCTTTTCCGACTACTTCTGCCACATCGACGTCCGCTTGCGCGACGCCGACGACGCTCGCCGCGCCTTGCGTCATGGCGGACAACCAACCGCCCTGCGCCGCTGATTGCCGGCCAGGCTTTCTCCACCAAGCGGCGCCGGCCGTCGCCCGGCAGAGGACCCCGATGACCCACGACGACCTCATTATCGGTTTCGACAGAGCGCTACGCACGCTCTTCGCGCCAGCGCCGACGACGCGCCCAGTGCCTGGAAACGAAATCGGCCATGATCCCTTGACTCCGGCGGAAAGGGCGCACGCCGCCGCCCTGATGCGGGTCAATCACGTCGGTGAGGTGTGCGCTCAGGCACTCTACCAAGGGCAGGCGCTGGCCTGTCGCGACCCGAGCATCCAGCACGCCTTGCAGCAGGCAGCGGACGAGGAAACCGAGCATCTCGCCTGGACCGAGCGCCGCCTGGCCGAACTCGCCGACCGCAAGAGCCTGCTCAATCCGGTCTGGTATCTCGGCTCGCTCGCCATCGGCATCTGCGCCGGCAAACTGGGCGACGCGTGGAGCCTTGGATTCCTGGCCGAAACCGAAAGGCAGGTCGAAGCACACCTCGACAGCCACCTCGACGAGTTGCCGGCGAGCGACCGCAAGTCGCGCGCCATCGTCGAACAGATGCGCGCCGATGAAGTCGCGCATGCGGCGACGGCCAACCGGCTCGGCGCGCGCGAACTGCCAGCGCCGGCTCGTCTGGCAATGAAGCTGGCGGGCCGCGTGATGACGCGGACGGCGTACTACCTCTAGCGCTTCAGGCTTCGACGATGGCATAGTCGTAAGTGATCTCGGCCGTCTTGCCGAGCATGATCGAGGCCGAGCAGTACTTTTCCTTCGACAACTGGATTGCCCGCTCGACGGCTTCCGGTTTGAGCTGCTTGCCGGTGACCCGGAAGTGAAAGTGGATGCGGGTGAACACCTGCGGTTCGCTTTCCGCGCGCTGCGCCTGCAGGCTGACTTCGCAACCGCTGATCGCCTGCCGCGCCTTCTTCAGAATCAGCACGACATCGAAAGCCGCGCAGCCGCCGGTGCCCGCCAGGAGTAGCTCCATCGGCCGCGGCGCCAGATTGCGCCCACCCGCTTCTGGCGCACCGTCCATCACCAGCGCATGGTTGGTGCCCGTCTCGGCGACGAACGCCATCCCGTCATTGATCCACTTGACCTTACATTCCACGCCACCAACCTCCACCCAAAACAGTCCTTACCCCATGCCTGCGGCCGCTGGCCGCGCCCGGCGCGGCGCGCCAGGGCTTATCCGCATTGTAACCGGAAGCGCTGGCCGGCAGGCCAGACGGTTGATGGTGCAGCGCAATATCGTAGTCAAAATGACGCCTTCATTCGACCCGCGAAAAAATTACGCATTGTATAATCGATGTCATTATTGAGCAGCAACCATCCGCATATTAATCGCTTTTACTCTAGAGGGGGGGCCGATCAGGGACAACGGAAAAAATATTGCGCAATGCAGCAAGAAAGCTTGACGCAAGGTCTTCGATCGGCGATAATTCACTCATCGGTAGCGATGTGGTGAGCCCGTGCCAAGCGTGGGAAGCGAGTTTCCCCCCATGCTGGCGTGTCGCAAGGCAATGCGGCACGCGGTGGCCGAAGGCAGCAGTGCAGCTCTTCTCCGGATGTCTCCTCCACCCTCCTCCTTTGGTGTGGATTTAGCGCGGTTCGCACGAACCGCGCTTTTTTTTGCCTCCCGCGCCGACCGCGTGTTCGCCCCCGACGGTCTGCCCACGGTGCGCCAGACCGCGCACTAGCGACCAAAACGGTAGGTCCAGAAAACGTCGAGCGCGTTGTCCGACCCGGCCCGACCGACGACCGACAGATTGCGTCCGAGATTGGCCGTCAGCTTGACGACGCTGCCGGTGGCATTCAGCGCCTGCTCGTAGCTGAGCAGCAGATTTGCCGACAGACGCTTGCCGACGCTGACGATCTGCCCGGTCGCCGTACTCGCGCTGCCGAAGCCGCTCGAGCTGGCGATGCGGCTGGTCAGCCGCCGACCCGAACCGTCGAGCGTCCCTGTGCTGATGCCGAAGTCGTCGATGCCCAGGCTGCGTTGCAAGGCCTTCAGCGGCCCGCCGTCCTGCCCGCCGAGAATCGCCTGCCCGGCGGCGAAGAGCAGCGCCGCGTCCTGCCCGCCCTCCTGATCAGGCGCGTGTCCGAGGACCAGCCAAGACAGCTTCTCGGCGTCGGGCACCGGTGGATCGGAAATCAGGCGAACCACCGGTCGGCGCGCCGTGCCGCTCACCTCGACGCCGGCTTCGACCGGCAGATTGGCGCGTATGGCACGGATGTTCAGTCCGGGATTGTCGACCAGTCCCTGGAAGTTGACGATGCCGCGCTCGATCTCCAGCTTCTGGCCGTAGGCATCGAAACGCCCGTCGCGCGTGCGGATCGACCCGCTCGCACGCAGCGGTTCGCCGCCCTGCGCGCGCAAGCGCAGGGCGCCGACCAGACGGCTTTCGACGCCCGCGCCACGGAAATGGAAGTTGCGACCAAGATCGGTCTGCAGGTCGACGCTGAGCAGGCGCGGCGCACCCGAGGCCGGCGCCTGAGCGCCGCCTCGGCGAATGAACACGTCCTCGGACAGGCTCGGCGTGCTCAGGCCGGCGAGTTGCCAATAGGCCGCGTCGACCGCGAGTTGGCCGACGACGGCCACGCTGCCGGCAGCCAACGCGAGTTCGCCGTTGCCCGAGACGAGCAGCCACTGGTCGGGCCGTTGCCACACGCCGAGACGCTCGGCGCGCAGCTGCAAGACCGCGTCGGCCTGCCCGAGGCGCAGTTCGCCACTCGCCAAGAAGCGTCCAGGCTTGCCGGTCAGTTCGCCGGGAGCGATCCCCGCCGCGAGTTGCAGCGCGCGTGGCATTGTCTGCAGATCGCTCTCGAAACTTAGTTCGTCGAGCCGCAGGCGCAGGTCTGCCGGCGTCTCGCCCCCGGCCAGGCGCGCCTGCAACCGGCCGCGTTCCAGACGCATGCCCTGGTCGAGCGCGCGCAGCGCCAAGTCGTCACCGCGCCACTCGCCGCCCAGGCTGGGCCGCGCCGGCGTGCCGCCCAGGCGGACATCGCCCACCAAGCGGCCGCCAAGCTGCCATCCGTGACCGAGCAGCGGACCGAGCCAGGCGAGGTCGGGCGCGTTCAGCCTGAGGTCGCCGCGCCACGGTGCCAGACGATCGAGCAGCGCGCGCGCCGACGCGGCAGCGCTGAGTTGCGCGGTCAGCTCGCCGAGGCGCGCGCCGCGCAGCCTGAGCCCCGCGACATGCCGCCCATCGCTGCTCGCCAGATCGAGCTGTGCCTCGTGCAGACCAAGCGCTAAAGCGCCGATCGCCAGATCGCCGCTCTCGCGCGCCAGGCGCAGGCGGCCGGCCGGCAGACCACTAGCGCTGCGCGTGGCTGGCGGGCCGAATTCCCACTCACCGGCCAGACGCAAGGGCTCGCCGCCCGCCGGGTTGGCCAGCGTCGCCGCCAGGCTGGGCGAGAACTCGGCGAGCGTGCGCGCCATCGGCAGGCCGCGCACGCTGCCCGCGCTCTGCCAGCCGGCGGCAGTCAGACGCAAGGATTCCACGCGTGCCGACCATCCCCCAGCACCCACCAGTTCGCCGGCACCCAGCGCCAGCCCGCCGCCGCCGATGCGCCAGGGCAGCGGCGCGGCGAGGCGGACGAAGGGCGCAGCGGGCTCGACGAGCGACGCGAACACCAGTTCGTCGAGCGTGCCGCTCCAGACCAGCCCGCCCGCCTGCTCGCCAAGCGCGCCGGCGAGGCGCAGACGCATTTCCCGCTCTCCCGCGAGGGCGGCTTGTGCGCGCAGCCGGTGTGCGCCGCGCACGCCTTCGACCTCAATGCTGAGCCCGCTGAACACGCCTGCGCCGCCCGCCCGGGTGTAGCTGGCGAGCCGCAGTTGACCGGCGAGCGCGCCTTGCGCACCCTCGCCCAGATTCGCCTGTGCCTGCAGCCCGCGCAACTCGCCGAGCCCGGGCAGTACCAGTCGCAGCGCCCGCAACTCGCCGCTCAGCGTCGGCGCGGCGAGCGTCCCTCCGAGCAGCACGCGCCCGTCCAGGTCGCCGACGATGCCGAGCGAATCAACTTTAGGCGCCGCGACGACGACGTTCAAACGATCGCTCGGCGCGCCGAACGCGCCGTTCGCGGTCAGCCGGTTGCCCGCCGCGCTCAACTCGATCGCCACCTGCGACAGGCGCCGCCCGACGATTTCCAAGGCGCCGCGGCCGGCCAGCGGCTGCCCGTGAAAACGGCTGTCACGCAGAGCAAAAGCGAGCTTCAGCGCCAGCGGCACGGCGTGTCCCTCGGCGTCAAACGTCGCGTTCAGGCGCGCCGTGGGCAAGCGGGCGAAAGCGCTCGGATCGAAGTCGTGCAGGCTGCCGCGCGCGGCAAACGCGCGCTCGCCGCTCAATGCCAGCCGTCCGTCGACGCGCAGCTCTGCCTTGCCGGCCGACAGGCGCATGCCTTCGACGAGCAGCACTGCCGGATCGGCGATCATCCGGGCGGCGACCGCGAAACGCGCGTCACGCAGGTCGACCGCGAGCGTTTGCCGATGCAACGCCAGCGTCGCGCGCAGCGCACCGGCAAGCTGCGTCCGGCGCAGCGCGCCGTGCAGCACAGCCGCGTCGAGACGAGCGGCGTTCAGGCTCAGCGCCAGCTCGTCCGTCTGCCAGCGTCCACTGCCCTGCAGGCGCCCGCCGCCGAGCAGTTCAGCGTCGAGCGCGGATAGGCTCAGCTCGCCGCCGCTCAGCCGCAGATCGCTGCGCAACGACTCGAGCGGCAGGCGCTGTCGGTCGACCGTGCCGGCCAGCCGATTGACCAGCGCCAGGCGCCCAACCAGTTCGCTCGGTGAGTCGCCCAGCGGCTGCAACTCGATCTGTACGGCAAGGGCGGCGCGCGGCGCGCCGTCGACCCACGCCGCCGGATCGACGCCCGACAGGCGGACGAGCGCGCTGCGATAGGATCCGCGCGCAAAGGGCGTCAGATGTGCCTGCAACTCGCCGGCGAAGTCCTCGCCCGCTCGCCCGGCGACCGTGCGCGCACTGCCGTGCACGGCGATATCGGTCAGTGGTCCCTCCGCGGAGAGATCGAAGGCGAGCGCCCGCCCGCCCGTTGCGCCCTCGACGGCGGCCTTGGCGAGAACGGCGAACGGCGGCTCGACACCCAGGCTCAACTCACCGTCAACCGCCAGACCGAAGACCGCGGCGCGCAGATCGGCAACGCGGTGCTGCTCATCGTCGCTGTGCCAGCGCGCCTTCAGGTTTTCCGCGACGGTCAGCGCCTTGCCGTCCCGATGCGCGTAATCGCCGGCTTCCAGGCGGCCGATGTCGACTTCGTCGACGACGACGGCGACGGCGAGCGGCAGGCGCAGCGTCTGTGGCGGCGCCGGCACTTCACTGCTTGCCAGCTTCGCGACGCGCAGGCGCGCCGCTGCCAGCCGGGCAATCGCCAGGCGCCCGCGCAACAGCTCAGTCGGGCGCCAAACCACCTGCAGTTGCTCGAGCTGCACATCGAGTGTGTCGCTGCGCCAGTGCAGCCAAGCGACCGCCGGCGCCGTGCCCAGGCTACCACTTGCCCCCCGGATGCTCAATTGCCCGCCGCCAACTGCGCTCAGCAAGCGACACGTCGCGCGCCACCCAGCCTCGCTCGTCCACACCCAGGCGGCACCGACGAGCAAACCGAGCAGGCAGACGACGAACAGCCACCAGCGAGCACGGTGCCCGTCCGTCCCCGTCGGAGGCGGCCCCGCCACTGTCGGCGGTGCGATCGCCGGATGATCGCTGGCAGCGCTCGCCTGGTCGCTCACCGGCTCGTCCATTTCGTCGCTCGCTGCACTTCGCGCGCCACCTTCGGCTTCATCGCTGCCGCCTCAAAACGGAATCGCCAGCGAGAAATCGAGGCGCAGCTTGCCCACGCGCTGGCCCCACGCGAGATCGATGCCGAGCGGCCCGGCCGGGCTGCGCCAGCGCGCACCGACGCCGTAACCGGTCGCCAGCTGACGCACCCGGCGCTCGTCGAAGGCATCTCCAGCATCGACAAAGACCGCCGCACCCCAGGTCGCGCTGAGCCAATGCAGGTACTCGGCGCTCATCGTCAGCAGATAGCGTCCACCCACGGTCGCCGTCCCCTCGCGCACGCCGAGGCTCTGGTACGCATAGCCGCGCACTGAATTGCTGCCGCCGGCGCGAAAGAGGAAGTCCTGCGGAATCCCGACGCGCGAAGGCGCCAGCGTGGCACCCACTTCGCCCCGCACGAGCAAGGCGTCGCGCGCGCTCAGCGGGATCCCCTGGCTATAGCGCAGATAAGCGCGCAGGAAGTCCTGATCGGACAGCAGGTTCCGGCTGCCGCCGCCGAGCTGCACCTGCAGCGAAACGCCCTCGGCCGGGTCGAGCGGATCGACCGCGTGCCGCCAGGTCCACGCGAGCAAAGCGGTCAGCGCCCGGCTGCTACTCTCGGGCGCGCCGTCCGGCAAGCGCTTCTCTTCCTGCCAATTGACGCTCAGCCGTTGCTCGACGCTGCCGCGCTGCTGCACGCGCATCGCGCCAACGGCAAAGCGGCGAATCGCCAGCCCGGCGATATCCGACTCCTCGAACGACGTGCCGACGCCGTCGCGCCGTCGCCGCTCATCGGGCGGGAAGAACAGATCGGCATACGCCGTCTGACGCAACTGCTCGATGCGCAATCCGCTCTGCAACTCCCAGGCGCGCGAAAAGACATCGCTGTTGCGATACGTCGCCTCCATGCGCAAACCCGTATTCGTGCTGTAGCCGCCGCCAAGCGACACCTGGTAAGGCGAACGCTCGCGCAAACGGACGAGCACCGGCGCCGTCAACGCGCCGTCGCTGGCCAGCGCGGGCGCGTCCGCCCGCTCGTCGGCACGCTCGAGCGTGACGCTCACCGACGAGAAATAGGGCGTGCTCTGCAGGGCATTCTGCAAGGCGAGCAGGCGGTCCTCACGGTAGTTGTCACCGACCTTGACGCTGTCGTTGAAACGCGCGACGAGCGCCGCCGAATAGCGCTGCAGCCCGCTGATCTTCAGTTCGCCGAAGCGATAACGCGGCCCCGTTTCGGCGACGATGTAGAGCTCGACCCGACGGGCCACCGGATCAACCTCGGCGCGCGTCTCGCGCAGCCGCGCACCGGCGTAGTCGACCGCCAGCAAGTCGGCGAGCAGCGCATGCTTGGCCTCGTCCCAGTCGCTTTGGCGAAACGCTTGCGCGCGCTTCAGCCGCCAACCGGCGATCAGCGACGCGCGCCTTTCCTCGGTCAAATCGCCGAGCAGAGCGATGTGTACCGCACCGATCAGCGAGCGCTCACCCGACTCGACGAGCAGCACGAGTTCGCCGTCGTCGCGGCGCAACTCGACGCGCGGCGAGAAATAGCCTTCGGTCGCCAGCAGATTCGCCGCCTCGCGCTGCGCCCGGCGAGCGAACGCAGCCTCCTCCGTCGCATCGCCCAGATCGGGCCGCTCGAGAAAGTTTGCCAGCAAGCCGCGCAGCTCGGCCGGCGCGATCAGCCTCGGCACCTCGGCGAAAACCGGCCAGCCAGACAGCAGCCCGGCGAAGGCGAGTGCGGCGAGAGCGGAAGAGGAGGACATGGTGGAATCGGCAGGTGGTCGACACGCGCCGGATCGCACCGGTGCGGCGTCCGTCAGCATACTACCGCAAAGCGCCGGCGCGGCCACCTTCAGCCCGCACCGGCGGACACCAACACCACACAGCGGCGACGGCAAGCAGCAAGTGGGAAACGCGCTTTGCCCGGCAGCCGACGGCCAGCGCCAACGCACCTCTTTGTTTATCTGCCAGACCGCCGAAGCGCTTGCCGAAACTCTGGCGAGGATCGATCAGGTCTTGAAATCGGCCACCGTCTGCTTCAGATCGGTTGCCATTCGTTCCAGGTCTTCAGCCGCATTACTGGTTTCCCGCACTTGCTCAAGATTGCCTTGCGCCAGCTTGGCAATCGCCTCGACATGGTGGCCGATGGCCGTCGCCGCCGCATGCTGCGAGTTCACCGCCTCGACGATCTCGGCCACCACCTGCCTGACCTGCCCGCCGGTCAGGCGCACCTGTTCCATCGCCCTTCCGGCGTGCGACGAGAGGCCGGCGATCTCGCCCGATCTTCGTTGGCATTCGGCGATTCCACTCACCGACTGCTCGATCTCGTGGCGAACCGTGCTGAGGATGTCGCCGATCCCGGCCGTTGCGGTGTCGGTCTTGTCGGCTAGTTTGCGCACTTCGTCCGCTACCACGGCAAAGCCGCGCCCCAGTTCGCCGGCGCGCGCCGCCTCGATCGCGGCGTTCAGCGCCAGCAAGTTGGTCTGTTGGGCAATTTCGCGAATCACCTGAACGATGGCATCTACCTCGCTCGAGCGCTGCCGCAGACCGCCGAGTTGTACGGCAAGTGCGCCAACGCTGTCGCTGGTAGCCTGAATCGCTTGCCCGACCTGCCCAACGATGGCGCTGCATTCGGTCGCCACTGTGGTTGAGGTTTCGGTCAGTTGCCCGGCTTCGCGCGCACGCTTGTCCAGATCGGTAATGGTGACATGCAAGGTGTCGACCACGGCTACGGCTTCGTGTGATGACGTTTGCTGGCGTGCCGAGCCGTCCCGGACGCGCTCGGCAACGCTCACCATGTTGGTGGCAGCGACGCGCAGACCTGCCATGCTGTCCAGAACGCGGCAAACGATCTGCTGCAACCCATTGATCAGCGAATTGAACGCACCGGTGACCCGACCGAGTTCGTCCTGATGCGGCCACTCCACACGGCGGGTCAGATCGTGTTCCCGATCGACCGAGACGATGGCCGACTGCAGGCGGTGCATCGGCGCCATGATTCGCCGATAGGTGGCGACGAAAAGCGCCAATAGGGCGACCGTCAGGAGAACGCTGGTCGCGCTGACGAGCGCGACCAGCCGTTCGATGCGCGCAGCAGCTTCCACCGCCGAGCGTGCGCGCAACTGGCCAATCTCCTGACTGAGGGCGTTCCCCAGATTGATCAGGCGACCAAAGGCAACCATCGCTTCGTCGTTGTCTGGCCCCGGCGACCTGACTTGCAGGAACGCTTCGATACTGCTGCTGAAGGCTTGCCACTTGGGTGAAATCTGACTACTCAGCGCTGCTTGCAGCGGAGTCCCCGAGCTGGCCGCGATCAGCCTCGGCCAGACGTCATTGAAGGCTTGCACGCTCTTGCGTGCCAAGTCCTTGGCTGCCGGCGTACCCTGGGTCAGGATTACTTCATCGAGACCGCGCAGGCTGAGCTGCAGATTGATGAACTGTTGCGCAGACGAAGCCTCGATCTCCGCTTCCCGTTCGAGCATGCGGTAACCATAAATGCCGGCAATTGCCAGAAACAAGACGATTGCCAACGAGAGGCAGCCAGCGATCAGCAGCCGACTGCCGATTGATGGGTTGCACAGGCGCACTGAACCGCTTTCTGGCTACTACTGGGCAACCGGAAGATTTCGCGCTGTCCACCCGGCAAAACCTTCACGCATCCACAGAACATTCTTGTACCCGGCGTTGATTGCCAGAGTAGCCGCCTTGTACGACTTCCAGCCTTTCGGCCCGTCGCTGTAGAAGACGACCTGGGCGCTCTTTTCAGCCGGCAGCTTGGCGAGCTCGAACGCGTCTTGGCTTGCGTCAAAGGTGGGACTGAAATCGCTCTTCTCCTTGTAGGAGACAATCGTCGCGCCGGGAACGTGCCCTTTGCCGAAATTCAGCGCGTTGCGTGTGTCGAAGAATGCGGCTGACTTCTTGTCGAGCAGGCTCTTCGCTTCATCGACGCTGACCACTTTTCCACCGCGAATACTGACTGGGGTATCGGGTTTGTCGTCTGCTGCCCAAGCAGGCGTAGTCAGGCAGGCGCTGACAAGGGTCGAAACGAGGACTGCTTTTCTTGGCCACATGCATGTTCTCCCAATGGTCTTCAACGAACGGGCGGCGACACGCCGCTGAGGAGCATTACGGCCAACTCACGGTCAACTTGAGCGCTGCTGGATCGACCAGCGGAATGAGATACCGGCGCCAGGGATGTGCCGCAGCAATGAGGAGCCGGCGGTTCCGCCTCGTCAGTCTCGATGACGACGTCGTGACCGCTGAGCGCACCCTGACTCGTGCTGCTCGTCCGCCCGGACGGCGAGCGCCGACGAAAGATGGATTGGAGCCTGCTGGGCGTGCTTGGCATGCCTGACGGCTTCGGGGGTCGGCCTGCAGTCAGTCGGTTGGCGGGGGCAGTTCCGACCAGCACGAGCGCATCCAGGCCAGGCCGCAGCAATCCAACGAGTATGTTTAAGCTGGATTTTCCCATGTCCTGCTGGGCGGGCGCGCGGCCACCGCCGCTCGCCGAATCGTCGGCAAGGAAAGCGGTGAGCAACGATTTTCCTGTCGCCGCGTCGTCGGCTTGGGCATAATCGACGGTTGCGCGCCGTCGGAGCGAGCCGGCTGGCGCATCCTCAAGAGACCCGCGGCGCTGGCGCCGCCATCGACTGCCCGCATGCACGAACGTACGCCGCCCGGCATCGCCGCTTTTGTCCTGATGATCGTGCTCTGCGCCACCTGGGGCTTCCAGCAGGTGACGATCAAGATCGCCAGCGCAGGAATCAGTCCGGTTCTCCAGTCCGGGCTGCGCTCGGCGATCGCCGTCCTGCTACTCCTTGTCTGGGCGCGCTGGCGCGGGATCGCGCTGACCCAGGCCGACCGCAGCTTGCGCCCCGGCCTGCTGGCCGGTTTTCTTTTCGGGCTGGAGTTCGTCTTCATCTATCTCGGGCTGTCCTACACCACGGCGTCGCGGCTGATCGTCGTCCTCTACACGGCGCCGTGCTTCACGGTTCTCGGCCTGCACTACTTCGTCGCTGGCGAGCAGATGCAGCGGCGACAACTGGCCGGCGTGCTGCTCGCGTTCATGGGTATCGTCTTCGGTTTTTCCGGTGAGAGCGGTGGACCGCCCGGTGCCTGGATCGGCGATCTGCTCGGACTGCTCGCGGCGATCGGCTGGGCCGCGACAACGGTGCTCATCCGGGCAACTCGGCTGGCCACGATCAGCGCCAGCAAGGTTCTGTTCTACCAACTCGCGGTATCGGCGGCACTTCTCCTGCCGCTCTCGCCGTTGATCGGCGAGGCCGGGATCAGCCAGCTCAGCCTGCCGGTCGTCCTCGCCCTCGCCTATCAAGGCGTGATCGTCGCTTTCGCCAGTTATCTCGCCTGGTTCTGGCTGCTGACGCGCTACCTTACCACCCGGCTGGCGGTCTTTTCGTTCCTGACGCCGCTTTTTGGCGTTGCTTTCGGCGTTGTCATGCTGCACGAGCGCCTTACGCCGAGCTTCATCGTCGCCGTCGCCTGCGTGACTTCCGGCATCGTCCTGGTCAATCTGCCCGCTCCGCGTCAGCGCGCGGCGCGCGTCGACGGCTGACGAACTGGCCGGACGAACGCACGACGGCGACGCCCGCCATCGAGCGCCTGCGGCCTCGCCGCTCAGCGATAGACGAGCACCGGAATCTTCGAGTGCGTCAGCACCTTGTTCGTCTCGCTGCCAAGCAGCAGCGCGCTGAATCCGCGCCGCCCGTGCGAAGCCATGAAGATCAGGTCGCAGCCTGCTTCGTTCGCCGCATCGATGATCGCCTGATACGGCAGGTCGCTGGTCAGCGCCATACAATCGACCTGGACGCCGGCCGCGCGCCCGAGTTCGACGACGAAGTCGAGCACCTGCTGCGCCTGCTGCTCGGCCAGCTCAGCGAATTTTTCCGGCGTCGTCGGGTCGATCAGCGCGCCTTCGCCGAAGTAGCTCACCGGATACTCGGGTTTGGCATAGAAGGCGGTGATTCGCGCACCCGCCTCCTTGGCAAAGGAAATGGCGCGCCGTGCGGTGTCCTGCGAGAGTTCCGAGCCGTCGGTCGGCACAAGGATGTTCTTGAACATGGTGAGTACTCCGGATAACGATCAAACAAAGCGCGGCGAGCGAGCCGACAGGTAACGGCTGGCGGCGCACCGGCGAAACGCGCGCGGGCGCCGTCCAGTGTTTAGTAAAGCCTTCGCCGAGAGGACTGTCAAGGCGCGCGCGTCGTTGCCCCGACACCCAGCGCGGTGAGCACGGCCAGCCCCTGCAGCGCAGCAACGCCGACCAGGACGGCAGCGAAGCGCCGGCCATCCATCAATCCGCCAAAAACCAGCGGCGCCAGCGCCAAGCCGCTGTCCAGACCCGAATAGACGAAGCCATAGACGCGACCGTAGGCCGCCTGCCCGAAGCGAGAGGTCGCTGCGCGGCGCACGAGAAGATCGCGCGAGGGTCCGGCAATTCCAGTGCAGAAGCCGATCGCCGCCATCAGCGGGAGCACCGCCGGCGCGGCGAGCGGCACTCCGGCGACAAGCAGCGCGAGGAGCGCGGCGACCAGCAGCGCGGCGGCGATCAACTTTTCGTGTTCGCCCTTCCGGGCGAGGAAACCGCCGGCGAGAATTCCGCCGGCACCCCCGGCCAGGTAGGCGGAGAGTGCCGTCGCGCCAGCGGCCAGCGACAGACCGTGCAGGTTCTGCAGGATCGGCGTGGCGAAATTCTGGATCGCGCCGAAGGCGGTCGTGATGAGGAGAAAGAAAAGGAAGCAGAGCCAGACGCCAGGCGCGCGCAGGAAGGCGAAGGTGGACACCGCCGGCTCACCGCCGCCCAGCCCGGAAGTCGCTCCGGCGCCCCAGCCCGGCGGGTCGGCAAGCGTCTGGCGGCGCGAGAAGAGCAGAGCGAGCGCGAACAGTGCGAGACCAGCCGCGGCGAGCGCCGCCAAGCGCCAGCCGAACGCTGCGGCGAGCGCGGTCAGGAAGACTGGCGCCAGCGCCCAACCGAGGTTGCCCGAGAGCCCATGGATGGAGAAGGCGTGCGGCAGGCGCGGCGACGAGACGTGTCGGTTGAGCACCGTGAAGTCGGCCGGATGGAAGACGCTGTTGCCCAGACCGGCGACGCCGCCGACCAGCGCCAGCATCGCATAGCCGTCGGCCAGCGCGAGAAGCAGCGCAGCCGCGGCGAAACAGGCGATGCCGCCAGCGAGGACGCGCGCCGCGCCGTAGCGGTCGACCAGGAAACCAGCGAGCGCCTGGCCGATCGCCGAGACGACGAAGAAGATCGTCATCGTCATACCGATCGCACTGAAACTGAGACCGAAGTCGTTCATCAGCCAGGGAAAGAGTGGCGGCAGCAGCAGGTGGAAAAAGTGCGAGACAGCATGCGCGAAGCCGATCAGCGAAATGACCTCGAAGTCGCGTGCCGGCGGCTCGGCGCTCTGCGCAGTAGCCAATGGCGTAGCGGGTCGAGGGTGGTTCACGGG
This sequence comes from Accumulibacter sp., assembly GCF_029255125.1. GTDB lineage: Bacteria > Pseudomonadota > Gammaproteobacteria > Burkholderiales > Rhodocyclaceae > Accumulibacter. The sequence continues at coordinate 180,455 of NZ_JAPUVR010000100.1, read as the reverse complement.
CGCACAGTTCCGGGCGCAACGAATCCGTCGGCGGCCGGCGCGCGTGCCGCACTTACCTCTTCGCCGATGGCCAGACCGTCCTCACCAGCGGCGCAGGCAAAAGCGGCGGCGCAACCGATGCCACCGCCGACCCAGGCCAGTTCATCGCCGGCCCAAAGCAAGGGCAGACGGTGTCGCTCCCAGCACGGCACGCCGGCTTCCTGCAGCAGCTGGCTCAGGCTGCGCCGCGGGCGCCGCGTGTCTAGCTGCAAGCGCTCACCGCCCTGGCGCAGACGCAACCAGACGGACAGGCCGCTCAACCGGCGACGGCTGAGTCCGCCGCCGACCACCGGACGGAATGAAATCAGCCGCTCGCCCCAGGCGACTTGCTCTTCGCCTCGCCAGCACACAGCGCTTGGCAGCGCCGGCGCGGTGCCGGTCAATACGTACAACCGGCCACGATGCACGCGCAGTTCGCCGTCCTCGGTCCTCAGGCAGGGCTGTGCGCCGGCAGCGCTGCCGACCAATTGCCGCTGCGCCTCGGCGAGCCAGCGCGCGTCCGGGCTGCGCCAGCCGGCGCTGGCCAGCTCGTAGCGCAGAAGGTTGCGCGCGCGCGCCGACGACAGCCCCTGCAAACGCGCGAGCTCGATTCGCCCGCCGTCACCAGCGACGCACTGCCGGTCGGCATGGGCCACTTCGTCAAGCAATTCCTGCGCCTCGGCGAAGTGTGCCGCGGCACGCGCCAGCGCCGGAGCCGCCGCCGGAAAGACCGTGCTCAGCCGCGGCAGCATTTCGCGACGCAGGAAGTTGCGCCGGAAGCGACAGTCGGCATTGCTCTCGTCTTCGACCCAGGCGAGTGAATTGGCCGCCGCATAGTCGGCCAGTGCGCTACCTGGCAGTTCAAGGAGCGGCCGGATCAGCCGCGGCCCTCGTGGCAAGGCTCGCGCGCTGCGCATCCCGGCCGCGCCGGCCACCCCCGCGCCGCGCAGCAGGCGGAAGAGGACGGTTTCCGCCTGGTCGTCGCGGTGATGGGCCAGCGCCAGCCAGTCGGCCGGGCAGTCGGCGAAAGCGGCGTAGCGCACACGGCGCGCGGCCGCTTCCAGCCCGGCGCGATCGTTGCGCACAACCTCTACGCGGACGACGTGCAGCGGCACGGCAAGCCGCGCGCACAGCTCGTGACAGAAGGCTGCCCAGGCGCCTGCGTGTTCGCTCAAACCATGCTCGACATGCATGGCCGAGAGGCGCCAGCGACCGCCAGCGAAGTCTGCGGCCCGCAGGTGTACCAGCGCGTGCAGCAAGACGACGGAATCGCGCCCACCGGAAAGTCCGACACACAGGCTCTGATCGGCCGCCAAGCGACTGGCGAGAAAAGCGGCGAGCGTTGCCAGCAACTCAGCGCGCAGCGCGTGCTGCGCCAGATCGCCCGGACGCACCGCCGGCTGGCTCATCGCACGTCGGCAAGCGCCGCCAACGCAATGGCCGCCGCTCTGCATTCCTGCCCGCCAACGGCCTGCCGACAAGCGTTCAACAGTAGACGAGTTCCTTGACTCGCCCGTAGGTCATCAGCCGGTCGACGCGTCGCCGCACGAGCTCGTCTGAGGGGACGGCAGTCAGCTTGTGCAGCGCTTCGCGCAGCGTCCTTTGCAGGTTCTGCGCCATCGCCACAGGGTCGCGCTGCGCGCCGCCGTCGGGTTCGTCGACGATGCGGTCGATCAAACCGAGCGACATCAGCCGCGTCGCCGTGATGCCCATGATTTCAGCCGCCTCGCTCGCTTTGTCGGCGCTTTTCCAGAGTATCGACGCGCAGCCTTCGGGCGAAATCACCGAATAGGTCGAATACTGCAGCATCTGCACCAGGTCGCCGACGCCAATCGCCAGCGCACCGCCCGAACCGCCTTCGCCGATCACCGTGACGATGATCGGCACGCGCAGTTCGGCCATTGCGTAGAGGTTGCGGCCGATAGCTTCCGACTGGCCGCGCTCTTCCGCATCGATGCCGGGATAGGCGCCCGGCGTATCGATGAAGGTGAGCACGGGCAAGCCGAACTTCTCGGCCAGCCGCATCAGACGCAGCGCCTTGCGGTAGCCTTCAGGACGCGGCATACCGAAGTTCCGGAAAAGCTTCTCCTTGGTGTCGCGCCCTTTCTGGTGGCCGATGACGACCATCGGCTCGCCATCGAAACGCGCCAATCCGCCGACGATGGCGTGGTCGTCGGCAAACGCGCGATCGCCGTGCAGTTCCTCGAAATCGGTAAACATGAGGCGAAGGTAATCAAGCGTGTAAGGCCGCTGCGGGTGGCGCGACACCTGTGATACCTGCCACGCCGAGAGCTTGGCGTAGATCTCGCGCGTCAGTTGCTGGCTCTTCTTCTCGAGGCGGGCAATCTCGTCCGAGATATCGACCGCCGAATCGTCCTGGGAGAAGCGCAAGGCCTCGATCTTGCCTTCGAGGTCGGCAATCGGTTGTTCGAAGTCGAGAAAAGTGGTCTTCATCAGGCCCGGCCGTATCTGCAGGAATGCGATGGGAAAACACGTTATTCTAACCGAAAGACCACCCGGAAGACCCTGCCGGCCGCGCCTGGTCGGCCAGAGCAGCCGGATGAATGGCGGCACGCCACAACGATCCGCCTGGCTCGACGCCGGCAATCCCGGAGTCGTCCACTGTACAATTTCCGCATGAAGCACGATACCGGCTACAAGCTACTCTTCTCCCACCCGGAAATGGTGCGCGATCTGCTGTGTGACTGGGTTCCGGGCGACTGGCTGGCTGAGGCGGACTTCTCGACGCTGGAGCGGATGAACGCGAGCTACGTGGCCGAGAACGAGAAGGAACGCCACGACGACATGGTCTGGCGCCTGCGTCTGCGCGATCGCTGGCTGTGGGTCTACCTGGTGCTCGAGTTTCAGTCGGAAGCCGACCGCTGGATGGCGCTGCGCATGCTGGTCTATGCCGGACTGCTGGCGCAGGATCTGGTCAGGCGGGGCGAACTGAGCGATGGCAAACTGCCGCCCATCCTGCCAGTCGTTCTCTACAACGGCCAGCCGATGTGGAGCGCACCGACCAATGTGCGCGATCTCTTTGTCGCGCCACCACCCGGCCTGGCCGACCACCAGCCGAATTTCGCCTATCATCTGATCGACGAGGCGCGCCTGCGACTGCATCCGGCAACCAGTGTGCGCAACGCGGTCGAGGCGCTCTTCCGGCTCGAGCACGGGCGCTCGCCAGACGAGCTGCGGCGCGTTATCCAGGCGCTCGACGCGCTCCTGCGCGATCCGCAACAGCAGCCGATGCGGCGCTCGTTTACCAACTGGATCAAGCGCCTCTTGCACCGCAAGGCGGCCTCGACCACACTCTCGGCGATGGCGACCGAGATTGACGCAATGAGTGATTTCATGGAGGCCGACAGCATGCTCGCCGAACGTATCGAAACCTGGTTTGAGGAAGCAACCCAACGGGGACTTCAGCAGGGAATTCAGCAGGGAATTCAGCAGGGAATTCAGCAGGGAATTCAGCAGGGAATTCAGCAAGGTCGCGTGGAGGGCCGCCACGAGGGCGAAGCGCACCTCCTGGCCCGCTTGCTGGCCCAGCGCTTCGGGCCCTTGCCCGAGTGGGTTGACCAGCGCCTGAAACAGGCGAGCGAAGACGAACTGAGCTCATGGGGCGAGGCCGTGCTCAGCGCGCCAACGCTGGCCGCGGTGTTCGGCGAGCGGCGGCGCTGAAGGGCGCGTTTTCCGGCGACGCAGCCGGCCATCTGAGGCTGCCGAGTGCAAGGCAGCGCAGACCAAACGAATCTCGGCAAGGCGAGCGCGACGCTCGCGCTGGGTCCCGCGCCCTCGGCGAGGTCGACCGCCGCAAACACGCGCACTACGCCAGCCGCCGGGCGATCAGCTCGCTCGTCGGCGCTTCGTCGCTTGCCGCCTGCCGCCGCGCGAGGACTTCGGACAGTGCCTCGACCTCGGCCACCGTCGGCGGATCGCTGCGACGACCACTGGCGAGTACGAGACGGGTGAGAACGGCGTCGAGCGCGGTCGGGTTGGCCAGCGCGTGCGGGACGAGTGCTCGGATCATCTCTCGCTGTTTCGCCGACAACCCTCCCTGCCCAGCCTGGGCAAGGATTTCGGCAGCCAGCCGGGCAGCGATGTGCGGGATGAAACCAGGATCGGGAACGGCCAGCGACTCGCCGGCGGTGATTTGCGGCTCGCCTCCGGCAAGTCGCACAAAACCGGCTGCTGGTCGCTGATAAAGGCGCTGCAGGCGGGCGAAGCTGAGCGGTTCGCGCGCCCAGTCGGGAAACTCCAGGGAGTCGGCGCGCCGCCCGGTGTAGACGTGACCGACCCGGTGCAGGCCGGCGAACTCGCGCAGGTAAGCCGCTTCGGGCAGACGACGCAAACGATCGTCGAGCACGAACGGCGTCCACCAGTACGCCCGCATCGCATTGACGCGCGCCGTCATGCGCGCACAGAAGCTCGGGTCCTGAACGTTGTGCGCAGCGCGCTGCGCCCACTCAAGGGCGCTCTCGATCGCCTGGACATCGGACGGCGGGGCGCCTGATGTAGTAGCGCTCGGCCGACAGACGAGGATCGCCTCGGCGAGCGCCAGACAGGCCGGCGCCTGGTAGCCGGCGAAGCCCGAGTCAGCCAGGCCGAGGGCATCGTCCAGGATCTGCCCGGCGAGCGCCGTTTCGCCGAGCAGCCAGCCGAGCGCCTGGGCGATCGCCAGCATCAGTCGCTTGTGCTGCGCCCAGATGTCGCTGCCCGCGCGTTCACGGCCAGGTTTCAGGCACGCCGCCTGGGCCATCAGTTGCTGCGCCTGGTCGACCAGCCCCTGCCGCGCGTGCGCATCGCCCGCCTGCGCGCGCAGCGCCTCGGCGGCGATTGCAACGCCCCGTTCGAACTCGACGCTACCGCCACCGAGTGCCGATTCAACAATACTTACGACCGCCTCCTTGACCCAGGCGCCGCCGTCGGCGCGCGGGTAGCGGACGACGTAGCCGAGCAGCAGCCAGAGCGTGCTCAGACGGTATTCCGGGTAGTTGTAGTTGCTGTAGACGCTGAGGTAACGCGCCAACGCCTGGCTGCCACGCGCCGGATCGCGCGCCGCGTAGGCGACCAGATAGGGGCCGTCGAGGTCGGCCAAATAGCCGGTCTTCGTCTGTTCGGCCAGCTCGCCTTCGGGCAGACCGGGGATGCGCTCGCGGTAGATGCCGCGCGTCGGCTGCGGTCGATCCGGATTGTGCACCTCAGGGTCTAGTCCACGACTGACGATCAGTTCGCGGCTGTACTCGCCACCGCCCACTCGTTTGAGGAGTTCTTCGATCAGGCACTCATCAGCTTCGCTCGGCGGCACAGGGAAGGAAAACACCGGCGGCGACGCAGCGTGCAGGTCGGCGGCGAGCCAGCGCCAGAGGTCCTGCAGAACAGCGTGCGGACCGAGTTCGGCATGCACTTCGTCGGCCAGGCGGGTGGCGGCGGCCGGCCTGAGTGGCGCGGCCAGCCAGGCAAGTACGAGCAACAGCACCTGCCGCCAGTACTCGTCGAGCGGCAGTAGTTCGCTGCGCCGGCGCGCGCCGTCGAGCTTGCCCTGTCTGGCCAGGGCAAGGATCGGCTGCGGCTGTCCATGCGTGCGCTGAAAGCGGCGCAAGTTGTCGACCGCGCGCACGAGGAGCGCCACGCCAAGCGGTTGATCGTCGCCGAGCACCGCGTGCAGCGCGCTCTGCAAGGCCTCGCGCAGCGCCGGCAGATCGCCGAGCGCGTTCTCGTGCGCCTGCTGCCACGTGGCGTCGCCCACCAGCGCAACGAGAGCGGCGCAGCGTGCGTGGCGCGCGCACGGCTCCGCGTGGAGCGCCGCCTGCGCGCGATGAAAAGCGAGCCAGCGCCAAGCGAAGGCGTTATCGGTCTGCGGGTAATCTCCCCAGGCGTCGGCCAGCGCGCAGTGCAGCGCCGCCCGGTCGGCCAGCCGGCCAGCAAGGTAGTTGCGCAGCACGTCGTGCAGACGCAGCGTACCCGCGCTGCCGTCGTACTCGACGAGCGCTAGCGGAGCCAGCCGATCGCCGACCAGTCGCTCGGCCAGCCCGGCGTCGAGGCCGGCCGTGATCTGCCAGAGCTCGGCAGCAGCGGCCACCGGGAGCGCCACGTCCTGCGCAAAGATCGCCAGTTCGGCGTACCGTTGACGCTCATCGGGGTCCAGCAGCTCGACACTGGCATCGACCGTCGCAGCTACCGCCTGGTCGCGTTCGGCGACATCGCGCGCCGGGTCGAAGGCGCGCACGCCCTGGCGTTGGAGGTCGCCAGCGACCGCGTCTAGCGCTTTATCGAGCGGCGTCCTCTGGCGCAGCACGCGCTGGCGCAGCGTTCGGTTGGCCAGTCCGAGAAGGACCGGCCAGCCGCCGAGTTGTTCGGCCAGCGCCATCATGCGCGCGCTCTGCCCACCCGGCAGGCCGGCGCCGAGCAGCTGCCGGGAGTCTCCAGTGTGCATCGTCGCCAGCTCGACGACCAGCGCGTCGATGGGTAGCGCGTTCGTGTTGCGCGTCGTGATCAGGCGGGCGCAGCCGGTGCTCGCGTCGCTTAGCTCGCGAATCTGCGCCTCGTCCCAGACATCGTCGAGAACGAGTAGCAACTGCCGGCCGCGCAGCGCTGCCTGCAACTGCGCGCGAGCACCAGGCAAGCTCTGGCAGCCGCTCAGCTCGCCGGTCAGGGCGACGACGAGGTCACTGATCAGCGCATGCGCCGACGTGGGGTTCTTGCCCAGCGTCACCCACAGCATGCCGTCACGGCATGCCCGGCGGACGGCTGCGTCGGCGCAGAAAAGGCGCGCCAGCGTCGTCTTGCCGACGCCACCGAAGCCGTGCAGTGCGACGGTGAGCGGTAGCAGTTCGCCGTCGGCCGCCAGCAGGTGCGCGCGCAGCCGGTTCAGGTCGTCGATGCGTGGCACGTGATCGGCGGCTGGGAGCGGCGCCTGAAACGGCACCAGACGGCGACCCACGACCGTCGGTGCCGGTCCCTGGAGCGTCGCCGTCAAGCTGATCGTGCCACCCGCGACGAGCTTGTCGAGTTGCTGATTGAACTTGTACTTCAGTTCATCGACGCTCTTGTAGACGGTGTAGAAGTGGCCGAGCGCGCCAAGCCTTTCCTGGAAAGCCCAGACGCTCGCCAGATCGCCGTCGCGCGCGCTGCCCGGATCGGGTGGCAGGTCTTTGAAATACGTGTAGACCAGCGGCCGGCCGCTCGCCTTGAACTGGGCGACGGCCGTGGCGAACTCTTCCTCGCTGTAACGACCGACTTTCGTGCAGAACAGCATCAGGAAGATGTCGCAGGCGCGTATCGCCGCGTTGTAGTCGTCCTGCAGGCGCGTCGGCGACAACGCGTCGAGAAAATCCTCCCAGACAATCAGTTCGATGAAGGCACCGTGCGCATGCCAGTCCTTGTTCTTGCGGTTGATGAAGATCTCGAACTCGCGCCGGTCGTCGATCAGTTCGGCCGAGGAAGCAAGAAAGATTTTCGTCTTCGCCATGGAAGGTTCCTTTGCTCATCGTCAAGCCTACCGTACCCGCAGGCGCGGCATGGCCGCAGGCGCGCCGCGCTCTCTTATCCCGCTGTCGTCGCGACCGCGCGTACCGCCGCCTGCAGCAGCGCGACGTCGGCCGATGTCGTCTGCCAGTTGTCGAAGGCGGCGCGGATGGCAGCACGGCCATGCCAGACGGTGCCGGTGACGAAGACGCGACCGTCGCGCTGAATCGCGTCCACCGCATCACGGTTGAGCCGATCGGTCGCCGCCTCGTCGAGACCGTCGCGGATCAGCCGAAAACAGACGATGTTGAGCGGTGCAGGGTTCATCAAGGCGAGGCCGGGCGTCGCCTCGACCCAGCGAGCGAAAGCGGCCGCGTTATCGACACAGCGCTCGACGACCGCGCGATAGCCCGCGCGACCAAAAGCCTTGAGTGCGCACCAGGCGGCCAGCCCGCGAAATCGGCGTGACATTTCAGGAACGTGCATGCACGGATCCCAGCCGGTACCGCCCGCAACATACGCCGCCCCGACGGCAAACACCTGGCGCAGCAGGGCCCCGTCACGAACGAAGGCAAAACCGCTGTCGTAAGGTACGTTCAGCCACTTGTGGGCGTCGGCGGCCAGTGAGTCGGCGCGCTCGATTCCCTGCGTCAGGTGCGCCAGGCGTGGCGCGACGCTGGCGAACAGCCCAAAGGCACCGTCCACGTGCAACCACGCACCGGCCGGGTGCGCATCGCGCAGGTCGGCAAGCCCGGCAAGATCGTCGAAATGACCGCTATTTACCTCGCCCGCGTTGCCGACGATGATCGCCGGTCCGTCGATACGGCGGAGCAGCTCGGCCATCGCCGCGACGTCGACCGAACCCCTCGGCGCGCTGACCAGGTGCACCTGTCGCCGCCCGAGACCGAGCGTTCCCAGACACTTGACGGCGCTCAGGTGGATTTGCGCGCTGGCGACGACGGTGATCGGCGGCTGACCAGCCAGGCCGTCGGCAGCGGCGTCGAAACCGAGTTGCCGGCCAGCCCATTGGCGCGCCGCGGCCAGACCAATCAAGTTGGCCATCGTCGCACCGCTGGTCAGCGCGCCGCTCCATTCCGACGGCAGCCGGAAGAGTTCCTTCAGCCAGCGCAGGACGACGAGTTCGGTCTGCGCTGCCGCCGGGCTGCCTGCCCACAGGCCGGCATTCTGGTCGATCGCCGACGCCAGCCAGTCGCCAGCCAGCGCCGCCGGCGTCACGCCGCCGGTGACAAAACCGAAGAAGCGCGGTCCAGGTGACGCGGTGATTCCCGGCTCGGCGCGCCTGAACCACTCGTCGACGACGACTGCTGGATCGCTACCGTCTTCCGGCAGTGGCTCGTCGAGGGCGGCTGCCATTTCTTCGGCTGACGGCACGCGACTAACCGGGCGCTCGCCGAGTGAGGCGAGAAAGGCGCTCGCCAGCGAATGGGCTCGACGCAACGGCGCAGCGCCTGGGGAGGAAGTCAGCTCGTCGGGTGCAGGCATTGCGGGTGCTCCAGGTGACGTAGGCACGCGGCGGATCGAGCCGTCCGGCAGTTACCGGCAGTCGCCTTGGCGACCTGCCGATTGACGATGACCCGCCGATCACAGGATACTAGCACTTCTGGTGCAGAGGTTCCCCGTTGGCCACCCGGTGCTCGCCCGGCCGGCGGCGACGGACGACGAGCGAGGTCGCGCATGGGATTGGCAGAACTGACGTTGAGCGACGCTTCGCTGATCACCGCGACCTTCCTGTTCACCGACATCGAAGGCTCTACCAGCCTGTGGGAGCGCGAGAGCGCGGCGATGCGCGTCGCCTTGCAGCGCCACAACGCGCTGCTGGGTGCGGCAATCGACGAGCATGGCGGTGACGTCTTCAAAACGATCGGCGATGCTTTCTGCGTCGCCTTCACCGACGCTGGCGCGGCGCTGAACGCGGCCTGCCGCAGCCAGATGCTGCTCGCCGCCGAAAAATGGCCAACGCGCGCCGCACTACGTGTGCGCATCGCGCTGCATACCGGCACGGCATATGTTTGCGCCGGCGACTACTTCGGCACGACGGTCAACCGCTGCGCGCGCCTGCTGGCAGTGACACGCGGCGGCCAGACGCTGCTCACCTCGACCACCGAAGCACTCGTCCGCACGAGCCTGCCGAGCGCCACCCGCCTGCACGACGCGGGCATGCTGCGGCTGCGCGATCTGCCGCACCCCGTACACGTCTTCCAGCTCGTACACCCCGGCTTGGCGGCGAATCTGCTCGAGGTAGGCGACGTCACGCCCGCCCGCAAGCCCGAAGCGCGCGCCGAGGCCCGCTTCCGGCCAAGCGACCTGTACGAGGTGCCGACCTTGCCGGCGATCGTCCTGCAGGCAATGAAGGCGCTGCAGGACCCTCGGTGCAACGCGAAGACGATCGAACGCGTGGTCGCGCGCGATCCGGCGATTTCGGCCAAAATCCTGCGCGTCGCCAACTCGGCCTTCTTCGGCTACTCGCGGCGCATCGGCACGATTGCCGAGGCGATTCAGTTACTCGGTTTTGCCAATGTACAGGGAATGATCATTTCGGTCGGCGCCTTCGACGCCTTCCGCGCCGAGCGCTTGCGCCTGCTCGACCTCTGGCGGCACTCGATCACCACGGCAACGGCGGCGCGTTTCCTCGCGCCGCTCGTCCGCTGTTCGCCGGATGAAGCGTTCATGGCCGGTCTGCTGCACGACATCGGCAAGCTGATCCTGGCCGTTCAGGCGGAACCCGGCTATCAACGCGTGCTCGACCTGCGGCTGGCATCGCCAGTGACCAACCTCGCCGCTGAGCGCGCGCTGTTCGACTTCACGCATCCCGAGGTAGGTGAAATGGTCGCCGAGCGCTGGGATCTCCCGCCGCGCTACGTCGCCGCCATCGCGCACCATCACCAACCGGTGGCGGCGGGCGGCGAGACGGTTTTCTGTGCGCTGATCGGGCTCGCCGACCGCGCCGCCTACACCACCCTTCCCGACACAGACCGGGAAGCCGGCGGCGACGACGAAGTCGCCGAACTGCTCGCCATGCTCGGACTTGCCACCGAGCATTGGGACGGCTGCCGTGCGCACCTGCTCGCCGGGCAGGCAGAGATCGAGGCTCTACTCGGCGCCATCCAGTAGCACGCTCAAAGCTGGTACTCGTCTTCCGGGCCGCCGCCGACCATCGCCCGGTCCACCGCCCGGCGCGTCAGGTGCGAGGCAAACAGTTCGATGAAGTCGTATTCATAGCGCCGGATGTAGGTCCCACGACGCAAGCCGATACGCGTTGTGTTCGAACCGAACAGGTGCTCGGCGGGAATCGCCTGCAGACCGGCATCGCGCTCCGGATCGAAAGCCATGCTGGCAATGATGCCGAGGCCGAGGCCAAGGCTGACGTAGGTCTTGATGACATCGGCATCGGTCGCGGTGAGCACGATGCTCGGCACCAACTGCGCGAGTTCGAACGCCTTGTTGATGCGCGAACGGCCGGCAAAGGCGGTATCGTAGGTAATCAGCGGCCAGCGCGCGAGCGCGGCGAGCGCCAGCACCCTGGTTTCGAGAATCGGATGGCCGCTCGGTGCGATCACGCAGTGCGCCCACTGATAGCAGGGCAGCATGACGAGCTGCGGATACTGATCGAGCGCTTCGGTGGCGATCGCGATGTCGGCCTCGCCTTGCAAGGTCCATTCGGCGATTTGCGCCGGATGACCCTGGTGCAGCGACAGACGCACCTTCGGGTAGCGTTCGACGAAGCGCTTGATCACCGCCGGCAGCGCGTAGCGCGCCTGCGTGTGCGTCGTCGCGATAACCAGACTGCCTGAATCGCCGGCCGCGTACTCCTCGCCGACGCGCCGGATGTTTTCGGCTTCGCGCAGCATCCGCTCGGCAATCTCGAGCACGACGCGGCCGGGCTCGGTGATTGCCGTCAAACGCTTGCCGCTGCGCTCGAAGACGATGACGCCAAGTTCGTCTTCGAGCAGCCTGATCTGCTTGGAGATGCCCGGCTGCGAGGTATAGAGCGCCTCGGCCGCTTCCGAGACGTTGAGGCGGCAGCGCGCGACTTCGACCAGATAGCGCAGTTGCTGGAGTTTCATCGCCGTTTTGAATTACCAATGGTTATAACAATCTAACTCAATATTCTTTTTCGATCAAACGCTGCGCTGCTACGATGGGCGCCGCTTTGCCCTGCCGTTCATGGCATGGGTTCATCAGAGGAGTGCACATGTACCGCTACGACAGCACCGACCAACGGATCATCGACGAGCGGGTGGCACAGTATCGCGAGCAGATCGCGCGCCATCTCGCCGGCGAACTTTCAGCCGACGAACTGCGTCCGCTACGCCTGCAGAACGGCCTCTATATCCAGCGCCACGGTCCCATGCTGCGCATTGCCATCCCCTACGGCATGCTGGCGGCACGCCAACTGCGCAAGCTGGCCGAAATCGCGCGCCATTACGATCGTGGCGTCGGACACTTCACGACGCGCCAGAACATGCAGCTCAACTGGCCGCAGTTCGAGGAAACGCCGGACATGCTGGCTGAGCTGGCGAGTGTCCAAATGCACGCTGTGCAGACTTCCGGCAACTGCGTGCGTAACATCACGACCGACGCCTTCGCTGGCCGCGCACCGGACGAAGTGGTCGACCCGCGCCCCTACTGCGAACTGCTCCGCCAATGGTCGACCTTCCACCCGGAGTTCGCCTTCCTGCCGCGCAAGTTCAAGATCGCCGTCAATGCCGCGGCGACCGATCGTGCGGTGATTCGCGCGCACGACATCGGCCTGGATGTGCAGCGCAATGCCGACGGCGAGATTGGCTTCCGCGTCTTCGTCGGCGGCGGCCTCGGGCGGACGCCGATACTCGGCCAGGTGCTGCGCGACTTCCTGCCGCGCCAGCACCTGCTGACCTACCTGGAAGCGATCATTCGCCTCTACAACCTCTACGGGCGGCGAGACAATCTGTACAAGGCGCGCATCAAGATCCTCGTCCAAGCTCTCGGCATCGAGGAATTCGCCCGTCAGGTGGAGGCCGAGTGGGAGCACCTGCGCGATGGACCGTCGACGGTTCCCGCTGAGGAATTCGCCCGCCTGGCCGAGCACTTTGCGCCGCCCGAGTGGCAACCGCTGGCGGCCGAAGACGCTCGCCATACGGCCCATCTGGCGAGCGACCGCGCCTTTGCCAACTGGGTCAGCCGCTCGGTCCATAGCCACCGGACACCCGGTTACGCGGCCGTCACGCTGTCCTTGAAAGCGCCGGGCACCGCCCCCGGCGACATCACCGACGAACAGATGCTGGTCGCTGCCGACCTCGCCGATCGCTTCAGCTTCGGCGAACTGCGCGTGACGCACGAACAGAACCTGGTTCTCGCCGACGTTCGCCTGGCGGACCTCTACGAGGTCTGGCAGGTCGCCCGCCAGCATCGTCTGGCGACCGCCAACATCGGCCTGCTCACCGACATGATCTGCTGCCCGGGCGGCGATCTCTGCGCGCTCGCCAACGCCCGTTCGGTACCGATCGCGCAGGCCGTGCACGAGCGTTTCGACGACCTCGACTATCTGTACGACATCGGAGACATTTCGCTCAACATCTCCGGTTGTATGAACTCCTGTGGTCACCACCACGTGGCCAACATCGGCATCCTGGGCGTCGACAAGAACGACGAGGAGTGGTACCAGGTAACGCTCGGTGGCCAGCAAGGAAACGCAACGACGCTCGGCAAGGTGATCGGCCCGTCGTTTCGCGCGCACGAAATCCCCGACGTGATCGCTGCGTTGATTGCCGTCTATGTCGAGCAACGCACGCCGAGCGAGCGCTTCATCGATACGCTGCAACGAATAGGCAGCGACGCGTTCAAGGCACGCGCCTACGCCGGACGCGACCGGCGGCGCGCCGCGAGCCGCGTCGATCGCAAGGACAAGGAAAGCGAGGCGCTGCATGTCTAGGATCATCAAGCACGGGCAAGTCGTCGCCGACGACTGGCAGGTTCTCGCGCTGAGCGAAGGCGCCAAGCCGGAGTCGATCGAGCTGCCGAGCGGCCGCACGCTACTGCCGCTCGCCGTCTGGCTGGCCCACCGCGACCAAGTGGCGGGCCGACCCGAGGGCTTTGGCGTCTGGCTCGACAGCCACGAGGAACCCGCCGCCCTGGTCGGCGACTTCGCGCGGCTGGCGGTGATCGGGGTCAACTTCCCAAAATTTACCGACGGCCGCGGGTATTCGATTGCCCGCCTCCTGCGCGAGCGTCATCACTACCCGGGCGAGATTCGCGCGCTCGGCGATGTCCTCCAGGATCAGTTGTTCTACATGCAGCGTTGCGGCTTCGACGCGTTCGTCCTGCGCGCCGACAAGGATATCCAGCGGGCGCTCGCCGGTCTGCGCGTTTTCAGCGAAACGTATCAGGCAGGCGTCGATCAGCCGCGGCCGCTTTTCTGCCGTCGCGCCAAGGCAGCGACGGCATGAATCGGGCGCTCGATCTCGCCGATCCCGCGTTGCACGAATCGCTGACACGACGCGTCGAGGCCGTGCGCGCGCTGCTACGGACGATCGCCGCCGACTTCGCGCCAGCGGCGTTTGCCTGCAGTCTCGGCGCCGAAGATATGGTCCTCACCGATCTGATCGTCCGCGATCACCTGCCGATCGAAATTTTCTCGCTCGACACCGGCCGCCTGCCGGCCGAGACCTACGAGCTGATCGACACGCTGCACAAGTACTACGGCCTGAAACTGCGCCTTTTCTATCCACATCACGAGTTGGTCGAACGCTACACGCGGGAAAACGGCATCAATGCCTTCTACGACTCGATCGAGCTGCGCCAGCGCTGTTGTTTCGTGCGCAAGGTCGAACCACTGCAACGCGCGCTCGCCGGGCGCAAGGCGTGGATCACCGGCTTGCGCGCCAGTCAGGCGGCAACGCGCGCCGGCCTGCCATTGCGCAGTTTCGATGCCGACCACGGCGACGGCGGGCTGGAAAAGTTCAACCCGCTCGCCGAGTGGAGCGAGAACGAGGTGTGGGCCTATCTGAAGCTCAATAAGGTGCCGTACAATGCGCTGCACGACCGCTTTTTCCCCAGCATAGGCTGCGCCCCGTGCACGCGCGCGATCACCCCGGGCGAAGACATCCGCGCCGGCCGCTGGTGGTGGGAGAACCCGGAAGCAAAAGAGTGCGGTCTGCACGTCAAACGACCCTGAGCATGGACATTCACGCCAAACCCATCGCCGAACGCATCGACTGGCTGTTCGGGCTGGCTGACCGACACAGTGCAATTTTCCGCAGTCCGGAAGCCTGGTTGGCGCGTGAGCGCTACCTCGCCGAACATCCGACGGCGATCGCCGTGCTCAAATGCATGGACGGGCGAATCAACATTCCGGTGGCAACCAACACGCCGGTCGGCATCCTGATGCCCTTCCGTAACCTCGGCGGCATCTTCGACCTCGGCTGGCCGCACCTTGGCGAGGTGCTCGCGCACCATGTGCAGCGGGTCGTCGGCGCCGGACGGCACGTCGTTTTCCTCGTCACCTACCATTACTCGCAGGGCGATCCGCGCCGCGGTTGCGCCGGCTTCCAATACGATACGGCGGCAGCCATCGCCCATACGCATGAAATCCGCCGCCAGATCGAGCATATCTTCGGCAGCAACCACGGCACCGTCTATCCGCTCGTCTGCGGTTTCGAAACCGATGAGGACGCGCTGGTCATACACGGCACGACCGGAGATACGCTCGACCTGTCGACGCTGACCTCGACCGACCGGGCCACACTCGAACTGCGCCTGGCCGCCCTGCTCCCCGACATGCCAGCGCGCATGCGCGCCGACCTGCTGCCACTGCTGTACGGAAACCTGGAGCATATCGAGGCCGTGCGTGCACAGATTCGCCGTAACGAGCGCCTGCTCGACATCGAGCATCGCGAATGGATGATTTGCCTTGGTCGCGGCTTCGACTTTCTGCATACGCCGAACATTGCGCTGATCATTGGTCCGTACAGCCCGAACCTCGATGTCCCGATTCGCCGCGCAGCGGGAATCATCGAAGCGAACATGCAGGCCGGACGGATTCCCGATGACGGCTTTCTGCTCCTCGCCTCGGTCCCTTACGACGAAATCGGCGTCGACCGCGCGCGCGCAGAGCTCAAGTCGCGCTTTCTTTCGACCTTCGCCGCAGAGGTAATTCGTGCCGAGTTTCCACGTCTTGGCGAACAGATGACGATCCGCACGGCAGTCCTCGACTGGCGCTCGCGCACGCTGGAAGCAATCTCCTGCGCCAGTTGACACCCGCCACAGCGTGCATCGCAGCCGGCCTGCAGTGCATGTCCGCACGTGCCGGCGCCGGGGTAACAGGCAGCGCCGGCCACAGCCAGCCGCAGAGACCGGCGCTCGGCCAATCGCCGCACTCCGTTGAACCCTTTCGCCCACTCGCCGCGCAATGTCCGCATCCACTCGTCTGATCTTCGGCTTTCATGCCATCCTCGCCAAGCTACGGCACGACGCCGCAGGAGTGCACGAAATTTACGTCGACGCCAGCCGAAATGACGCGCGCCTGCGTGACCTCGTTCGCCAGGCCGACTTTGCCGGCGTGCGCGTGCTACCGGTAGAAGCGCAACGACTGGTGGCGATGGCACCGGCCGCCCGGCATCAGGGCGTCATCGCCACGATCGCCGCCAACCAGCGCCACGTCACACTCGACGATGTACTCGACACGCTGGAAGAACCGCCTTTTCTGCTGGTCCTCGACGGCATCCAGGACCCGCATAATCTCGGTGCGTGCCTGCGCGTGGCGGACGCGGTCGGCGCGCACGCCGTCGTTGCGCCAAAGGATCGCGCTACCGGACTGACCCAGACGGCGATCAAGGTGGCCAGCGGCGCGGCTGAAACTGTGCCCTACATCACGGTTACCAACCTCGCCCGAGCGCTGCGCCAACTGCAGACGCGCGACGTGTGGATCATCGGTGCCGCCGCTGAAACCGGTGAGCCCTTGTACTCGGCGCAGTGGCCTTCAGCCTGCGCCTGGGTGCTGGGCGCAGAAGGCGACGGATTGCGTCGCCTGACCCGCGAAACCTGCGATCAACTGATCAGCATTCCGATGTTGGGCACGGTCGCCAGCCTCAATGTCTCGGTGGCGGCTGGCGTCTGTCTGTACGAAGCGCGGCGCCGGCGCGACTCTGGTGGCAGCGCCGCTGCCGGCGGGCCGCTGCCTCGACAGACCTAGCTCTTGTACGAGTACCGATAGACGTAGCCCTTGTAGCCGTAGCGATAACGCTGACGGCTGACGTTCAGGTCGTTGAAAACGAAGCCTTTGACCTGAACACCCGCTTGGTTCAGACGCTTTACCGCCTGCTCGAGTTCACGAATCGGGTGCTTGCCGGCGCGCGCAATCATCAGCGTCGCACCGACATGGCGGCCGATGATCGCCGCATCGGAAACCGCCAGAACCGGCGGCGCATCGACGATGACTGAGTCGAACCGGGCGCTCAGTTCGTTCAGCAACTCGCCGAAACGCTGGTGCATGAGCAGTTCGGAGGGGTTGGGCGGTATCTGGCCGGTGGTCACCAGCCAGAGATGGTCGACCGCTGACTGCTTCAGGATGTCGTCGAGCGAGGCGTGGCCCGCCACGTACTCGCTGATTCCGACCGAGCGCTCAATGCCGAACTCCTTGTGAATGTGTCCCCGCCGCAGGTCGGCGTCGACGATGACCACGCGCTTGTCGACCTGCGCCAGCACTGCACCCAGGTTCTTCGAGATGAAGCTCTTGCCCAGACCCGGGCTGGGCCCAGTGATCAGAAGCGAATTGCGTTGCGCGTCGAGCAAAGCGAAGTGCAGCGTCGTGCGCAAACCGCGCAGGCTTTCAACGGCGTCTTCCTGCGGAAAGGCAACGGCGAGCAACTCACTTCCGCCGCCTGACCGCAAGCGGCGAGTCAACTCGATTTCGTTGCTGCTATGCGGCACCGTGGCATAAACCGGCAGGCCAAGTTGCGCTTCGATCGTTTCCGGGTCTTCGACGACGACACGCAGCGAGCGTAGCAGCCAGATGACGACCATGCTCAGCAGTAGGCCAAGGAGCAAAGAGATGCCGAGAATGGCGACAGGCTTGGCGCCGACCGGTTCGCGCGCGACGACAGCGGGATCGATGACGCGCACGTCACCTACCGTACCGGCCTTTGAAACACGCAACTGCTGCGCCGTGTTGAGAAGTTCCGTGTAGAGCTTGGTCGACACCTCGACATCGCGCGCCAAGCGCAACACGGTCTGTTGCGTGTCGGGTAGCCGCGCCACGTCAGCTTCGAACTGCTTGCGCCTTTCATTCAATCGCTGCAGCTTGTTATCGACTGCCTGAATGCGCGGGTGCTCGGGCGTGAAGTGCTGGCGCAACTCGTCGCGCTCCTGCTTCAGCAGGACGGCGGCGTTTTCAACGTCAACCAGCGACTTGAGGATGCCCTGCGTTTCGATATTGAGGTCGAGCGAGCCACGCGTCTGCCGGTAGTTGTTGTAGGCGGCTTCAGCACTGTCCACCTGCGTCTTCAGCGCGGGCAACTGCGTTTCAAGAAACTTGAGCGTTTTCTCCGCCTCGGCCGAACGCCGCTCAACGTTCTGTCGAACGTAGGTATTGAGAATGTCATCGAGGACGAGACCGATCTCCTGCGCATCCGGACCAAGCAGGCTCAGTTCAAGCACGCCGGATTTCTTGCCACGCTCCCGCACTGAGTATCTCGCCCGCAGGTCGGATATCGCCGCCTCGGCTGAGCGTTTGATGACCCGAAACTGCGTCCCGGGTCGCGCCTTGAGTTGCGCGACGAACGCCGCATAGCCGTTGTTTTCCTTTGCCCGAACGCCAACCTTACCGTTCAGCACACTTTGCCCATCGCCGTCGCGCAGTTCGAAGCTACCCGCCTCGCCGGCAATCAGAATATGCCGCTCGTCGAGCGCGTCAGGCGGCACCTCGAGCGAATCGATCTGAATGCGCTCGCCGCCCCAAGCGAAACTCGACAGACCCAGCCACGGCGAGCTCACTTCTTCACCGTGGTGGCGCCTGAAGAACGCACCGCCAATCAGGGGAAAGGTGCGCGGTGCGGCAACCAGGTCGAGCTTCAGCTTGTTGACCACTCGCCCAAGAATCATCCGCGAGCTGAGGATTTCCAGTTCGGCCGATACGGTCGTGTCGTCGCCAAGCAGCGGCTGGAGCGCTTTCAATGAACCGACGCCCGGACTCTTTTCTTCCACCTGGAGCAAACCGTCGGCCCGATATGTCGGCTTGCTGGCAAAAACCCAACCCACACCCAGGAGCAAGGCGAACAGACAGATCGCTGCAATCAGCCAACGATAGTCCAACAGCACCGCGATGATCTCGCCAAGCGCGAGTCCCTCATCTTCTTCGCCGGCGGGCCCTACCGACTGGCCCTGCAATGCAGCGCCGAGCGTCACCGGGGAAGCGGGTGGGCTGAATATGGGTTTCGCCTGTTCGTTTTCCATGTCTTGTCCGTAGTTTCTCTCGCCCCATTCGTTGCCGCGGGCTCAGCAAGGGGCGTGGCCAGCCCGCTCGGCCAGGCAGTCGGTCAACTCTTGCCCGGCACCCGCACGCCGGGCTGGCTGCGCGCGCCCGCTGGCGGCTTAGGGTTGCCGTCCGCCAAAGAGCGGATATTGCGTCAGGCTTGTCTGATTGAGCATCGTTGCCGTCGGCAGGATGTTGGCAATCACGCGCTGCCAGCGCACCACCGCAGCCGCGTCGACATAGACGATGTCGCGCGGACGCAGCGGAAAGCGATCGGCAAGCAGCATCGCGTCAGGCAAGCGGGAGTCCAGATGGAAGAGCTCGGGGGTTTCTGTATCGCCGCGCATGACGTAGATCCAGCGTGGATCAGCGCTCGCCTGACTGATATAGCCGACATCGCCCAGCGCTTCCGCCAGCGTCAGGCGCTTCTTGTTCATCATCAAGGAACCCGGCTTGTTCACCTCGCCGAGAACAAAGACCTTGTTGTAGCTGCGATCGGCGACGTTGAGGATGTCGCCATGCTCGAGCAGGGCATTCTGCTCGGTCGAGCCCTGATCGTACATCGCCTGGATGTCCACCAGATAGGTCTGCCCACGCCGGGTGAGCAGAACCCGGCTGTGGTCCGCTTCCGGCGTCAAACCGCCGGCCCGATTGATTGCCTCAAGAACGGTCATCGGGACATCGGTCACCGGCTGAACACCCGGCTTGGCGACTTCGCCGACCACATACACCTGCTTGCTACGAAATGCCACCATGCGTACGTCAAGCTGGACCTTCTCGATGTACTTGGTCAGCTTGGCCGACAGCATCGTCCGCACCTCACTGGTCGTCTTGTCCTGCACCTTGAGAACGCCAGCATAGGGGTAGAAGATCGTTCCGTCCTCAGCCACCACCGTGCCTGCTTGCTCAGCCGTCCGGAAACTTCCGGCCGGAATCGTCAGTTCGGGATGATCCCAAACGACGATCGAGATGATGTCGCCCGGACCAAGACGGTAGTCGGGAACCGGTTTACTCGCGCTGGCGATCGGACCAAGATTCGCCTTGCTCGCGACGGCCACGCTGCTCGTCCCATCGCCGCGCGGCGGACGGGCTGCCTTGAACAGGTCGATAATCAGTTCTGCCGTGATCGGCTTGATCCTGACGTTGGCCGGGGCCAGGACGTCACCTTGCTGGACCGGCAGTCTGACGGCCGATTCCTCCCGCTCGCCGTAAGCCTGGTTGCCCGGTACGATGCTGCACCCCGCCAGAGCGCTTGCAGCAAGGCAAGCGAGAATGCGCCTGGCGTCACCGCATACGGCAGAAAACGCATTCATGCAGGAATCCTCATCACCTAGTGTTCTCCATCTTGATGACACTGCCGGCAGGGCTCGACGGCTGGCGGCAAAGTGTACATTGATCGATCATCTTCCGCAAAACAAACGGGGTCGCGCCAGCCAAGGCCAGCTCATAGGCCGACAACCGGCACCCTTGCGGCGTCGCCGGCTCCTGTCCACCTTCGCTTTCGGGAAATCAGCCAATCGCGGAAGAAACTATAGCTCCGATTGGCTGGTCGGGTCGTGCTGAATTTAACGACCTCGACCGATTCGGCGGCGGTGCGCGACACGCCGCCCGGTCGGTCAAGCGCAGAGCTTGCTCACCCAGGGATCAAGCGCTTCCTCGATGAGATCGAGCGCTTCGACATGTGCCGCATCGCCACGTCGATAGGGATCGGGTATTTCGGTTCCTGTCCAGTGGCCGAGAAGAAAAGTTTTGCCGCGCGCGGTCGGATCCAGGGCGAGAACCGCATCACGGTGATGTTTCTCCATGACAAGAACAAGCTGAGCCCAGCGCAGCGACTCAGCCGTCAGCTGGCTCGCCCGGTGGCCGCTGAGGTCGACCCCGCGTGCCTGCATCAACGTTGAGGTCGTCTCTTCGGCCGGATGGTTGACCAGGGCACCGATTCCTGCCGAATAAGCCTCGACGCGCTTTCCTTTCCGGGCAATTCGCTCGCGCAACAGAAACTGCGCCGCTGGACTGCGACAGATGTTCCCCGTACAGACGGTCAAAATTCTGCTGAACACGCCAGGTCGCCTCAAACTGGGGTTACGGTGGTCGCGCACGCGACGGGGTCCCGATACACTCGGCCGCGCGTACGCTCCATCGAGTAGATCAAGGTGCGCCCGACGCCACGTCGGTCGGCGCGCCGCTGGTTGGCCTTCACGCCCGGGCGCGAATAGGCGACCCGTCGGTCATTTGCACTGCTACGCTGGATAAACAGTCGCACCTCGACAGCTGTATCGCCAGTGAGTCGCCGACGGATAGCATTCGTATCGCTATGGATCCGCCCGATCAACTGATCGTTGCCGCTGCCCGCCGGCACGAGGACGACGCAGTAAACGTTGCGCCTGCGAGCGCCTTGCCGGCGATCGTCGACCCGGTAGAGCTGAATCTGATAGTCATAGCTGCCCGTCAACCCGGCGCAAACCACATCGAGCAACTCAAGACACTTGTCCTGTTCGAAATACCCGACAAAGATGCCGCGCGCATCGCCTGACGGCAAGTGTAGTGCGCGGCCAAGTCTCCGCAAGGTGGGCACCAGCCGCCACGGACGCAGAATCGCCAAGAAATATCCGGCAAAAACGAGCAAGAAGATAGCGAACATCACCCATTCCGGCACGCCGAGCCACAGACCAGCAATGCCAACCAGGCCCAGAGCGACCTGACTCAAGACGGCGAAGGCGACGACATCGCAAACCCGAAAACCAGCTCGCACCAAGAGGTGATGCAAGTGATGTCGGTCGGGCTGGAACGGCGACTTGCCAAGCCAAATCCTCCGCAACATGACGCCAACCGTATCCATCAGGGGCAAGGCAAAGAGCCACAGGGCGGTGACGGGAGTCATTGCCGCCGACTTCCCCTGCGACAGCGCAATGAACAACCAGGCAAAGAGGAAACCAAGCAACATGCTGCCGTTGTCGCCGAGGAAAACGCGGGCTCGACCATTGCCCGGGTAGCGCAGGTTGTAATAAAGGAAACCGGCGACACCACCGATCAATGCGACAAGAAGAACAGTACACGCGACATTGCCCGCGCTGTGCGCAACGACGGCCGCCAGCGCCAGACTGACCAAACTGACCGATCCCGACAGGCCGTCAATCCCGTCGATCATGTTGACCGCATTGATCAAACCGATGGTGGCGAAGATGGTGAATGGGACTGCCAAGGAGCCGAGTTCGACCGCCGCCAGTCCGGGCAGAAGCTGGCCCAGTGAAACGAGCTCGACGCCACCAGAGTAAACCATCGAGAGCGCGGCGAGCGCCTGGATGACGAAGCGCGGCTTGAAACTGAGGTGCCAGATGTCGTCGGCCAGCCCGGTGAGAAAGAGCGTCAACGCACCAAGCAAAATGCCCTGCAGGGGACGCAGACTGAAGCTTTGAAAAAATGATTCGACCAACAAGAAGGCAGCCACGACGACGCTGATGACACCAAAGCCCCCGACGAATGGTGTTACCGCGTGGTGCTGCTTATGCCCGCCCGGACGATCCGCTATTCCGAAATGGTCGGCGAAGACCAGCCCGAGTCGAATCGCGACCCCTGAGATCAACAAGCAGACCGCACCCAGGACAACCAACTCCACGACGACCTCCAAACTTACTGCTGAACATTCACTGTCAAGCCGTTGCAAGGCGACCAACGCGCCGAGAGCGGCCGACTGGCGTCCTGCCTGATAAGGACAGAGCCCTTTCGGGCTCTGTCTTCACATCCCGAGAGCGCTTGCGCGCCGAGGAGTTCTCAGGCGGCGGAATCAGGCACGCCGACGGCGGCCGAGGAACAGACCCACCAAGCCGATACCAAGCAACGCCAGGGACTCTGGCTCAGGCACATTGATACCAAGGCGATAAACGCCGCTGTAGGAACCATCCTGGGTGGAATAGCCCGTCGGATCGGCGACAAAGCCATAGAGATACTGCCAATCGCCGTTATCGACCTTGACTTTGACCACCTCGCTGACCTGAGCAAAACGACCGGCCGAAGTCAGATCGGGATCGACGTAGGCGTTCACTGCGGCGACCAGGCCATTCAGGTAGGCGGCTGCATTGTAGAAGCCGTCCAGGTCGACGAAGAATTGCGAACCGACCTTCTCAACCTTGGACACGTTCGGGTCGCTGACCTGCCGATACCCGGCCGAGGCCGCCGGGAGGCCCAGCGCCGTCGGGTCACGCATCAGCTTGGTCAGCGTGTCGAGTTGGCCACCGGGACCGCCGGTCAGCGTCTGACCCACCGAGGCAAAGGCGTCGGTAATGTACTTCTCGGTAAACGCGACCGTCCAGTCGCTGGCGACCAGCCCGCTGAGAACGATCTGCTTTCCGTCGAGCGTGCCGGTCAACGTGGTCGCCGGCTGAGAACCGAACTTGCCGAGCTCGACGTTGCCCTTGTCGGTCAGCGCCTGCGTCACTTCTGACGCAGAGCAACCGCCCACAACCAGCGCGTTGGAACCAAGCGGGCTCTCCAGATAGGTCTGGCACGGAGCGTTGGCGATCGTCCCACTGGTCATGACACTCGCCTGCGCCCCGGCCGATGCAGCCAAAGCGACGATCGCCAGCGCGACCCTTGTTTTGCTACCAAATGTATTCATCGAGAACTCCTTCGACTTCACTCGCCGACGCTCTTGGGCGGCCGGTCCATGAGGGTTTTTCTAATGGGCTTTACAAGTCTCGGTTTTTAGCCGCACGGCAAAAGCAACCGCGCAGCTTCGACTGTACCTGACTCGGGTCAACTGATGCAATTACTGTGCCCGAGAATGAAGGAATCTGTTTTAAGTCGATTTCCCGGCCTTGGAGCTGCGATGCGTCCAAGGATCGGCAAAGAAGTGTAAAATTTATCGACACTTAGCGTGCCGCTGTCAGTACTGATCGAGCCGCTTCCGGCGGCTGCGTCCTCGCTCGCCCGACGGCCGCGAGATGCCCGCCAACGGCACCAGCGATATGCCAGATGCAAGCGCCCGCGGGAGCGTGCGGGCGCCGGTTGGAAACCTGCCAACACGCCCTCGAATCGCGTTTGTCATGGAAGCGAAAGCAATTGACGCGCTGCCTGCAGGTGTCGATACTGGCTCCCGTCCGCTTTGTCGCAGGCGCGGACGATTCTCCTGCACGCGAGTGCAGCTTTGATTTTCTGACGAAGGAGGGGAACCATGCGCACTTTCGCCATCATGCTGTCCGGACTACTGGCGCTGGGCCTGGCCGGCCAGGCCGACGCCGCCAAGCACAAGACCGAGGGTAAATCGATCGCCGAATGCAGCAAGAACACGCGCGTTGCCCGACGCAACGGGGATGGCGTCGTAACCGCCGACGAGAAGCGGAAGCGCGGCTGCGTCATCGACATTCAGGCACTGCATCCAACCCAGTCGGCGGTAGGTATGGACGCAGTCGAATGCAAGGCAGCGAAGATCTCGAGCAAGGCAAAAGCCGGCAAGCTCGACGACTACTTGCGCGCCGACAACCGATGGGTGCCGATCGTCCGCGGACCCGGTGGGAAGTTCTATCTGACCGACCACCACCACCTGTCGACCGCCGTCTGGAACGCCGACATCAAGGACAAGGAAAAACGCGTTTACGCCTACCTAATCGCCGACCTGGCGACACTGTCCGAGGACGCTTTCTGGGCACGCATGGTCAAGGACCACGACACGTGGCTGAAGAATCCGGCCGGTGAGGACATCGCGCCCAGCCAGTTGCCCAAGCACATCGCCCTTCTGCAGGACGATCCAATGCGCACACTCTCGGCCTGGGTGCGCGGTAGCTGCGGCTACGTCAAGTGCGACCCGGTCGGCGTTGCCAAGGACGACGATGAACTCTCCTGCGAGGACAAGTTCCACACCAACGTCACCTGCGCGGCAGCCGACGTCTACTTCCTCGAATTCAAGTGGGGCAGCTACCTGGCCAGCGTTCCCGAAGTCCGGGAGGCGCTTGGTGAAGGGGCAGCGTGCCCACAGCAGGCGCCACTCGACGAGAAGTGCCTTGACGCGCAATACGATCGTTTGACCAGAGCCTTGCCAGCAGCGATGAAAGCCGCCGCCGCGCCCGAAGCTCTGCGCGCACTCGGTCGTGAGTCCGGCTACAACCCCGCCGTCCAGCCGGGTATCGCACAGCCGAAACACTGCAAGTAAGCGAAACGGAGCCGCGCTTCATCGGGGCGATCGGCCCGCTTCACCGGCGAGCAGGAAGTCGATCGCTGCCTGCCACCAGTGATCGTCGACGCGCAGCAACCAGTCGTTGTGGTCGGCGCCGGCGATGATCGACAGACGCTTGGGCGGCGCCAACGCCGCCTCTAGCGCCTGCCCGAAGTGCGCCGGGATAATCCGGTCGCGCTCGGCGACGGCGACGAACACAGGCCGACCGAACGACGCCAGATTGGTCACGCTGTCGTAACGGTCGCGCAGCAGCGAGCGCACCGGTAACAGCGGGTAATGATGGCGGGCAACGTTTTCCAGCTTGTCCCAAGGAGTGACCAGCAGCACGCCGGCAACGGCGTCGCGCTGGCGTGCGCTCGCTGCTGCCGCAACCCCGGCACCAAGCGATTCGCCGATGATCAGCAGCGGCCCCCGGTATAGCTCGCGGGCCAGGCTGATCGTCCGTTCGGCGTCGGCCACCAGGCTCGTTTCACCCAGCGACCCGGCACGCGGGCCGTAGGCCGGATACTCGGCGAGGAGCACGCGCAGACCGAGCGGCGCCAGCGCCTCGGCATAGTAATCGCGATGGCCGGCATGCCCGGCGTTGCCGTGAAAGACGATCACCGTCGCACGCGCGGGTACGTCCGGTTCGGCCAGCAAGCCGCGAAAATCGGACACCGTAGGCCAGGCGGCAAGGCCGCGCGAAACCACTTGCATTTCTTCGACGCTAGCCCGCTCGGGGTAATAGAGCAGATGGTCTTGAAACATGGCAACCCCCGCGAGGAAAATCACGCCGGCAAGGACTGCCGATGCTATGCTCATCACACACAAACGGCCGGGCGACCGGCTCCTCGCTGGCCTAGCGACCGGGCGCATGGGTGGACACCAAGACGCATCAGGCCGGCGGCGGCCGCCGAATCAGACAGGCGTCTTCGAACAGCGAAGTGATCTCCACCCGGCAAATCCCCGGATCGTCAGGCACGAGGTAAAGGATGGGCGTCATCAGTTCTTCGAAGATCCCGCGCAAGCTGCGCGCGCCGGTCTTGTACTCGATGGCGATCTCGGCCATCTGCTCGAAGACCCGCTGACTGATGCTCAGCTCGACACCCTCACCCCGGAAGATCTCGACGTACTGCCGGTAGATCGAATCCTTCGGCACACTCATGATGCTCACCAGCATGGACTTGCTCAGCGGATGCAGATTGGCGATGACCGGCAGGCGGCCAGTAAACTCCGGGATAAGACCGAACTCGAAGAGGTCGGTCGGTTTGATACGCTTGTTCAGGCGGTCGAGAATGCTTTGATTGTCATCGACCGAAGTAGCGATGAAACCAAAACCATGCGTCTTCGACATGATGTTCTCGATGCCGACGAAAGCACCACCGCAGATGAACAGAACATTGCTCGTATCGATGTAGCGGTTGCCCGGCAGCTTCACCGGAGCACCCTCCATGATCTTCAGCAAGGCATGCTGGACGCTTTCGCCGGAGAGCGCCTGCGTCTGTTCCTTCGCCGCCTTCAGCTTGTCGATTTCGTCGATGAAGACGATGCCGTGCTCGGCGCTGGCAATGTTGCCGCCGGCCTTGTCGATCAACCTCTGCAGAACCGCCTCGATTTCCTCGTTGACATACTTCGTCTGCGCCAGCGAGGTCGCATCGGCGGTGGCGAAGGGAACATCCAGCATGCGCGAAAGGGTGTGGCAGAGCAAGGTCTTACCGGTTCCCGAAGGCCCGACCAACAGGATGTTGCTCTTGGCGACCGCACCCCGGCTGCGCTCGGCAGCAACAATCTTGCGGTAGTGCGCGTAGACCGCGACCGCGAGTATCTTCTTCGCATCGTCCTGACCAATGACGTACTGATCGAGGTAGCGCACGATCGCGCTTGGGGTGGTTTCTCGGCTCAACATGCGCCTACCCTCCATCGGTCACGATGCTACGGCGGTCCGACGAACTGGCGACCGGCCCGCCTCGGCAAGCCGACCACCAGGCGCCCCCGCGCAGGTGCCCGGCGCCCTGCCTCTACTTTCCCTTGAAATCGAGGAACATCTTGAAGCAGCGGGCAAAGGCGAGAGGCGATTCGCAATGCTCGGCCCACAATTGCGCCGTCAGCGAAAATGAGACATCGCCTTCGGCTTGCTTATCCTTCACCCAGACCAAGCGACGGTCACTGAAGACGCCGGTCGGCAGGCGCGCGCGAATGAACTCCCAGACTTCATCGAGCGTTTCAAAATTCCCCAAATCCCCGGCACCATCGGCGCCTTCCTCTTCTTCCATGAAAACCTGGTAGCGCATGACAACACCCTCGGCAGAGTAGAATCCCCGCACTGACCAGCGGCGACCTGCGTAACTCACAGGGCGCAATTATTGGCGAAGGCGACCAAATAGTCCATCCCGCCTGACGCTCCGATGGCTGGTCAGGCGGCGCAGCCGGGCCTGCGGCGCAACCGGAAGGCCGCACGGCAGTGATACAATGCCCGGTTATTTTCCAGACCACTGACAGGAGACCGATGTGCTGATCAGCACCGCCCACGCTCAAACCGCCGCAGCCAGCGACCCAACCGGTGGCTTCATGCAGTTGCTGCCAATCATCCTGATGTTCGTCGTCCTTTATTTCCTGATGGTGCGACCACAAATGAAACGCGCAAAGGAACATAAGGCGCTCGTCGAAGCCCTCGCCAAGGGGGATGAAGTGGTGACCGGCGGCGGTATTGCCGGGCGCATCACGCGGGTCGGTGAGCAGTACATCGGCCTGGAGGTTGCCGAAGGCGTCGAGATTCAGGTGCAGAAGCCGGCGATCACGCTGGTTCTGCCCAAGGGCTCGCTGAAGTCGCTTTGACCCCTGCGGACTTGCGCCAAGGCAGCAATGACCGCCGTACCATCTGATTGCAGAAAGCCATGAACCGATATCCGCTGTGGAAGTACGTCATCGTTGCCTTGGCCGTCGTCTTCGGCTTGCTGTACACGCTGCCCAACCTTTTCGGCGAATCGCCAGCAGTTCAGGTGTCGAGTGGCAAGGCAACGGTCAAGGTCGACAGCAAAGTGCTCGAGCGTGTCGTGGCTACGCTGCAGGCGGCAGGAATCGAGAACAGCGGCATTTTTCTTGATGCCCATGGGGTCAAAGTCCGCCTCCGCGATACCGATGCCCAGCTCAAAGCTAAAGATCTGATCGAAAAGCAACTAAACCCGGATGCCGGGGACGCGCAGTATGTCGTTGCCTTGAACCTGCTGTCGAGTTCGCCGCAATGGCTGAGTTCGCTGCACGCCTTGCCGATGTACCTTGGCCTCGACTTGCGCGGTGGCGTGCATTTCCTCCTCCAGGTCGACATGCGGGGCGCCCTGACCAAACGCCTCGATGCACTGAGCGGCGACCTGCGGACGCTGCTGCGTGACAAGAACGTGCGCCACGCCGGCATCGCGCGCGAAGGCGAACGCGTAACGATTCGCTTCCGTGACGCCGACACACGAACCAGGGCGCGCCAGATCGTCGAAGACAACCAACCTGATCTCCAACTCGCCGAACAGGGCGAGGGCGACGACCTGAAGCTTGCGACAACACTGCGACCGGAAGCAATCAAGCGTCTCCAGGAGTTCGCCATCAAGCAGAACATGACGACGCTGAGCAACCGGATCAACGAACTGGGTGTCGCCGAACCGGTTATCGCGCAGCAGGGCGCAGACCGCATCGTCGTCCAGTTACCCGGCGTGCAGGATACGGCGAAGGCAAAAGACATTCTCGGCCGCACGGCAACGCTCGAGATTCGCATGGTCGATGACACACCCGGCGCCGTCGAAGCGGCGCAAGCCGGTCAGCCCCCCTTCGGCAGCGATCTGTACGTCGAACGCGGCGGCCTCCCCCTACTCGTCAAGAAGCAGGTCGTGCTGACCGGCGACCGCCTGACCGACGCCCAACCCGGCTTCGACAACCAGACGCACGAACCGGCCGTGCACCTGACGCTTGACGCGGCCGGCGCGCGCATTTTCAAGGATGTCACGCGCGACAACGTTGGCAAACGAATGGCCATCGTGCTGATCGAAAAGGGCAAGGGTGAGGTCGTCACGGCCCCGGTGATCCGCTCCGAGATTGGCGGCGGTCGCGTCCAGATCTCGGGCCGCATGAGCACGATGGAAGCCAACGACACGGCGCTCCTGTTGCGCGCCGGCTCGCTCGCCGCGCCGATGGAGATCATCGAGGAGCGGACGATCGGACCCAGTCTCGGTGCCGACAACATCAGGAAGGGATTCCATTCGACGCTTTGGGGTTTTGCCGCGATCGCCGCCTTCATGATTGCCTACTATGTGCTTTTCGGTCTGGTCTCGGTGATCGCGCTGGCCTGCAACCTGCTGTTCCTCGTTGCCCTGCTTTCGCTCCTGCAAGCAACACTGACGCTGCCCGGCATCGCCGCCATTGCGCTCGCTCTGGGCATGGCGATCGACGCCAATGTGCTGATCAACGAACGGATACGCGAGGAACTGCGCAACGGCTCGACGCCGCAGGCGGCGATTCACACTGGCTACGAACGCGCTTTCGGTACGATTCTCGACTCCAACATCACGACGCTGATCGCCGGTATCGCGCTGCTTGCCTTCGGCTCGGGCCCGGTGCGCGGTTTTGCCGTCGTTCATTGCCTGGGAATTCTGACCTCGCTCTTCTCCGCCGTCGTCGTTTCGCGCGCCTTGATCAATCTGATCTATGGACGCCGGCGCCGAACGGAATCACTCGCCATCGGCCAGATCTGGAAGCCCGGCAGCCAAGCCCGCGCAATCGCCGACTAAGGAGGCACCACGATGGAATTTTTCCGGATCAGCAAGGACATCCCGTTCATGCGCCATGCGCTGGTGTTCAATGTCATTTCCCTGGTCACTTTTCTGCTTGCCGTCATCTTCCTGTTCAGCCGCGGACTGCATCTTTCGGTCGAATTCACCGGCGGAACCTTGATCGAGCTCAGTTATGCGCAGGCGGCCGATCTGGAAAAGGTGCGCAGCAGTCTCGGCAAGGCCGGCTATACGGACTTTTCCGTACAGAACTTCGGCTCCAGTCACGATGTGCTGATTCGCCTGCCGCTGAAGGCTGAACAGAACACGGCGAAGATTGGTGAATCGGTGATGAGCGCGCTCTCCGCCGAAGCGCCGGGTGCGAGTTTGCGCCGGGTCGAGTTCGTCGGGCCGCAGGTTGGCAAGGAGCTTGCCGAAAACGGCGCCCTCGCCTTGCTGCTCGTCGTCATCGGGATCGTCGTCTACCTGGCGTTCCGCTTCGAGTGGCGTTTCTCGGTCTCGGCGATCATCGCCAACCTGCACGACGTGGTCATCATTCTCGGCTTCTTCGCCTTCTTTCAGTGGGAGTTTTCGCTCTCGGTGCTGGCCGCGGTGCTGGCCGTTCTGGGCTACTCGGTGAATGAATCGGTCGTCGTCTTCGACCGTGTGCGCGAAACGTTCAAGAAAGTCCGTGGTCTGACCACGGCACAGGTTCTCGATCATGCGATCACCAGCACGATTTCGCGTACGATCATCACGCATGGCTCGACCCAGATGATGGTCCTCTCGATGCTCGTCTTCGGCGGCGAAACGCTTCATTACTTCGCGCTGGCGCTGACCATCGGCATCTGTTTCGGAATCTACTCGTCGGTTCTCGTCGCCAGCCCGCTCGTCATGTGGCTGGGCGTCTCGCGCGAGCAATTCGTCCGCGTG
This sequence comes from Accumulibacter sp., assembly GCF_029255125.1. Taxonomy (GTDB): domain Bacteria; phylum Pseudomonadota; class Gammaproteobacteria; order Burkholderiales; family Rhodocyclaceae; genus Accumulibacter. Next base: position 149,671 of record NZ_JAPUVR010000100.1, on the reverse strand, counting down.
AAGAAGCAGATCGAAGGTGCCAATCGCGACGGCGCGGTCGTTTAGGTCAAGCGCTGGCGAAAGCCGGAACCCTTGGCCGAATACGGGCCACTATGGCAAGATCACCGCGCAGCGTCCGGCGGAACAACTGCACCCGCGCAGACAGGAGGAAGCGATGAACAGGCAACGCATTCGGCTCTGGGATTTACCGACACGCGTCTTTCACTGGTCACTCGTCGTTCTCGTCGTGGCTTCGGTGGTCAGCGGGAAGATCGGTGGTAACTTGATCGTCTGGCACAGCCGCTGTGGACTGGCGATTGTCGGTCTGCTCGCTTTCCGCCTGGTCTGGGGACTGATCGGTTCGACCTACGCACGTTTCCTCAGCTTCATTCCCACACCAGCATCGCTGCTCGCCTACCTGCGCGGTCAGTGGCACGGCGTTGGCCATAACCCGCTGGGCGCGTTCTCCGTCTTTGGCCTGCTGGGCCTGCTCGCCTTGCAGGCAGGCACCGGCTTGTTCGGTAACGACGACATCGCCTTCCGCGGACCGCTGGCTGCGCTGGTCAGTGGCGACCTGAGCGATTGGCTGACCGGCGTGCACAAGCTGTCGATCAACCTGCTCATCGCCCTCATCGTGCTCCACCTGGCCGCCATCACGTTCTATGCCCGGGTCAAGAAGGACAACCTCGTGCAACCGATGCTGACCGGCTGGAAGGAAGTCGAGGCCGGGCGCGCCGAATCGGCGAGCGGCGGCGGCCGGCTCGCTTTCTGCGGCGCGCTGTTGATTGCTCTGGCCGTTGTCTACGGAGCCTCGGGTGCCTGGCTGCCGACGCCGGCAACGCCGCCAGCGTCGGCACCGACACCTGCTTGGTAGGCCACCCGGGAAACCCCGAGCCGACAACGACAGCGGGCATCGAGCAGCCGGCGCCCACGATCAGCCGTGCGCCGGGGCTCGCGAACTCTCGTTGACTGGTTGACTGGCTCTCAGTCGTTGCGATACTTGTCGTGGCAGGCCTTGCAGCTCTCGCCGGTCTTGCCGAATTGTGCCTTGACCGCGGCAGCATCGCCCGTCGCTGCCACCTTCTGCAGTTCGTTGGCCTCTTTGATGAAGGTCATCGCCAGTTCCCTGACCTTGTCCTGCTCCTTGAAGAACTCGGGCTTGACGCGCGTCTTCTGTCCACCGGCCTCCTTGTCGGTGCCGGGACCATAGAGCGCACCCATGCCGGAATTAGCCGTCGCAGCGATCAGGTTGGCGGCCCCGACCACCTGTTCCTTGTTGTACGTCCCCTCGATGTTGGCCTTGATCTTGCCCATGTTCCATGACATGAAGCTATACCCCGCCTTGCGATACTTGATCATCTCTTCCGGCTTCAAGGCCTGCTGGGCAAAAACCGCACCAGCGAACGTGGTCAGAGCAAGCGCAGTCACCAGTTTTCTCATTTCTTCTCTCCGTTAGGGTTGACGACAAAGACTACATACAACCAAACTGCCGATTGGTTCCATCGAGTCCAGCCGGCAGTCAGCGACTCCAGTCCATCTGACGACGCGTCTCGGCAAGCGGTGTCACCCGGCAACAACCGTTCTCCACCTGCTCCCGGGCGACGCGATGGCTGGAGTTTAGTCGGCTCGGCTACGCAGCGCGCCGACGATAATGCCGATCACCGCAGCAGCGGCCATGATGGAAAGTACCGGACCCCAGGTGGCCTGCTGCGGACCAACGATCGGTGACCAGACGGCAACCGCCAGGCCGCCACCCAGCAAGCCGATGACGCCACCAATGAACGCTCCGCGTTTCGCTGCGCCACGCCGACCATCGTCACCGTGACAGTGTGGACAGTGCGCGGCGCCGCGCGCGACCGGCTGCTCACAAGCCGGGCAAACTACTGCTTCCAACACCGCGTCACGGTTTACCGGGTCGCCGCTGGCGGTCGACTTGTCGGCTGCCGACTCCTCTCCCGCTGCCATCAGATGCGCCGCGCCAGCTCCGCAGCCAGACCCGTGTAAGCCGACGGAGTCAGCGCCAGGAGTTCTGCCTTGGCCGGCTCTGGAATCTCCAGAGATGCGACAAAAAGCTGCATCTCATCTCGCGTCACACGCCTACCGCGCGTTAGATCCTTCAGTTTTTCGTAGGGATTTGCCACACCATAGCGGCGCATGACGGTCTGTACCGGCTCGGCGAGCAGCTCCCAGTTGGCTTCTAGATCGGCCTGCAAGCGTTCGGGATCGGCTTCCAGCTTATGCAGGCCACGCAGCAGCGAGTCATAGGCGAGCAGCGTATAGCCCAGCGCTACCCCCATGTTGCGCAGGACGGTCGAATCGCTCAGGTCACGCTGCCAACGCGAAACCGGCAGTTTGTCCGCCAAGTGGCGCAGCAAGGCGTTAGCCAGGCCCAGATTACCTTCCGAGTTCTCGAAATCGATTGGGTTGACCTTATGCGGCATCGTCGAGGAGCCGATCTCGCCAGCGCGCAGCTTCTGTCGGAAGAAACCGAGCGAGATATAGCCCCAGACATCGCGGTCCAGATCCAGGAGAACCAGATTGGCGCGCGCAAAGGCATCAAACAGCTCGGCCATCGTGTCGTGCGGCTCGATCTGTATCGTATAGGGGTTGAACTCGAGGCCAAGCGATTCGACGAAACGGCGCGAGAACCCTTCCCAGTCGTAGTCCGGGTAAGCGGCCAGATGCGCGTTGTAATTGCCGACCGCACCATTCATCTTGCCGCGCAACCTGACCTGGGCGATGGCCTGACGCGCCCGGTCGAGGCGATAGGCGACGTTCGCCATCTCCTTGCCGACCGTCGTCGGTGTTGCCGGCTGCCCGTGTGTGCGCGACATCATCGGCAAATCGGCGAAGTCGTGTGCCAGTTCGCGCAGGCGAGTGAGCAGGCGGTCGATCATCGGGAGCAGCGTATCGGCGCGCGCCGCCTGCAGCATCAAGGCGTGCGCCAGATTGTTGATATCCTCCGAAGTACAGGCGAAGTGGATGAACTCGGCCACCCGCATGACTTCCGGGTTGCCTGACAGGCGCTGCCTGATCCAGTACTCGAGCGCCTTGACATCGTGCTTGGTAACCTCTTCGATCGCCTTCACCTGACCCGCGTCGTCAGGTGAAAACCCGTCGACCAGAGCGTCGAGCTCCGCCGTCGTGGCGGGCGAAAACTCCGGGATCTCGACAAAATGCGGCTCCCGAGCGAGCGCCTTCAACCACCCGATTTCGACCTGCAGACGTCGCCGGATTAGCCCGTACTCCGAAAATAGGGGACGCAGTGTGTCGAGTTTTTCCGCGTAGCGGCCGTCGAGCGGTGACAGTGAGGTAAGCGTGGTAAGGGTCATGCGGATCGCTCGCGTGCTGGAAGTGAGGCAGATCGGGAAGCAGCGTGCCGGGATTGGCACCCTATTCTACCGCGCCCAGCCGGCAGCCGTCGCTCATTCTGGCGGCGATGCTATAATTGTTTGACTGATTTCACGCGCGGGATGCAGATGAAGCTTATCGGATCATTGACCAGTCCTTACGTCCGCAAGGCCCGTGTTGTCCTGGCCGAGAAGAAGATCGACTACGATTTCGAGCTTGATTCGCCCTGGGTGACCGGTAACAGCGTGGCCAGCACCAACCCGCTAGGCAAGATTCCGGTCCTCGTCCTCGATGACAACACGGTTCTCTTCGACTCGCGCGTGATTGTCGAGTACCTGGACAATGTTGCGCCCAACAACAAACTGATGCCCGGACCGAACCGCGAGCGCAGCGAAGTCAAGCGATGGGAGGCGCTCGCGGACGGCGTTTGCGATGCTGCCGCGCTCATCTTTCTCGAACGCAAGCGACCTGACGAGCAGCAGTCGACCGAATGGATCATGCGCCAGGAAGAAAAGATTCTGCGCAGCCTCGAATTCATGTCCGAAGAACTCGGCGAAAACGCGTGGTGCATGGGAACGCACTTTTCACTCGCCGACGTGACCGTCGGCTGCGCGCTGGGCTACCTGCTGTTCCGTTTTCCGCAGATCGATTGGCAGGAAGCACACCCAAATCTGGCACGCCTGTACGACAAGCTGATGCGCCGCGCGGCTTTCCTGGAAACGGTTCCGCACGCCTGATCCAGACGTCCCCTTTCGTCTCGTCGGCCGGCCAGCCCATCGGCGAGCGCTTCAGGCGCTCGCGCAGAGTGCTCCGGCAGCCGCAGCCGAATGATGCGGCAAGGCCAGCCGTTCCATCAGATAGCACAGACAATCCTGCCGGATCGCCCGTGCGTCTAGGGTCAGCATGGCCGGCGTTGCCGCGCGCAGCAGCCTGATCCTCCCGTCGCGTGTGGAAAAGAACGCATCGCTGACATCTCGTCCACTTTCATCACGTACCTCGAGCGGCTGCTGCAAGCGCGAGCGACCGAAAGCCTTCCCCGCCGTCAAGGGGCGAAAATTCATGTGATCCAGTTGCGGATGAAGACTCACCTCGGCCGCCAGGTCACCGAAGGCGAACGATACGCCCGCCGGCACGCGGACCGTCGCTACGGTATGGTAGAGGTCGATGTCATGCTCAGGTACCGCGTGCGACGGAAATTGTGCGAGATGCAGACAGGCATCAAGGAAACGCGCGGCATGCTCTTCGCTGGCCGGCGCCCCGGGTTTGCCGCACTCGACGGTGAGTGCCGGGCAATGTGCGGCAAAGGCCGACGTCTGCGAACCGGGCAGACCACGAAACCAGACGACGGTGCGCGAGAAAAGCAAAGCAAGGTGGAGAACCGAATGTTCCAGTCGGTTGACGACGCTGTAGTAGGGATTGATTCCCGAATTGTTGTGCACGTCGATGCTGGCGAAGACCTTGCGCGCCAGCATGATTCGCCACACCTCCCTCATCGCCGCGTGTTCAGGTGAGCTGCCGTGCTGGTCGGTTCCCGGCCAAGTGCGATTGTAGTCGGGCTGGGTGTCAAGCCGGCGCAAGCCCATGCGCGCCGCAGCCACATTGCCAACCAGGATCGACAGTGCGCGCGGCAGCGGACGCTGGGCATGCGCGCGCAACAGGCTCTGCAGAGCAACGACGCCGCTGTCTTCATTGCCGTGCAGCAATACCGACACGAACAGGGGCTGCGCACGCCGCCCGGGAAGATGAATCAGCGTCGGACCAGGCAGGATACGGTGCAGTTCGCGTGCAGGCGTGTCGAGAAAATTAGCCGGCAGCGTTTCCAGTACGGTAAGCATGCAAATCGGGAAGCTTAGATTGGCCACTCATGCACGGGCACGATGCGGCTTTGATGAGCGAGGTAGTCGGCGGTCAGCCGGAGGAAATCATGGTATTTTGCGTAATGCGCGAGTTGCCAGGCGGCACCGTTGCGCCCGCTGCGCAGGCGTCCGTCAATTACACCCAGGTAGCGGCGGCGGTCCTCGACGGCAAGCTCCAGTTCGGCCAATCCTTGGCGCGCCAGCGGCAGCAGTTCGCGTGCCAGCAGTTCGCCAGCCATGATTCGGCGGCCGCCCAGCCAGGTTAGTTCTGCGCCCAGACCACTGCGCGCTGCGCAATAGAAGTTGGCCCGTGCGGCGGTAAACGGGAGTTCCCGTTCCGGCGCTACGGCCCGTCGAGTCAGGCTGTGCACGGCACCGTAGTAGAACGCCGCGTTGGCGATCATATCGACAATGCTGGGTCCGGCAGGCATCACTCGTTGCTCAACGCGCAAGTGCGGTCGGCCGTTGTCGTCGAAGCCGACCAGCAGGCGATTCCAGCGCCAGATCGTTCCATTGTGCAGACGGAGATGAGCACACGACGCGATCTCTCCGGGCATTTCGAACGGCAGCAGGACGGCATAGGAGGAAAGATTCTCGGCGAAAAGTTCGGTCGGATCGGCACCCAGATAGCCGGAACCAAAGGTCACGCGCATGTACTCGGGGTGGCCTGGATCACAACAATCAACGGCTTGCTCGAACAGCGGAATACGCGTCTCCTGCCAAAGCGCGCGACCGAACAGGAAAGGGGAGTTGGCGCTGAGTGCAACCAGCGGCGCGGCAAGAATCAGCGAAGCGTTGTAGGTGCGCGCCGCATCGCACGCCGGCGTCTGCAGGTGCGCCTGGAAAGATGTCGTTGCCGCCTCGAGCATCACATCGGTGTGTGTTGTAGCAAGTCGGTCAGCACCTTCAATGCTCAGCGTCAGCGGCCGACCACCGCGCAAGCGCAAAATCTGGTCGTTGAGCATGGCGTAGCGTCGGCTGGGCGACATGTTGGCCAGCGAGAGATCGGTATCGCGCAAGGTCGGCAGGATGCCGATCGCGATCAACGATCCTTGCTCTTCCGCCGCCACCCGCTGGCACTGCTGCCAGGTCGCGGTCAGCTCGCTTTCCAGCCGGGAGAGCGCGCTGCCCTGTAGCTGCTGTGGGGTGGCGTTGATCTCGACATTGAAGCGCGACAGTTCAGGGACAACCAAGGGACTGTTCAGGCGGGCAAGAAACGAGACGTTGCGTGCCGCCGGCAAACAGCCACGATCAACGAGGCAGGCCTCCAATTCGAAACCCGCCACCCGTTGTGCGTCGGCAAAAAGCCCGTGGTCATAGGCAGTGCGGGCATACTGCGTCTCCGCAGCCAGCCGTTGCCCGAATCGGGCGAAGTCCTCGCGGGTGACGCTCTGCGTGCCAATCTCCGTTCCCATCGGCCATCCCCCCAAGTCCGCCATCCCACCGCCAACGCGAAGTCGGGATCGGCTATCGGAAGCGCGCCCATACGCGGCCCCGGCTGATCGCGGAAAAACTGGACTAGCGCACTCGGCCGGCAGGCACCTGACCGCAGCGAACGCGCCGCACGAGCTTAACACCGCCAGCTTACGAGAGAAAGGAGCGATTTCCGCTCTCACGCTGCCGCCGCCGCAGTTCCCCCACGCCCGCTGATTCGCCCTGCCCCGCCTCGATTGCCGGAAGGCTGACCCAGAACCGGAGCTTACCCGAGCGGCACTCGACGCCCGCTTGGCCGCCGTGCCTTTCGGCGACCTTGCGGACAAAGTACAGGCCCAGGCCCATGCTGGATGCCGATCTAGCTTCACCGATGCCCGAGCTGAACTGTTGGAACAGGCGCTCAACCTGCTCTGCCGACAACGGCGGCCCTTCGTTCTCGACCCAGAAACGGACGCCATCTTCCCAGCGTGTATCGAGGCCGATGGCGACCGGCGTGGCCGGCGGAGCGTAATTGAGCGCGTTGTCCAGGAGATTGATCGCACAGCGCTCGATCGACTCGAAGTCACCACGAATCCAGACCGCTTCGTCGGGCAGGCAGCGCACGAGTTCGCTTCTGCGGCGCTCGGCGAGCAGGTGCACCTCGTCGAGTGCCTGATCGAGCAGACCGGTCAGTTCGATTTCCCTCATCCGACGGCGGTCGAGCGCTTCGGCCCGAGCCAGCCAGAGAAAGGCCTGCGCCATCGCCAGCGCCCGCCGCAAAGGCGGCAGCAAACGCTGTGGGTCACACTCCGTTTCGCTTTCGAGCTGGCAGACGACGCTTGCCAACGGTGCGCGCAGATCATGCGAAATGAAAGCCAGCGCCTCGTTGCGCTGCGCCTCGAGATCGCGCATGGCCTTCTTGGCAGCGAGCACCCAGGCAATCCGCTGCTCGAAGCTGAGACCACCCATCTTTGTCAAGGAGGCCGTTCCCGACCGCCGATCCGGAAAGATCGCCTGCAGTTCGCGCAGTTCCTCGTCGAAATGACGTCGTACGGCTTCCAGGCGGCGCCAGCTCCACAGGGGAAAGGCGAGGACACCAGCGATCAACGCGCCGCTCGGCGCAAACCAGATCTGGGTCAGACCCGGCAACAGACCGCAAACTGCGCTCAAGAACAGAATCCAGGCGACACTCGCCAGCAAGCCTGGCAGCGGCATCACGCGCGGCAACCAGAGCAAGGGGACAGCCGCCAGGAGCACCGTGCACAGCAAGTCAGCGGGCAACGGCAGGTCGTCGATCATGCGCCCGTCGCGCATCGACAAGACAAGATTGGCCTGTACCTCGACCCCCGACATCGGCTGCCCAGGCGGCGAAACCGGCGTCATCACGGCGTCGCCGAGGCCGACGGCAGTCGCCCCGACGAGAACAATGCGACCGGTGAAGGTGCCTGGCGGCAGATCGGCATCGAACGCCGAGGCGTAGGATATCTGCGGCACGGCACGTGGCGGTCCGGAGAAAAACAGGCGCTGGGTCGACTCGCGCACGATGCCATCGCCACTCACCGGCCACGCCTTCAGCGATACGCGGCTCGCATCTACGGCGGGCAGCTTCCGCGCCACACGCAACAACTCGCTCGCCATCAGAGGCCAGGCGGGGGCACCGACGCCTTCGCGCAGGTCGACCGACCGCGCGACACCATCGGCATCCAGGCGAAGACCGATCCGCCCGATCCCGGCGGCTGCGGCGAACAACTCGCGAATCGGCGGCGATTCGAGCACGTGCCCACCAGATCCTGAGAACTCGATGACCAAGGGCAAGACGACGTTGCCGCAAGCCGCCATGGCCTCGGCGAGCAAAGCGTCAGCATGCGGATCGTTGCTCTGCTCGCTGAATGCAACGTTGAAACCGACTGCCGCCGGCTTGTCCGCACAGAGCTTGCTGAGCAGGCGCGCGTGCCAGGTACGCGTCCAGGGCCAGCGACCAAAGCGATCGAGACTCTCCTTGTCGACCGCGACAATCATCACGTCAGCCGGCATCGGACGCCAATTCAGGCGCTGGCCGGTGTCGAAGATCAGATGGTCGATCCGGACGAGCAGACCGCTCAGACTCGTCGCCAGGGCAATCACGACAAGCAGCAAGGCGACCCGCAACAGCTCAGCGCTAAGCCAGCGGGCGCGGCGATTCGGTCGAGACATTCGTAAGGGCAGCCTCTGCGGACGGTAGGGAGCTTTCGGTAGAATCCTTGTCTAGCCGATCAACAGCACCGGCAAACGGCGCAGGCAGTTCTCTGTGTGCGGCCTGTCAAACCTGTTCAGACTGGCGTCCGACTGCGCTGGACGCACTCCCAGACTGGCCGACCCGCCGGCCCCCCGCTGGGCAGCGAGGACACGCCCCGACGGCATGCGGAAAGCGTGCCAGGCGAATACATCAGCCGGGGCTCCGAGCGCGTTCAAGACGGTAGCCATAGCCGTAGATCGAGGTCAACCGCCAGCCGAATTTTGGGATCAGCCCGAGTTTCCGTCGCAGGGCGCTGACATGCACATCGACGGTTCGCGTATCGATGTCCGGCGTCAGCGACCAGACGACCTGGATCAAGTGTTCGCGACTCAAGGCACGTCCAACGTTCTTGAACAAGTACAACGCCAGATCCGTTTCTCGGTCGGTCAGCGAAACCAGTTCATCTTCCAGGGCGATCAGACGTCGGCCGTAGTCCACCGTGAGGCGGCCGAAATCGCGCTGCACCGCTGCTCCCGCGCCGCTCCGACGACGGGTGACGGCCTCCAGCCTTGCCAACAGCAAGGGGCGCGAGAGCGGTTTGACGATGTAGTCGTCGGCACCAGCGGCGAGAACGCCGACGACATCCTCCTCGCTGTCACGCCCGGTGGTGAACACGACCGGTGGCATTGCCTGGCGCAGCTTGATTTGCAAGCGCGCCAGGACATCGATGCCAGACAGATCGGGCACCAGCCAATCGAACAGGCAGGCGTCGAACCGTCTGCTCTCAACCGCCTGGGCACAACGAACGCCGCTGCTGAACCACTCGACTTCGTAGCCGGCCGCGTGCAGCCAATCGGTTACAGTTCCCGCAAGACTCGCTTCGTCTTCAAGGTATGCAATTCTCATGGCAAACGACTGACCGACAGCGGAGCGTAGGAGAGGTGAACAGCAGGCGAAGGAAGATGCGGCATCACTTCTACATTGTACCCGACGGAAGGCATCGCTACACCTGACTGAGGAGCAATGGCCGAATGCTTTCGGCACACTCAGGCGCGCCGGATTGCCGTTGTCGAGCCGAACGCAGAATCCACCGGTGAAGACGCATTCGCCGAGCCTTGAAACGGGTGCCAGTGGTCGCCAAACAAGCCTTCGAGCGGCCTGAAACTCGCCTTGTAAGCCATTTTTTGGCTGTCGCGAATCCAATAACCCAGGTAAAGATAGGGCAAATGATTGGCAACGCACTGCGCAACCTGCCAGACGATGCTATAGGTTCCCAGACTGGCTGGCTGCAGGTCCGGATCGTAGAAGGTGTAGACCGACGACAGCCCATCGCTCAGCACATCAAGGATGCTCACCATGCGCAAAACGCCGTGCGCGGAAAACTCGATCAGCCGGGTATCGACACGGCTTTGCAGGAGGAATTGCGTGTACTGCTCGCGCCCGTCCTGGTCCATGCCACCACCGGCATGGCGTGCCGCCTGGTAACGCAGGTACAGTGAATAGTGGTCATCGCGAAAGCGCAAGGGAAGCTCGCGTACCAGCAAGTCGGAATGCATCCGGATGCTGCGCCGCTGACTGCGGTTCGCATGAAACTGATCGACCGGCACGCGCACCGGTATGCATGCCTGACAGGCGTCGCACTGCGGCCGGTAGGTAAACACGCCGCTACGCCGGAAGCCCTTGCGAACGAGTTCGCCATAGACCTCGGCGTTGATCAGGTGACTGGGCGTAGCGACTAGCGACCGGGCCCGCCGGGCCGACAGATAGCTACAGGCGTACGGCGACGTCGAATAGAACTGAAGCAGCGAGAAGGGCAATTCGGAATCGTCAGGTAAGGCCATGCGCCTCTATCCACGGCTGGCCAGCCGCATCGCTCGGCCAACGGCCGGGCTGCCAATTGGCTGCCACGAGCGTTCGCAAACGGTCCAAGAAAGCCGCGCGCGGAATCACGCGTGCGCCGAGCGACGCCAGGTGCGGGGTGCTCATCTGACAATCGATCATGCCAAAGCCCTCTTCCTCCAGGAAGCGCGCGAGATGCGCGGCAGCGATCTTCGAAGCATCGCTGACATGGGAAAACATTGATTCGCCGAAGAACATCCGCCCAATGGCCAATCCGTAGAGGCCGCCGACCAGTTCGTCGTCACGCCAGGTTTCGACCGAATGGGCAATGCCGAGTTCGAACAGCCGGTAATAGGCCCGCTGCATCTCGCGGGTGATCCAGGTGCCCGTCTGACCCACACGCGGCGTCTGTGCACACGCCCGAACAACCGCCGCGAAGCTGCTGTCCAGGCGTACCTCGCAACGCGCGCTACGCAGGCTGCGACGCAAGGAGCGGGAGACGCGGAACTCGCCGGGAATGAGTACCATGCGTGGATCGGGGCTCCACCAGAGAATCGGTTCGCCAGGCGAATACCACGGGAAGATTCCCTGCCGATAAGCCTGCAGCAGACGCTGCGGCGAAAGGTCGCCACCCGCGCAGAGCAGCCCATTTGGCTCGGTCAGCGCCTCCGCCACCGGCGGAAACGGCTCATCGTCGGCCAGCCAACCGATCATTGCTCGGCCGATCGTACGATGGGCTGAGTGATCCACCCCCGCTCACCGCTCGCGGCGGGCAAACGCAGGCGGTGCCGTTCACTGACCGATCGCAACTGTTCGTCGGCGCTATCCTTACTCAAGCAGGGGTGTGCGCCGTCCGGCCGGCGACGCCGATCCGACACGCTCAAATTCGACGGCGATGTGCAATCCATGGCGAGACACCTCGCAAGCCAGTTTGTAGTGCGTATCGGCAGATCCCGATCATGGCCGGATCACCATCCGTCGGCCGCCAGCCCGAACTGACGCAATAGATGGCAACGGCCCTGGGGAACAACGCAACGATGGTCAATTATAATTGAGCCGCAAGCACTGCTCGACGACGCCAGCGCTCGTCCGCAAATGTCGGCAGGCGGGCGCAGCACGCTGCAGGAGCCGACGAACCTGCACGCGGCCGGCTCGGTTCGCGCGCTCTGTCCCGCCTGGCCTGCTGCTCGCGGGCAACCGAACGCGGCACGGATCAGCAACAATCGCAATGAGACGCATTCCCAACTGCGCCAAAAAAGAAACGACGCACAGCGTCGTTTCAGGGCACTACCGCATTCACCGCGCGAGCAATCGGCGCGCGCCGTTATAGCGCTGTATCCAGTAGTTCTGCCGCATGTCTTCGATACGAACCTCGGCGCCGGTGCGCGGCGCATGCATGAACCTGTTGTCGCCGAGGTAAATGCCAACGTGCGAAAAGGCGTGCCGCATGGTGTTGAAGAAGACGAGATCGCCGGCCTTCAGTTCGTGTCGGTCAATGACCGTTCCGACTTCGCTTTGCTCGCGCGCCGTGCGCGGGAGCAAGATGCCAATCGCTTCCTTGAAAACGAGTTGCACGAAACCGCTGCAATCAAGACCTGTATCGGGATTCGTGCCACCGAAACGGTAATTGATGCCAATCAGCTCAAAACCCTTGAGAATCAGATCCTGTGCACTGTTGGTGTAGCGTTCGAACAGCGAGAGTTCGTCGGCGGCCTTAGCCTGTTCGCTAGCGTGGACATGGCCGGCCCCTGAGGAAAACAACAGGGCGGCAGCAAAAAGGGAGGGAAGTAGAGGTATCTTGGGCATAAGGACGCAATTTATGTGAAATATTTCACGTTGTAAACCCCCCGTGAGCACTCGCTGGCGTGCCACGCCGAGCGCACCCGAGCCCATCAAACGAAGCCAAAAATCAAGCAAAACATGAGGCTGCTGCGCCCACGCAAGCGCCGCAACGGACTTCTGGAAGTGAGCTGGCGGCGGCCATCCGCGCTCAACGCAACGATTTTTGTGTTTATAATCCGCCACCGTGGCTAACGCGGGAAATGCTTGACTCGTCGAAGCAGCGATTGATTCCTCGGATTCCTCTTCATGCAGGGAGTGCACATGGGCCCATTCAAGGCTTATCTGATTGACGAAAAAGAAGGTCAGACACGTGGCGCTTTCGTCGAAATGGACGAAGGCGGCCTCGACCAAGGCGAAGTGACGGTCAAGGTTGCCTACTCCAGCGTCAACTACAAGGACGCTCTGGCGGCCACCGGCGCTGGCCGAATCATCCGCCGCTTCCCCTGTATCGGCGGCATCGACCTGGCGGGAACAGTCACCACAAGCAGCGACACGCGTTTCCAACCCGGCGATCAAGTCATCGCGACGAGCTTCGACATCGGTGTCGCCCACCATGGCGGCTACGCGGAGTATGCTCGCGTACCGGCTGCCTGGGTCGTCCCCTTGCCCGCCGGTCTGTCGCTGTTCGAGGCGATGGCCCTGGGAACGGCTGGCTTTACTGCCGCGCTGGGCATCGTGCGTATGGAGGAAAATGGCCTTCATCCGCGCAATGGCCCAGTGGTCGTCAGCGGTGCCAGCGGCGGCGTCGGCAGTCTGGCGGTCGACATGCTGGCCAAGCTCGGTTATCAGGTGACCGCGCTGACTGGCAAGGAGAATGAAACCGACTATCTGCGCAGTCTCGGCGCCAGCGAAGTCATGCTGCGCTCGGCCCTCGATCTTGCGCGCGTGCGACCGCTTGATCGTGCGCTCTGGGCAGGCGCTGTAGACAACCTCGGTGGCGACGTGCTGGCCTGGATGATCAGCACGATGCGGCAGGGAGGAACGATCGCCAGCATCGGCCTCGCCGCCAGCGCGTCGCTGAAGACAACGGTCATGCCCTTCATCCTGCGCGGCGCCGCCCTGCTTGGCATTGATTCGGGTTACATCGGCGAGCCCTATCGCAGCGGCATCTGGCAGCGCCTGGCCAGCGACCTGCGGCCACAGCACCTGGCGTCAATGACCCGCCGCCTGGCGTTCGACGAGTTGCCCGACTGTTTCGAGGACTTTCTGGCGGGTCGGGCACACGGGCGCGTCGTCGTCGAGATTGCTGGCGCGTGAACGACGCACGGACGCGACAGACAACAAGCCACGATGGAGAACCCCAACCTGGCGCTGCGCGTTCTGATCGTCGACCAGTCGCGCATGGTCCGCGCCAAGCTGATCAAGCTCATTAGCAAGCACTACGGCTTCCGCGAGGAAGCGGACGGCGAAGCAGGCTGGCAGGCTCTAGTCCTCGACCACTCCATCCACTTGGTGATCTGCTCGCTTTCCCTGCCGATTCTCGACGGCGAGGGCTTGCTGGCACGGGTTCGCTCGTCGAAGCTTGCACGCCTGCGGCGGATGCCGGTGCTCATCATTGCCGGTGACAACACCGAGGCGATGGACCGTGCCCGCGTACTCGGCGCGTCCGATTTCATCAACCGGGGAGTCAGCAGCAATGAACTGCTGACCCGCATCGAGACACTGCTGCGCCTCGCCGCACAACAAAGCGAAGCGAGCGACGAAACGGCGCAAGGGCGGCAGCATCCGAATACCGGCTTGCCCGGCCGCCGGCAGATCGAGACAGATACCGGACGTAGCGTAGCGCAAGCGCTGCGCAAGGAAACTCCGGTCAGCATCATGATTCTTGGCTTCGACCGTGTCGACCGGCTGCGCGACGAGTACGGCGAGGAGGTGGCGCGCGAATTCCAGCGACGCCTGGCCAGCATGCTGGCCAAGAAGGTGCGCCGCGAGGATAGCCTCGGCCACTACACCGACGACGACCTCGTCGTCGTCTCGCCAGGGACGCCGTATCCGGCCAGCGAGATATTTGCCCGGCGCCTGTGCGAGGCTTTCACCGTGGCAAACATCACGGTCCACGGCCAGCGCGTCGATCTGACGATCAGCATCGGCGTCGCCAACACACCGGTCGACCGGCAGAACACGGCCACTGCCCTGCTCGCGCTGGCTGCGCAGCGCCTGAAGGCAGCCCGCCTCGCCGGCGGCAACCGGGTCGTCGCCTGTTTCGAACAAGTGCAGCAACCGACCGCACCGGCGATCGGTCATGCGATCAACCTGATCAGGGCCGGGCGTGAAACGGAGGTCATCCCGCACCTCGCAGCGCTTGGCCAGGAAGTACTCCCTTTGCTCGAGCTTCTGGCAAGGGAGCTGAAGCTGGGTCTGCCTCTGGCAGATCTTCAACAAAGAATGCTTGACCGCGCGCGGAAAGTCGAAGACACGCGGCAAGCGTAGTTTCCACGGGTGCAGGTGGGTCATTTTTGCGAGAGGGAGTCTCATGACGACAGTCAAAGAGTTTCACAAGAGGTCAATCGAAAATCCGGACGCCTTCTGGGGTGAAGAAGCCAAGCGCATCGACTGGCACAAGCCGTTCAGCCAGGTTCTCGATTTTTCCCGGCCGCCGTTCGCCAAGTGGTTCGTCGGCGGCGAAACCAACATCTGCTACAACGCCATCGACCGCCACGCGGCGAAGCGGCCGAACGACCGTGCCTTGGTTTTCATTTCGACCGAAACCGATCAGGAAGTCGTCTATTCCTTCGCCGAACTGAAAACCGAAGTCATTCGCATGGCGGCAATCATGCAAAGCCTGGGCGTCGGCAAAGGAGACCGCGTCCTCATCTACATGCCGATGATTGCCGAAGCCTTGTTTGCCATGCTCGCGTGCACGCGGATCGGCGCGATCCATTCCGTCGTGTTCGGCGGCTTCGCTTCCGGGTCGCTGGCCACGCGGATCGACGACGCAACGCCGAAACTCGTCGTCTCCTCCGACGCCGGCATGCGCGGCGGCAAGGCTGTCCCGTACAAGGATCTGCTCGACGAAGCGATCTCGCTGGCCGTCCATAAGCCGGGCAAAGTCTTGATGGTCGATCGCGGGCTCGACAAGGGCTTCAACAAGGTCGCCGGGCGTGACGTCGATTACGCCACGCTGCGCGCGCAGTTCATGGACGCCGATGTTCCGATCACCTGGCTTGAGTCCTCGGAACCGTCCTACATCCTGTACACCTCGGGCACGACCGGCAAGCCGAAGGGCGTTCAGCGCGACACTGGTGGCTACGCCGTGGCGCTCGCCTCCTCGATCAAGCACATCTACTGCGGCGAGGAAGGCGAAACCTATTTTGCCACTTCGGACATCGGCTGGGTGGTCGGCCACTCGTACATCGTCTACGGGCCATTGATCGCCGGAATGTGCACCATCATGTACGAAGGCACGCCCCTGCGCCCGGACCCCGGCATCTGGTGGCAGATCGTCGAGAAGTACAAGGTCAATGTCATGTTCTCGGCGCCAACCGCGGCGCGCGTACTGAAGAAGGCCGACCCGGCGTACATGCACAAGTACGACCTGTCGAGCCTCAAGCACCTCTTCCTGGCCGGCGAACCACTCGACCAGCCGACGCACGAATGGATCATGGGCGAGCTCCAACTGCCGGTGATCGACAACTACTGGCAAACCGAAACCGGCTGGCCAATTCTCTCTGCGATGCCCGGCGTCGAAAAGACCGAAATCCGCTTCGGCACACCGAGCTTCCCGGTGTACGGCTACAACCTCAAGATCTTCCGCGAAGACGGAACGATTTGCGAAGCTGATGAGAAGGGCATCGTCGGTATCCTCCCGCCGCTGCCGCCCGGCTGTCTGTCGACTGTCTGGGGTGACGACGCACGCTTCGTTTCGACCTACTTCTCGCTCTTCCGCGAGCCTCAGGTCTATTCGTCGTTCGACTGGGGAATCAAGGACAAGGACGGCTATCACTATATTCTCGGGCGCACCGACGACGTGATCAACGTGGCGGGTCACCGTCTGGGCACGCGCGAGATCGAGGAAGCCATCCAGGGCCATGCGGCGATTGCCGAAGTCGCCGTCGTTGGTGTCGCGGATCAGTTGAAAGGCCAGATGCCAATGGCCTTTGCCGTCGTCAAGAATCCCGACAGCATTGCGACGCCCGAGCTCGCGTCAGCGCTCGAGAAGGCCGTCATGCGCCAGGTTGACGACACGCTTGGCGCAATCGCCCGACCGAGCCGCGTGCACTTCCTGACCGTCTTGCCGAAGACTCGCTCGGGCAAGTTGCTGCGCCGCTCGATCCAGGCGCTGGCCGAAGGACGCGATCCAGGCGATCTGACAACGATCGAGGATCCGAAGGCGCTCGAGCAACTGCAACGTGCTCTCGCCGGCGGCAAGGCCTGACCGACGACTTGCCGGCCGCGCTCACGCGGCCGGCTGCGTCACGCCGCGCTTGCCGTGCCGCAAACCCTGGCGACCGTTTCCTACCGACCGCCGCGCGGCCAGGACCACCGCTGCTCGCTAAAGTTTCTCCTTCAGCGGCCGATGATCCACCATCGGCCGGCTTGTTCGAGTACTCATCCTGCTTCGCCAGATGGACTGCTCGCTGGGTGGCCGCACTGCCATTCCACCCATGTTTCCGGCCGAGCGACCAGGCCTAGGGGAGAGCGAACAAGATGAATACGCACGGTCCTTCATTCGTCAGCTCACTGACATTTGCTGCCGCCCTCGCGTGCACGGGCCTGCAAGCGGCCGAGCCGCCCGAGGCGGCCGACATCAGTCTGGAAGACCTGTTGACCGTCGAAGTGACCAGTGCAGCACGCAAGGCGCAGCGCATCAACGATGTCGCGGCCGCCGTCTTCGTCGTCAGTCGCGAGGATATTGAGCGCTCGGGAGCGACCAGCATTCCCGAAGTCCTGCGCATGGTGCCTGGCGTCGAAGTGGCGCGTCTGGCCAACAACCGCTGGGCAGTCAGCGTCCGTGGCTTCAACAACCGCTTCGCCAACAAGCTGCTGGTCCTGATGGACGGACGCAGCATCTATTCGCCAATTTTCTCGGGCGTTCTATGGGAGAACGAAGACACTCTGCTGGAAGACATCGACCGTATCGAGGTCATCCGCGGACCCGGGGCGGCGATGTGGGGGGCCAATGCAGTCAACGGTGTCATCAACATCATTACCCGCCGCGCGCGCGACACGCAGGGGAACCTCCTGGTTGCCGGTGCCGGCAGCGAGGAACGTGCGCTGGCCGGCTTTCGTCATGGCGGACAAGCGGGCGGCGGGCACTACCGCGTCTGGGCAAAAGGGTTCACACGCGACGAAGCAGTGACCACCGACGGCAAGTCCGGCAACGACTACTGGCGATCGGGGCGCGCCGGTTTTCGCGCGGACTGGAGCATGGCCGCCGGTCACCGCCTGACGGTCAGTGGGCAGGCCTACAGCAGCTACACCGGCGACCGTTTCAACAGACCCGATGTAGCCTCTCCCACTGGCATGACGGTAAACAACCTGGAACAGACGGGCAAAGGCGCCCACCTGCTCGGGCGTAACGAATGGACACTCGCCGGCGGTTCCGAAATGGCGCTGCAGGGCTACGTCGATCATACCAACATCGAACTTGCCGGGACGTTCAAGGAAGTGCGCACGACGATCGACCTCGACTTCCAGCACCGCCTGCTGCTCGCGCCAAACCACGACGTGATCTGGGGCGTCGGCTATCGCCGGTCGAGCGACCGCACGACCAGCGGCTCGCTCATTTCCGTGACGCCGCGCACAGGGGCGTTCACGCTGGCCAGCGCCTTCATCCATGACGACATCACGCTGATCCCCGACACCCTGCGCCTGATGCTCGGCGTTCGCCTGGAGAAGAGCAGCTTCACCAACATCGAGCCCATGCCCAACGCCCGGCTCATGTGGACACCTAGCGAGAACCAGTCCATCTGGATGTCGCTGTCACGTGCCGTGCGGACGCCATCGCGCGCCGAACTCGACGCGCAGGTCGACCTTGGTGTGCTGCCCGGCGGTGCGCCAGGAAACCCAACCCCCTTGGCGATTCTCACCCGCAACGTCCCCGACGACCACAAGCTGAAGGTCGAGAAGGTCACTGCCTACGAGCTTGGCTACCGCCAGCAGATGACTCCCACGCTGTCCGCCGACATTGCTGCTTTTCATAACGAATACATGGATTTACGATCTGTCGCGCTGGGCTCGCAACGGCTCGTCGCCGGACGGCCGCCATACCTCGTGCAAGAGATCGTGCCCAACAACAGCGTCGAGGCCTACACCCGCGGCATCGAGCTGGCGCTCGACTGGAACCCACTCTCATGGTGGCGAATCCAGCCCAGCTACAGTTACCTTTCGCTGCACGCCCGCTCAACAACCGGCGATCCCTCGTCGGCCCAGAGCGTGACGCGGATCAACCAGAGTGACCCGCAGCATCAGTTGTCGCTGCGCTCGGCCATGTCGTTCTCCGACCGGCACAACTTCGATCTTTGGCTACGGCACGTCAGCAAGCTGGGCAACGATGTCATCGCAGCCTATACCAGCCTCGATCTGCGCTACGCTTGGCGACCGAGGCGCGACTTCGAGCTCTCGCTTGTCGGGCAGAACCTGCTCGACCGGCGTCATCCCGAGTTTGTTCCCGACCTCCTGCCCTCGCAGGCATGCGACATCGAGCGCGCCTTCTACGTAAAGGCCAAGTGGCTGTTCTGAGGAAGGAATGACGTGACCCGCCATGGCCACCGAACGCTCCTTGTGCTGGCTGCCGGTGTACTCTTGTTGCTAGGCAGCGCGCGGGCACAACCGACGCTCACCGAGTCGCAGGCCAAAGCGGCGTTCGTCCTCAATTTTGCGCGCTACGTCGAGTGGCCGGAGCGCGCTTTTCCCGCGCGCGAGACTCCTTTGTCGATCTGCCTGCTCGGCCGCGACCCGGTTGGCAACGCTTTGCTGGCGCTTGAGGGCCGACAGGTACATAACCGTGTGGTCACTGTTCGGCGTCTGGCCAACGCGGACGAAGCGCGCACCTGCCATGTTCTTTTCCTCGCCGAGTCGGAGGAGAGGCGACTGGTGCATGCGTTACGCGGTCTGATCGGCTTGCCCGTCCTGACCGTCGGCGACACCGACGGTTTTATCGACAATGGTGGCGCCATCGGCCTGGTTCAGGGCGAGGGTCGGCTACAGTTCGAAGTCAATCGCCACGTACTCGACCAGGCCCAGCTCAAAGCGAGTTCAAACCTGCTCAAGCTGGCGCGCAACCTGTCCGACTTGAAAGGGAGAAACTAGCCATGCGCTTTCGCGACCTGCCGCTGAAAGGCAAGCTGATGCTGATCATCGGCCTGACGGTCGGGGCCGGCCTGCTGATCAGCACCTTGCTGGTCGTCGTCTCCGAGGTCGACGACAACCGGGAAGCTGAAGTGGCAAAACTCAGCGGCATGGCTGAGCTGCTGGCGGCCAGCACAAGCTCGGCGATTGCCTTCGACGACGCGGCAACCGCACGCGAAGCACTCTCCGGCCTGCGCGTTCGCCCCGAGGTCATCGCCGCGTCAATTGCCCTGCCCGGCGGCCGCGTGTTTGCACACTACCCGGCCGACAAGCCGCCGATCGTCGCCGCCCAGAGTGGCGCCAGCCTACCGTCGGTCAAAGGCTCGTACTGGGATACGCTACTCAAGGTCGACTACCCAATCCGCCAGGGTAGCGAGATCATCGGCACGCTGAGCATCGAGTCCGACTTGAAACCGATGTGGAGCGACATCATGCATCGCATGCTGGTCGTCCTCTGCGGAGCGCTGATCGCCTTCGGCGCCGCCCTCATCCTTGCCGCGCGCCTGCAGAAATCCGTGTCGACCCCGATCATCGGGCTGACCACGGTCATGCGCCAGATTGCCGCCGACCGCGACTACTCACGCCGCGTACCGGTTGAACAGCACGACGAGATCGGCGAACTGATCGCCGGTTTCAACGCCATGCTGCACGAAGTGCAGGTGCGTAACGACGAACTGCACGAGCACCGGGCAACCCTCGAGCAGCAGGTCGAGCAACGTACCGCCCAGTTGCGCCTGGCGAAAGAGCAGGCGGAAAGTGCAAATATCGCCAAATCGCGCTTCCTGGCCAACATGAGCCATGAGATACGGACGCCGATGAACGGCGTGATCGGCATGGCCGATCTGCTCCTCGACACCGAGTTATCGGACGTGCAAAGGCGGTACACGGACACCCTGCGCGTTTCGGCGGAATCTCTGCTCCATCTGCTGAACAATGTCCTCGACCTGTCGAAGATCGAATCGGGCCGGCTCGATGTCGAGCATGTGCCGTTCAGTCCGACGCAGCTCGTCGAAGAGGTCGTCCAGCCGTTCATTGAAATGGCCTCGACCAAGGGCGTCCTGCTCAGTCACCGGATCGGAAACGGTGTGCCGGAAGCCGTCCTCGGCGACCCCTTCCGGGTCAAACAAATCATCAGCAATCTGCTCAGCAACGCGGTGAAGTTTACCGAACGGGGTTCGATTACGCTGACGCTCACCTGCGAATGTGCGGCTGAGCCCAGGCGGGACGCGCCAGGCGGCCGGCGGCTGGACTGCGAGTTGTGTTACGCGGTGACCGACACCGGCGTCGGCATCTCGCGTGAAGCTGGCGAACGGCTGTTTGCGCCCTTCGCCCAGGCTGACAACTCGACGACGCGCCGCTTCGGAGGAACCGGATTGGGCCTGGTGATCATCCGCGAGCTGGCACACCGTATGGACGGCGATGTCGGGTTCGAGAGCGAAGAGGGACGCGGGTCTACGTTCTGGTTCCGCCAGCGCGTGCAGCGGCACGCCGCAGCGCTGCCGGTACGCACGCATGCGGCGCCCACTGGGCGACGCCTGAACGGTCGCGTGCTGCTGGTTGAAGACAACGAGATCAATCGGGAAATCGCTGGTGCGGTACTCGCTACGCTCGGCTGCCAAGTCGATTTCGCACACGACGGCGCGCAGGCCGTTGTCGCCGCGCGCGCCTCTGCCTACGACATCATCCTGATGGACTGCCAGATGCCGGTAATGGACGGTTTCGAGGCCAGCCGGCGCATCCGGGCGGAGGAGAAGGAAGCAGCACGCCCCGCGGTACCGATCATCGCGTTGACCGCGAATGCTTTAGCGGGCGACCGTGAGCAGTGCCTGGCCGCCGGAATGACCGATTACCTGGCAAAGCCGATCAACCGTGCGCAATTGACCGCGGCGCTCGAACGGAACCTGGCGGAACGAAGCGAGGAGGGGGCCGGCGAGACCAAGGATGGCTCGTCACCCGGCGCAGCGACGACGGCTGCCGCACACGGTGAGCGGCGCGCCTCGCTGGTCTTCGATCCAAGCATCGTCCAGTCGCTGCCGATGGTCGCCGACGGCAGCAAACCCGAGTTCGCCGACCGCGTCCTCGACCTCTTCGTGCAAAACGCTGGCCAACTGCTGGCCGACATCGAGCACGCAAGCAGCCGCAAGGATACCGCCACACTGCAACGTTCAGCACACACGCTCAAGTCGTCGAGCGCAACAGTCGGAGCGCTAGCGCTGTCGGAGAAGGCGAAACAGCTCGAGGCACTGCTGCGCGCCGACCAGCAGCCGAGCAGCGAGTGGCCATCGCTGCTGCAGGAAACCTACGCCCAGTTCGCCGCCGCACTGGCACGACACCGGGCAGCCGCCGCGGAAGCGAAAGGGACGATCCAGTGAACAGCCACCCTGAAGGCGGCCGCCTGCTGCTGGTTGACGACGATCTGATGATTCGCATGCTCGCTGCCGAGTCCTTGCGGCACGCGGGTTTCGACGTGCGCGAGGCCGATTGCGGGGAGGAAGCCTTGCGCCTGTTCAACGAGGAAGATTTCGACCTGATGCTGCTCGACGTGATGATGCCCGGAATTGACGGCTATCAGGTCTGCGAGCGAATCCGCCAGCATGCCAAAGGAACCTGGCTGCCCATCCTGATGCTCACCGGTTTGAATGACACCGACTCGATCGAACGAGCCTACGCCTCGGGCGCGACGGACTTTGTCACCAAACCGATCAATTGGCTCTTGCTGACCCATCGCGTGCGCTATGGCCTGCGCTCGAGCCGCGCCGTTGAAGGCGTCACGCGCAGCCAACGCAGCCTGGCGCAGGCGCAACGGCTGGCAAGAATCGGCAGTTGGGAGTGGTCGGTACGAGACTCGCGTTTCACCTGCTCCGACGAACTGCAGCGCATGTTCGGCGGCAACGAACTTGCCGCCTGCCGCAGCCCGGCGGTTTTCCTTGGTCGCGTCCAGGCAAACGACCGGGCAGCCGTGGAGGGGGCACGACGCACCCTGCTCGACGAGGGAACAGCCTACCAGGTGACTTACGGCATGCAGCGTTTCGACGGCAGCGTGATCGAGGTGTTCGAGGAGGCGGTTGCCGTAGCGGACAGCAGTGGCCGGATCGTCAAGATCGAAGGCTTCACCCAGGATATCACCGAGCGCGTCGAAGCCCAGCGGCGGATCCAACACCTTGCCCTGCACGATGCGCTCACCGGTCTGGCCAACCGGCAGTTCTTTTCAGAAATGGTTTCAGTCGAATTGCAACGCGCGCGGCGTACCGGGAGCACCTGCGCCATTCTCCATCTCGACATCGATCACTTCAAGAGCGTCAACGATGCGCTTGGCGATGCAACCGGCGACCGCCTGCTTTGCGCTTTGGCCGAGCGCCTGCACACCTCGGTGCGCGCGGCCGATCTGTTGGCACTGAGTCCGCCGATGCGCGCCGCAGAGATGGTCGCCCGCATCGACGGCGACGCCTTTACCGTACTCGTGCTTGAAGTGCGCCTGGCCAGCCACGCAGCCATGATCGCTGATCGCCTGCTGCACGCGGTCGCCCTGCCCTTCCTCCTCGACGGTCGCGAAATCGTCCTCACGGCGAGCATCGGAATCTCGGTCTTCCCACGTGATGGCGAAACGGTCGAGGCTTTGTGGCGCCATGCTGAGCAGGCGATGTATGCAGCGAAGGCGGCAGGCCCGTCGACCTATCGGTTTTTCGACGAGGACATGAACACCGCGGCAAGCGCCAAGCTGCAACTGGAGAGTGAACTTCGGCGCGGAATATCGAGCGGCGAGTTGCGGCTCCATTTCCAACCCAAGATCGACACGCGCAGTGGTCGCATGGTCGGTGCCGAAGCGCTTGTCCGCTGGCAACATCCACAGCGCGGATTGCTCGCACCCGGGCAGTTCATCCCGCTGGCCGAGGAGTCGGGACTGATCGTCGGGCTGGGCGAGTGGGTAGCCAGAGCCACCGCCGAACAATTGCGGCAATGGGCGGACGCGGGACTGGAACCGGTGCGCGTTTCGATCAATCTGGCCAGCCCAAGCTTCCAGCAGGATGACATTGCCGAGAAGCTGTATGGCATGGTGCAGGCCGTCAGCGTACACCCCGGGCAAATCGTCGTCGAACTCACCGAATCGCTGCTGATGACCAATGCTGAACGGACAATCGCGGTACTCTGCGCCTTGCGCGACAAGGGTTTCGGTCTGTCGCTCGACGATTTCGGCACGGGCTACTCTTCGCTCGGCTACCTGAAGCGCTTTCCGATCGACGAGCTGAAGATTGACCGCTCGTTCGTGACCGACGTGACCAACGGCGGCAAGGACGCAGCCATCGCCATGTCGATCATCGAACTCGGCAACCAGTTTGGCATGCGGGTCGTCGCCGAAGGCGTCGAAACCCGAGAGCAGGCCGCCTTCCTGCTCAGTCATCGCTGTCCGATCCAGCAGGGCTTCCTCTTTTCGCGCCCGTTGCCGGCCAATGAATTTGCTGCGCTGCTGGCGCAGACGGACCACATCTTTCAGCCCGCCTTGCTGCCGTAGATGACGAGCAAACTCCAGCCGCGTATCTCGTCAGACACCTCACAGCAGCCCCTACGTCGGCCGGCGCTGGCTGACCGAGCCGCAGGCGACACAGAGACCCCCAGCGGCCGGCCCGGGATGACGCGCACGACAGCCGGACAAGTGCAGCCTTACTGGCTGGCAGCAGGTGCAGCTTCGCCAGCTTCGCCAAGTTCGCCAATTCTGATGTCGATCGGCGTCAGATCCTCGCCGGCAGGTGGCCCCGCGGGCACCTCGCCCCCCTCGAAATAGAGCGCGATCTCGCGCTCGCGACGGAGCTTCAGGCGAGCGTGTTCCTTGCCGCCCACCTGCGTCCACCGCCGCCATTGAAACGGCACTCGCTGCTGCTCGCCGGCATTGATCGCCTTGAGCAGCGTCGAGCTCCGTAGCTTCTCGGCACCGACGCTATAGGTGAAGTTGCACAATGCGGCAAACTGCGCGTCGTTCAGCTCGCTGGTCACCAGACTCATAACTGCCCGCTGCGCACGCCGCATGTCCTCGACCAGCAGCATCTCGCCTTGCTCCTCACTCACCCCGCGTTGCAAGGCGACGGGTTCGCTCCCATCACAGCGGGTTTTCTTGACGACATGGCCATAGGCAATACTGCAATGACCGCCGCTGGCATCGTACAGACGGCCCACAAAACCCTCGGATATCTTGCCTAAAGCAATCCCCTTGTCCGAAACGCGGCGCAAACGAACACCCTGAGGCAAGCCAAGCTCGATTTCCGGCTCGAGCAGAAGTCCTGGAGCCACCCGCTCCTCACCGGTTTTCCCGGCAGCCTGATTCTCCACCAGAGTGGCGGTATCGCAAGGCCCCCGCTCAGCGCAGACCGACCCATAAGCCACCCCGGCAAGGAGCGGCGCCGTGCGCACGAGCGAGGCAAAGCTCTGCGCCGCGCGCTCTTCGAGCTGACGGCGACCGGCATCGTTCAGGCGGCCAAAAGTGTCGAGCGGCTTGCCGTCGGCGTCGCGCCCGTCCGCCCCGCCTTGCTGCAAGTCGAGCGCTTCCCGGCTTAGAAAGGCCGCTACGAGCATCCGCCCTTGTGGTCCAGTCGCTTTCAGCTCCTGCTTCATCTGCCCGGTCGGGAGGGCAAACGCGCCGATCCCGACGCGATTGTCGGTGTGCAACTGGTTGGGAAAAAGGATCGTCGGCACGTCATCGGGACCAACACTGAGAACATTCAGGTAGCCTTCAAACGGAACATCGACGCTGATCGCCAGCCGCTCGCCCACCCGATGGCGAACCTTGTTCAAGCGCACTTTCAACCCGCTGGCAAGCAGCGCAGCAGTTTCGAGCGCGTCGCGAAAAGTGCCGTCAGCCGCCGCGACCGCGTCTGGTGCGCCAATGCTTGCGGGCCGCACGGGCTCCTGCGCAAAGGCCTGGGCTCCTGCCGTCAGCAGCAAGGATCCGATCAGGCAACAGGCGAGTGCCCGGCCGCAATGCTCATTCGTCATTCTTGTCTCCCAATGCACGTCAGCTTCGCTGCCAAGTATACCGATGTCGCGCAGGATTTCCGAAGGCGACCGAGCATTATCCCGGCTGCTCTCCGGCCAGCCTGGTCCTGCTCATCGGCGCGCGCCGGAGCAGACGCGCACCCTACCTGTCAGCCGGGAGATCGTTGGCGCAAGCGGTGCTTCTCCATCCGATAGCGTAACGTGTCGCGGCTGATCCCCAGCGTGCGCGCCGCCTGCGAGACATTATGGCCCGCATCGGCCAAAGCGCCGATCAAGGCTTCGCGCTCGAGACGATCGAGCGTCGAGCCGTCGGCTGCTTCGCGCGCGGCCGTCGGCATTGTGCCAGCCGTGGCTTCGCCCGTCGTTCGCCGGGCCGGAAGACACAGGTCCTGCAGCCCGATCTCGCTGTCGGTCGCGAGCAGAACAGCCTGCTCGACGACGTTGCGCAACTCGCGCACGTTGCCCGGCCAATGATGCTCGGTGATCGCGCGCGCGGCCTGCGCACTGAAGCGCAGACTGACCCGCCGATAGCGATGGGCAAACTCGTCGAGAAAGCGGCCAGCCAGCAGCAGTGCATCACCCGCGCGCTCGCGCAATGGCGGAACGTTCACCTGCAACACACGCAGGCGAAAGTAAAGGTCGGCACGGAAAGCGCCCTGCCCGATTCTTTCTTCGAGGTTCTGATGCGTGGCCGCAACGATGCGCAGATCCGCCTGCCGCTCGTGCACCGAACCAATCCGGCGAAAACGGCCATCTTCAATGACCTTCAATAGCTTGGCCTGCAGCGCGAGATCCATCTCGGCGACTTCGTCGAGAAACAGGGTGCCGCCGTCGGCCGCCTCGAGCAGCCCGATTCGACGCTCTTTGGCGTCGGTGAAGGCGCCTCGCTCGTGACCGAAAAGCTCGGCTTCGAGCAAGGTCGCCGGAATCGCCGCGCAATTCAGCTCGATGAACGGACGGCTGCAGCGCGCGCCATCGTAATGGAAGGCACGCGCCACCAATTCCTTGCCGGTCCCCGTTTCGCCGGTAATCAGGACCGGCGGAAGCGAATGCGCCCCCTGAGCTTCGGCAATCCGGGCAATGCGCGTGCGCAGCGCGACGATCGCCGGACTCTCGCCGAGGATTTGCTGGCGCGCATCATGCTCGCGTGCTTCGAAATAGCGCAGCCGGCTCGAATCGAGCTGGCGTCTTGTCAGGTTTTCCAGGCGCTGACGCAGATCACTGAGCGCCACCGGTTTGGTCAGCAGGTCGTTGGCGCCGGCCTTCATCGCGTCGACCGCGAGTTCGATGCTGCCATGACCGGTAATCATCACAATCGGCACCGCCTGATCGTGCGTGCGCAGCCGCTGGATCAGCGAAACGCCGTCCATGTCCGGCAAACGGTAGTCGAGGATCACCGCATCCGGCGCGGTCGCGCCAAAGAGCTCGAGCCCAGCGCTCGCTGTCAGCGCCGTGGACACTTCGTGCCCGCTCTTGGCGAGAAAACGGGCAGCGTTCTTGACGAAGGTTTCCTCGTCATCAATGATCAGAATCGCCGGCATGGTTTACGCCCTCGGAAAAAACATCTGCACTTCGGTCCCCTCACCCGGAACGCTGCTCAGGCTGAGCCTGCCGCCGAAGCGCTCGACGATGCGCTTGGCAAACGGTAGGCCGAGGCCAAGGCCCTGCGGCTTGCTGGTAAAGAATGGACGCAAGACCTGGCCGATCGACTCTGGCGTGATGCCACAGCCAGAATCGGCGACGACCACCCTGATCTCCTTTGCCGTCGCGTCCTCGACGATGACTTGGCAGGTACCGCCCTGGCGCATCGCTTCTGCTGCGTTGCTGAGCAGACTGAGGAAGGCCTGCTGCAGGAGCGCCGGATCGGCGGTTATCCACGCTTGCGCAGAGCGGCACTCGAAGTTAAGCGGCATTCCGCGCTCGGCAAAGCTCGACCGGCACTCGATCACGCACCGTTGCAGCAAGGCTGCCAGATCGACACGTTCCCGTCCGCGTACCTCCTGCCCGGAAAGGCGCAGCAACTCGGTGATCCGCCCGGAAATGCGGTCCACCTCGCGGATGATGTCGCGCGCCTGCTCTGTGCAATCGTCGAGCGGCATGTCCAGGCTGAGCTCGGCTGCCGAGCGGATCGACGCCAAGGGGTTGCGGATATTGTGCGCCACGGCCGCAGTCAACTCGCCGATCACGGCCAGTGTTTCTGCGTCGAGCAAGCGCGCATGCTGCAGTTTGATCGTCCGGTCAGCCCGCTGGATCAGCCAGAACAGGCTGAGGTACAAGGCCAAGGCGCTGGCCAGCGCAGCCAGGCCGACCTGCGTCTGTCCTTCACGAATCGCCTGACTGAGCGCCAGGGGTGCCTTGTAGATCTCGACCACGCCGAGCACACCACTGCCGCCCGGTGCGACCAATGGAATGTAGGTCTCGACGAAGAACTGCACCGATGGATCG
The DNA here is from genome assembly GCF_029255125.1 of Accumulibacter sp. Lineage (GTDB taxonomy): Bacteria > Pseudomonadota > Gammaproteobacteria > Burkholderiales > Rhodocyclaceae > Accumulibacter. The sequence goes on along the minus strand of NZ_JAPUVR010000100.1, from coordinate 121,456 downwards.
AGACCTTCGTGTTCCCGCTTCTGCCGTTCATCGCGCGCAATCCGTCCAGCGTGAACGACAAGTTCGCCGCGCATCGCTTCCACCAGTTCGTCGTTGTCGGCAAAACGCTTGCCGACGAGATCCGGATTGCTCGACCAAAGAATGCTGCCATCGGCCGCAAAGACGTTGGCGCGCAGAACGTCCGGCATCTTCGAAAGCTGAGCGATCGACTCGCGAAAGCGGCCGCGCAGCGCCGCATCGTCGCTCCCCGCCAAATAGGCCACGGACTCGTCAGCAAGCAGAATGGTCTGCACAAAATCGCGCGAGATAGACGCTTCGCGCTGAAAGAGATGTTCGTTGAGAAAGCGCGAGATCAGCCAGGCGTTGGCCAAAGCGATCATTGCGATCACCAGCGGGCTCAACCAGGCGAACCAGCGCAGGAGATTGAACGGAGCTGGCTGGTCGACAGGTTTCATGGTGACTCTTTACCTTCGGTAGACGGACGAAATGGCGAGAATAGCGTGACCGTAGACCAGATCGCCAGCATCCGTCGCCGCCTACCAGGAAATCTGCAACACAACGCCGATCTGCCGATAGCGATTCTGGTACAGGGCGACGTTCGAGTCATTGCGCACACCAACGTAGTCTACGCGCAGCGTCCGGCCAGGCGCCATCTCGACCGCCGCTGCCAGCTCGATCGTCCACGCCTGGTCACGGCGCAGCGGCAGCGTCGGCAAGAGCGCGGCAGCGAATCTTGCTTGCTGCCAGGCCACGCCAGCCGACCAGGTGACGCCGAGCCAAGCACGCTCCAACGAGGCATGCAGCAGATGACTGCGGCTGGAGAGTTCGCGGAAGCCGCGATCATTCTGCTCACGCACCAGGTAGAGCTCCAGGTCGAGCGCATCGATTCCCGGCAGCGGCGCCTCGACATGTCGTTGGAGCAACAGCGTGCTGCTCGTGGAATCGAGATCGACCAGATCGCCACGATGGCGGTTGCGACCGGAATCCAGCATGATCACCCAGTGACTGCCCTCGCCATCGGCGTAGGTCCAGTCGAGCTGCAGTGAACGGGTCGTCCGGAAATGCTCGCCGGCCACATCAATGTGTTGCCAGTGGCCGGCGATACCGACGTTGGCGCGTTCGCCGAGCGACGTACGCAGCGCTGGGCTGAGCGAAGCGTTCAGGAAATCGAAATCGGGTGTCTGCGACGAGCGTTTGACATGCACGTCACCCGCCAGCGCCAAGCGAACGTCGCCAAACAGCGACCAGTCACGCAGCCCGCTGAGGTTGGCCCGCCAATGACTGCCGGCGAGCCGGCGCAGTCCGCCAAGAAAAATGAGCGTGCCCTGCGGCGAAATCTGCACCAGCGGCGAGGTCTGGGATTCATGACCCCAGCCCACTTCCGCCGCGAGCGTGGCTGCCGATGGCGGAGCCGCCAGGGCGCTGCCGGAGAGCAGCAGCGCGCCGAGCACCTGCCCGCATGCCGCAAGCTGCCAGCAGGCGCGAATATCAGACGCCCTTCCGGCAGACTTGTTTGTAGGTATTCGTCCCGTTCACCGACGAGACCAGAACCCAGGTGCACTTGACGCCGCCACCCAGGCTGACGCTGTTCTTCGCCGCCGCAGGAGCGACTGCGCTCAGCGAGAGCAAGCCGGCGACCAGGGAAGTGAGCAGCAGACGAACGATCGTATTCTTGAACATGGCAATTCTCCCGAGGATTGTAAGTGTCGACCGCCCGCTGTGCGCTAGCTGTGAGGAGGTCGATCTGCTACTAGCAAAACCGATGCCAGTCAGACCTTCCTCAATAAATTAGCCTGTTCCACCAGCATGCGCGGTAGCCTGTACGGCCTGGGTCGAGAAAAGCGGGGATTTAGGCCCAGCGCCTGGGGCATATCCCCCAGGGCGGCGTAGAGCAGCCGGTAGCCGCCCTCCGAGGCGAATGTGCGCACGCCGGTGCAGAACTCGTCGAGCCCGATCCAACCAAGCCACTACCCGCACTTGCCTGCCGCGGCACACTTGCCGACACCAGACTGACGCAGCTCTCGCGGCTGCGCGTACCCGCCACATGCCGATGTCGGCAGCCCTCAAGAGCGACACGACGCTAGCGGATCTGGCGCTGATGCGTAGCATCGACCAGTTGCCTCTCGAGCACCCCTTCGCCGGCTACCGCATGTTGCGCGATCTGCTGCGCACCGAGGGGCTCCAGGCCGGGCGCCGGCACATCGGCGCCTTGATCGCGCGCATGGGCATCGAGGCGCTCCATCGGAAGCGCAACATCTCCCGTCGGCAACGCGGTGATGAAATCCATCCGGTTCTGCTGCGCGACTTCGCCGTCGAGCTGCCCACTAAGGTGTGGGCCGCTGACATCACCTGCATTCCGATGCGCCGGGCTTCCTCCATTGGTTCGCTGTAATCGACTGGACCGCAAGGCGGGTGCTCGCCTGACGGCTCTCCAACACCTTGACGACTGACTTCTGTCTGGATGCAGGGCGCGCCGCCGTTCACCGTCACGGGTGCTCGGAAATCCTCAACAATGATCAGCTTTGCCCGTTCACCGGCGGCGAATTCACGGGTCTATCAAGGCGCACGACCTCCGGATCAGCATGGGCGACACGGGGGCCTGGCGTGACAAGGTCTTTGTCGAGCGCCTGTGGAAGGCGGCCAAGGATGCTGCGGTATCTCTCAAAGCCTACGACAGCGTTAGAGAGGCAAGAAGCCAAGCTGGCCGCATACATCCGCTTCTACAACGAACGCTGACCGCACCGCGCCCTGGACGGCAAGGCGCCGGACGCCGCCTAAAGCCTCAACAAGGGGCTCGGCGGATTTGTGGACGATGCGCTGGCGCATAACGGGCGGCTGGCCGTGGAAACGCCTGGCGACTTTCCCACCGCACGCTCTTTCGACCACAAGCTCCACCGAGCACTATCCGGTTTGGATAAGACCCTAGAAGGTCGAAACCAAGCGCTTCACCGGTCAGCCGAGCGAAACTCGCAGGGCCCCACCACTTATCGAAGAGCTTTTGCTGCCCAAACAAACGGGGCCACATCTCTCGATTTCGGTATAGACTGCCAATGTGCAGCGCAGACAGTGGCTCCTGTCGAGCCTGTTACCCATCTACTAGCGGGAACCCCGTCCACGACAGTTCCGATCGCAAAGTCTCTCCCCCGCAAATCAACGCTGCTGGGAAACGTTCTCAACGTTTTTTCGACCTGAGCGTGTAGCCGAGAGGTCGTCATGTAGAGGCGTGCATCGAGTATCCAATCCAGTTCCAACCAAACCATCGAGTCGCCAGACGTGAACAGTCAACCAGTTATCAATTCGATACGGGCTTGCCTCGGAGCCGTCGCGGTCGCCATCCTCGCTGCCGCGGCTTTGCCGGGCTGCTCGCCGCCGGAGCCAATTACCCTGGGCTTTGTCGGCGGGATCTCCGGCCGCGGAGCCGATCTCGGGATCGCCGCCCGCGACGCCGTCCAACTCGCCGTCGAATTGCGCAACCAGGCGGGCGGCGTCGGCGGCCGCCAGGTCAGTCTGGTGATGAAGGACGACGAGCAGAGCACGGAGGTAGCGCAAAGGGTGACGCGCGAACTGCTCCAACAGGGAGCGGTAGGCATCGTCGGCCCAATCACCAGCACGATGGCGAAAGCCATCGTGCCTATCGTCGACGAGGCCAAGGTCATGGTGATCAGTTCGAGCGCCACGACCGACGAGCTCACCGGCAAGGATGACTATCTGTATCGCGTCAACATGTCGACCGCCGAGGCCGCAACCCAGATCGCCCAGTATCACCTGAAGGAGCGCCCCCTCGGGCCGCTCGTGGCAGCCTACGACCTGAGCAACCGGTCGTACTCCGAACGTTGGCTTAACGCCTTCCGCACCACGTATGAAAAGGGTGGGGGCGAAGTCCGCAAAGCGGTCGGCTTCGAGTCGAGTAGCGAAACGGCCTTCGTGCAGGTGGCTCAAGACCTTCTGGCGACGCCGGCGAAAGGCTTGCTCATCGTCGCCAATTCGATGGATACCGCGCTGCTGTGCCAGCAGATCCGCAAATTGGGAAGCCACCTGCCGATCATCGTGTCCGGGTGGGCGGGCACCGAACGCCTGCTGGAACTCGGCGGCAAGTCGGTCGAAGGCGTGATGGTGGCACAGAACTTCGATCGCGAGAGCACAGCGCCCGCCTATCAGGCCTTTCGGAAAGCCTATCGCGAACGCTTTCATCGCGAACCCGGGTTCAGCGGGACGATGGCGTTCGATGCTGCCAACATCCTCATGGAGGTGTTGGCCCGGCAACCAGACCCGAAGCGGGTGAAAGAGACTTTGCGGGCCGCGCCCCGCTTCGAGGGAGTCCAGGAACCGATCCTTTTCGACCAGTTCGGTGACGTCATCCGCCAGATCCATATGAGCGTCGTGCGCGATGGCCAATTCGTGGTCATCCGGTAGCCGCCCGCCGGTCGCCCGCGCGCTGCGGCTGTGGCTGGCGCTGCGCTTCACGCTGGCCGGCATGGCGCCGCTGCTGCTGGTCGCCGCGCTGATCCTGTGGATTCTCCTGCCGCAGGCACTGCAGGATGTCGAAGCGCGCCATCAGGCGCTGGCGCGCGCCATCGCCGGTCAGATCGAGGCGCACCTGCGTGGCGCCGGGAGAGAGCTAACCGGACTGGCGGCGTACTTTCGCGAACGCGGGCGGCAGACCGCTTCGTTCTGGAGTCAGCCCTTGGACGCGCATTGCGGAACGGGCGAAATGTTCGCGGCCATTTACGTTGCCGACGCAGACGACTCGGCTTTCGCTGTCGGCTTGCCGACAGCGCAGCGCGGGCAGCGCGGCGATCTGCTCGGGATAGACCTCTCACAATGGAACGTCCTGCGCGAAGCCCGCGAGCGGCGAGGGCCGGTGTGGTCGGAGGTTTTCCTGTCCGCCGTCAGCGCCCGGCTGGTGGTGAGTCTGGCGATCCCGGTCGACGGGCAGGTGGTGATCGGCGAAGTGGCCATCGACGGTCTCTCCGAGTTCGTCAGCCACCTGCCCACTGAATCGGCCATGACGACGATGATCCTCGACCGCCGGGGCCAAATCGTCGCGCATTCGCGGTGGAAGGGAGGCGGCCAGCAATTGAACCTCGCGCGCCTGCCCATCATCGGCGACGCCTTGCGGGGGCGCTTCACGACCCGGGACATGGAGCTGGAAGGTCAAGTTGCCATCGGCACGTTGGTGAGTGTGTCGGAAATCGGCTGGATGGTGCTGGTCGCCCAAGCGCGTACCGACGCGCTCAAGCCGCTGCTGTCCACCTTCTTGGCCCTGACCGCAGGCGCGGTGGTCGCGCTGCTGCTGGCGACAATCGCCACGCTGCTTTTGGCGCGCGCCGTAGCCGGTCGTATCGGTGGCTATGCGGCGCAAGCGCACGCCATTGCCGAAGGGGATTACGATCAGCCTTGGCCGATCTCCAATATCCGGGAACTCGACAGCTTGGCCGAGGACCTGGATCGAATGTCCCAGGCGATTCGGCAACGGGAACGGAAGCTGGCCACCAACGAGGCCCGCTTTCGGTCGGTGATCACCAACGCACCGGTGGTCATTTACCAGCTTGACCGGAACGGCGTGTTCACAATGAGCGATGGCAAGGGTTTGGCGGGCCTGGGTCTGCAGCCCGGCGAGGCGGTCGGCCGGTCGGTGTTCGATCTCTATCGCGACTACCCCGAGCTTTGCGACCAGATCCGGCAAGCCATCAAGGGATCGGTCCAATACACCTATTCCAGTGTAGGGGGTATCCACTTCGACAACTATTACAGCTCGCTGCCGGGCGCTGACGGCACCCCGGAATTGCTCGGCCTGGCGGTAGACATCAGCGAACGGGTGCGGGCCGAAGAAGAGCTCAGGGAAAGCGAACGGAAATATCGCTCGATCGTCTGGAACGCGCCGGTGGGGATCTTTCGTTCGACGCCGGAGGGCCGAATCCTCGAAGCGAATCCAGTCATGGCGACCCTGTTCGGCTACACCTCTCCCGACGCCATGATCCGGGCGGGGCACAATGTCGCCAGCGGGCTTTTTATGCGAACCGACGAGCGTTCGTCCGTTGGCGAGGAATCGGTCGGGGCGGTCGAGGTTACCCAGCACACCAATCGCTTCCGGCGCCGCAACGGTTCGGAGTTCGTCGCCAATCTCTACCTGGTCACCCTCCACGACGACGCGGGCGCGCCGCGCTTTCTCGAAGGCATCGTGGAAGACATCACTGACCGCAAGCGGGCGGAAGCGGAATTACTGGCTTATCGGGACCATCTGGAGGAGTTGGTCGACAGTCGAACGGTGGAGTTGACGCAAGCCAAGGAGCAAGCCGAGGCGGCCAACCGGGCCAAGAGTGCGTTTCTGGCCAACATCAGCCACGAACTGCGCACGCCGCTGAACGCGGTGCTGGGCTTCTCGGAACTGCTGCTACGCGAAGCGGCCGGCGGCCGGGAGCGGCTGTCGCCGACGCAGGCGCAGCACTTGGCCACGGTACACCGCAGCGGCGACCATCTGCTGACTCTGATCAACAACGTGCTGAACCTGTCGCGTATCGAGGCGGGGCGCGCGGTGGTCAACCCGAGCGACTTCGACCTGCACGAGCTGCTCGCCGGGCTGGAGGACATGTTCGCGATCAAGGCGGCGAACAAGGGACTGACGCTACGAGTCGAACGGGCGGCCGACGTTCCCCGCCACGTCCGCGCCGACGAGGTGAAGTTGCGGCAGATGCTGATCAACCTGATCAACAACGCCTTCAAATTCACCGAACGCGGCGGTGTCAGCGTCCGCGTAAGCGCGTCCCCGCCACCCGCCTTGGAGGGATCGGCCGCGGCGCCGGCCGACGAATTGCGCCTGAAGTTTGAAGTGGTCGACACCGGCGTCGGTATCGCCGCCGAGGAACTGGCCGGGCTGTTCCAGCCCTTCGCCCAGTCCGTCTCCGGCCGCAGGGCGGAGGAAGGCACCGGCCTGGGGCTGGCCATCACCCGGCAGTTCGCCGAGTTGCTGGGGGGCGGGATCGAGGCGCGCAGCGAGGTCGGCGCGGGCAGCGCTTTCACTTTCACCATCGCCGCGCAGGTCGCGGTGGGCCCAGCGCGGGCAGCCGAGCCCGACCGCCGGCCGGTGCTCGGCTTGGCGCCGGGGCAACCAGCCTGGCGCATCCTGGTGGTGGACGACGACGCCAACGGCCGGCACCTGCTGGGCCAACTCCTGCAGCCACTGGGTTTCGCCGTCGAGGAGGCCGCCGACGGGCTCGCGGCCATCGCGGTCTGGGAGCGCTGGCGGCCGCACCTGATCTGGATGGACATGCGGATGCCGAACCTCGACGGGCGGGAAGTAGCCCGGCGGATCAGGGCCGCGCCGGGCGGGGCCGAGACGCGAATCGTCGCCCTGACCGCCAGCAGCTTCGAGGAAGAGCGGGCCGAGATCCTGGCGGCGGGCTGCGACGACTTCCTGCGTAAGCCCTACCGAGCGGCAGCGCTGCTGGAGCTGATCGAGAAGCATCTGGGCGCGCGTTACCTCTACGGCGAAGCCGGGACGGCGCCGGAGCAGGCGCTGGACGGCGCTGCCTTGGCAGACGCTCTGCGCTCCCTGCCCGGCGATCTACTGGAGCAGCTGGCGCGGGCGGCGGTCCGCGCCGAGATGGACGAGATCGACCGGCTGATCGGGGAGGTGGCCGTACAGACTCCGCCGGCGGCGGCCGGGCTGCGCGCCTTGGCCGACGACTTCGGCTACACCCAGATCGCCGAACTCGCGCAAGGGGCGCAGCGCTTGGCGGGGAGCGTGCCCAGATGGGCACGCTGCGAAGCATCGCCCACTGCCGGAAAGCCGACCGCCTCGGCCGAACCCCGCTCCGCCAAGGGCTGAAATGGTGCAGAAAGATATCGGATGAGGGATCTCTTGCCGTCGCCGGTGCTTCCCTCACTCCCGCACTGTCCGCACTTGGCCAGCAGCCTGCACCTCCTTCGGCCATATCCGAGGCCAAGCAGCAAGCTGATCGACGGACTTTGGTAAAATGGCGGGTTTTCGTCTAGCCTTTTCCCGGGGAGCCTGCCATGCATATCGTCTGCCTTGACCTGGAAGGCGTCCTGGTCCCCGAGATCTGGATCGAGTTTGCGGCGCGCACCGGCATTCCCGAATTGCGTCGGACGACGCGCGACGAGCCGGACTATGACAAGTTGATGCGCTACCGCCTGGCCATCCTTGCTGGCAACGACTTGGGTCTGCCGGATGTGCAGAAAGTCATCGCTGAAATGGGGCCGCTACCGGGTGCCCGCGAGTTCGTCGATGCGCTACGTGAGAGCTACCAGTTGATCATCCTCTCCGATACCTTCTACGAGTTCGCTCGGCCGCTGATGCGCCAGCTCGGCTGGCCAACGCTGTTCTGCCACAGCCTGGAAACCGATCGCCGCGGAATGCTCGTGGACTACCACCTGCGCCTGCCCGACCAGAAACGCGAGGCAGTAAAACGCCTCAAGGAGCTTCGCTTCATGGTGGTTGCCGCGGGTGATTCCTACAACGATACGGCGATGCTCAGCGAAGCGCATGCCGGCATCCTCTTCCGCCCGCCAGCCAACGTTGCCGAGCAGTTCCCCCAATTTCCGGTGACGCAGTCCTACGACGATCTGCGCGCCCGGATAGATCAGGCGTTCGCCGCTTGCCGCTCGCGCTAGGGTGGCCAGCGCGTGCACACAAGACGCTATTACACGCTCACCGGGTCCTGTCCGGACCAGACCGGAATCATCGCGCGTGTCGCCGGTTTCTTTGCGCAACACGGCGGATGGATTCTCGAGTCGCGCTTTCATGCCGAGGATGGCAACGGCGAGAGCGCCGGCCGTTACTTCATGCGTATGGAGGTAAGGGCCGATTCGCTGCCTTTCCATCTGGTCGAACTGCGCGAGCGTTTCGGCCCGTTGGCCGAAAACCTGTCAATGACATGGAGAATTACCGATTCAGCGGTGCGGCGCCGGGTAGTGATTGTCGTCAGCAAGCAGGAACACTGCCTCTACGACCTTCTTTCGCGCTGGCAGTCGAAGGAACTGGACATCGAGATCCCATGCGTGATCTCCAACCACGAAACCTTCAGGGCGTTCGTCGAATGGCACGGGATTCCCTTTCACCACGTCCCGGTCAACCCGCCTAACAAGGCTGCCGCGTACGCCGAGATCAGGCGAATTTATGAGGAAGTGCGTGGCGATACGATGGTCCTCGCACGCTACATGCAGATTCTGCCGGCCGAAATGTGCGCGCGCTTTGCCGGACAGATGATCAATATCCATCACTCGTTCCTGCCCAGCTTCATTGGCGCACGCCCCTATCACCAGGCGTACGAGCGTGGCGTCAAGCTGATCGGCGCCACCTGTCATTACGTCACGGCAGACCTCGATCAGGGGCCGATCATCGAGCAGGATGTCATTCGCATAGACCATTCCGACTCGGTCGACGACATGATGCGGTATGGCAAGGACATCGAGAAAGCCGTGCTGGCGCGCGGCTTGCGCTACCACCTCGAAGACCGCGTACTGGTGCATGCCAACAAGACAGTCGTCTTTCGCTAAGAGCGACAAGCGTTCGCCACCGCGCGCGCCGGTTTTCCTGGTGCGCCTGGCGGGCGACCGACAAGCGGGCAGCGCATGATCAGCCTCGCCGACCTGACTCTGCGGCGAGCGACGAAAGTGCTGCTCGACCGCGCTTCGGCGACGATCAACCCAGGCGAACATGTCGGCCTGGTGGGGCGCAATGGGGCCGGCAAGTCCAGCCTTTTCGCGCTGCTTGCCGGCAGCTTGCACGAAGAGAGCGGTGAACTCTCGCAGCCTGCCGAATGGCGTCTGGCGCAGGTTGCGCAAGAGATGCCGGCAACCAGCCAGAGCGCGACGGATTTCGTCATCGAAGGTGACAGCGCATTGATCGCCGCGCGACGCGAAGTGTCTCTGGCCGAGGCGGCAGGCGACGGCGAACGCTTGGCGCACGCCTACATGGCCTGGCACGACGCTGGCGCGCACGACGCACAGGCGCGCGCACAGGCGCTGATTCTCGGGCTCGGCTTCGCGAGCAACCAACTGCAGAATCCGGTCGATAGCTTCTCCGGCGGCTGGCGCATGCGCCTGCAACTGGCGCGCGCGTTGATGTGTCCGTCGGATCTCCTGCTCCTCGACGAACCGACCAACCACCTCGACCTCGATGCCCTCGTCTGGCTGGAAAGTTGGCTCAAACGCTACCCGGGAACGATGCTGGTGATCAGCCACGACCGCGAGTTTCTCGACGCCGTAACGAGTGTCACGCTGCACATCGACAATGGCAAACTGACGCGCTACACCGGCAACTACACGGCTTTCGAAGAGGCGCGCGCGCAACAGATCGAACTGCAGATGAGCGCTTACGTCAAACAGCAGGACAAGATCGTCCGTCTGCAAGCTTTCATCAACCGCTTCAAGGCGAAAGCGACGAAAGCCCGGCAGGCGCAGAGTCGGGTCAAGGCGCTGGAAAGGATGGAACGGCTTGCCCCGGTGCTGACCAACGCCGAATTCACCTTCGAGTTTGCCGAACCCGCCAGTCTTCCCAACCCGATGCTGATCATGGAACAGGCCAGCTTTGGTTACCCGCCACCCGCGCATGCGCCTGCCGGCGCGCCGCCGACGGTCGTCGTCGAGCAGGTCAGCCGTCCGGTGATGGCCGGCCAGCGCATCGGCATCCTGGGTGCAAACGGACAGGGCAAGTCGACGCTGGTGAAGACCTTGGCCGGCGTGCTCTCTTGTGTCAGCGGCTCGATCCAGCGCGGCAAAGGGCTCGACATCGGCTATTTCGCGCAGCAGGAACTCGATGTGCTGCGACCGGACGAGACGCCCCTCGCGCACCTCCAGCGGCTTGCCCGTGCAACTCCGACCAGTGGGCGAAGCGACCGAGAACAGGACCTGCGGACCTTCCTCGGCACTTTCAACTTCGCGGGCGAGGTCGTCAAGCAAGCGGTCGGAACCCTGAGTGGCGGCGAGAAAGCGCGCCTCGTCCTGTGCATGATCGTCTGGCAAAGACCGAACCTGCTGCTCCTCGACGAACCGACCAACCACCTCGACCTCAACACGCGCGAGGCACTGTCGATCGCGCTGAACGAGTTTGAAGGAACCGTGATGCTGGTCAGCCACGACCGCGCACTATTGCGCTCGGTGTGCGACGAATTCTGGCTCGTCGCACGCGGCAGACTGGCGCCGTTTGCCGGCGACCTTGACGACTATCAGCGCTTCCTGCTCGACGAAGCCCGACGCAACCGCGACGCGTTGCGCGAACGCACGAAACCAGCGGCGAAACCGAATCCCTCGGCGGGCACCGCCGGCCCATCCGCCAAGCTTGCGCTGAGCAGCCTGAAAGCACTTGCCCGCGAGCAACTGGTCGTCGAGCAGAAGCTGCAGCGGCTGCAGGCGCACCAGCGCACGCTGGAAGAGCGCCTGCCGGCGACCATGCAGGCCACTGAACTGGCCGAGATCGGCCGGGAATTGCAGCAGCTTGCCGAGGAAATATCGGTTCGCGAAGAAGAATGGCTGGCGCTCGCCGAGCAGATCGATCTGGCAGAGAGCGCTGCAGCCGCCGCGGGCTGGCCGGTCGACGCCCGCACGCAAGCAAGGGGAAGCACATGAAGGACTTTGCATTGGCCGAGTGGTCGACAAAGATCGAGGTCGGCCTGCCGCAGATCGACCAGCAGCATCGACAGTTGTTTGAACTGGCGGCGACCTTTCGCGGCAATGGTGACCAGATCCGGATTCTCAAGTCGCTCGTCATGTTGACCGAGTACGTCAAGGTGCACTTCCGGGAAGAAGAGGAACTGATGGCCGCTTGCCGCTATCCGGGAATCGAAGCGCACCGTCGGCTGCACGGCGAGTTTCGCCGAATGCTCTTCGACCTGCTGGAGAAGGCGAAACAGATGACGCTCGACGAAATCGCCGACGAGGTCACTTTCCTGATCAACGGTTGGTTCTACAACCACATCCTGGTTGCCGACTTCGACTACGTGCCGAGCGTTCGCGCGCAGCACACGCGCTGACAACGCCTCACCGTCGTTGCGCTAGGCCGGCATGAACCAGCGTTGCCGACCATCGCCGGTCTCGCGCAACGGATAGCCGTACAGGCGCGTCAACGCCTCGCTGGTGATCACCTCGTGACAAGCGCCTTGCGTCAGCGTGCCATCAGCAAACAGAAGCAGCGCGTGCGTGCAAAAACGCGCCGCCAGACCCGGTTCGTGCAGAACCATCACGCAAGCTGCACCCTGCTCGCACGTCAGCCGGGCAAAAAGCTCGAGCACGGCGATCTGGTGATTGAGATCGAGATGCGCCAGCGGCTCGTCGAGCAAATAGAGCTGCGGGGCCTGGGTGAGCACCGTGGCAATCGCCAGTCGCTGGCGTTCGCCACCGGACAGCGTCTGCACGTCGCGCTGCGCGAGATCGGCCATGCCCACGGCTGCCAGCGCCTGCCGGGCAATCGCTGCGTCATTTGTCGATTCCCAGGCCCAGCGCGCCAGATGCGGGTGGCGACCGATCAGCGCGGTTTCAAGCACGGTCGAGGAGAATGCCTCGCTGCGCCCCTGCGGCAGCCAGCCGCGCAGCAGCGCGCTGGCGCGCGCGCCGGACGCGGCGTAGGTCCGCCCGGCAAGCAGCACCTCGCCCGCGAGTGGCGGACGCAGACCGGCAAGAACCGCGAGCAGCGTCGACTTGCCAACACCGTTGCGGCCGAGTACCGCCAGGCTTTCCCCTGGCATCAGACGCAAATCCAGGTCGCGGCAGAAGACACGTCCGGCAAGGCCAACGGCGACCTGCCGGGCGCAGAGCAGTGGCGCCAGGGACACCGATCAGTCTCCCCTGGGCGCAGCGCGGGCGAGCAGGAACAGAAAGACCGGTGCACCGATCAGGGCAGTCAGCACACCCACCGGCAGTTGCTGTGGCGCCAGCAGCGTGCGCGCCAGTGTGTCGGCAATCACCAGCAAGCTGCCGCCGGCCAGCACGCAGGCGGGCAGCAGCAGGCGCTGGTCGTTACCCGCCGCCAGGCGAACCAGGTGCGGCACGACCAGGCCGACAAAACCGATCGATCCGGCATGCGTGACTGCGGCGGCCGTCGCCAATGAAGCCACGAAATACACCCCGCGCCGCAAAGGATTCACCGCGACGCCGAGCGCCTGTGCGAGATCGACGCCGCGCGCCAGCAGGTTCAGCTCGCGGGCAAAGGGCAAAGCGATCAGCAGCGCCGCGCCGAGCAGGCCGAGAGCGATCTGCGGGTCGCCGCTCTGCGAGAGATCGCCCATCAGCCAGAACAGCATTCCGCGCAGCCGGTCATCGGGGGCAATCGTCAGCATCAGCGTAACCAGCGCCCCCGAAGCAGCGGCGACGATGACGCCGGTAAGCAGCAGGCGCGAATGCGTCCAGCCGCCATTACCCTGCGCCAACCCGAAGACGATCAGCATGGCGGCGAGCGCACCGGCAAAAGCCAGACCGTTGACCGCGGCAACACCGAAACCGAGAACGATCGCCAGCAGGGCGCCGATTCCGGCGCCCCCCGAAATCCCCAGTACATAAGGATCGGCCAGCGGATTGCGCAGGAGAATCTGGAGCAGCGCGCCGGCCAGGGCCAGGAGTCCGCCGCAGGCAAAACCGGTCAGCGCACGCGGCAGGCGCAGACCGCGCACGACTTCCGTCGACACCCCGTCACCACCGCCAAGCAGCGTTGCGGCAACCTCAGTGAAGGGGATACGCATGCTGCCCACGATCAGAGCGAGGCTGATGCTGAGCACCGCCGTGCTGGCCAGCGCAGCAAGAATGAGCAGGGCACGGCGGCGGGTCGGCATCGCTCAGAAGTCAAACCGCCCGGCGACAAAGAAAGCGCGGCCGTCGGCAGGATAGTAGTAGGTATCGTTGTAGAAGCTGGAGTAACCGGCGAGCGGCGAATACTTCCGGTCGAGCGCGTTGAGCAGCCTGGCCGTGATGCGCCACGGCTTGACCACCCAGGCGGCCTGCAGATCGAGTGTCGTGTAGCCGGCCAGCATGCCGTGCGCGTTGTCATAATCGCCGTTGTAGCGCCGGGCGCCGACATGCCGGACGGCGGCCGAATAAGTTCCCGGCCGCCCACTGTCCCAGATCAGTTGCATGCCCGCCTGATGCCGTGCCACCAAGGGGATCGCGTTGTCCGCATACGGTGCGCGACGCAGACGAGCATCGGTATACGCGTACGATCCCTTCACCTGCAGCCCATCGACGATCCGCCAGTCGGCCTCCAGTTCCGCACCCTGGCGCCGGGTCGACGGCAGATTGACGTTCGCACCGAGGTTCCCGTCATAGGCGATCTCGTCCGCCAGTTTCAGCCGGTAGAAGGAAGCCCGCAGATTCGCCGAGCCAAGCCGCAGACCGCCGCCGACTTCATTGATTCGCCCCTGCTGTGGTTTCAGGTCACCGACGAAGACAGGATTGAACGAGGCGTCGAGGCCGAAAAGTTCATCAAGGTTGGCAAAACGGAAAGTGCTACCGGTCTTGGCGTAGACCTTCCAGGCGTCCTGCGCATAGGCCAGACCGAGATCGGTCGCACTGCGCGAACGGCTCGCCCTGCCCTTCATCGCCGGGCTGAAGAAAGCCGCGTAGGCATCCTGGCGCGCCTCCTGCGCCATGCGTTGCCGGCGAGCGCCAAGCGTCAGGCTGAGGTGCTCGGAGAGTCGGCTGACGTTCTGCAGGTAGAAGGCGGTGCTCGTCTGCTCGGCACCCTGATCGGCAAATCCCGTGTTATTCGAAGTCACTTCGCCATGGTAGTAGTCGAAACCAAGAACCGTTTCGCTGGGCACCGCAGCCAGATCATGGCGCCAGCGCAAGCGCGGCGTAAACGATGTGGTGTCGCGCACACGGTCGCTCGCCGTTGCGCCAAACGACGAGACATAGCGCGCGACGAGTTGCTGATGATCGAAGGCAAACTCCGCCTCGAACGCAAGACGATCGCCGAGTTCGTACGACACGCCGGGACGCAGGCGATAACCGTCGCGCTCGCTGACGTTGTGTGGGCTGCGCGTGCTGCGCGGATCGTTACGGTAGGCGGCACTGAAGATTGATCCCGGCTCGCCGGCCGACTCCTTGTAAGCGGCAAAGTCGACAAACGCTTGGCCGCGCTCGAACTGCACGCCCGCCCGCCCGCTGGCCGTGCGCTGATCCTGCTGGCTGTTGTGCCGATACCCACTCGCCTCAGCCAGGTTGGCGACGAGATCGAAGTACACGCCATCCTTGCTGTTCGCCAGGCTGAGATCGGCTGCACGGTAGCCGTAGCTGCCCACCTCGCCGGCCGCGCTGGCGAGCACCCGGCGGCCCTTGCGGGTGATGATGTTGATCACCCCACCGGTGGCGCCGTCGCCATAAAGGACGGTCCCCGAGCCGCGGATGATTTCGATCCGTTCGACGCTCTCCAGCGGAATTGCCGACCAGATGATGCTCCCCAGGTCAGCCGGATTGAGTCGCAAGCCATCGAGAAGAATCAAGGTATTGCTGGTCGCAGTCGAGCCGAAGCCGCGGACGTCGACGAGCGCGTCGCGGCCCATGGCCCCGCCCAGCTGGCGCACATCGATACCGGCGTGCGTGCGCAGAACGTCCGGCAGATTCTGTGTCGGCATGTTCCTGATGTCCTGTCGGCTGATGATGCTGATGTTCGCGGCGATGCGCGGATCGGCTTCGCTGAAGCGCGTCGCGGTAACGACGACGGGTGCGAGTTCCTGTTCGGCAGCGTGCAAGCCGCTCGACGTTACGACGCCCGAAATAACGAGCAAGGCAGCCGAGGCTGCACACGATCCTTTCGGATGCATGATGGTTTCTCCCTGTTGCCGACGAGCGTCCCCGCAAGCCGACGAGCCCAATACATGGAAATATCCAGGGAAAACGATGAACGGCAGACCTGCTTGTCCGCGCACTCGGTGCCCGCCTCCCCGCGACACTTCCGTTCCAGTTGCGCGAAGGCCGGTATCCGGGCTCGCAAGTCTTGATCTGCCGCCTTCCCAGGCTGTCGCCCAGTGGCCTATCGGCAGACCCACACTCGCTTACCGTTGCGGGGGCAGCACAGGCATGGTGTTGCTGGAACACGCACCTGTTTCCCGTTTAACCGCGGCAGAGAACCTGCTTTGCGGCACCTTGCACAGTTCTTCGCCCAGCAGCCTGGACGAAGGCCCATATTATAGTGCATCTGCCCAAGGCCAACGCGGGCGAGTGCACACACTTTGTCCGAACCGTGTATCTTGCCTTGATCCGCAACGCTTCAGCCTTGACCAGATGGGCTTCTTGAATCTATAGTCCGCGTCATGCTGAATGAACTCCTTGCCCTTGAAAGCCGAGTCACTGAAGTGGTTGCCCTCTGCCACGCCCTGCGCGCCGAGAATGACGGACTGAAAGACCAGCTCGCGGCTGCCCAGGCGGAGAAGCACCAGCTCGTCGAGCGCATGGGTGAAGCGCGCTCACGCCTTGAGCGACTCACCGCCCAGTTGCCCGAAGCCAAGACCTGAAACGCGTCCGACCGATGCCCAACGACTCCGCCATTCTCGACGCTTTTCTCGACATCACCCTGCTCGGCAAGGAGTATCGCGTCGCCTGCCCGCCAGAGCAGCACGCGGCCTTGCTCAACGCGGCCGCCTTCCTGAACGGCAGGATGCGCGAAATCGCCGAGAAGACGAAGAGCAACCTCGCCGAGCGAATTGCCGTCATGGCGGCACTGAATATTGCCCACGAACACCTCGCCGGGCATCAACCACGCCCAGCGACAGATCAAAAAATTGAATCTGAAATATCGCTGGACATGGCCGACGTTAGGCGTAGAATTTCCTGCATGGAGGCTGAACTGGCGACGGCGCTGCAAGCGCACTAGCGGTGGAAGCGGGCCTCCAACGGAGTTCCCTGCGGTGCTTGTTAAGGTCATAGATTCCTTGAACCAATGCAAATTGGCATCGGTTGCAGACCCTAGAAACCGCTGTTGTGTGTGCCCCATGTCGGGTATGCCTGATGCGGAAGGAAAGTGACCTATCTGAACCCAGGTTCAGGATGCCGGCCTGACGGCACTCGCGGGGACAACCAATAAAGAACGCGGAACTACTCGGTTCCGCGTTTTTTTTTCATCCAGCGAATGGCCCCGAGCGGCAGTCGCTGAGCATCCTCGTTGGCGACCGACACCTCGCACCGTGCGGTCGACGTAAGCTGCGGCGCGGCAGCGCCGACCCCTGAGTCGTTTTTGCAAAGATTGATTCGCATCAAGAAAAAGCGGTCACGACTCCCTTAGAGTGGCTACCTGACGCAGGCTGGCCGCAGGCGCTTAGAGCGCTTGCCGCCACCAAGGGCTGTCAGTTTGCGCACAGGAGTCTCTCGGGTTCATGAACATCTCCAGCGTGCTGGTCAACGCCCAGCCCCAGGCCGTGCACGATGTGCAACGCCGGCTGCTGGCCCTGCACGGCATCGAGATCCATGTCGTCAGCGAAGACGGCCGGCTGATCGTGACAATCGAAGCCGAATCCGCGCAAGCCGCCGCAGATACCTTCTCCCAGATCAACCAGCAGCCGGGTGTGCTTTCGGCATCGTTGGTCTATCACCAGTTCGAATCCGATCCCGACAAGGAAGCATGAAATGAAAGTAACTTTGACACGTCGTGACTTCATCAAGAGCAATGCTGTTGCCGCCGCCGCCAGCGTAGCCGGAATCAGCCTGCCCGGCGTCGCTTCGGCGGCCGTCGCGACGAATGATGGTGTACGCTGGGACAAGGGTGCCTGCCGTTACTGCGGAACCGGCTGCGGCGTGCTCGTGGGAACGAAAGACGGGCGCATCGTCGCGACCCAGGGTGATCCCGATGCTCCGGTCAACCGCGGCCTCAACTGCATCAAGGGTTATTTCCTCTCGAAGATTCAGTATGGCAAGGACCGCCTGACGACACCCTTGCTGCGCATGAAGGATGGCAAGTTCGACAAGAACGGTGAGTTCGTGCCAGTTTCGTGGGAGCAGGCCTTCGACCTCATGGCCGACAAATGCAAGGCTGCATTGAAGAAGGGGGGGCCGCGCAACATCGCCATGTTTGGTTCTGGCCAATGGACGATCTGGGAGGGTTACGCCGCCGCCAAACTGATGAAAGCCGGCTTCCTGAGCAACAACCTGGACCCGAATGCGCGCCACTGCATGGCCTCCGCCGTCGCCGGTTTCATGCGCACCTTCGGTATCGACGAACCGATGGGTTGCTACGACGACATCGAACACGCTGATGCGTTCGTGTTGTGGGGCTCAAACATGGCCGAAATGCACCCGATCCTGTGGTCGCGCGTCACCGACCGGCGACTGACCGGCAAGAACGTCCGCATTCACGTGCTCTCGACGTTCGCCCACCGGTCCACCGAACTCGCCGATAACGAGTTGATCTTCAAGCCCCAGAGCGACCTTGCGATCCTCAACTACATCTGCAACTACATCATTCAGAACAACGCAGTCAATCAGGAGTTCGTCGCGCGCAACGTTAACTTCAAGCGGGGCGTGACCGATATCGGCTACGGCTTGCGCGCCAACCATCCGCTCGAAAAACTCGCCATGAACAATGGCTACCCGGGTGAAGACGGCAAACCGCGCGGCAACCCGGCCGGCGCCAGTCCGATGAGCTTCGAAGAGTTCAAGGCCTTCGTCGCCGAATACACGCTGGACAAGACACACGAGATTTCCGGGGTACCAAAGGAAAAGCTCGAAGCGCTGGCCAAAGCCTACGCCGATCCCAAGCTCAAGGTGACCTCTTTCTGGACAATGGGCTTCAATCAGCACACGCGCGGCACCTGGGTCAACAACATGATCTACAACGTCCATCTGTTGGTCGGCAAGATCTCCGAACCGGGTAACAGTCCGTTTTCGCTCACCGGTCAGCCGTCCGCCTGCGGCACGGCGCGCGAGGTCGGTACCTTCGCCCATCGGCTGCCGGCCGACATGTTGGTCACCAACCCAAAACACCGCGAACTCTCCGAGAAACTGTGGAAGCTCCCCGCCGGCGTCCTGCCCGACTGGATCGGCGCGCACGCCGTCGCGCAGAGCCGGCTGTTGAAGGATGGCAAGATCAACTTCTACTGGACGACGACGACCAATAACATGCAGGCCGGGCCAAACGTCAACGACGAGATCTTCCCCGGCTGGCGCAACCCCGACAACTTCGTCGTGGTGTCGGACGCCTACCCGACGGTTTCGGCGATGTCCGCCGATCTCATTCTGCCCGCTGCGATGTGGATGGAAAAGGAAGGCGCCTTCGGCAACGCCGAGCGACGCACGCAATTCTGGCGTCAGCAGGTGAAAGCCCCTGGACAAGCGCGCTCGGACCTCTGGCAATACGTCGAGTTCGCCAAGCGTTTCAAGACCGATGAAGTGTGGCCAGCCGCCTTGCTCGAGAAAAATCCCGAGTACCGGGGGAAGACCTTGTACGATGTTCTGTTCGCCAACGGCCAGGTCAACAAGTTCCCGCTCGCCCAGACGTATCCGGGCTTCGACAACGACGAGTCGAAAGCTTTGGGCTTCTACGTGCAGAAAGGTCTGTTCGAGGAGTATGCCGCTTTCGGCCGCGGCCACGCGCACGATCTGGCCAGTTTCGACACCTACCACAAGGCGCGCGGCCTGCGCTGGCCGGTAGTCGATGGCAAGGAGACCCTTTGGCGCTTCCGTGAAGGCTACGATCCCTACGTCAAGAAAGGCGAAGGAGTCCGCTTTTACGGTCACCCGGACGGCAAGGCGGTGATCTTCGCCCTACCCTACCAGCCAGCCGCCGAGATGCCCGACAAGGACTACGATCTCTGGCTGTGCACCGGGCGCGTGCTCGAGCACTGGCACACGGGTTCGATGACACGGCGCGTTCCCGAGCTGTACAAATCGATGCCCGACGCCTGGATCTACATGCATCCGGACGACGCCAAGAAGCGCGGCCTGCAGCGTGGCGATGTCGTGAAGACGGTCACCCGGCGCGGCGAGATCCAGTTGCGCGTCGAAACCCGCGGTCGCAACAAGCCGCCGGTCGGCCTCGTTTTCGTCCCGTTCTTCGACGAACACCGGCTGGTCAACAAGCTGACACTCGATGCGACCTGCCCGATTTCCAAGGAAACCGACTTCAAGAAGTGTGCTTGCAAGGTGGTGAAAGCCTGAGGCACTGGAACGTCCCGGGCAGCGTGGCGTACGCCGCAGCCGGCGGGCAAACCGCGCGGCGCTCGCCCGGGTTCGCGCCCACCCGATCCCCGATCTCCGACCAGCCCGTTCATCAGCCGACATGCCCAAGGAAGCCAAAGCCACGCGCCGACCGCCGGCGATGAGCGCCGGCATGCCAGAAGTTGCGCGCCGGCAGTTCCTGACCGATTCGGCGCGCCTGTTTTGCGGCGTCGGGCTGCTTGGCGTCGCCCTTGCCCTCCATGGCAAGCAAGCGAAAGCCCTGCCCCCGCTGGCCCTCCGCCCACCCGGTGCGCAGCCGGAAGATCACTTTCTCGGCGCATGCATACGCTGCGGCATGTGCGCGCGCGCTTGCCCCTACGACATCCTGACGCTTGCCCGACCGGAAACGGCAGTTGCCGCGGGTACGCCGTACTTCACCGCGCGCAGCGGACCGTGCGAGATGTGCGAGGACATCCCCTGCGTCAAAGCCTGTCCGACCGGTGCCCTCACACACGCGCTGACCGACATCAACCGCGCGCGCATGGGCCTTGCCGTCCTCGCCGACCAGGAGACCTGCCTGAACTTCCTCGGCATGCGCTGCGACGTCTGCTACCGCGTCTGTCCGCTGATCGACCAGGCCATCACGCTCGAGCTGCGTCCGAACCCGCGCACCGGGCGCCATACGATGTTCATTCCGACCGTACACTCCGAACACTGCACCGGCTGCGGCAAGTGCGAGAAAGCCTGCGTCACCGAAGAGGCCTCGATCCGCGTCCTGCCGATCAAGCTGGTCAAGGGCTCGCTCGGCGAACACTACCGTTTGGGATGGCAGGAAAAGGCGAAGGCTGGCGGTCATTCGCTGGTCGAAGACAAGGGTCTCGTCGACCTGCCCGACCGTCTGCCGGAAGGAATGAAACTCGACGGTCATTTCGATCCAGGCAGCGACCGATCCCCGGCACTGATCCCCGGTCACGGCTCGGCAGTCCCCAGACTCCCTCCCGGGCTGGGTGATCAGCCTGCTGCGGCAGCCGAACCGGCGCGGCCAACGGTCAGCGAGGGGGCACGATGAGCCGACGACAACCCGGCGCCGAGGCTATCCGCACGAAAGGCCGGTTCGCTGCGCACAAGTGGTTGTTGGCCCGGCGCGCCAGTCAGTGCGCCATCCTCAGCCTCTTCCTGCTCGGCCCGCTGACCGGCTGGTGGATCGTCAAGGGCAACCTGGCCTACAGCCTGACGCTCGACACGCTACCCCTGACCGACCCGTTCATCCTGATGCAGTCGCTGGTCGCCGGCCACCGGCCGGAAAGCCTGGCGCTGCTCGGCGTCGCCATCACGCTCGTCTTCTACTTTCTGGTGGGTGGCCGAGCGTACTGCGCCTGGGTCTGCCCGCTCAACCCGCTGACTGACCTTGCCGCCTGGCTGCGCCGCCGGCTGCAGATCAGGGGCAGTACCCACCTTGCGCGCGCTACCCGCTACTGGATCCTGGCGATGACGCTTATCCTTGCCGCCGCTACCGGCACCCTCGTCTGGGAACTGGTGAATCCCGTTTCCTTCCTGCAACGCGCCCTGGTTTTCGGTTTCGGTGCAGCGTGGACGATCATTCTTGCCGTATTCCTGTTCGACCTTTTCGTCATGAGCCGCGCCTGGTGCGGGCACCTCTGTCCAGTGGGCGCTTTCTACAGCCTGCTCGCGCGCTGGAGTCCGCTGCGCATTCGCGCCGACAAGCGCGCTGCCTGCAACGACTGCCTGGACTGCTTCGACGTCTGTCCGGAACCGCAGGTCATTCGACCTGCCCTGAAGGGAGCCGAGCAGGGCGTCGGCCCGGTCATTCTGGCCGCCAACTGCACCAACTGCGGACGCTGCATCGACGTCTGCTCGCAAGACGTCTTCACCTTCGGCCTGCGCTTTGCGCGCCCACCCGGCGATGGCGCAACGAGTGAGGCATCGCGCAACACTGAAACCATTCTTTGACCTGGAGGGAGCGCCAACCATGTACAAAACCCTGAAATTGATCGCCGCGCTCGCGGCGACTTGCCTGAGCGCGCTGGCGTTTGCCGACGACGGTGCACGGTCGATGCGCGGCGTCGACGTCGCAGCGCCTGATCCGGCACCGGAGATCAAACCCTACGTCGGCAAGCGCCCAGGAACCGAGGCGCCGGTTGCCCGCACCTTCAGTACGCAACCGCCGGTCATCCCGCATGCCGTCGAGAACTTCGACGAAATCAACCTGGAAGGCAACCAGTGCATGGATTGTCACTCGGCCGCGAACTACAAGAAGAAGAAGGCGCCGCAGATCGGTGTCAGCCACTTCGTCGACCGCGAGGGCAAGAAGCACGCCGAAGCGACTGGCGGCCGCTACAACTGCGTTCAATGCCACGTGCCGCAGATCGACGCACCGCCGCTGGTCGACAACACCTTCAAGGGCGATGCCGTCAAGAAACCGGTCAAGAGGAACTGAGCGACATCCGCGGCAGCAAGCCTCCTTGCGCCGCGGCTACGCCGCCCGCCCAGGCCGCCGCGTCGGGCGGTCCACGATTTTTCGCCGCGGCCTAGCGCTCCAGGTCGTGTTCGCCACACAGGCGCAGGATCTCCCGCCGCGCGGCATCGCGCAAGCGTACGGTCGCCGCCCAATCGGCGCCCGCCGGCGCCAGGACTGCGCCCAGTGCCAGTTTCATCCGGCCAAGTCGTGGCAGCCAAGAGCCATCGCGCAGTACCTCGCGCGTTCCGCGCAGACCACCGGTGAGGACCGGCACGCCGGCACGGGCAGCGGCAACGAAGGCGCCCATGCGCAGCGGCTTGAGGCCGGCTTCACGGGAAAAGGTACCTTCCGGAAAAAGGATGACGCGCTGCCCCCGGCCCAGGGCAATGACGATGTCCTCGACATCCTCGACGCTGCGCGCGACGTCGAAACGCTCTACGAAGAGCGTCCCCAAGGCCCGCAGGAAGGCGTGCATCATCGGCTGCCTGAGCAACTCGCGCTTGGCGGCGAAACAGTATCCGGCTGCGGGCGGCAGCGCCGCGCACAGCACCAACGCGTCCAGATAGCTGCAATGATTGACCAGCAGCAGATGCGGCGTTGCCGGCAGGTCAGCGCGGTCTATCCTGCCCACCGGCATGCCGGTCAGGCGCAGGAAAGCGCGCGCCGCCCAATGCACGATTCGGCGGCCCGCTGCCGGCGAACGTAGAGCGACGACGCTCGCCGCTGTTGGCAGCGCCAGCAGGGCGAAGATCGTCCAGCACCACGAGCCATACAGTCGTCGAACAAAGCGCCGCGCGCCGTCGGCGATGCGTGCACGAGACGCGGCCATCGCCAGGCGCACCAGCTGCCAGCGCCCCGCTACAGCTTCGGCCCCGAGTGACCCGCTCTCGAAAGCATCGCGCGACGCGCTGCGCCGGATCTTGCCGCTCGAGGTCTTGAGAACCGAGTTCGGTGGGACGAGGACGATCTCGTCGGCCGGTACACCGACCGCGTCGATCGCCGCTTCGCTGATCCGCTGGCGCAAGGCAGCGCGCTCCGCCGCATCCTGCGCGCGCGTTTCGGCGACGACGACCAGGCGCTCGCTCGCCGTCAGCGGATCGTTGCTGGCGAAGACCGCGACACAACCGCGGCGAACACCGGGAATGTTGCCGACCGCCTGCTCCAGTTCGTACGGATAAAGGTTGCGCCCCCCGCGGATGATCAGATCCTTCTCTCTCCCGGTGAGGTAGATTTCGCCTTCGACCGTGTAGGCAAAATCCCCCGAGTCCAGCCAGCCGTCACGCCACAGCGCCTGGGTCGCGGACGGATTACGGAAATAGCCGACCGTTGCCGAGGGACCGCGAAACTGCAAATGCCCGACGTGGCGTTCCGGCAGTTCGCTACCGCTCTCGTCGACGATGCGGATTTCGTGGCCGGGAAGCGCCCGGCCACAGGCTGGCACTCCCATCGACCCCGGCGCTGCATCAAGCACCGGCAGCGCGACCTTCCGACGCAGCAAGGCATCGCGCTCGATCAGGTCGATGCGTGGCCCGCGCCCAAGCGGCGGAAAGGCCAGGCCGACCGAGCACTCGGCCAGACCATAGACCGGCGTCAGGGCGGTCGGGGACAAGCCAAACGGAGCAAAGCGCTCGGCGAAAGCGGTCAATGTTGCCGGACTGACCGGCTCGGCGCCATTCAGGGCAAGCCGCCACGACGACAGGTCAAGCCCCGACAAGTCGGTATCGGCGAGCTTGCGCGCGCACAGGTCGTAGGCAAAATTCGGTGCCGGCGAAAGCGTGCCACGATGCTGGCTGATCGCCTCCAACCAGCGCACCGGGCGGGCGAGAAACGCCAGCGGCGACATCAACACCAGGCGCATGCCGAAGTACAAGGCGCCGAACCAGGCGCCGATCAGCCCCATGTCATGATAGAGCGGCAGCCAGGAGACGAAAACGTCGTCGCTGGAAACGACGACCGCCGCACCCATCGCGCGCAGGTTGGCGAGCAGATTGGCATGGCTGAGGACGACCCCCTTGGGATCGCCGGTACTGCCCGAAGTGTATTGCAGGAAGGCGACATCCGAGGACACTGCGCGATAGAGCAAGGCGAGCGGCTCCTGATCGAGCTCAGTGGGCGTCAGGACCTCGCGCAAGGCCGGCGCCGCTGCCCGCAGGAGGGCGCCAACGCCTTTCGCTTCCGGCACCGTGATGATGAACACCGCTTCCGCGTTGGCCAGGATGCGGGCATGCCGGCGCAGGTGGTCGGCAAGCTGCGCCAGACGAGCGGGCGGATAGATCGGCACCGGAACGCCGCCAGCGAGCATCACGCCGAAGAAACTCGTCAGGTAGTCGCGCCCGGTCGGCAACATCAGGGCAACCGTCTGCTGTGGCCGCAGACCACGCGCGACCAAGCCCGCCGCGATACGCCGCGACGCGCTCAGCAGATCGCCGTAAGACAGCGGCTGCGGTCGAAAATCGCCCGTGTCGCCCGCCCCGCTCGCGCAGAGCAGCACGTGCGTACGATCCGGGCAGCGCTCGGCGTACCACTCGAGAACCTCGACCAAGGTCGCTGCCTGCACCGGGACTTCGCAGATCTCACCCTGCGCCGCTTTGTCGAGCGCGACGACGGCCGGCTCCTGCAGGTCGCCTGCCCCGTTGATCAGGCGCCACAGGTCGGCCGGCGTTTCAGCTTCAGCCAAAGCGCTCTCGGGCAGCGACTTGCCAAACTCGGTGGCCAGTCGCAACAGCAGTTCGACCCGCGCCAGGCTGTCCAGGCCCAGGTCGCGTTCAAGATGGCTACCCAGGCTGACTCGGCCCTGCCGCCCGGGACGCGTCTCCTCGACCATCGTCGCGACGAGCTGCAGCAGGCGCTCGGCCGAAGCTTCAGGCAAACGCTGACCGGCTGCCCGTTCGCGGTTCACGTCCCTGCTCCTCCACGCCTGACCCGCGGAGCGGGCGAACCGGAGCAACCAGCCAGCGCGCCAGCCGTACCCCCGGAGACAATCGACCAAGGCGCTGGCAGATCGCGCAAGCCCGACGGCCGATCAGGTCGACGGGCAAACATTGATCGCCCTCGTCGGACACGGTGCGAGGCAGGCGCCGCAGCCGGTGCACCGCGTTTCGTCAACGATCGGTCGCGCGATCCCGCCGCGCTGCGGCAGAAAAAGGATCGCGCCGTTGAGACAAAGATCAGCGCACACCCGGCACTCGACCGCACGCGTGGCCAGACAGACCTCGCCAAGCACCGCGCGCAGCGACCACGCGCGACCTTCCTCGCCGCGCTGCAGCGCAGCGCTCCGACAAACACCGACGCAGGCAGCGCAGAAAGTACATTCGCCGCGGGTGAAATCGATTTCCGGATAGCCGCCCTCGCCGCTGACGACGATACCCGTCGGACACACCTTGCGGCATTCGTCGCAACGCGAGCAGGCCTGCTGAAAAGCGTGCTCGGCGAGCGCCCAGGGCGGGCGCAGCGGCTTCGGGCGGAGACCGAACCGACCGCGCAGAAAGTTGCGCCGACTCGCCACATCAACCACAGCCAGCCCGCCAGGCGCCGAGCGTCCGCTTCATCAGGCGTCAGCCGGGACGAAATCGATTCGGCCGCTCTCGAGGTCAGCCCGGACCAGCCTGACGCGCAGGCGATCAGCCAATCGGTAGCGCCGACCGGTGCGCTGGCCAAGCATCTGGTGCTTCACGCTATCGTACTGAAAGTAATCCTCACCCAGTTCGGAAACATGGATCAGGCCCTCGACATGGATTTCGTCAAGCGCCACGAACACGCCGAAAGGAACGACGGCCGCGATACTCCCCGCGAAGACCTCGCCGATGCGGTCGCGCATGTAATAGCATTTCAACCAGTTGAGCACATCGCGCGTCGCCTCGTCAGCGCGACGTTCGGTCTGCGAGCAGTGCACGCCCACTTCTTGCCAACTCCCAGGTGAGTAATGCTGCCCGGCGAGCACGGCCTTGATCGAACGATGCACGAGCAGGTCCGGATAGCGCCTGATCGGCGAGGTGAAGTGCGTGTAGTGCTCGTAAGCGAGGCCAAAGTGGCCGACATTATCCGGGCTGTAAAGTGCTTGGCGCAGCGAGCGCAGCATTACTGTCTGCAGTAGCAGCGCATCCGGACGATCGCGTACCTGTTCGAGCAGCAACGCGTAGTCGCGTGCCGTCGGAGTGTCGCCACCACCCAGAGCCAAGCCGAACTCGGCGAGGAAGCTGCGCAGACCGACTAGCTTCTCGGCCGTCGGACCCTGATGAACCCGGTACAGGCACGCTTGCCGATTGACCTGAAGGAAATCCGACGCGCAAACGTTGGCCGCCAACATGCATTCCTCGATCAGCCGATGCGCGTCGTTGCGGTAGGCCGGAACGATCCGCTCGATCTTGCCCTGATCGTTGAACAGCATCAGCGTTTCGATTGTTTCGAAATCGATCGCACCGCGTTGCTCACGCGCGCACTGGAGGACATGAAACAGATCGTAGAGCGCGCGTAGATGCGGCAGCAGCGCAGCGAGTCCCGCTTCCGCGGGCTGGCCGGCAGTACTGAGCCAAGTCCATACCTGATCGTAGGTCAGCCGTGCATGCGAGCGAAAGACGGCCGGATAGAAGCGATAGTGGCCAATCTCGCCGCGCTCGCTAATCTCCATGTCGCAGGCGACCACCAGTCGGTCGACATCCGGATTGAGCGAACACAAGCCGTTCGACAGCTTCTCGGGCAACATCGGAATCACGCGGCGCGGGAAATAGACCGAGTTGCCGCGTTCAGCGGCTGCCCGATCGAGCGCACTCCCCGGCTGCACATAATGGCTGACATCGGCAATCGCGACGATCAGCCGCCAGCCGTCGGCGCGCCGCTCGGCAAAAACGGCATCATCGAAATCCTTCGCCGTGTCGCCGTCGATCGTCAACAGCGGCAAGTCGCGCAAGTCTACCCGCCCGCCCGAGTCGTTCAACGAGACCTGGTCCGGCAGGGCGGCCGTCTCAGCCAGTGCACCAGGTGAGAAAACAAAAGGAAGCTCGTGCTTGCGCAGGGCAATCTCGATCTCCATCCCAGGATCGGCGTAGCCGCCAAGAACCTCGACGATACGGCCAATCGGTTTGGCGTGCCGATCAGGCTGCTCGATGATCTCGACCACCACGACCTGACCCGGCTTGGCCGCCACGCCGTCATCGGGTGCGACCAGAATATCCTGATTGATGCGCCGGTTCTCCGGCACGACCAGCGTAATTCCGTGCTCGACCAGCACGCGCCCGACAACCTTGCTGTTCGCCCGTTCGAGGACTTCGACGATGACGCCCTCGCGCCGTCCGCGGCGATCGACGCCGACGACGCGGACCAAGGCGCGATCGCGATGCAGGACCTTCGCCATCTGCCGCGCTTCGAGCGACAGGTCCTCGCTGCCATCGTCCGGAACGAGGAAGCCATAGCCGTCCGGATGACCCTCCACGCGCCCGGCAATCAGGCTGGCTCGCTCCGGCAGAATGTACGCCGCCTTGCGATTGCGCAACAACTGCGCCTCACGTTCCATCGCGCCCAGGCGGCGCTGAAACGGTTCGCACTCGTCTGGCCGGATTTCGAGCAACCGGCAGAGTTCGTCGAAGCCTACCGGCCGACCTTGCTCCTCGAGCACCTGCAGGATGAATTCGCGCGACGGCAGGGGGTGTTCATAGCGCTTAGCCTCGCGCGCCAGATGCGCATCACGCCCTCTCATCCCGAGCGGATTGATCATTGACATTTGCTCTTGATCCTATAGAATTCGCTTCTCGCTGGCATGCCCAGGTGGCGAAATTGGTAGACGCGCTAGGTTCAGGTCCTAGTGGTGGCAACACCGTGGAGGTTCGATTCCTCTCTTGGGCACCAGACACAACAAGCTCTGATCCTTCGGAGCTTTTTTTTCGCCCGCTTGTTTTCGCTCCTTTGCCGGGCGCTCATTGTACGCCTTCCACGACCAAGCTTGGCCTGATTCGCTGCGTAGCGCGCGGTTGCGCCCGATCCACACCCCTTGCCCGAGAATGCCGGCTGCCGACAGCCGCCGGCGCCCAAGCACTCCCGAGTTTCCCGGCCGCAGCCTTTTGCGTCGCCTCACCCGCGCCGGGCCGCCGCGGGATATGGCCGGCACGCGGAAAACTCGCAGCGAAACTGGCCAACCCATGCCGAACATGGGATAATATGCTGCCGGAAAGTGGTCGCTCGGGACCGCTATGCGAATGAGAACTAATTCCACTCCAATCACGTACCAGGAATTCAGATGACGATACGACCGGAACTAATCGAAAAGCTGCGCGCCAAGCGCGCCAGGTTAACCCAGAACGTCAGCCCGGAAAAGCTGGAGGCGCTGCATGCCAAGGGTTTGCTGTCGGCCCGCGAGCGTCTCGACGCGCTGTACGACGAGGGAACCTTCCAGGAACTTGGGCTGCATGCCGCCCACGCCGCAACGCATTTCGGTATGGCCGGACGCGAGTTGCCCGCCGACGGAGTCATCGCAGGAAGCGGCTATGTCGGCCACACGCAGGTGGCTGCCTTCAGCCAGGACTTCAGTGTGGTCGCCGGCACGCTCGGCAAGATGCAGGCGCGCAAGATCACGCGCATCATGCGACATGCGCTGAAGATCGGTGTCCCACTGGTTGCTTTCAAGGACTCTGGCGGTGCGCGCATTCAGGAAGGGGTTGACGCTCTCTCCGGCTACGGCGATGTGTTCTACACCAATGTCCTGCTCTCCGGCGTCGTTCCGCAGATCGCCGTGATCTGTGGTCCCTGTGCCGGGGGAGCTGCCTATTCGCCAGCGTTGATGGATTTCGTCATCATGACACGCAGCAATGCGCACATGTTCCTCACCGGTCCGGAAGTCATCAAGGCGGTAACCGGACGCGCGACGACGATGGCCGAGGTCGGCGGCGCTGAAATGCACGCAACCGTCAGCGGTAACGCCCACTTCATCGTCGACGACGACCAGCAGGCGATTGCCCTGGTCAGGCAACTGCTGTCCTATCTGCCAGCGAATAACACCGAAGACCCACCGCACAACCTCGCAGCGCCGATCGAGGAAATGGAAGATCCGTCGATCAATGAGTGCATTCCCGATAGCGCGTCGGCGCCGATGGACATGTACGCGATCATTCGCCGTATCGTCGACGGCGGCGAACTGCTCGAGGTGCATGCGGGCTTTGCGCGCAATGTCATCGTCGGCTTCGCGCGGATCAGCGGCGTCGTCGCCGGTATCGTCGCCAATCAACCAATGGTCATGGCAGGCGCACTTGATCTGAACGCGGCCGACAAGGTGGCGCGTTTCGTACGGACTTGCAACATCTTCAACATCCCCGTCGTAACGCTGGTTGATGTCCCTGGCTTCCTGCCCGGTGTCGAGCAGGAGCGCGGCGGAATCATCCGCCATGGCGCCAAAATGCTTTCGGCCTACGGTTCATGCACTGCACCGAAAATCACCGTGATCTGCCGCAAGGCCTATGGTGGTTCGTACCTTGCCATGTGCAGCCAGGAAATGGGGGCGGACATGGTCTTTGCCTGGCCGACGGCAGAGATCGCCGTCATGGGCGCAGAAGCGGCGGTCAAGATCCTCTACCGCAAGGAAATCAAGGAAGCCGAAGACAGCCAGGCACGCGCAGCCGAATTGGCACAGGAATACCGCGACGAGTTCGCCTCGCCCTACGTTTCCGCGGGTAATTTCTATATTACCGACGTCATCGAGCCGCAGGATACACGTTGGATGGTCGCCCTGGCCTTGCGCAAGACACTCGACAAACGCGAACTCCGACCGGCCAAGAAGCACGGCAACATACCCATGTAATTCCCCGCACGAGGACTAAACTCCATGCTGACTGCCGCCACTCTCAAAGCCCTGCAGGTCTACGGTATTGCCATCGTCATTTCAGTGCTGGTCGCCCTGCTGATCAAGATGATGGTTTCGCTGACCGGACGGATGGAAAAGAGCAAACCAGCCGACATTCCAACCGGCACGGTATGTCCGGTTGGCCTCGGCGTTCCGGATGAAGACGTCGCAGCCCTCTCGGCGGCAATTTTTGTCGCCATGGGACCGCACCGCATACTGCACATCGCACCAAGCAGCCATGGCTGGGCCTCCGGCGCGCGCGCCGCCCAGCATTCCCATACGCCCGGGCCCACGGGCCGTGGCCCCCGATAAGGAGAGAGATCAGATGCCCAGACATTTCAAGGTTACCGTCAACGGTCGCGAGTACGAGGTCAGCGTTCTCGAACTTGGCACCGGACAAACGCAGAGCGCGCCCGCCGCCACACCGGTTGCCAGTGCGCTGGCGAGCGCTGCCAGCAGCGCGAGCAGCGTAGCCGCCCCGGCGGCAGCGCCCGCCGCAGCGGCGGCTGCCGGAGCCAACGATGTCGTCGCCGCCATGGGCGGAGTGGTCGTCGAGGTCAACGTCAAAGTTGGCCAAACTGTTGCCGCCGGTGATCAGCTACTCGTTCTTGAAGCAATGAAGATGAAGACACCGATCACCTCGGCGCGCGCTGGTCAGGTGACCAAAGTCCTGGTCGCCGCCGGCGATGCGGTCGACGGCGGGCAGCCGCTGCTGACTATCGCCTGACGTTCGACGAACCGGCAGGGATGAAATCCTGCCGCCTGCAACTCTCGATGCGCCGGCAAATGCCTTTGCCTGACCGGCGCGAGGATTGACGCGTATGGAAAGCATTCACTTTCTGGATCTGTTCCAGGGTATCGCGACACTCGCGGCCGCCGAGCCGAAGATCATGTTTGGCCGCATCTTTCTGATGCTGCTCGGCTTCTTGCTCATCTACCTGGGCTCGAAGAACGTCCTTGAACCGTTGCTGATGATCCCGATGGGGCTCGGCATGTCTTCGGTGAACGCGGGCGTGATGTTCCTCGAAGGCAACAAGATGGGCACCTTGTTCGTTGACCCATTGATGTCTGAGCCGGTAGACCTGATCAACATCCTGCAGATCGACTGGCTGCAACCGATCTACACGCTGACTTTCAGCAACGGCCTGATCGCCTGTCTGGTTTTCATGGGTATTGGCGTCCTCCTCGATGTTGGCTACGTGATGGCACGCCCATTCCAGAGCATGTTCATCGCCCTTTTCGCCGAGCTTGGCACGATCGCCGTCTTTCCGATCGCCGTAGGCATCGGCCTGAACCAGGGCGAAGCGGCGGCTGTAGCAACGATCGGCGGCGCCGACGGGCCGATGGTGTTGTTCGCTTCGCTCGTGCTGGCGAAGAACTTGTTCGTTCCGATCACCGTCGTCGGCTACCTGTATCTCGGACTGACTTACGGTGCCTATCCCTACCTGATCAAGTGGCTCGTGCCCAAGCATATCCGCGGGCTTGACATGAGTGGCGATCAGGGGCCCAAGATCAGCCGCTCGCAGAAGCTCGTTTTCGCCGTCGTCGCCTGTACGCTGCTCTGCCTCCTTTTTCCCGTTGCCGCGCCGCTCTTCTTCTCGCTGTTCCTGGGCGTTGCCGTTCGCGAAAGCGGCATCGATCCCTTTACCAAGCTGATCGGCGAGACTTTCCTGTATGGTGCAACGTTCTTTCTTGGCCTGACGCTGGGTGTGTTGTGCGAAGCAAACACGCTGCTCGATCCGACGGTGCTCAAGCTCCTGCTCCTCGGCATGCTGGCCTTGACGATCTCGGCGCTCGGCGGTCTGCTCGGCGGGTATCTGCTCTACTTCTGGTCCGGCAAGAAGTTCAACCCGATGATCGGAATTGCCGGTGTCAGTTGTGTTCCGACGACGGCCAAAGTGGTCCAGAAGATCGCGACCGACGCCAACCCGCGCGCGATCATCTTGCCGCAGGCCCTCGGCGCCAATATCAGCGGCGTGATCACGACAGCCATCATCGCGGCGACCTACGTCGCGCTGCTGCGCTGATTTCGCTGCCAGTGATCCGCCATGCGGCAGCGCAGCGACGGCCGAGGCCGGCCGAAGTAGAATGTGAGTGTGTGCGGCGCGCGCCCGGCGCGCTTACTGATCCCCGTCTTTCGTCGGCTTATCGCCGCCAAAGCCGGGGATCTGGATGCTAGTGAATAGCGTTCGAGTTTGCGTCTTCAACTGATCCTGCATCTGGTGCAACATCTTGCGACTTTGCTCCATGTAGGTAGCCATCATCGTCTGCATCGCCGGGCCCTGGAAATTCATGAACTGCGACCACATGTCGCTCTGCATCTGACTGCTGCTTTCACCATAAAGCGACTGCGACTGTTCCTGCAGTTTTTTCTGGAACTCGATGAAAGACTTGATGTTCGTCTCGAGGTACTTGCCAAGCATTCCCTGCATGGCATGCCCGTAGAAGCGGATCATCTGGGCTAATAGCTCCGTTGTAAAAAGCGGAATTCCCGCGGCTTCCTCCTCCAGAATGATCTGTAGGAGAATGCTGCGCGTAATGTCCTCACTCGTCTTTGCGTCCAGCACGTTGAAGTGCTCGCGCGCCAGGACAAGATCCTTGACATCGCTCAGCGTGATATAGGCGCTCGTCTTCGTATCGTAAAGACGACGGTTGGGATACTTCTTGATCAATCGTGGCTGCTGCTCGGGCATGGCGACCCTTTCCTCCATAGGCGGATGACTCGACGGACTTTCCGGCGCCCGTTGGTGCGGTGCACCACAATTATACTCCGGCGAAAAAAAACAGGCTCCTCGCGGAGCCTGTCTCACCTTCCTAAACAAGAAGTTTACTGGTAGTAAAGACCGCCACAGATATTCATCGTCGACCCGGTCATGAAACCGGCGATTTCCGACGCCAGGTAAACGCAGGCGCCGCCGATCTCTTCGGGCCTGGCCAGACGCTTCATCGGCACGGTCTCGATGATGCTTTGCAGGATTTCGGGTTTGATCGCCATGACCATCGGGGTCGCGACGTACCCAGGGGTAATCGCATTCACGGTGACCCCCTTGGCCGCCAGTTCGGCTGCCAGCGCCTTGGTGAAACCGATGACGCCAGCCTTCGCAGCCGAATAGTTCGTTTGCCCGGCCTGGCCGCGCAGCCCATTGACCGACGAAATGTTGATGATCCGGCCCCAACCACGCTCGGCCATCTTCGCCGAAACCTGCTTCGTCATGTTGAACAGGCTCGACAGGTTGGTCGAAATCACGGCATTCCACTGCGCGGCTTCCATCTTGGCGAACATCCGGTCACGGGTGATACCCGCGTTGTTGACCAGAATGTCGATCGGACCCGCCTTCGCTTCCGCTTCGGCGACCAAGGCGACACACGTGTCATAGTCGGAAACGTCGCCAGCAACACAGATGAAGTCGTTGAACCCAGCCTCTGCCATGGCCGCGGTCCACTCGGCCGGCTTGTCGAACTCCGGATGATAGGCAGCGACCACCTTGTGACCCGCCTTGGCCAGTTCCTGGCAGATGGCCGTACCGATCCCGCCCATGGCTCCCGTAACCAAAGCAACACGTTGTGTCATAGTTCTTTCCTTTCCTGTTGACGAATGAGACAAGCTGCGGCAAGGCACCGCCACCAATACAATCCAATCCCCTACGCTCAGGGCCAAGCGCCCCGACCGGCGATTCTGCATTGCAGCATCAGGCATGTCAATGGACAATTGGCGATATGACAATGTACAGCCGACTTCTGGCCTCAGTTGGCAGGATGTGCGGCCGCCGAAAAGCGCCATCGTCTCGCTACCGCGTCGGCGCAGGCACCGTATAATCGCCCGATGCACATTGTTGCAATCGCCTGGCTGTACGTGACCCTGCTCATGGCGCTGACCGAAGGCAATCTCGTCGCCGCCGTGCTGAGCTTTCTTTTCTACGGCCTGCTGCCGGTTGCGCTGCTGCTCTGGGTGTTCTCCGGTTCGGCGCGCCGGCAGCGCGCGCAGCGCCGATTGCCGGCCGCTGACCAGGAGCACGGCGGCTCTCCACCCCCGACCGACTGATCAGTCGGTCGTCAGCCAGATCAGAGATGCCATCCGTCCCGTCACTCCGTCGCGACGGTAGGAAAAGAAGCGCCGCGCGTCACCGACCGTACAGTATTCGCCGCCGAAGACCGTCTCGACGCCGACCTCGGCGAGCGCCTGACGCGCCAGCAGGTAGATATCGGCCAGCCAGGAATGCACGTCCGTTTGCCCGTTCGCCTGACTTGGCGGCGCAAGCGGTCGGAAGGCAGCCGCTGCGCGCGCTGCCGAGTCGACAAAAGCGCTACGCACGTCGTCCCCGACGACGAACGCCTGCGGCCCTATCGCCGGACCGAGATAGGCCAATAGATCGCCGCCGTCGACCGCCATCGCCCGTACCGTGGTTTGCACGATGCCCGCCAGCAACCCCCGCCAACCGGCGTGTGCCGCTGCGACGACGCTGCCAGCACGATCGCAGAGCAGCAACGGCAGGCAGTCAGCGGTCAACACGCCACAGACCACCCCCGGGGAGCGCGTTAGCGCAGCATCCGCGAGCGGCGCACCCATTGCTCCTACACCATGTGCCTCGACGACATTGGTACCATGCACCTGTTGCAACCAGACCGGGGAGGCGGGCAGGTGCGTGTCCAAGCTCCGCCGATTGATCGCCACCGCGAGCGGATCGTCACCGACATGATCGCCAAGGTTGAAACTGGCATACGGAGCACGGCTGACACCGCCTGAACGCGTCGTCAGCAGGCTGCGTACCGCTCGCGGTGCCGGCCAATCGGCGACAAGCCAGTCGTCGCTACGGGTCGCCACCATCGTCGCCCTCCCATTCACCTACGCCATCGTCCTCGGCGCCAACGACAGCTTGCTGCAACACAGTGCCACTGGTACGGCCCAGAGGCGCCTTCTCCTCATCCGCCGACAGTTCGCAGCGCGCGGCGCGACTTCCACCCCTCAGCGCTTCGTGCCGCAAGCGTTCAATCACAGCGAGCAGGTCGGCCGGCAGCTCCGACGTCCACGCCATCCCCATTCCGTGCAGCGGATGGATCAAGGCCAAGCGCCAGGCATGCAGCGCTTGGCGCGCCAACGCGCTGCGCAGGGGCGTGCCGCTGCGGCTGCCAGCGTAGACCGGGTCGCCAATCAAGGGGTGGCCGATGGCCGTCATATGCACCCGGATCTGATGCGTACGCCCGGTTTCCAGAGCACACTCGATCAAGGTGCTGGCGAGGAAGCGTTCGAGCACGCGATAAGCGGTTCGCGCGGGTTTGCCGCTACCAACCACCGCCATCCGCGTGCGCACCGTCGGATGGCGGCCAATCGGCGCATCGACCGTGCCAGCCTGCCCGACGATGCCGTGTACAACAGCGTAATAAAGCCTCTGCACACTACGTGCCTGCAACTGGCGAACGAGATGGGTTTGCGCCTCGAGCGTCTTGGCAACGACCAGCAAGCCCGAGGTGTCCTTGTCCAGGCGATGGACGATTCCCGCCCGCGGCAGGCGATCAAGCTGCGGCGCGTGGTGCAACAGCGCGTTGAGCAAGGTTCCGTGCCAGTTGCCGTTGCCGGGGTGGACGACCAACCCGGCCGGCTTGTCGAGAACGATCAGGCTGTCATCCTCAAAGACGATGTCTAGCGGAATATTCTCTGGATCGGCCGGCGCCTGACGCTCATCGCGTACTTCGGCGAGCTCGATCAGTTCACCGCCCCACAGTTTGTGCCGCGGCTCGACCGTCGGTACGCCGGCGATAGTCACCCGCCCGGCACGCACCCAATTCTGCAAACGGCTGCGCGAGTGATTCGCCAACAGATGGGCGAGAACCCGATCAAGACGCCAGCCTGCGCATTGAACCGGCACCCTGAGGGCAATTCCGGCGTTTGCGCTATAATCGGCCGCTCCCGGTGCACGGCTTGTCGCGTCGGTCGGCGCGTCCATATTCTCTGGCTTCCCCATCATGCGTAGTTTAGCGGTTATCGCAACGTTTATCGTCACCTCGCTTATCTCGGGCTGCGGGTTGTTACCGGCCGAGAAGGATGAAACCGCCGGTTGGTCGGCAAACAAGCTCTATACGGAAGCCAAGGATGCCCTGAACGAGGGCTCCTACGCGAAAGCCGTCAAGTACTTCGAAAAGCTGGAGTCGCGCTATCCGTACGGGCGTTACGCGCAGCAGGCCCAGATCGAGATTGCTTACGCCTACTGGAAGGATTTCGAGCCCGCCTCGGCGCTCGCCGCCTGCGACCGCTTCATCAAGCTGCACCCGAATCATCCGAATGTCGATTATGTGCACTACCTGCGCGGCCTGATCAATTTCAACGAGGACCAAGGGATTCTGGGAGCGATCAGCAGCCAGGACATGAGCGAGCGCGACCCGAAAGGTGCGCGCGAATCCTTCGACGCGTTCAAAGAACTGGTCACCCGCTTTCCTGACAGCAAGTACACTCCCGACGCGCTGCTGCGGATGAAATACCTGGTCAACGCGCTGGCTCGGCTCGAGCTGCACGTCGCACGCTATTACATGAAGCGTGGCGCCTACTTGGCGGCGGCAAACCGAGCGCAATACGCGGTAAAGAACTACCCCGATACCCCAGCCAACGAAGAGGCCTTGTTCATCATGATCAGCGCTTACGATGCGCTTGGTCTGACCGACTTGCGCGACGATGCCAGTCGCGTCATGCGCAAGAACTTCCCGCAGAGCGAGTATTACACGCGCGGCTTGGCCCAGCGCCAGGAGCCTTGGTGGAGGCTCTGGTGAGCGTCCTCGGTGCGCGCGACCTGGTAGCCGACTTACCTTAGCGAGAACACGGCGCGCCCGCCTTTCGCGGGCGCCGCGGACCCGTTCTTGCCGTCCGTCGACCCGACTTTGCCCGGCAGCAGGAAAACGCGCTCGCCCGGAATGTCGTGCGCCAGCAACCAGTCGCGTGCTGCCTTTCCCCGCCGATCCGCCAGGTCACGCAGATCGTCCTCGTCGATGGCCGAGTTGGCGAGGATCAGCTTTTCCATTTCGTCACTTGGCAGACCTTTGACCAAGCCAACAAGGTTGCGCGGTTTGGGGAACTTTTCGTTGCGATAGACGCGCTCGAGCAGGACCGGGTAGTCCTTGGCCGAAACCGTGATCTCGTCCGCCGAGCCGGTTTGCACGGCCTTCCTGGTCAGCTCCTCGCGCTGCAGTGCCTTGACCTTGCGCTCGAGGCGATCGCGCTTCAGACCTTCCGAATCGGTTTCCGGATCAGCCGTACCCTGGATCTCGAGCTTGAGCGCCGGTCGGTCGAGCAGCGCTTTGCCGAGCTTGTCGAGTCGCTGCACCGCTTCGCCCGCGATCCCCGCCCGCCCGGAGTCGAAATCCAGGCTCGACAACTCCTCGCCGCCACCGAAAACCGCGCCGAGCAAGGCAAACGGTGAAGTCAGCGCCTTGCCCAACAGATTGACCACGACCTTGACGATAAGCCCGCCGACGCTGAATTCCGGATCATCGAGCGAACCTGAGATCGGCAGGTTGATATCGATCTCGCCGTTTCGGTTCTTTAGCAGGGCAACCGCAAGCGTCACTGGCAGCTTCGTCGCGTCCGGGCTGTCAACCGGACTGCCGAAGGTAAGCTGATCGAGAAAGATGCGGTTCTCCGCACTCAGCTGTCGATCATCAATCTTGTACTTGACATAAACCGAAAGCTTGCCTTTCTCGATCGCGTAGCCCGCATACTTGCCCGAATAGGGAGAGAGTGAGGTCATCTCGATTCCCTTGACCTCCGCCTGCAGGTCGAGCGACGGCTTTCTGGCCAGCGGGTTGAGCTGACCAGCGATCATCAACGGCGCGATGTTGTCGTAGGTGCCACGCAGATCCAGGCTCGCCACCGTATTCGGGGCTGACGACAAGCCGCTGATCGTGCCTCCGACCTGGCGAAGGTTGGCCGAATAGTTCGGTTTGACGAAGTTGTCGGTAAACCGGATGTCGCCGCCCTGCAGCGTGATCTTACCAATGCTTATTGGCGGCAGCGCCCGCTCGCTCGTTGCAACCGCTGCCGTCGCCTTGCCACCCGCGGCACTGGGCGCCGTCTTGTCGGCCGCAACCGCCGCTGCCGCGGAATGAGGTTCCGACTGGCGCACGATCTGCAGAAGGTTGAGGTCACCTTGACGACTGACAATCACGCGCGCAAAGAAGTCGGCCAATGCCACCTGACCGATCGACAGCGAATTCGGATTGATCTTGGCATCCACGTGGCCAAAGTACAGCGACTTCCACTTTACGAAGTCGGCCGAGTTGAGCTTGTCTACCGCCTGCAGATCGCCCACCGTGACCTGACCGGAGAATCCGCCGCTCAGCTTGCCTGCCTCGAAACTGCCACCGCTCGTCTGGCGCAACTGCACATTGCCGGCCAGGGTCACTTGCCCGCGCGTCAGGTCGATGTTCAGTCGCTCGGTGAAATAGGGTTGCAGTGGCAGCAACTCGACCGTCCTGAGCAGCAGCTTGAGGTCCGTGTCGAGTGGCGCCGGGCGAATGTCGCCCGCCAGTTCGATTTCCCCCTTGCGGTTCAGCCGGAAACGCGTCGATAGCCGTACCCTCTGCGCCAGATCGCTCGAAACGTTCTCCAGCAGGAGGCTCATCCCATCGAGTGCATGCGTCGTCGCCGGCGAAACTGCGGCATCCTCGAAACGCACCGCAAGATCTTCGCCACGGTACTTGCTGACGACGATCTTCCAAGGCCCCTCGGGATCCTTCCGCGCCGCCGCAACCGCGCGCAACTGCGGCGGTGGCACGAACTCGATCCGACCATCGGCTGTTCGTCGCAGCAGCACACGCGCCGTGCGCGAGCTGACCTCATCGATCGTGATCTGGCGCTTGACGAGGTCCAGCCGCCCGCCGCGAACGGCCACCGCGTCAGTCTTCAACCATTGGGCGAAATCGACGCGCCACGCCGCGTCGAACTCGGTCGGCGCACCGCCTCGGCTATCCACTTTGCCCAGATTGACTTCGATGCCCTCAATGCTCGCCTTGAACGGCGTACCGTGCGACTCGTCAAGCCAGCGCAAAGTACCCCCGGAGATCTTCGCTCCAGCGAGCGACCATTCGACCGGTGCCGTTGCTGCCGCGCTTGCCGCCGCTGCAGAGGATGTCTGGCGTGCAGCCGTTTCCTGCTTGAAGTACTCGATCCAGTTGACCTCACCCTGGCGCCCGACGCGTGCATGAATTTCCGGCGATTCCGCAGCAACCCGATCGATGGCAAAGCGGCGACGCAGTGGATCGAGCGACGACGCCGCGACTTCCAGGTGTTTGAGCGCGAGCAAAGGCGCCCCGCCGGTATCCTGCACGACAAGATCAGCGAGCGTCGCGGTCCCCGCCAGACTGAGCGACGGTCCCTCTTCTCGGTTGCGCTTGAAGACAATCTTCAGGTCGCCGTCGAGCACCCCGGAGAGCACCTTGACCGGCAGGCGAATCGGCGAATAGCCGATGTATTTGCCCACCTGCACAGCGTGCAGAGCGAAACCGATTTCGCTCTCCTGTGAGTCGGCAAAAGGCTTGCTCCTGCCTTGCACGGCCAGCGGCGCTCCGTCGATCGAGGCCGAAAAAACCGGCTCGACGAAGATCTCGGTCGAATCCGGCAAGGTGGAGATGAACGGCAGGCCGATGTTGATGTCGCTGATCAGATGGCTTTCCGCCAGCACCTGGTCATCGAACTCGATTTTGCCGTCGCTGACTTTGATGTTGTTGATTGAAAAAAGTGGCAGCGGATCGTCTGTCGCCGGTCTTGCCATGAATTCGTCGATCAGATCACTGAAATTGAGGCGACCGTCGGGCAGGCGAACCAACCGCAACATTGGCGCAGCGAGTCTGACCTCGCTGACCACCGGCCCGCCGCGCAGCAGCGAGCCCCAGTCAACATCGACAAACAGAGTCTCGAAGCTGACGACCGCCGACCCTCCGCCCTTTTCACCGACGCGCAGGCCAGCAACTTGCGCAGACAGCGTGTACGGGTTTATGCTCACGCTTCCGACCTCGACTGGGCGGTGCAGGACCCTGGAGAGCTGGTCGGTCAGCAACGAGTTGACCACCGGGGGCAGGACAAGGAAACCTAGAGCACCGATGACAAGCAGGGCGAGAACCACATACAGCCCTGCCTTTTTGATGTTCACGCGGGCTTTCACCGTAGCGGGAGGGGCGTTTTCAGGCATGTCGGCAAGGCTGAGTGAACTGGAAAGACTTCAATTTAGCACGAAGAGGCCTTTCCCGCACTTACCCCACGGTCGCATGCGTCGGTCTACACCGAAAAGGTAGAAACGGAACGAGGTTGGCGAGTGAAGAACGCAAGTGGTGCGCCGTCAGATCAGCCGCGAGCGCTGATCGTCGATGACAATGACGTGGTCCGGACGCTGCTGCGCAGCATTCTGCGCAGTGGTGATTACGATGTCGTCGGTGAGGCGAAGAACGGTGTCGTTGCCCTTGAACTCGCCGAGCGCTTGCGTCCGGACATCGTTTGCATGGACTTGATGATGCCCGAGATGGACGGTCTCGAAGCCTTGCAGGCGATCAAGGCGATGCACCCGCAGATCGCTGTCGTCATGATCACCGGCAGTCCGAGCGTTGACAATGTCCGCGAATCGATTCAGAGCGGAGCTGGCGGCTTCATCATCAAGCCGTTCAATGCCGGCAAGGTCCTCGACACGATCAGCCGCGCGCGACAGGCAAGCAAGCGCTCGGGCAATGGGCCGGAGGATGCCTGACGCAGCTCAGAATCCGTTCTTCCACTCGCGCAAGGCAGCAAAGACGGCCGGGCCATAAGTTGCTCCGGAGGCGTGACGACGAGCCGCGGCGATGACTGCTGGCGCATGACACCGCAGGAAGGGATTACTTTCCTTCTCCAAGCCGATCGTCGACGGGACCGTCGAACAGGATTTTGCGCGCGCCAACGCAACCTCCTCGACGCGTTTGCGCAAACGATCGTTACCCGGTTCAACAGCAAGCGCGAAGCGCAAATTGGCCTCGGTGTACTCGTGTGCGCAATAGACGGCCGTTTCATCGGGTAATGCCGCCAGGCGAGTGAGCGAGGCAAACATTTGCTCAGCCGTGCCTTCGAAAACGCGGCCACAGCCACCGCCAAACAGGGTGTCCCCACAGAACAGGCAGCCTGCGCCATAATAGGCCACGTGCCCGAGTGTGTGCCCAGGTACGGCCAAGACCTGGAAGGCGGCACCCAGCGACGCGAGTTGAAGTGTTTCGCCGCCGACTAACGGCCGCGTCCGGCCAGCAATTGGCTCGTTTGACGGGCCATGCACTTCCGCCCGATGCTGCGCCAGCAGCCTTCCCACACCGCCCTGATGATCGGCGTGGTGATGGGTAACGAGAATGTCCGTGAGTCGCAGCTCATCGCGCGCGAGCACATCGAGAACTGGCTGTGCGTCGCCCGGGTCGACAACGACTGCCTGCCGACCCTTGCGCAAGAGCCAGATGTAGTTATCCTTGAAAGCTGGAATCTGAACGATGTCGAACATGCGCGTATTGTGGAAGAACCGCTGAGAATGTCAAACCCTGGCCTGGAAGCCTGGCTGCAGAGCCCGCAAGGGCGTTACGTCATGACCTGGGAGCAAGGCATGATCGACAACGCCGTTGCCGACGTTTTCGGCTATAACGCCCTGCAGCTCGGTTTGCCGCAGTGCAAGCTGCTGGCCCAGAACCGCATCCCTCTACGCCAGACGGTCGCCGAGGCTGGCGATGCAGACGTCCGCTGTGATTTCCGACAAATTCCTTTTGCCGCCCACAGCATTGATTTGATCGTCATGCCGCACGTCATCGAGTTCCACGATGATCCGCACCAGATTCTGCGTGAAGTAGAGCGTGTACTGATTCCAGAAGGAATGTTGGTGGTCAGCGGCTTCAATCCAATCTCCATTTGGGGTCTGCGACAACGGGTCGCCGGGCGCCGCGTGCAGTTCCCGTGGAACGGCATCTACCTCTCTGCTTTGCGTCTCAAGGACTGGCTGCAGTTGCTCGGCTTCGAGGTCGACCGCGCCACCTTCGGTTGTTATGCGCCACCTTTCGAACGTGTAGGCTGGCTGCGGCGCTGGCAATTCATGGAGGCTGTTGGATCTCGCTGGTGGGCTTTTGCGGGCGGGGTCTACCTCCTCTGCGCCGTCAAGCGGGTGCACGGCATGCGCCTGATCCTGCCCGGCTGGAAGCATGCTCGACCAACGCGCAAAGGACTATCCATCGTGAGCCAGAAGGAGGGCGAGCTGCATGAACAGTGAGGTGCTGGTCAGGATTTACGCCGACGGCGGCTGTCGTGGCAACCCCGGCCCAGGCGGCTGGGGCGTCGTCCTCCAGGCCAACGGAACAGAGCGGGAACTCTGTGGGAGCGAAACCAACACAACGAACAACCGGATGGAGCTGACCGCCGCCATCCGCGCGCTCGAAGCGCTGACCCGAACATGCACCGTCGATCTGCATACTGATTCACAGTATGTTCAGAAGGGCATCAGCCAGTGGATAGGCAACTGGAAGCGCAACGGCTGGCTCACCGCTGAGAAGAAGCCAGTAAAGAACGCCGACCTTTGGCAGCGCCTGGATAAACTGTCCAGCCAACACCGGATCAATTGGATTTGGGTCAGAGGCCATGCTGGCAACGCCGGGAACGAAAGGGCCGACCGCCTAGCCAACCAGGCAATGGACGAACTGCAGGCGACTCTCGGCGCGCCGCGCGCCAGGTAGCGTGATGCATACCCTGAGCGGCCGCGAGCACCGGCAGCCCGCGCTCTATGCCCAGCGCGTCTCCGACAAGCGCCCGGCCACTGAAGCCGGCCAGCGCTGGCGCAGCACGTTCTGGGACGGGCGAGGCTCAAGCATCAGACACGATCAACCCTACGATGGAATACGCTCATGCGCCAGGTTTTTCTCGACACCGAAACCACCGGTCTCGAATACAAGCTCGGG
Source organism: Accumulibacter sp. (assembly GCF_029255125.1). Taxonomy (GTDB): domain Bacteria; phylum Pseudomonadota; class Gammaproteobacteria; order Burkholderiales; family Rhodocyclaceae; genus Accumulibacter. Next base: position 78,134 of record NZ_JAPUVR010000100.1, on the reverse strand, counting down.
CACCGGATCATTGAAGTTGCCGGTGTCGAAATGCTCAACCGCCGCCTTACCGGAGGTCGATTCCACCGCTACCTCAATCCCGAGCGTGAGATCGATGCTGGGGCCTTGTCGGTACACGGAATCGATAACGAATTTCTCCTCGACAAACCGCGTTTTTGCGAGATTGCCGCTGAGTTTCTCGATTTCGTCCGGGGTGCCGAGCTGATCATTCACAACGCGCCGTTCGACATCGGCTTTCTGAATGCCGAGCTCGCGCGCCTCGACATGGCGCCGATGGAAACAGTCTGCCACGACGTCTGCGATACCTTGCGCATGGCCAAGGATTTGCATCCGGGAAAGAAGAACAACCTGAATGCGCTGTGCGAGCGCTACGGGATCGACAACTCAAAGCGCACCTTGCACGGCGCCCTGCTCGACGCCGAAATCCTCGCCGAAGTGTATCTCGCCATGACCCGTGGCCAGGAGAGCCTGATCATTGACCTGGATGGTGACGCCCTTGGACAGACGTCGACTTGCGGGCACGCCGCCGGACTGAACCTAGGCAGGGAGTACCGCATCCGGCGTGCAGACGCTACTGAGCTGGCCGAGCACGAGAGGATTCTCGCCGCCATACACGAAGCGAGCAAAGGCAAGTGCGTGTGGCTGGACGGTCAGACAGGAAGACGGGGTGAAACCGAACACTAGCCGCGCCCATCCGTCCGAAGGCGCGGGAGGCGCGCAGCCACGGCTATAGGTGTTACGTTCAACAGGTAGCGAGCACGCAATTCCCGGTTCGCCTGATCGCGTCCCGGCGCGCCCGCATTACGCGCCGGCTCAACCTTCGCCGGGCGTTTCGGGCAGCCGGCGCGGACGCCTACCGTGGCGTTTCGGTATGCGAGGATCAGGCAGTTTGCCATCCGGCGGAACATCGTGCGCGCCTTCCGGACGCGCAGCAGGCGGCCTCACCTCCTGGCGCGGCACGTTCGGCCGAGGGGGTTTATTGCGTAGCTCAGGCCGCCTCGTCCCGGATGCTGGAACGCCCGCACGCTTTTCCGGCTGGCGCTCCCCCGAACGATCCGGATAGCGTTCGGTATCGCGATTGCCCGGAGCAAGCGTGATCTCGAGATCGATGATTTCATCCCATTGCTCGTCGGTGCGGTCTCGCTCCGGGATGGTCAGGAGTTCACGGAGCCGGCGACGCGGATCCACAGGAGAAGAGTCATTCATACCCACATTATGACTCACGAAGCCATCAGACTTCAACAAGTCCCCAGCGCGGGCGGCCGACGACCCCTCGGCAGGCCATCTCGACCACCGCCCGGCAACGACCGGAAAGCCTAGTGCTCCGATCGCAGGCTGGCCGCAAAAGCCGTCTGCAGGCTCTCGGGAAATTGAAAACGAGCCAATGCCTGCTGAATGCCAGCTTCGTTCGCTCCGCTGCGTTTGTCCTGAAACCGAATTCCCAGAGGGCGGCCGTTCGTCGCCAAAGTCGCAAAAGCAAAACGCCAACGTTGCGCCTCGGCCAAACGCTCGCGCAACTCGGCTTCGTTGCTGATTTCAACGCCCGCTTCCTTGAGTGAGTCCAGAAACTGGTCAAAAGACTCGGTGCTCAGACTTCCCATTCTGTCTTCTCCTGTTGACGTGGCTTGGCGCCCATGCTGCGACTAACGTTCTCCCTCGTCAGCGGTTGACAATAGAACGGGAGCGAGCGGCAGCACGGCAGGCGCAAGAATCGACCGCAGCAGCCTACATGCGAACAGTGAAACGGTTCGAGCCGCGAGGAAGCGGACGCGCGCCGGGCTAACTGCTGTTCAGCCGGCGAACTGACCTGCGGTACGCTGGAGAGTGGTCATCCACGCGCTGTCATCCGCCTGGTTTCGGCGCATCGCACGTCGGCGTATTGACCAAGTGTATGACTCCTTCCGCATAACGGTGGGTAAAGGGCGTGCTCGATTCTATGCCTTCGCTGTAGTCGCCAATCCGGTACGCGCAGGAGCCGTGTTCGCGCTGCAACTGCATGGCGCGCCGGCGGAGGATCAGGCCCGATTCGCCGTCCCCCCCGGTACGGAAGCTCTTTGCGCGCATGGACAGCAGAAAGGTTGAGCTGTTTACCATCCGCTCTTCGATCGTCCAGTTGGCCGCCAGCGGGTCAAAGACGAGATAGGCTCCGACCGCCGCCGCGGCTGCGTTGCTCAAGGCAACTCCCGAGCCGGTGTAGTGACGCACCGCATAGGTAGCTGCCGCGGCCAAGGCGATGCCTTCAGTGGTGCTCAGCTTGATTGTTGGATTCGGCGACTGCGCATACGCGGTCTCCGCTGGTGCAGACTCGCCGCCGGCCACTCGGTCGTCGCGCGAAGTCGCGCAGGCCGCCAGCAGGAGCGGCAAGACGGCGATGAGCGAACTGCGCACCATGGGCGCCGCCAGTCAGAGGTACTTGAAGAGATTCAGGTCACTGACGGCGACGAACGACTTCTTTGCCGCTTCAAGAGTTGCCTGCTGGCGCATGAAGTCCGAAATCGCCTGCGCGTAGTCAACATCTTCGAGTGCTGACAGTGTCGCCTGATACTGGATATCGATCGCCGCCGTCGCGTTGAGCAGTGAATCCAATTGCTGCAGGCGAGTACCGATGGTTGACTGAACGCGACTGACATTGGCCAATGCCTGATCGACGTTGACCAGATGCTGCTGCAGCTTCCCGGTGAAGTCGGAGCGTCCTGTGCTCGAAGCCAACGGGGTGCGCAATAGATCAACCAACTCCTGCACCGTCTGGAACATGCTCTTGTTGGCACTGGGTTCAACCGCAAAGGTATCTCCCGCTGCCGGCGTCCCCTTGACGACCACCTGTGCCCCGAAATCGGTGCTGACCGGGGCCGCCGGGGGTTGCGTCGTGGTGACCAAAGGAATTGCCTGTCCCGGCGTGAATGGCAGGACGGCGCTGACGGCTGCCGGTGGCAACGACGCCGCCGGGGGTGCCGGCGTAGACGCATCGAACAACTGGTAACTGAGCGTACCCCCGACCTGCGAGAACTGAATCTGCAACTGGCGGTTGCTCGCACCCTGCCAGGGAAAACCGCCGGCCAGCGCGTCCCGCCATTTCTGCGGATCGAGCACCGATCCGGGATCGATCTGTCCGCTCCCCTGATTTGGCAGACTGCCGCCACCATTACCAAGTGCAGCGGTCGAGAAGCTGCCGTTACCGTCGCGGATGTTCATGAACAGCTCGCTGCCGGCAACATTGGTCGGCATCTGTTGCGAGGGCCCAACCTGCAGCGAGCGCAGGCCATCGTCACCGTAGTAGGTTACAGCAGCTGTCGTCGAGCTCGCCGCACTGCGCGCAAACGGGACGGTTGCCCCCTGGTGTCCGGAGAACAGGTACTCGCCGTCTGCGTTGCGGCTGTTCGCGATACCGAGCAGTTCGTCCACCCGCGTCTCCAGCTCGGCAGCGATCGCCTGCCGATCGCTATCGGCAAGAATAGTGTTGCCGGCCTGGACAACCCGGTTGCGGACACCCTGCAGCAGGTCGCCGACGGCGGTCAGTTGCACATCGAGAAGTCCGAGACGCGCGCTCGCCTCCTGCTGGTTCTCTCCGTACTGTGCCGCAACCTCCTGGCTTTGCCTGACGGTCAGCGCGCGCGCCGCAGCGATTGGATCGTCGGCCGGGCTCAACAGGCGACGATTGGTCGACAGCTGGTTCTGCAATCTGACGAGTTGACTCTGGTTGCGCTCGATGCTGCGCGCTGCGCCAGCGTAGATCTGATTCGTACTGATCCGCATGAGAACGTTTCCTAGAGTATGTCGAGTATCGTATCGAACAGGCTGGTCGCCACCTGCAAGGTCTTGGCTGCCGCCTGATAGGCCTGCTGGTAGCGGATCAGATTGGCCGCCTCCTCGTCAAGATTCACTCCGGAAAACGATTCGCGACTGCTCACCGCCTGTTCGAGCATGACCTGCTGCGCCTCGGCTCTGACCTCCATCTGGCGCGTCCGGCTACCGGCCGCACTGACCAGCTGCCCATACGAATCGAGGAAGGAATCAGTCTTGCCCGACATCGTGTCCTGCGTTTGCAGCTGCCCGAGCGCCAGCGCGTTTCGGCCATCCGCTGTCGCGCCGCTGTTACGGCCAATGACGAATGTGTCGCCATTGTTGGGAACGCCAGAGATCGTGAAGTTGAAGCCGACTGGCGGCGTGGCGGCGACGGAACCGACCAGCGTGATGTTTGCGCCACTGGTGTAGGGCACGCGGTCAGTCGCTGCGGCAATGAGCACCGGCGCCCCGCCATCGATCGACACGCGCGCGCCCACTGGGAAGTTCTGCAGGCCGCCCGACTGATAGGTGACGGCAATCGGTAGGGCCGCCGCCGCAGCCGTATAGCCGGGGCCGGTCGTCGCCGCTGAAACCGTCGCGCTGCCGGTGTTGCTCGCTGCCGACGAAGTACGCAGCGGCCCGGCCAACGCCAGCAAGCGGGGGTCGGCAGCAACCGCGGAATTGACCGCGATGCCGCTCGCTGCGTCGCGTACCGGCTGAATCAGATAGCTCGATCCGGCCGGCAGCGGCGCGCTCGAAGCAAGAGTGAAACCTTGTGGATCGCTCGCCAGCAGCGTATTGACGGCGCTTACATCGGCACCGGTCCACACCTTGCTGTCGGCCAAACGGGTAAGCGTGACGTTTGTCCCGTCAGAACTCAAACGGTAGTCGCTGCTGCCTAGGTCCGTATAGAAATTGCCCTTGAACGGTGGCGGATCGATGAAGCTCGCACTGACCAGTGGGCTACCCACCGGATTTCGCGTGCTGGCGGTAACCGCGGGCGGGAACAAGGTGAAGACGTTGGGCGCAAAACTGTTCGGCGCGGCGGACAGTTGCGATTGGCCCAGCAAGTCCTGACCGAGCGCGCTTTGCGCGTTGAAGGTCAAGGCAAACGATGCCGCATTTCGGCCAAGATCGTTGATCGCCGGGCTGAGCGATTCGCGACGAAACGACAACAGCCCGCCCAGGCCACCACCAGCGAGCAGCTTCTCCGGGATCTCCTGTGTTGCCCCAGCCGCCGTTCGCAGACCAACAGCCAGCGTGTTCGGATCGGCCGCCGACGGCGCCACCGTCAGCGTCAAAGCTCGCGCGCCGACGACCAGTTGCTGACCGCTGCCGACGAAAACGTTGATGCTTCCATCGGGGGCAGCCGTGGTGCTCGTCTTGATCAGTTTGTTCAAGTCGAGAACAAGTTGGTCACGTGTATCGCGCAGGTCATTGGCCGGTTGCCCGGTTGATGCTTCGGCGAGCACGACGCTCTGGTTCAGCGCAGCGATCTGCTCGGCGTACGAATTGATCCCTTCCACCGTCGTCGCAATCTGCTCGTTCACGCCGTCGGCGATCTCTCCCATCTGTTCGCCGAGCGAGCGATAGCGCGCAGCGAGCCCCTGCGCCGACGATACCATCGCCTGCCGAACCGCCAGTTGCCCAGGATTGGCCGCAGACTGCTGGACGACCTGGAAGAACTCCTGCAACACCGGCGACAGACCGGTCGCCGAATCAGCCAGCATGTTGTCGATCTGCGCTAGCTGTTGATGGTAGCTGGTCAGTTCGCTGGCCCTCGCCTGCGCGCGATTCACCTGTTCAGACAGGAACTTGTCGTACATGCGCTCGACCGTGGCGACGCGCGTTCCCTGACCGATGAAACCCGACCCGGACAAGACGCCGGGGTTGCCCGCCTGCAAGGTCCGCTGGCGCGAGAAACCCGGCGTATTGACGTTAGCGATATTGTGCTCGGTGGCCTGCAACGCCAACTGTGCGGCGTGCAGGCCGGTGAGGCCGGTACCGATCAATCCTGAACCCATGGCGTGGAATCCTTTCTAACAGCTCTGTGAACGGCAGTCGGATCGGGGACTTTAGCCGAGCACTCGCTAAGCGCCTCTTTCGTCAGGCCGCCAGGGCTTCGCGCAGGGTTGCCCCGCCGATGATACGCGCCAGCTTGTCGGCGTACTGCGGATCGGTGGCGTAGCCCGCCTGCTGCAGCGAGCGGGCAAACTGAACGCCATCCTGCTGGCCAATCACCGCGGCAAAGCGCGGTCTGCTGCGCAGGACTTCGGCGTAATCGCGAAATGCTTCGGCGTACGACTCGTAGGCGCGAAAGCGCGCGCGCGTCGAGCGCGCTGCGCCATCGACGAATTCGGTCGTCTGCACTTCGGTCGTCGCGCCCGTCCAGCGTTGCCCGGCCTTGATGCCGAACAGGTTGTAGCTGGGCGAACCGTCGGAAGCCCTGATTTCGTTCTTTCCCCAACCGGATTCAAGTGCTGCCTGGGCAACCAGGAAGCGGGCCGGAATGCCGGTGGCCGCCGCCGCTTCGACCGCGTGCGGCCAGACGCGGTTTACGAAATCGCGCGCGCGGCCAGACGACGTGCCGGCACCACCGGTACTGCTCGCGGTTGCGCTCGTCGCAGCGACCTGCCCCGAGCGCTGACGCGCCTCGCTGATCACGGGTGCGCGCGAGGCGCTAGTCGCTGCCTGCGCCGCGAACAGTGATTGCTGCACGGCGTCGAATGAGCCAGCACCACCCGCCGACCCGTTGACGCGCGCCGAGCGCGCCATCTGCTGCGCCAGCATCGCGGCCAGACCGGTCGGCGCCTGCGTGGCAAGATCGAGCGCCAGTTGCTGGTCGACGATGGCGGTGAAAAAACGACTTTCGTCGCTGTTGGTCATCCCGTCAGCCGGTGTCGCCTCGCGCATGCTCTTCAGCATCATCTGCAACAACATTCCCTCGAACTGTCGCGCGGCCTGCTGTCCCCCCGCTTTTGGATCCTGGCGCAAGCGGTTGCGCAGCCCGGCCGCTGCCGACGGATCGAACACCAGGCGGTTGCTCAGATAGTCATTTGCCTTCATTCACGTCCCCCTCACGAAGATTCAGGGCAAGCGTCTCAGATGATCTCGAGCTCGGCGCGCAGTGCACCAGCGGCTTTCATCGACTGCAGGATGGACAACAGATCGAGCGGCCCGGCGCCCAGCGCATTGACCGCCTTGACCACTTCGGCCAGATTGACGCCCGCCTTCAGGTGGAGCAGCGAACCCCCGCTTTGCCGGACGTCGATGTCGCTCTGCGTGGTGGCGACAGTCTGACCGCCAGCCAGCGCGTTCGGCTGGCTGACCTTCTGTTCGCTGTTGATGACCACCGACAAGTTACCGTGCGCCACCGCACACGAGTCGATGGTCACCGTCTGATTCATCACCACCGAACCCGTGCGCGGGTTGATGATCACTCGTGCCGCACCCTTCGCCGGGCGCACTTCCAGGCTCTCGACGCGACCGAGAAAGGCAACCCGGCTGTTGGCTTCCTGCGGCGCAGAAACGCGAATCAACCGGCCGTCTACCGCCTCCGCCGTTCCCGGTCCGATTTCACGATTGATCACCTCGACCACCTTCTGCGTCGTCGCGAAATCCGTGGTGCCCATTTCATAATGGACGAAAGACCCCTGCCCCAAAGCCGTCGGCACCTCGCGTTCGACAGTTGCGCCGCCGGCGATGCGGCCGGCGAGCAAATGGTTGACGGTCACCTTGCTGCCACCGGAAGCTGCACCGGCTCCGCCAACCAGAAGGTTTCCCTGTGCCTGCGCGTAAATCTGCCCGTCGGCGCCTTTCAGCGGCGTCATGACGAGTGTCCCGCCGCGCAGACTCTTGGCGTTGCCCATCGAGGAAACGGTCACGTCGATCTGTTGCCCGATACGCGCGAAGGGCGGCAGCATCGCCGTCACCATGACAGCAGCAACGTTCTTGAGCTGTAGCGACTGCGTCGTCGGCAGCGTCGTGCCAAGCTGCGCCAACATGTTGATGATGCTCTGCGTGGTAAACGGGGTCTGGGTCGTCTGGTCGCCGCTGCCGTCCAGGCCGACGACCAGGCCATAGCCGACGAGCTGGTTGTTGCGCACGCCTTGCAAGGAAGCCAGATCCTTGATCCGCTCCGCCGTCGCCGATACGCTCAGCAGCGCCAGGAGCAAGCTGGTCAGCAGCTTGGTCCACAGCGGCACGCGGTTTTCCCCGAGCTTGATGTCGAACATCGATTCCCGTCCTCGTCAGAATGGAAGAACCGAAAGGAAGAAGCGTGCCAGCCAGCCCATGACCTGCGCTTCGCTGATCGCACCGCTTTCCTTGTACTCGATGCGGGCGTCCGCTACCTGCGACGAGGCAATCGTGTTGGCCGCGTTGACGAAATACGGATTGACGATTCCCGACAGGCGGATGTATTCCTGACCGTGTCCTATGGCAACTTGCTTCTCTCCGGAAACGAGCAGGTTGCCGTTCGCCAGAACCTCGATCACGGTAACCGTGATTGTTCCCGTGAAAACGTTGTTCGCCGCCGCTTCGCCCTTGCCGTTGGCACTGTTGCTGCTGTTGGCCGTCAACTGCATCCCCTGAAACGACTTTCCGGGCAAACCGACGATGGGTCCGGCGGCCGCGCTGATACTGCCCGTCTTGGCAAGGCTGGCATTCGACTTCGTCGCCGCCGAAGTGTTCTCGGTGATCGTCACCGTAATCGTATCGCCGACATAGCGCGCGCGGCGATCTTCGAAAAGGGTACGCGAAGTCCCCGCCTGGTAGATGCTGCCGGTCGCTGCCAGGTTGGCGACGAACTGGTCCGAGCGCTGCTGCGGGCGCGCCGTCATTGGCTGGTGAACGTTGGTCGGCGGCACGCTGGCGCACGCAGCGAGGCCAAGCGCCAAGCAACAGATCGACCAGCGTCGCGCCGCCAAGCAGGTGCTCATCCTCGGACCTATAGCTGCGTCAGTCGTCCAAGCATCTGGTCCGAAGTGGACACGACCTTGGAGTTGAGCTCGTAAGCTCGTTGCGTCTGGATCATCATGACCAGTTCCTGCGCCACATTGACGTTCGAAGCCTCGACGTAGTTCTGCAGAACAATTCCCGAACCGTTGGTTCCGGGTGTGTTTGGCGTCGGCGTGCCGCTCGAAGCCGTTTCGAGATAGAGGTTCTCGCCCATGCTTTGCAAGCCGCCGTTGTTGATGAAGGTGGCGACCTGGATGGTACCGATCTGCACTGCCGCTGCCGAACCCGGCTGGGTAATGTTTACCACGCCGTCGGTCCCGATCGTCAGCGTCAGAGCATTCGCTGGGATCGTGATCGCCGGCTGCAAGACATAGCCATTCGCAGTGACGATCTGCCCCTGGCTGTCGCGTTGAAACGAACCGTCACGCGTATAGGCGGTCGTCCCGTCCGGCAGCAACACCTGAAAGAAACCCGCGCCGTTGATCGCCAAGTCGAGACCGTTCCCGGTCTGCTGCGGCGAACCCTGCGTGAAGATGCGCCCGGTCGATACCGGCGTCGCGCCCAGGCCGATCTGCAGACCGTCAGGAATCTGCGTCGTTTGCGACGACTGCGCGCCTGGCTGGCGCAAGGTCTGGTAGATCAGGTCGGCAAAGATGCCGCGAGCCTGTTTGAAGCCGTTCGTACTGACGTTCGCCAGATTGTTGGCGATGATGTCGATTTGCACCTGCTGCGCATTCAGGCCGGTGCTGGCGGTCCACAGCGAGCGAATCATTCGTGTTCGTCCTCTTAGCGGTTCATCGTCAGGAGCTGCGTCGCCGCACGCGCGTTCGCGTCGGCGGTTTGCAGCATCTTGATCTGCATTTCGAACTGACGTGCCAGGCTGATCATCCTGACCATCGAGTCGACGGTATTCGTGTTGCTACCCTCGAGCGTTTCCGGCGCGAGTCTGACCGCCTCGTCGACTGGCGCCTCGTCGCCGTTACGCGTGCGGAAGAGCCCGTCATCGCTGCGCACAAGATCGTTTAGCGGTGGATTGACCAGTTTGATCCGGCCCACCACGGTGGCTGTGTTGAGTGCCCCGGCGCCACGGCGCGGAATCGCTGAAACCGTTCCATCAGCGGCAATCGCGATTGTATTGTCGGGCGGCAAGGTGATCGGGCCACCTTCGCCGAGGACATTGAAACCGCTGCTGGTCTGCAGCAGACCGTTGGCGTCGGTGGAAAGATTGCCGGCGCGCGTGTAAGCTTCGCGCCCATTCACACCCTCGACGGCCAGCCAGCCCGCGCCCTGGACGGCGATGTCGAGCGGCCGGCCGGTAGCGATCATCGGTCCGGGCTCGAAGACGTTGGCAACCGATGCGTCGACGGCAAATGCGCGGGTAGGCGCGCCCGGCCCAACGATCGGAACAGCGCGAAAGCGATGCTCCATCGCGCGGTAGCCGGTGGACGTGGCGTTGGCCAGATTCTGGGCAACCCCTGCCTGTTGCAGGAAAGCCTGCTTGGCACCACTCATCGCGGTGTAGATCAGACGGTCCATTCGCCGCTCTTCCTGTCCGCTGCGTCCTCAGCCCTCAGCGCAGATTCACCAGCGTCTGCATGATCTGATCCTGCGTCTTGATCGTCTGCGCGTTGGCCTGATAGTTGCGCTGCGCGGTAATCATGTCGACCAGTTGGCGCGTCAGGTCCACGTTGGAGTCCTCGACTGCCGCCGACTGAACGACGCCGCGACTACCGGAAGCCGGCGCCCCGACCAGTTCGGGGCCGGAGACCGAGGTGGGATTCCACTGATTGTTGCCCAGGTTGAGCAGCCCGTTTGGATCGGCAAAGGTGGCCAACACAATCTGCCCCATGTTGCGCGTCTGACCATTGCTGTAGCGTCCCTGAACGACGCCATCCTTGCCCACGCCAATGCCAACCAGACTCCCGGCAGCGTACCCCCCCTGCGTCAAGCGATCGACGCTCGACTCACTGCCATACTGGGTTGATCCGGTGAAATCGATTGTCCCAGGTGACCACGGGGTCACTGCGCCACTCGTCAGCGACCAGGAAGGAAGGACCTTCTGCGCCGAAGCCGTACTCAAGGCACCAGCGGTATCAAAGATCAGATTCCCCGGAAGCTGTTGCGGATTGGCGCCGTCCAGCGTCGCATATACAGTCCACTCGCCACCGTCGGGCGCAGTCGGTGTATTCAGCACGTAATAGGTCGTCAAGTTGTGCGCCACACCCAGCGTGTCGAAGACGTTGAGCGCGGTTGAGAAGTTGTACGTGTCGGGATTGTTGTAGTTGAATGGCGACAGCGCCGGCACGACCTCGCGCGAGTCCAGGTTGATCACCGCGGCAAGGTTGCCAGAGAGTGAATCGCTGGTTGCCCGCGGCGCAATCTGGCTCGCCGAAAGCTGCAGTTCGATCGGATTCGACGGCGAGATCAACCCGTTGACACCAGCCGGATAGCCCGTCAAGCGAAGGTTTTGATCGTTGATGATGTAGCCTTCCTTGTCCAGATGGAACTGGCCGTTGCGCGTATAGGTGATCGCACCGGCGTTGCTCATGCGGAAGAAGCCACCGCCATTCAGCGCCAGGTCGAGCGGATTGTTGGTCGTCGTCAGGTTGCCTTGCGTGAACTGTTGCTGAATCGCCGAAACCCCGACACCAATGCCCACCTGCGAAGCGCCAACGATACCCAGCGATGCCGCATAGACGTCGGAAAAGTTGGCTCGCGCACCTTTGAACCCGACGGTGCTCGAGTTCGCCACGTTGTTACCGATCACATCGAGCGCCGATGCTGCCGCGCCGAGACCGCTCAAACCCTGCTGAAAGCTCATGCCAATCCCCTACCTCTAAAAGACCTGCTGCACCTGGTCGAAGTTGACTCGGCCAAGCCCGCCAAGATCAAGCTGGAAACTGCCGCTCTTGTCTCGGATCAAAGCAGAAACCGTACCAAGCTGAAGCGCAGTCGCCTCGACCTTCTCACCGGCGCGCTCTGCGACCACCGTGAAGCGGTAGTTTCCCGGGGGGGCGACCGCCCCGGTATCGGTCCTGCCATCCCAGACGAAGCTGAAGCTGCCGGCCTCGTGCGCGCCGAGCACCTGAGTCTGTACGGACCGGCCGGCAGCATCAAGAACGGTCAGCACGACGCGGTCGGCCGGCCCAGCCAGATTCACCCCACCGCGCGCCTCACTGCCGGCCAGGACAAGCCCCGAACCGCCGACCAGAACGTCCTTTCCGATCAAGGCGGCCGCCTGCATTGCCTGGCTCTCGCCATAGGCTCCGAGCAGGGTCTCCAACGTCGCATTCAGCCGCTCGATTCCGGCGACCGTGTTGATTTGCGAGATTTGCGTCGTCACCGCGGCGTTATCGAGCGGGTTGAGCGGGTCCTGATTCTTCAGTTGCGTGATCAGCAACTGAAGAAAGCGGTCCTGCACGGCTGCGCTGGTCGAGCCGCCCGCGCTGCTCGCCGCCGTTGCCTGCGCGTTGAGCGCAGCAAAAATGTCACTCGCTGAGTTGCTAGCCTGTACGCTCGCCATTCCATTCTCCGATCAGATTGCGGGCCTTCACTGGCCGAGCGCCAGCGTTTTGAGGAGGAGCTGCTTGGCGGTGTTCATCACTTCCGCGTTGGTCTGGTAGGAACGTGCCGCCGAGATCATGTTGGTCATCTCCTCGACCACGCTGACGTTCGGCATCGTGACATAGCCGCGTTCGTCGGCAGCCGGATTGCGCGGATCATAGACCAGTCGTCCAGGAGTGCTGTCCTCGACGACCTGCTGCACCCGAACTCCCTGTGCAGCGCTACTGCCCATCGGGCTGGCAGCGAACACCACCTGCTTCGCGCGATAGGGCTTGCCGTTCGCAGTGACGACGCTGTCTACATTGGCCAGGTTGCTGGCTACTGCGTTAAGACGCATCGACTGTGCGGTCAAGGCGCTGCCGGCAACATGAAAGGTCGCGAACATGCTCATGCCTATTGCCCTTGCAGCGCGCTGGTCAGGGTACGCAACTGACCACTGAGAAAGGTGAGACCGGCTTCATAGAAGATCGAGTTCTCGGCGAGCTGGGCACGCTCTACATCCATTTCGACGGTATTGCCGTCGGCGCTCGCCTGTGCCGGCTGGCGGTAGAGCATCGGTGTCAGCGCTGCGTCCACGTTTCCCGCCAGATGCCTGGGTGAGGTTGTCAGCAGACGCACGCTGTCAACACCACGGACGCTTAACGCCCGCTGCAGCGCACCCGCAAAAGCGAAGTCACGCGCTTTATAGTGCGGCGTGTCGGCGTTTGCAATGTTGCTTGCCAGCACCTGCTGGCGCGCAGCACGCAGGGTCAGCGCCTGCTCCTGAAAGAAAAGCGCTCGGTCGAGTTTGCTCAGCATGGCGGCCTCCGCTGCAGTGTTTCTGGCCAACATTGACGCAAACTCCGTACCAGGTCCGCAGACGACTGACCACAGCCGACGACCACCACGGTGCAGCAGCCGCGCCTACCCGAGATTGCCGCGTTGCCGGCAAGAATTGCCGCCAACCGCAGTCCTCTTGCCGGTGAAGCGAGCCGACGAATCTGCTCCACCCGGCTGAGAATCGGGCAGAATGGAGGCATGTGTATCTCATTGCCGCGCGCTCCGCACCGAGACGCTTGCCGTTTTCTGCTTGGTCTTGTGTTTGGCCTTGTGCTCGCCTTTTCTGCCGACAAGGTGTCGGCGCAGGCGTCCTTGTCGACGGCTGTCGAGCAATTTCTGGGGGCCAACACAAGAGGCTTACCCGGCGTAGTCACTTACAGCTTCGGGCCACTCGACCGGCATGCGCAGCAGGCGACCTGCAGCGCTTTCGAACCCTTTCTGCCGCCAGGAAATCGTCTGTGGGGCCGCAGCAGCATCGGCGTTCGGTGCCTCGGCCCAACACCCTGGAGTATCTACGTCCCGGTTCAGGTCAGGATCTCCGGCAAGCACCTGAGCGCGGCGCGTCAACTCGCCGCCGGCGAGGTCATCACTGAATCCGATGTTCGCCTGCTCGACGGCGACCTCGGAGCCTTGCCCGCCACCGTCCTGACCGAACCGCGACAGGCCATTGGCAAGGCGCTGCGCAATGGTCTGGCCGCCGGCCAGGCGCTGCGCAGCGACGCACTGATCGCGCCCTGGGCTGTCCAACTCGGGCAGAGCGTGAAACTGCTGACCAGTGGTCCGGGTTTTACCGTTAGCAATGAGGGAAAGGCACTCAACAACGCGGCCGACGGCCAGCTCACCCAGGTCAGGACAAGTTCCGGCCAGATCGTCAGCGGGATCGCGCGCAACGGCGGTATTGTCGAAGTAAGATATTGACAGCGTTCCCGTATTCTGCCGAAATCAGGTTAAAGTTCGGTCCCGGGCCGCCGATAAAGACATTGAACACAAACTTTCTAGGGGCAAGAGCGTGAAAATTGACCGCACAACAAGCAGCGCGAGCATCATCAGCGAGACGCGCAACCGAACAGGCGGAACCCGGCCGGCCGACGGCGCCGCGAGCGAGGTTCATCTGAGTGGACTGGCAGCCCAGTTGCAATCGTCGGCTGAAACGCCGTCGTTTGACGTCACACGAGTGGGCGAAATCAAGGAAGCCATCGCCGATGGTCGCTTCACGATCAATGCGTCGGCGGTTGCCGACCGCCTGATCGTCTCGGCAACCGAATTGATCTCGACGCAAAGGCGTGCCTGATCGTCATTCTGCCGCTACCCCGTGACAACGATCGACCTGCGGCGAACGCTGGATGACGAGTGCCTCGCGATAGAGCGCTTCGTTGCGCTGCTGCGAACCGAGCGTGAACTGCTCGTCCAGGGAGAGGTTGACCAGATGAGCGACCTGCTGCAGGACAAGGGTCGGCTGAGCAACCAACTTGCCCAACTCGCCGAGCAACGCAGCCGCCTGCTGGCGGCCGACGGCCGCATGCCGGATCGGCAAGGCATGGCCGCATGGTTTGCCGCACACCCCGCAGAGACAAAAGCCTGTGCCGCGTGGACCCGCCTGCGCTCGCTTACCGAAGAAGCGCGCGATCTGAACCAGATGAACGGTGAACTGATCCGCCTGCATCTGCAGCACACCGCCGAGGCGCTGAGCATCCTCGGTGCCGGAGCACCGCCAGGCCTCTACGGCCCGGACGGACAGAGCACATCGTCGGCCAGAGGCCGCATCGCTGATCGAGCCTGAAACCCCTTCTACCGCGGAATCACCGCCGATGGGCCGCCTGCGCTGCGCGGCGCCGGCGATGGCGGGCTGCGCTCGGGAAAATCGAGTTCCGTTCCCTTCTCCGGGATCGTCGAGTCGATCAGGATCGTCACCCGCCGGTTGCGCGCCCGACCATCGGGCAGGAGATTCGGCTCGACCGGCCGCGTGTCGGCATAACCAATCGCCGTCAGCCGCTCAGCAGCGATGCCGGCATCGGCGAACAGCCGCAACACCGTCGTCGCGCGTACTGCCGACAGCTCCCAGTTGGACGGAAACTGCGCGTTCTTGATCGGCACGTTATCCGTATGGCCCTCGATGGTGATTGGAAACTCGGCCGACACCAGCACCTCGGCAATCGACTGCATAGCCCGCGCCAACTGTACCTGGATTTGCGCCTGGCCAGGCGAGAACAGAATGCTGTCGTTGATCTCGATGCTCACCCCGCGGCTGGTTTCGAGCACCCGAACCTTTCCCTGCTCGACCAGCGGCGCCATCACTTCCATGATCTCCTTGGCAATGTTGCGCATTTTCTCGCGCTGCTTCTGGCGCGCTACTTCCTGCGGTTTGGCCGTCAACACACCCGATTTCGGCACCGGCGGCGACAGCATGGTTGGCACCTGCCCGCTTGCCTGGACCGGAAGATTGCGAAAGGCGCTGACCATGGAATCGCTGAGAATGCGGTACTTGCCCTCGTTGACGGACGAAAGAGCGTACATCACGACGAAGAAGGCAAAGAGCAAGGTAATGAAATCAGCGTACGAGACAAGCCAGCGCTCGTGGTTGTCGTGTTCGTCGTCAATTCTGCGCCGGGCCATCGCTTAAAAAAGGTAGCCCCGCAGTCGGCTTTCGATGATGCGCGGGTTATCACCGTTGGCGATCCCGACCAGACCATCGACGATCATCTCGCGCTGTACGATCAGGCGACTGATGTGCGTCTTCAGCTTGTTGGCCATGGGCAGGTAGACCAGGTTGGCAAGTCCGACGCCGTAGATCGTCGCGACGAAGGCGACCGCGATCCCTGCCCCCAGCTTCGACGGATCGGAAAGATTCTCCATCACGTGAATCAGACCCATGACCGCGCCAAGGATGCCGATCGTCGGCGAGTAACCGCCCGCCGCCTCCCAGATGCGCGCCGAGAGCTTCATCTCCTGCTCGTAGGTGCTGATCTCGACCTCGAGTACTTCGCGCAAGCGCTCGGGCTCGGCGCCATCAACCAGCAGTTGCAGGCCCTTGCGCGCGAAGTCGTCCTTCAGACTCTGGACCACAGCATCGAGAGCGAGCAGGCCTTCCCGGCGCGACACCTGGCTCCAGTTCGAGATTTGCTGGATCAACTGCTGATAGTTGACCACCGGTGGATACCACACCCACTTCGCCATTCGCATGCCGCGCATGAAGGTCGCGTAAGGGCTCTGCAGCATGACCGCACCCAAGGTGCCACCAACGACGATCAGCATCGCCGTCGGCTGCGACAGTGACCCGACGTGCCCACCTTCGAGAATCTGCCCGCCGACAATCGCCAAAATCCCGGTCAGCAGACCGAGGGCGCTGATCCTATCCACGCCCTCGGCCCTTCTTCTTCTCGCCGCTGGCGAACAAGCGGGCCCGCAAGCGCATTACCGCCTGACTGTGCAGCTGACAGACGCGCGACTCGGAAACGCCCATCACTTCGCCAATTTCGCGCAGATTGAGGTCTTGCTCATAGTAGAGGCCCATCATCAGTTTTTCGCGTTCCGGCAGACCCTCGATCGCCTGTACCAATGCCTGACGAAGGCTTTCGTCCTCAAACAGTTTCGACGGATCGGAACCTTCGTCGACCAGATGTCGATCGAGGAAGTCTTCACCATTTTCGGCCACCATGTCTTCCAGGTAGACCAACTGATGGCAGCGCGCATCCTGCAACATCTTTTGATACTCGCCGATAGGCATGCCGAGCGCATCCGCGAGTTCTTTCTCCGTCGGCGGACGGCCGTGCTCCTGCTCCAGATCCGCGATCGCCACCTCGATCCGCCGGCAATCCCGCCGCAAGCTGCGCGGGAGCCAGTCATTGTCGCGCAGTCCGTCGAGCATCGCACCGCGAATTCTCTGTGCCGCATAGGCCTCGAACTGTGCTCCCATGCCCGGCTCAAAACGACCCAGCGCGTCGAGCAAGCCGAGCATTCCATTCTGGATGAGATCATCCACCTGCACGCTGGCCGGCAGGCGAGCCATCAGGTGGCTGGCGATGCGCTTCACCAGTGGAGCGTAGCGCTCCACCAACTGATCCCGGCTGAGCTGACCAGCGGCGTTATACATACCCTTCCAGATCAGGAGATCAAGCGTAGATGGCGATGGGATCGATGCGTTGGCTCAAGTGCACCAATTGTTGCACAAAATCATCCATCCCGCCCGCCACCTCGTCGTCGTTCTGCCAATCGAGCAGCGATGCGGCGAGGCAGTGGGACGCCTTGGCTGCTGGAGCTTCGGGAAACAGTGCGGTCACCGGCTGGCAGAGTCGGGCAGCAAGCCGCAAGTGCTCGTCGTTTGGAACATGCCCGGCGTACTCGATCTGGGCAATCCGTCGGCTGTGCGTCAAGCGGGCCATGTTCGCATGAATCGCCTGCGCTTCGTCAGCCGTCCGAGCCTTGGTGACCAGGATACGAAACGAACGTCGCGCGTAGCCCAGACTGACTCGCTTGATGAGCGCATACGCCTCGGTGATCGACTGGCCGCTGGTCGACACGACGATGATCGTCTCACGCGTCGCCAGGCCGAGCGGCGAAAAACCGAGCGGATGGTCAAGCGAGGTATCGATCAGGACCACATCGGCCGCGGGCGTCATTGCCCGCAAGCAGTCAATCAGACGCTGCTGCTCACCCGCAGCAAGCCGCGCAAGCTGCCTGACCAGCAGCGCGGCCGGCAGGACGCGCACGCCTGGGGCAACGCCGACCAGCACATCGTCGATCGCCTTTTGGCCATCGATGGCCTGCAGCAGATCGCAACTTGCCTGCCGGCCAAAGTAGGCCAACAAATCGTCGCCCGAGTTCTCGTCGACCAGCAGAACCTCTTTACCGCGCCGAGCCAGACAGGTCGCCAGGTTGGCCAGCAGCGTGCTCCGCCCAACACCGACGCTGCCTGCAACGAAGCTGACGAACTGTACCGATCGACGCGCCGCGAAAAGTCGGCGCAGGCCAGCCGCCTGATCGCCGCGCCTTTCAGCCACCTCGGCCTCCTGCCGACACGGCCCAGGCACCCGAGCTGGCCATCAGCAAGCCAGGTTCGGTGCCGTCCAGATGATGCGGCGAGCCATCGGGCAGATCCTTGAACGCGCGATGCAGCAAGTACGAGCGATTGGGCAAGTGGAGGTCCTCTGGCACACGCTGGCCGTTCGAGACATAGAACATGCGCAGACGATGGCGGATGATCACGTCGAGCGACGAGGCAAGACCTGCTGCCTCATCCACTTTGGTCAGGATGCAACCCGCCAGACGCAAACCGGCATACGCCCTGACAACGTCGTCGAGCGTATCGCCCCGGCTGGTTGCCGAGAGCAGCAGCAGTGACTTGACGTCGGCCTGGGCAAACATCGCGACCTGCTCGCTGACCATGCGATCGCGCTGGCTCATGCCCATCGTGTCGATCAGCACCATGTGGGTGTGCTGCAAGTCGCTCAATGTCGCCCTGAGATCGTGTGCGTCGCGCGCAAGGTGCACCGGCACGCCGAGAATCCGGCCGTAAATGCGCAACTGCTCGTGGGCGCCGATGCGATAGCCGTCGGTCGTCACGAGAGCCAGTTTCCTCGCGCCATGGCGCAGGACGCAACGCGCGGCCAGCTTCGCGGTCGTCGTCGTCTTGCCAACTCCCGTCGGTCCGACCAGCGCATAGATGCCGCCCCGGTCGACCACATCGGTATCGCTGCCGATGGTCAACATGCACTGGTCGGCGCTCCCTTTCACCCAGGCCAGAGCACTGCCCGCCTCGAGCTCGCGCGGCAACCCGGCAAGCAGTTCGCGCGCGAACTGCGGCGAGAATCCAGCGTCGAGCATTTGGCGAAGCATTTCGGTTTTTACCGGCTCGGCGCGCGCCTGGTCGCCGTAGGCGAATCCCGCCAGGTGTTGCTCGACGATCCTGCGCAAGGCACGAATCTCGTCCATCACGGAGGCCGGCACAACATCCGCTTCCGCCCTGCCGACGCTGGCAGCTTCCGGCCGGGGACTGTCCGCCGGCAGCGGCCGGGCGGCGAGCATCGGCGCCCGCACCGGCGAACCAGGATGTGCGCTGTTGGGCGGCGACGCGGCGGAGCGTCCCAACGCGGGCGCTGCAGCGACCGACGCGTGTGTCGCTGCTTCAGACCCACCAGGTGCGACGACAGGCGGTTCAGGCCGACGCACCGGTGGTTCCGGCCGACGCACTGGCGTCGGGCGCTCAGGTGTCGCCACCATCATCTCCATGTCGCGCGCGGCGACCGCCATGATTTCGACACCTCCGGGAATCCCTCGATTGGACAGGATGATCGCGTCGGGTCCAAGCGTTTCTTTGACCTTGCGTAAAGCGTCACGCGCCGTCGCAGCGATAAATTTCCTGACGTTCATACCCTCCCCCCAATGATAGAGGTGACTTTGATTACTCGGTTCTCAGGCACTTCGCCATCGGCGAGAACCTTGAGCTGCGCCGCGCTGCGGCGCAGAAAGCGCGACAGCAGCGGACGCAAGGCGCCGGGTACGAGCAGCACCGGCGGCAATCCCGCCTCCTCCTGGCGCTGTGCGGCAAGAACCGACTCGCGCACCAGCGTGTCCGCCAGGCCAGGCTCGATGGCAGCAGTGTCGCCACCTCCGGCAAACGCCTGCAGAAGAATACGTTCCAGTTGTGGATCGAGGGCAATCACTTGCATCTCGCTGCTGCCTGGGAATATCTCCTGCACAATCGACCGCCCGAGCGCCAGGCGCACCTGCGCGGTCAGCACCTCCGCATCCTGCGAGCGTGGCGCGTGGTCAGCCAGCGTCTCGATGATCGTGCGCATATCGCGAATGGCAACCCCTTCGTCAAGCAAGTTGCGCAGAACCTTTTGCACGATACCCAGCGGCATCATCTTGGGCACCACGTCCTCGACCAGCTTCGGCATTTCCTTGGCCAGATGATCGAGCAGCGCCTGCGCTTCCTGCCGCCCGAGCAGCTCGGCGGCGTGCGAGAGAATCAGGTGGTTGAGATGGGTGGCGACTACCGTGCTGGCGTCTACCACCGTATAGCCGTAGGCCTGCGCCTGCTCGCGCAAAGCGCTGTCGATCCAGACCGCAGGCAGGCCGAAGGCGGGATCCTTGGTCGCCGTGCCCGGCACCTGTCCAGCGACCCGACCGGGATTGATCGCCAGCAAACTGCCCGGAAAGGCCTCACCATCGCCGATTTCGACTCCCTTGAGGAGGATCTTGTAGGCGTTCGGCTTCAACTCGAGATTGTCCCTGATATGCACCGGTGAAACCAAGAAACCAACCTCCTGGGCGAATTTCTTGCGAATTCCACGTATGCGTCGCAGCAGCTCGCCATCCTGCGACTTGTCGACCAGCGGAATCAGTCGATAGCCGACCTCCAGACCCAGCACATCAAGCAGCGTGACGTCGGCCCAGGTTGCTTCGTGCGTCTCGCGTGGCGCCACCGGCGGAGCAACGACCGGTAGCGGCTGAACGGCGCGCGAGCGCGCCTCGATCCGCCAGGCAACGGCGGCCGCAGCCGCGGCAATGAGCAGGAAGACGAGATTCGGCATGCCAGGAATCAGACCGAGAAAGCCGATGATCGCCGCGGTCAGATAAAGCAGTTTGGGGTTGTTGAACAACTGGCCAATGAACTGCTGCGACACATCTTCCTCGTCGCCAACGCGCGTCACGACCATGCCGGCGGCAATCGAGATGATCAGTGCCGGGATCTGTGCCACCAGACCGTCGCCTATGGTCAACAGCGTATAGGTTCTCGCCGCAGTCGCGACATCCAGATTGTGTTGCAGGACGCCGACAAAAAGGCCACCAATGACGTTGATCAGCATGATCAGAATACCGGCCACCGCGTCGCCGCGAACGAACTTGGAAGCGCCGTCCATCGAGCCGAAGAAGTCGGCTTCCTGGGCAATCGTCGCGCGCCGCTTGCGCGCCTCGTCCTCGCCGATCAAACCGGCGTTGAGGTCGGCGTCGATCGCCATCTGCTTGCCGGGCATGGCATCGAGCGTGAACCGCGCGGCCACCTCCGCAACCCGGCCGGCGCCCTTGGTAATGACGACGAAATTGATGATGACGAGAATCATGAAGACGACGAAACCAACGGCGTAGTTGCCACCGACAAGAAAATGCCCGAAAGCTTCGATGACGCGCCCTGCAGCACCCGGACCGGTATGTCCATCGAGGAGGACAACCCGCGTCGAGGCCACGTTGAGCGACAAACGCAGCAAGGTGGTGATCAGCAGGACGGTCGGAAAGACCGAAAAGTCGAGTGGCTTCATCACGCTCATCGCAACCAGCATGACGATCACCGAGATGGCGATGTTGAAGGTGAAGAACAGATCAAGCACCAGCGGTGGCAGCGGCAGCACCATCATGGCCAGGATCAGCAGGATCAACAGGGGCCCGGCCAATTGGCGCTGGCCAAACCGGACAAAGACACCCTGCAGAACGGCGCTCGTCGTACTAGCCATTCGCGGCCTCGCCGACCAGCGGCTCGGGGATGGCTATGGTTTGCGGCGGCAGCGGCCGATGGCCGCCCGTGCGCTGCCATTCGGCAAGTTGATAGACGTAGGCCAAGACCTCGGCAACGGCCGCATAGAGGGGCGTCGGAATTTCCTGGTCGATGTCCGAGTGGCGATGCAGCGCACGCGCCAGTGGCGGCGCCTCGACAATCGGCACGCCATGCTCGGCACCAATCTCGCGGATGCGCCCGGCGACCTGACCAGCCCCCTTGGCCAGCACGCGTGGCGCGCGCATGCCGCTCTTATAGGCGAGCGCGACGGCGTAGTGCGTCGGGTTGGTCACGATCACATCGGCCGACGGAACCGCGGCCATCATCCGCTTGCGCGCCGCTTCACGCTGCAACTGCCGGATGCGCCCCTTGATTTCCGGGTTGCCTTCGAGTTCCTTGCCTTCCTGCTTGACCTCCTGCCGGCTCATCTTCAGCTTATCGTGGTACTGCCAGATCTGGAACGGCACATCAACCGCGACGATGAGCAACATTGCCAAAACGATGACCAGGAAGCTGAAGGTGAGCAAGTGGCCGGCGCTCGGCAGACTGCTCTCGCTCGGCTGCGCAAACAGCGCCAGCAGTTCGCCGCGCTCGCTCCACAGAATCCAGGCGGCAACGCCTCCGACGATGAGCGCCTTGGCCACCGCCTTGATCAGTTCGGCCAAACCGCTGAACGAGATCAGCCTGCTCAAGCCCTGCAGGGGGTCGAGGCGGAAGAGGTCGGGTTGCAAGGCCTTCGGCGAGAAATTCCAGCGACCGACAAGGAATGGCGACAGAAGCGCGGCAAGAATCAAGGCAATCAGCAAGGGAGAAACGGTGAACAGTGCATCGGTCGACAGTTCGGCCAGTCGCATCAGCATCTGCTGTGGTTCGCGCGCAATACCCTCGTCGACCCGCAGTCCGCGGCGAAAAATGTCCGACACGCGCAGGACCAGCCAGGGACCGACAAGCCAAAACACCGCCGCGGCAACGAGCAGGACGAGAAACGCACCGACCTCGTGCGAACGCGGCACCTGACCCTCCTCGCGCGCTTGTTCGAGGCGTCGAGCCGATGCGGGTTCAGTTCTCTCGGAGTCGCTTTCCTCAGCCATGTCGAGTTCTCACCATACTCGCGGCTATTATAGGAAAAAACTATAAAAAATAGGAAGGTATGCTGCTTTATTTAGGTGGCTTCTCGTTTAGTGGCAGAAGAACAACACTCTTCGCTCGACGAACGAGAAAAGAGGGGGCAGAAGCCCCCTCGACGGCCGGTTTACCGGTTGGCGAATCAGTCGCACCAAGCCCATCGAGCGCGCAGCGGTGCGCGCTACACGTGCCGGCTGACGCCTCGCGACCAAACGCGAAAGGCTCGCTCGTTCTCCGGGTCTTAGCCGACAGATGGCGATCGCTTGCTCAGCCGCTCAGGCGAACAACTCCAACGCCCGGACGTGACTGCCACGAGTGTCGCGTTCAGCGTTTGAGGCAAGGTCGGCCAACAACTCCTTCATGTCCAGAATCAGGACGATCTGGCCGTTCGACAGGGTCGTCACGCCAGCCACTCCGCGCGGGCGAAAATCGTCGAGCGCCTTGATCACGGCGTCGTCACGGCCAGCAAAATTGTCGACTGCCAGGATGAAACTGCGTTCGGCGGTCTGCATCAGGACGCCATACTCAGGCTGCTGAACCTGTGGCCAGCCGAGCAGGCGCGACAGGGCGATGACCGGCAGAATCTCCCCACGTACAACAAGTGTTTCTTTGCCGCCCACCTCCTGCATTGCGGCATGGTCGATCGGCAGAATCTCCCTGACCATAGACAAGGGCAGGGCGAACGGCTGCTCGCCGAGAAGAACGAGGAGGACCGGCAGGATCGCCAAGGTGAGCGGCAACGAAATGATGAAGACCGAACCTTTCCCGGGTTCGGAGCGAATTTCGATCGAGCCGTTCAGCTTCTGGATGTTGGTCTTGACAACATCCATCCCGACACCGCGTCCGGACACCGCCGACGCCTGCGACATCGTCGAAAAGCCGGGCAGGAAGATCAGATTGAGGCTCTGGCGGTCATCCAGAGTATTCGCTTCTTCCTCCGAAATGATGTTCTTTTCGATCGCTTTCGCCCGGATACGCTCGGCACTCATGCCACGCCCGTCGTCGGCGACGATCAGAACGATGTGGTCGCCCTCCTGGCGTGCTTCCAGCCGAACGACACTTTTCTCCGGTTTACCCGCCAGCACGCGTTCGTCCGGTGCCTCGACGCCGTGATCGACGGCATTCCGGATGAGGTGTATCAGCGGATCGGCAAGGTCTTCGATCATCGTCTTGTCGACCTCGGTCTCTTCGCCGAGCAACGCGAGTTCGACATCCTTGCCCAACTGCCGCGCCAGATCGCGCGCAATCCGTGGGTACTTCTGGAACAGCCGGCCAATCGGCTGCATGCGGGTCTTCATCACCGAGTTTTGCAGGTCGGAGACCAGCAGGTCGAGTTGACTCACCGCCTGGTCAAGTGCCTGCAAAGTCTCGCTGTCGCTTCGCCCGGCAAGAATGTCGGCGCGCAAGCTGGTCAGCCGGTTCTTGGTCAGACCGATTTCGCCCGACAGGTTGAGCACCTGGTCGAGGCGCGCGGTGTCTACGCGGATCGTTGTCTCGCGATTGGCCGCCCTTTCGTCAGCCCGCCGCCCGGAGACCGCACCGCTCGCGACGGCACCGGGTTTGTCCGTTGCGCGGCGTCCCTCGGGTGGGAAATGCGGCCGCATCTCCCCGCTCTCGACGTTCGGCGCCGGCACTGCCGGCGTTGCTGGCGCGGCGACGGGTGCGCCAGCAGGGCTGACGGCGGTCAGCGAGGTGGCCCGCGATACCTGACTTCCTGAAACAGCCGCATGCAGAGCGTGCCAGTCGGGGCCACCCTGAGCGCCGCCAGCGGGCGGACTGGTGACCAGCGTCTCCGGTTTGGAAGGCCGCGCGGGCGTCTCAGGCGTCTCCGCTGGCTTGCCCGGCGCTTGTCCGTCAAGCACACTGCGTAGAGCAGCAAGGATCTCGGCCTCGGCCGAGCGCGGCTGTACTCCCTGGCCAATCTCGGCAAACATCTGTCGCACGCCCTGCGTCGCCGCCATGATGATATCCATCAGGCTCGGTGTCAGAACCATCTCGGCGTTTCTCAGTTTGTCGAAAAGATTCTCGGTCAGGTGACAGAGCTTCACCAGTTCGACCGCATTGAGGAACCCGGCACCGCCCTTGATGGTGTGAAAACCGCGAAAGATGTCGTTCAGCAGTTGGCGATCGGCAGGGCTGCGCTCAAGTTCGACCAGCTTGTTGTCGACGTCGGACAGCAGATCGCCCGCCTCCTGCAGAAAGTCCCGCAACAGGTCTTCCATCCCGGCAAAGTCACTCATCTTGCTCTCCTAAAAGCCCAGGCTGTCGAGCAAATCATCGACTTGCTGCTGGCTTGCGACGGCATCGCTGCACCCTTCCGCGTTGATCACTGGTCCGTTCAGCAGACCCATTACCGACTCAGTGCGCCGTTCCCCCGGCATCGTCTCGATCAGCACGTCCATGAGTTGTGTTTCGAGCTCCTGCGCAACCGAAATGATCTTCTTGATGACCTGCCCGGTGAGATCCTGAAAATCCTGTGCCATCATGATCTCGAGCAGTTGCGCTTTGGTCGCACCGGTCTTTTCGGGCAAACCGGTCTTCAAGAAACGACGCGTGTCTTCGGCCAACGCCTTGAACTGATCGACCCCGATCCGGTTGGCAAACACGGCATCCCACTCACCGGCGAGTGCCGTCGCGCGCGCGTCAAGCTCTTCCAACAAGGGATTTGCGATATCGGTCGCATTGAGCACGCGGCAGGCGGCCTGCTCGGTCAGATTGGCCACGTACGACAACCTGTCACGCGTATCGGGGATGGCGGCGACCGTGCTTTCGATCAACTCGTGGTAACCGAGCTCGCGCAGCGTGTCATGCAACTGCCTGGCCATCTGACCCACGCGTCGAAACACTTTCCCCTGCCCCTGCCATTCCTCGTCCCCAACCGGCGCCGCTTGCTGATCGGCAAGTCCCTCAGCCGACCCCCGGCCATCGACCAGCGAGTCAAACAAGGCTTGCAGTTCTTCGTTGTCGTCGGCTCCGGCATTCCCCTCATGCAACTGATCCAGTAGCGACGGCTTGCGCGCGGGTGGGCTGGCTACCGCCGGCGCGGCACTTCCATAGGCAATGCTGTCGAACAGATCTTCCAGTTCCTTCGAGTCCCCGGTCACGTTGGCGTCACTCATCTCAGCCACCCATCTTGTCGAAAATCTTCTGCAGCTTCTCGGACAGAGTCGCCGCTGTAAACGGTTTGACGATGTAGCCGCTCGCCCCCGCTTGTGCGGCTGCAATGATGTTCTCCTTCTTCGCCTCTGCGGTAATCATCAGAACCGGCAAGTGCTTGAGCGTCGGCGATCCGCGCACCGCCTGAAGAAGCTGCAGTCCGTCCATGTTGGGCATGTTCCAGTCGGTCACGACAAACTCGAAGGTACCGTTCTGCAGTTTTTGCAGGGCGATCGCCCCATCTTCCGCTTCATCAACGTTGGAGAACCCAAGTTCCTTCAGGAGATTCCTGACGATTCGCCGCATCGTCGAGAAGTCGTCCACGACAAGGATCTTCAATTTTGGATCAGCCATTCCTTACTCCTGTTGTCTAGCGTTCGAGCAATGGACGCAACGTATCGGCAAGAACTTCGGCGTCGAATTTGGCAACGTAGGCATCCACCCCGACGGTCTTGCCCATGGCCCGGTTGGCTTCGGATGAAAGCGACGAATGCATGACCACCGGAACGCCGGAAAAACGCGCATCGCTCTTGAGGTGCTTGGTCAACACGTAACCATCCATCTCAGGCATTTCGGCGTCCACCAGAATCAGGCGGATTTCATCGCGTACGCTCCGCCCGTTCTGGGCCGCATGGGCCGCGATTCCCTGCAGCCGCGCCAAAGCTTCGGCACCATTGGTTGCGTGCTTGTGTTTGACGCCGAGCTTGTCGAGCACTTCGACGATCTTCCGGCGCGCGACGATCGAGTCATCGGCAAAGAAGACGCCAACATCCTCGCCGACGTTCGCTGGTGGAATGTCGATGATGATCGCTTCGCCGAAGGCATTGGCCAGGATCTGCTCGACATCGAGAATCGATACCAGTTTGCCGTCTTCCAGTTCCGTGATGGCGGTGATCAGACCCTGATTGGTCGACAAAACGCTTTCCGGCGCCTTCACCCTTTCCCAGTCGACGCGGATGATCCGATCGACTTCGTGAACCAGGAAACCCAGCGTCCGCTTCGAGTATTCGGCGACCATCATCGTCTTGCCCGAATCGACCGCCTCTCCCCGATGTTCGAGAAACGAGATCAGCGAGAGGACCGGAATCACGTTGCCGCGCAAGGAAATCAATCCCTCGACGCCACGCGGCATGTTCGGCGTCTTGGTGATGTGCGGCGTCCGCCCAACCTCGCGCACCTTGAACACGTTTATCCCGAAGGTCTCGCGCGTACCGAGCGAAAAGAGGAGGATTTCCATCTTGTTCGAGCCGGCCAGCCGGGTTCTCGCGTCTACGCCTTCGAGCAAGCTCTTCCGTTCTACCAGATCCATCGTATCGCTCCCAAAAGGTCTCTTGCCCTGGCGCCTCAGACGACCGGATGTGCCACGTTCAACAAGCGACGGGTCAACGTCTCCGACAGCCGCTGTGGCTCAAACTTGGGCACGTACTCATCAACACCGACCGACTTGCCGAGTTGCTGATTCGACATGCCCGACAAGGACGAGTGCATGATCACCGGCACGTCGGCAAAGCGGGGATCGGACTTGATCTTCTTGGTCAGAATGTACCCGTCCATTTCCGGCATCTCGATATCGGTCAGCACGAGACTGACCAGATCCGCCACCTGCTGACCCGACGATGTCGCATACGCAGCCATTTTTTCCAGCTCATCCCAGGCCTCACGACCGTTGATCGTGGCAACATACTTCACCCCCATCGCCTGCAGCGTCCGCTCGATCTGACGCCGCGCCACCGACGAATCGTCGGCAAAAAACACTGTCAGCTCGGGATGCTCCAGCGGCTTGATGTTCCGATAGACGATTTCGTCATCGTAACTCGTCGTTTCCGAGAGGATTTTCTCGACGTCCATCATCATCACCAGCCGGCCGTCGGCAAGTTCGGTGACTGCCGTCACCAGGCCACCCATTTCGGCCAGAAGCATCGCCGGCGGAACCCGCATCTGGCTCCAGTCAAGGCGCAGAATCGTATCGACCGCTTCGACGAGAAAGCCCTGTGTGTGCCCGGCGTATTCGGTGACGATCATGATTCCCCGCGCCACCTCGCACTCGACGCCGGCGTAGCGGGCAAGATCGACCACTGGCACCAGAACACCACGCAGACTGACCATGCCGACGACCGAGGCTGGCATCTCCGGCGCTGCCGTAATCGGCGGCGTGCGCATCACCTCGCGTACCTTGAACACATTGATCCCGAAGGTCTCGCGCCGCCCGGTGCGGGTATCGGTGCCGAGCGAAAAGAGCAGAATCTCCAGCTTGTTGGTCCCGGCCAGCTTGGTGCGCGCGTCAATATTCTTCAATAATTCGGACATTTTCGTCTTCCTCGGGAGATGGGCCATGGGCCGCCCAGTTCCGTCATGTTAATCCAACCGCCACGGTCGCGTCATGCACGCGGCAAGCCAGCGGACGTGACCAACGTTCATTGCAGACCGCCGTCTGCTCGCTAACTCGGAAGAGACCCCAATCCCGTCGCCTGGCGTAGACCGACGCCGATCCATCGCGCATTCCCTCCTCGGCCTCACGTTGCGTAGTGCGCAATGGGCAGGTACGCGCATGCCTTCTCCATTTCCGGCAGGCGGCCCCGAAACGCCGCTGCGCGCCTTGATCGTCCTTGCCAAGGCACTCTCCGTTGGCGGTCAGCGGCGGCGGCTGGGACCACGGCCGACACGTGTTGTCACCGTTGCAACGGGCACGAACCGACTGCTCATTCCGCCTCGGGACGCGCTTCGGCAGCACAGCAGGTGTGTCGTCGGAGGGGTCGCAGGAGCGCGTCGTCAACTTTTTTTGCAGCGGAGTCCTGGCAAAGACCCGACGAACGGTCCGAACCCCGTCCTTTTGTTTCATGAGCGCGCAGCCCAGCGTTCTGCCCGGGACAATCACCCTGCCCGCACGGGCGGGCACAGCGAAGTAGTCTCCGCTCGCCACGCACCCAGCGACGGAGCCGGCGCCGACGACAGGCAACACGATGCCGCCACGCTTCGTCCACGCTGCCGCTGTCAACTTTGCAAGCACCTCTCGTCGCCTTGTCGTCTATCGCCCCATCAGTTCGTAATCGGCGCCATCGGCCACACCTTTAGGACCATCTGCTGCGCCGGCGGGATGCGCGCACGTTTGCCGACTCCCGAGGAGGCGCCGAGGGCTGCGATTCCTGACCGTCCGTGCAGGCGACCGACAGCTTGCTGGACACCCGGCGCTCGACCGCGAACGGCGTGCGTTTTACCGATCTTTCGGGTAAACTATAGTGGAACACTCGGGTATCTACATTGGGGAGCTTTGACTGATGGCTGTAAGCACTGAATCCGCATTGGCCGCGCTGAAGAAAGTAACCGACCCGAACACCGGGAAGGATTATGTGTCGACCCGCTCGGCGCGGAACCTCAAGGTCGAGGGCGCGGACGTATCGCTCGACATCGAACTGGGCTATCCGGCCAAGAGCCAGTTCGACCACATCCGACGCACGGTGGTGAGCGCACTCAAAGCGATTCCTGGCGTCGACAACGTCAGCGTCGGCGTGACCAGCAAGATCGTTGCGCACACAGTGCAGCGCGGCCTTAAGCCTCTGCCCGGCGTGAAGAACATCATTGCCGTCGCCTCTGGCAAGGGCGGTGTCGGAAAAAGCACCACGGCGGTGAATCTGGCGCTGGCGTTGGCCCAGGAAGGTGCCGTCGTGGGCTTGCTCGACGCCGACATCTACGGTCCATCGCAGCCGCAGATGCTCGGACTTGCCGGACAGAAGCCCGAGTCGCCGGACGGCGCATCGATCGAGCCGCTGCTCGCGCACGGCCTGCAAGCGATGTCGATCGGCTTCATGATCGATGTCGACTCGCCGATGGTCTGGCGCGGACCGATGGTGACGCAGGCGCTCGAGCAGTTGCTCAAGCAGACGAACTGGCACGATGTAGACTACCTGATCGTCGACATGCCGCCGGGTACGGGCGACACGCAGTTGACGCTAGCGCAGAAGGTCCCGGTAACTGGTGCGGTGATCGTCACCACGCCGCAGGACATTGCCTTGATCGACGCCCGCAAGGGGCTCAAGATGTTCGAGAAGGTGGGCATCCCGATCCTCGGCCTGGTCGAGAACATGACGCTGCACATCTGCTCACAATGCGGTCATGAAGAACACATCTTCGGTCAAGGTGGCGGCGAGCAGATTTGTCGGGACTACGGCAGCGAACTGCTCGGCGCCTTGCCGCTCGAGATCGGCATTCGCGAGATGACCGACGCCGGGCAGCCGACGGTGGTCAGCGCACCCGCCTCGCGTGCAGCAGAGATTTACCGGGCGATCGCCCGCCGGTTGGCGATCAAGGTTGCCGAGCGCGCGCGCGACATGAGCGCAAAATTTCCCAACATCATCGTGCAGAACACCTGAGGACGGTGCCGCGAGCACCAGGTGTTCGCGGCAGGGCAATTGCATGAATCTCATGTCAAGCCGAGGAGTTCAGCACGGAAGGTATCGGAGGTTGCTGCGATAAGGCGCTGAACCTTGAGGCCGCCCTTGCGCCGTACAGGTGCAAGGCGCAGCAGGTTCAAGACGAACTGGCGCAACACGGAGAGATTGTGGGCGGCGTGATCGGTGCGGGCGCGCATTTGATCGTCGGAAAAGACGACATCCATGCACCAATGCAGGCTGTTCTCGACGCGCCAGTGCATGCGGATGGCTTCATTGATGCGCTGCGCGTCGGGTGCAAGGCTGGTCACGTAGAGGCGACGTTCAGTGGAGGTTTTTCCCTTGATCGTCCGCTCTGTGGTGACGATGGCGAATGCCTTGAGGTCCGGCCAGCGCTGCGGGGCGTGCAGGCAGTCGAGTTGGTCGAAGACATGGCAGCGGCGGACTTCGAAGCGGCCGTGGTCTTTCTCGACGGCTTCGTGAAACTGATGCGGCGTCTTGCCTGGGGCGGCTTGGAAGGCCTCGAGAAAGTCCTGCATTGATTCAGCCAGCGTGGGCTGATTGTCTTTGATCGGTAGGATATAGTCGGCACCCCGATCGCGAATCGCTTGTGCAATGCTGGGCTGAGTGCCCATGGCATCGATCGTGACGATGCAACCTTCCAGCGCCAAGGTTGCCAACAGCTCGGGAATCGCCGTCTTCTCGTTCGACTTGGCTGCGGTCGCACGCTGCCCCAAGACCAACCCCGCTTGCGCGGCAAACGCGCTGACCAGATGCAACGGCGTGGCATCCACTTTCCCCGATCGCCGGCTCGTCTTCCCATCGATCGCGACGACTTCCCCTTGGGCCAACGACGGCACGACTTGGCCTACCCAGCGCAAGAACGCCGCGCTAAATTCGTCCGGGGCGATCGCTG
This sequence comes from Accumulibacter sp., assembly GCF_029255125.1. Lineage (GTDB taxonomy): Bacteria > Pseudomonadota > Gammaproteobacteria > Burkholderiales > Rhodocyclaceae > Accumulibacter. The sequence goes on along the minus strand of NZ_JAPUVR010000100.1, from coordinate 46,936 downwards.
CGAAGACCCTGCCGAAGGTGTCATGACACGGGATACCCGACCTAAGTTTCAGGTAGTTGCGTAGCCAGTCAACTTTCTCTTTCGCCCACTCCTCGATCGCCACGAACGTGTCCGCGCCAGACAGCACCGCGCACACCGCCATTACGAGCAATTCCACCAGCTCGTGCTCAACCTTTGTTGCTTGTCTTGGATCGCGCACCCCAACCCACACGTCTAGCAGCCGAACCGAATTTTCTGCCTTCATGGCCTACCCCAAAAAGACAGAAAACTACACAAATCATAGGGCTGTGAACAGCCCCCTTTCCTAACTCATTGACGGTAAACCACTATTCCAGAGGGTCAACGACATTGGCATTCATGCAATTGCCCTGGTGTTCGCGGTTAGCTGTTCCTTCTGTTGTCCGGACACCGTAGAATGAGCCCCTGAGCTTTATCGGTGCCCGGGTGACCAGCGATGTCCATCAAGTCGGATAAGTGGATCCGCCGCATGGCGGCAGAGTACGGCATGATCGAACCCTTCGAGCCACGGCAGGTGCGCGAAATAGAGGGCCGCCGTATCGTCTCCTACGGCACTTCGAGCTACGGCTACGACATCCGCTGCTCAGACGAATTCAAGTTGTTTACGAATCTCAACTCGACGATCGTGGACCCCAAGGCCTTCGACCCCAACTCGTTCGTCGAAGTCCGTAACGACTTCTGCATCATTCCGCCAAACTCGTTTGCCCTGGCGCGAACTGTCGAATACTTTCGCATCCCGCGCAAAGTGCTGACCGTTTGCCTGGGCAAGAGTACCTATGCCCGCTGTGGAATCATTGTCAACGTCACGCCGTTCGAGCCCGAATGGGAAGGCCATGTGACGCTCGAGTTCTCGAATACGACGCCCCTGCCGGCGAAGATATACGCTAACGAGGGTATTGCCCAGGTTCTTTTCTTCGAGTCCGATGAGGAGTGTGAAACATCGTACCGGGACCGTGGTGGCAAGTACCAAGGTCAGCTGGGAGTCACCTTACCCAAGATGTAAGCGGCGGGCGGTAGCCACCGTCTCGCTTGCCATCGTTCATCGTCGCGACTGGATTGCTCATGCACTTCAACTTCCCGGTCATCGTCATCGACAAGGACTACCGCTCGGAGAACACCGGCGGTCTCGGCATCCGGGCTCTGGCCAAAGCGATCGAGAAAAAAGGTTTCGAGGTCTTCGGCCTGACCAGCTACGGTGACCTTACCTCCTTTGCCCAGCAGCAAAGCCGCGCCTCGGCGTTCATTCTGTCGATCGACGACGAGGACTTCCGGAACGGCAAAGCGGATGCAACGGTTGCCGGCCTGCGCGCCTTTGTCAAGGAAATACGCTGCAGAAACGAGGACATTCCGATCTTCCTCTACGGCGAGACGAGAACCTCGCGCCACATCCCGAACGACGTGCTGCGCGAGTTGCATGGCTTCATCCACATGTTCGAGGATACGCCGGAGTTCATCGGCCGCTACGTCGTGCGCGAAGCGCGCGCCTATCTCGAAAGTCTCGCGCCACCCTTCTTCCGTGCCCTCACCCACTATGCCGAAGACGGGTCATACTCCTGGCATTGCCCAGGACACTCGGGTGGCGTTGCTTTCCTGAAGAGCCCGGTCGGTCGAATGTTTCATCAGTTTTTTGGCGAGAACATGTTGCGCGCCGATGTCTGCAACGCGGTCGAAGAGCTCGGCCAACTGCTCGATCACACCGGGCCGGTCGCCGCCTCCGAGCGCAATGCAGCACGCATCTTCAACGCCGATCATCTTTTCTTCGTCACTAACGGCACGTCCACGTCCAACAAGATCGTCTGGCACTCGACAGTCGCCCCGGGCGATGTGGTCATCGTCGATCGCAACTGCCACAAGTCCGTCCTTCATTCGATCATCATGACGGGCGCAGTTCCCGTCTTCCTGATGCCGACGCGCAACCATTACGGCATCATCGGACCAATTCCGAAGGACGAGTTCCGTTGGGAGAACATTCAGAAGAAGATCGAGGCGCACCCCTTTGCCCGCGCAGTCAAGGCGAAACCGCGCGTGCTCACGATCACCCAGAGCACTTATGACGGCATCCTGTATAACGTCGAAGAGATCAAGGAAATGCTCGACGGTGCCATCGATACCCTGCATTTCGATGAAGCGTGGTTGCCACACGCCGCTTTCCACGATTTCTACGGCGACTACCACGCCATCGGCGCCGACCGCCGGCGCTGCAAGGATGCGATGATCTTCTCGACGCAATCCACTCACAAGCTGCTAGCCGGCCTGTCGCAAGCCTCGCAAATCCTGGTGCAGGATTCTGAGGGGCGGCGACTTGATCGCGATGTCTTCAATGAGGCCTACCTGATGCACACGTCGACCTCGCCGCAGTACGCGATCATCGCCTCCTGCGACGTGGCGGCGGCGATGATGGAAGCGCCGGCCGGCACGGCGCTGGTCGAGGAGTCGATTGCCGAGGCCCTCAACTTCCGCAGCACGATGCGCAAGGTCGCCGGCGAATGGGGTGCCGATTGGTGGTTCAAGGTGTGGGGTCCGGATGAGGCCCCAAGCGAAGGAATTGAGGACCGCGCCGCCTGGATCCTGAAGCCGGGCGAACGCTGGCATGGCTTCGGCATGCTCGCCGAAGGCTTCAACATGCTCGATCCGATCAAGGCAACGATCATCACCCCCGGTCTGGACGTGGACGGCGAGTTTGCCGAATCCGGCATCCCCGCTGCGATCGTCACCAAATATCTGGCCGAACACGGAATCATCGTCGAGAAATGTGGGCTCTACTCGTTCTTCATCATGTTCACCATCGGCATCACGAAAGGTCGCTGGAATACGATGGTCACCGAGTTGCAGCAGTTCAAGGACGGCTACGACCAGAATCTGCCGCTGTGGAAAGTGATGCCGGAGTTTCTCGCCAAGAACCCGCGTTATGAGGCGTATGGCCTGAAGGATCTGTGCCGACAGATTCATGGCATCTACGCCGCCAACGATGTCGCGCACCTGACCACACGCATGTACCTGTCGGACATGGAACCGGCGATGAAACCAACCGATGCCTTTTCCCGCATGGCGCATCGCGAAATCGACCGCGTGCCGATCGACGACCTCGAGGGGCGCATTACCAGCACGTTGCTCACGCCCTACCCGCCCGGCATTCCACTGCTCATCCCGGGCGAGCGCTTCAATGCGACGATTGTCCGCTATCTACAGTTCGCGCGCGACTTCAACGAACGTTTCCCCGGTTTCGAGACGGATGTGCACGGGCTCGTCAAGGCGATGGTCGCCGGCAAACCAGTCTACTCTGTCGACTGCGTCCGCTAGAACAAACCGGCGTCAGCCTGAGGGGCACAGCCCTCAGGCCGGAGCACGGCGGCGGAAGCTAAGCTCACTCACCGCTGGGGCTCCGCCTGCGGCGCATCGCCCGAGGCTGCGGAATTCCCGGCGGCCGACGGCGCGGCTCCCTCGGCCGACTGTGGCGCAGGTGTCAGCGCTGCTGGATCGGCGGCTGAAGAATTGTCTACCAGGCGAACGACGCCGTCATCGCCGATCGCGGTGTCCTCGAATTTCAACAGCGTGATCCGGTGGTTGTCCATCTCGATCACGGTCAACCGGGCGCCCTCAAGCATCACGGAATCGCCAACACGCGGCACGCTGCCCAGTTTTTTGTAGAAGAGGCCGGCCAGCGTAACGTAGTCGTCGTCTTTCGGGAACGGGAAGTCGAGCAAGGTTTCAAGGTCGGAAACGCGCATCGAGGCGTCGATCTCGTACTGGCTGCCAACGAGTTTCTTGACACGCCGGGCCTGCCGGGTGAACTCATCCTCGTATTCGCCGACGATCTCTTCCAGAATGTCTTCCAGCGTGATGATGCCTTCCGTCCCGCCATACTCGTCGATGACGACCGCCATCTGCTGGCGTGTGCGCTTGAAGTCCTTCAAGAGGTCGCTCAGCAGTTTGCTGTTGGGCACGATGTACGGCGCCTGAGCGAAGTCGCTGACCGGCTTGCGGCTGACGTCCTCGAGCGTCTCGCCGCTGCTTTCAGCCATCACGGTGAGCAGTTCCTTGATCGCGACCACCCCGGTGATCCGGTCCAGGCTCTTGTCGTAAACCGGGAAGCGCGCGTGTGGCATGTCACGGAAGTAGCGCAGCGCGGTAGCCAGCGTCTCTTCCTGCGCCAGCGCCCGAATCTCGGTACGCGGAATCATCGCCTCGCGCACGGTATGTTCGTCCAGCTTGAAGACACCGCGGATCATTTCGGTTTCCTCGCGGGCCAGCGTGCCGTCCTTCTCGCTGGCCGAGAGGATCATGCGAATCTCTTCGACCGACATCGTGAAGTGGCTTTCGCCGTGCCCGCCGCCGAGATCGCGTTGCCCGAAAACCCAGAGCAGTGCATTCGATGACAGCTTCATGACGTAGATCAGTGGCCGGAAAGTCAGATAAAGGATGTTGATGCTCCAGCCGACCGCCATGCTCAGTTGTTCGGCCTTGTGAAAAGCCAGCACCTTCGGCGCGAGTTCGCCGGCAACGACATGCAGGAAGGAGATGACGACGAAAGCGAAGACGTACGACACCGTATGCGCCGCCTTGATCAGCGCTTCGCTATTGCCGAACAGCGAAAACAGCTTGACGAAGCTCGAATCGGTCAGATTACTGATCGTTTCCATGCCAACCGCACCGAGACCGAGCGAGACCAGGGTAATGCCCACCTGCGTCACCGAATAGAAGCGTTCGGGTTCGTTGTGCAACATTTCGACGCGTGCTGCGCGCTTGTCGCCGTCCTCGGCGAGTTGTCGAATCCGGCTGCGCCGGGCTGACGAAATGGCAATCTCCGAACCGACGAAAAACGCGTTGCCGGCGACGAAAACCAGAATTAAAACAAGGTTGAAATACAGTGTGGCTTGTTCCATCGAAAATCCCTCCTTTCCCCTATGCGCAGCCGGCGGTAAACGGTCTGCCGTCCAGGGCCGCCGCATTTCGCCGCATTCCCTCACTCGACGGGTCGTCGAGCACGCTTGTTGCCTTTATTGGCTGAAATGGCCCGGCTGATCTTGCTGCGGCCGAATCATACGCTATTTGTCAGCGGAACCGGCTGCTTTGCATGCACAAAAGCCGCAACGCGGCGGCCAGCCGCTGGCCTCTCCCGCCTGCTGCCCGGCACGAAGCGACGGTCGCTTACGCTAGAATATCGGTTTTCCGTCCGGAACGATGTCGTGAATGGGATCACCATTGCCCTCTCGAAGGGGCGCATCTTCGCCGAAACGCTCCCCCTGCTGGCCAGCGCCGGCATCGTTCCGCACGAGGATCCGGAGACTTCGCGCCGCCTGATCATCCCGACCAACGTTGCTGACGTACGCGTAGTCATCGTCCGGGCGAGCGATGCGCCAACCTACGTCCAATACGGCGCGGCCGATCTCGGCGTCGCCGGCCGCGACATCCTGCTCGAGCACGGCAGCGAAGGCCTTTACCAGCCGATCGATCTGCGCATCGCCTGCTGCCGAATGATGGTCGCCGCATCGCTTGGTTTCGACTACCAGACGGCAGTTCGCCAAGGTGCCCGCCTCAGGGTGGCAAGCAAGTATGTCAATATCGCGCGTGAACATTTTGCCGCCAAAGGCGTCCATGTCGACCTGATCAAGCTCTACGGGTCGATGGAATTGGCGCCGCTTGCCGGCCTTGCCGATGCCATCGTCGACCTGGTGTCGACCGGAAGCACGCTCAAGGCAAACAATCTTGTCGCTGTCGAACATATCATGGATATCTCCTCGCGCCTGATCGTCAACCAGGCGGCGCTGAAGATCAAGCGGGAACGCTTGATGCCGATTCTCGCCGCACTCGCCAGCGTGGTCAAACAATGATCGCAATCAAGCGCTTGACGACCGCCGATGCGGATTTTGCGGCACGTATCGAGACGCTGCTCGCCTTTGAATCGGCTCAGGACGACGCGGTCGAGGCAACGGTTACAGCCATCCTGGCCGACGTCAGGCAACGAGGCGATGCTGCACTGATCGAGTACACCGCCCGCTTCGACCGCATCGCGGTCCACTCGGCAGGTGAACTCGAACTTGCTCCAGACGAGATGCAGCAGGCGCTGGCAAGACTACCCGAGAAGCAGCGGACTGCGCTCACGGCAGCCGCCGAACGGATACGGAGCTACCATCTGCGCCAACCGCTGCAGAGTTGGCACTATGAGGAGGAGGAAGGGCCGCTGCGCGGTACCTTGCTCGGCCAGAAAGTCACCCCGCTCGAACGTGTCGGACTCTATGTGCCGGGCGGTAAGGCGTCATATCCGTCGTCGGTGCTGATGAACGCAATCCCGGCGCGCGTCGCCGGGGTCGAGGAACTCATCATGGTTGTTCCAACACCGGCTGGCGAACGCAATCCGATGGTGCTCGCGGCGGCGGCCCTCGCCGGCGTAGACCGCGTGTTCACGATCGGCGGCGCGCAAGCGGTCGCCGCACTCGCCTACGGCACGCAAACCGTTCCCAAGGTAGACAAGATCGTTGGCCCGGGCAACGCCTACGTCGCCGCGGCCAAACGCCGCGTCTTCGGCATCGTCGGCATTGACATGCTCGCCGGACCGTCGGAGATCCTGATCATTTCTGACGGCCTTGCCAGTCCAGACTGGCTCGCCATGGATCTTTTTTCGCAAGCGGAACACGACGAGCTGGCGCAGCCCATTCTCATTTCGCCGAACGCCGAGCACCTCGACCAAGTCGCTGAGGCACTCGCGCGGCTGCTCCCGAGCATGCCGCGCCGGCAGATCATCCGGTCGGCGCTGGAAAATCGAGGTGCCCTGATTCTCGTTCGCGACCTTGCCGAGGCCTGCCGGATCGCCAACCGGATAGCCCCCGAACATCTTGAGCTCGCCCTCGCCAACGCGGAAGACTGGCTAACCCACATTCGCCATGCTGGGGCGATCTTTCTTGGCCCGTTCACCTCAGAATCACTCGGTGACTACTGCGCCGGCCCCAACCACGTCCTACCCACCTCGGGCAGCGCACGCTTTTCTTCGCCCCTGGGGGTCTACGATTTTCAGAAGCGAAGCAGCCTGATCCGCGTTTCCGGCAGTGGTGCACACGCCCTGGGTGAGATCGCAGCAACGCTTGCCTACGGCGAAGGCCTCGCAGCACACGCCCGCTCGGCTGAGTACCGGCAGCAGCAGGATCAGGATCAGCTCACGTGCGCTTCCGTCGATCAACTGTAGCATCCGGCAGCGGTCGCCTTGGACGCAACAGTGGCGACAGCGCGCGCGCACCAGCCGGGCTCGTGTTCTGTTCGCCAGCGGGACTCGGGTTGCCCTGCTCCGAGTCCGATGGTAGATCACTTGACGCGCTGTAGCCGCGGGCGGCCAGCCGACGGCGATGGCGTCGTCGGGTCGGGTTCCTCGGTCGCCGAGTGGCTCTCGGCGGCAGTCTCCCCAGTAGCTTCTCCAGCCGTCGCAAGCTCCGGCTCGAACGCCATCCCGGCACCGTTTTCGCGCGCGTAGATTGCCGCCACGTTACCGACCGGAATGGCGATCTCGCGCGCCATTCCGCCAAACCTGGCCTGAAAGCTGATCCCGTCGTTGCTCAGGCTGAGGTGAGCCGTCGCTTCATAGCCGATATTGAGGACGATCTGTCCATCTCGAACATGTTCGGGCGGGACGCGCGTGCGCGAATCGACGACCACCGCCAAGTACGGCGTGAAGCCGTTGTCGCAACACCACTGGTGAATGGCCCGAATCAGATAGGGCTTGGTCGACGGCAGTTCCATGGACTCCCCGGAGAAGGGCGACAGGCCGTACCAGGCCGGCGCTGCCGCCAAATGCGACAAGGCTGTGCGCTACTTGCGCATGGCCTTTTCCGACGGCGTGAGCGCGTCGATAAAGCCCTGCCGGCTGAAGATTCGTTCGCCGTACTTCATAAGCGGTGCAGCAGTTCTCGGCAACTCGATACCGTAATGGTCGAGCCGCCAGAGGAGCGGCGCGATGGCCACATCGAGCATCGAAAAGTCCTCGCCCAACATGTGCTTCTGTTTGACAAAGACTGGCGCCATCTCGGTCAGCCGATCACGGATCTGCTGACGCGATCTGTCGGCCGCCTTGCCGTTCTTTTCCAGCGCTTCGATGTACGAAAACACCTCGCGTTCCATCGTAATCAGCAATTGTCGCGCGCGCGCGCGCATGATCGGATCGGCCGGCATCAACTGCGGATGGGGAAAACGCTCGTCGATATACTCATTGATGATGTTCGGTTCATAGAGGATCAGATCGCGCTCGACGAGTACCGGAACGCGCCCGTAGGGGTTGATGATGGCATTGTCTTCCGGTTTGGCAAACAGGTCGACGTCGATCACCTGGAAATCCATCCCCTTCTCATACAGCACGATGCGGCAGCGGTGGCTGAATGGGCAGGTGGTTCCCGAATACAGATTCATCATGATCATTCCCCTCAGAAACGAATCGGCATCGCAACGGCTACGGGAACGTCACTGCCCCCTCGCCGGCGATGCCGCGGCGGGTAATCCGGCGCGCAGGCGCCGCCTACCTTACGTCTTTCCAGTACGCCTTCTTCATTGGATAGGCAACGGCGAACAGCACGACAAGAAAACCGAGAACGCCGAAGCCGAGCTGCTTGCGGAAGGCAGCCCCGGGCTCGGCAACCCAGACCAGAAAGCCAACGAGCTCGGCAACCTGCTTATCGTAGGCAGCCGCCGACAGTGTGCCGGGCACCGCGAGTTCCAGCTTGTGATCCTTGTTGAGGATTCGCTGCCCCTGGCTCTCCCACAATACATGCGGCATCCCCACGTTCTCGAAGACAGTGTTGTTCCAGCCGGTCGGGCGCTTGTCATCGCGATAGAAGGAGCGCAGATAGGTATAGAGCCAGTCGGCGCCGCTACCGGCTTCCGAAGCGCGCGAACGCGCGATCAGCGACAGGTCGGGCGGCGCCGCGCCAAACCACTGTTTCTGCTCCGCCGGGCGAGCGGCAACACGCATCGGTTCGCCGATCTTTTCCGCGGTGAACAGCAGATTATCCTTCACCTGCTGTTCGCTCAGGCCGAGCTCGGTGAGACGGTTGTAACGAGCGTAGCTGAGCCCGTGACAATTCATGCAGTAGTTGATGAAGGTTTTTGCCCCGCTCTGCAATGCAGCCTTGTCGCCTTGCACATCGGGCGCCTTGTCAAGATGCAGCGTGGCACCACTGGCCAAGGCAAGCGCCGGAGCGAGGAGCAACGCCGTAAGTAGCTTTTTCATTTTTGCATTCCTTTACATCGTCACGCGATCGGGTTCCGGCTTGTACTTGTCGATCTTCGACCACCAGGGCATGGTCAGGAAGAAGAGGAAGTAGTAGGCGGTCAGCACCTGCGCTACTGGAGCACTCGGAATCACACCGAAGAACGCGTACGACGGCGGCTGCGTGCCGAGGAAACCGAGCACGAGGAAGGCAATCACGAACAGCGTCAACAAGGTCTTGAAGATCGGGCCGCGGTAACGGATCGACTTCACCGGGCTACGGTCAAGCCAGGGAAGGAAGGCCAGAATGACGACCCCGCCACCCATCAGCACGACGCCCCAGAACTTGGCATCGATCCCGAACAGCGGCCAGACCATCGCCCGGAGGAGCGAATAGTAGGGGGTGAAATACCATACCGGAGCGATGTGCGGCGGCGTCTTCAACGGATCCGCCGGGATGAAGTTGTTGTATTCGAGAAAATAGCCGCCGCCTTCCGGTGCAAAGAAGACGATGATCGAAAAGACCATCAGGAAAACGATCACGCCCACGATGTCCTTCACCGAGTAATACGGGTGGAACGGGATACCGTCGAGTGGCACCCCATGGACATCCTTGCGCTTCTTGATCTCGACACCGTCCGGGTTGTTCGAGCCGACTTCGTGCAGCGCCAGGATGTGGGCAGCAACCAGACCGAGCAGGACGAGCGGTACGGCGATGACATGGAACGAGAAGAAGCGGTTGAGCGTGGCATCGCCGACGACAAAGTCACCGCGAATCCAGATCGACAGCGGCTCACCGATCAGCGGGATGGCGGAGAACAGATTGACGATCACCTGCGCGCCCCAGAACGACATCTGTCCCCAAGGCAGGAGATAGCCCATGAAGGCTTCGGCCATCAGGCAGAGAAAGATCAGCGTGCCGAAGATCCAGATCAGTTCGCGTGGCTGGCGGTACGACCCGTAGAGCATGCCGCGGAACATGTGCAGGTAGACGACGACGAAGAAGGCAGACGCGCCGGTCGAGTGCATGTAGCGGATCAGCCAACCCCAGGGCACGTCGCGCATGATGTATTCGACGCTGGCGAAGGCAACCGGGATGCCATTCTCGTTCAGCGAGGCGTCGGGCTTGTAATGCATGACCAGGAAAATCCCGGTGACGATCTGGATCACCAGCACCAGCATGGCGAGCGAGCCGAAGAAGTACCAGAAGTTGAAGTTCTTCGGCGCGTAGTACTCGGACAGATGGCCGCGCCACATCGAGGTTGCCGGAAAGCGCGCGTCGAACCACTCGAGCAGATTGCCCTGCAGCGATCCGTCCGACTTGTACTTTTCGAAATTGGTGTTCGCCGCCATGGCTCAAGCTCCCTTCTTGTCTTCGCCAATGAGGATTCGCGTTTCCGACAGATACATGTGCGGCGGCACCTCGAGGTTGTCGGGCGCCGGCTTGCTCTTGAAGACGCGGCCGGCAAAATCGAACGTCGAGCCATGACAGGGACAGAGGAAGCCGCCGAGCCAGGCCGCGTCCATACCTTCTTCGGCACCCTTCTTGAACTTGGACGAAGGGGAGCAGCCCAGGTGCGTACAGATACCGACTGCCACCATGATTTCCGGCTTGATCGAACGTGCTTCGTTCGTGCAATAGTCTGGCTGCATCTTCTTTTCGGACTTCGGATCGGCCACTGCATCGGCCAGCTTGGCGAGCGATTCCAGCATTTCTGGGGTCCGTCGGATGATCCAGACCGGTTTGCCACGCCACTCGACGGTCATCATCTGGCCGGGTTCGAGGTTACCGATCTCGACTTCCACCGGCGCCCCGGCTGCCTTGGCCCGCTCGGACGGCAGCATACTGGACAGGAAGGGTACGAGCGCTGCCAGCGCCCCCACCCCGCCGACCGCGGCAGTCGCGACAACCAGCCGCCGCCTACCGCCGTCCACCTTGCTCTCATTGCTCATAGCGCTGATCCCTAGCACGTAATGAAAAGTTGGTACGAACTAAACCGGCGCATTATACTCCAAGGCCAACGCGGTTTGCACTGCAGCATTCCCACCCTTCCCACCCTGGCTAGGTGTCGAGCGCTCGCCGCTCACGTAGAGCCTGAGCCAGCGTCCCCGCGTCGACGTATTCCAGTTCGCCGCCAACCGGCACGCCGCGCGCAATGCGCGTCACCCGCACAGCACGCGCCTTGAGCATCTCGGACAGATAGTGCGCGGTCGCTTCGCCCTCGTTCGTGTAGTTCGTCGCGATGATCACCTCACGCACCACGCCATCGGCACAGCGCGCCAGCAGGCGATCAAGGTGCAGTTCGTTCGGGCCGATCCCGTCGAGCGGAGAAACCCTGCCCATGAGTACGTAGTAGAGGCCCGCGTAGGCATGCGTCTGTTCCATCATGTTCATGTCGACGGGTGTCTCGACGACGCACAAAAGACCCGCGTCACGCCTGGACGACAGGCAGCGGGAACAAACGTCGGTCTCGCTGAAGGTGTTACAGCGCTGGCAATGACGCACTGCGGCAAGCGCTTGCTGGAGCGCGTCGGCCAAGCGGCGGGCGCCGGATCGATCGTTCTGCAGCAGTTGATAGGCCATTCGCTGGGCTGATTTCGGCCCGACGCCAGGCAGGCAGCGCAAAGCCTCGATCAGCGCCTCGAGGCTCGACGGCGTCGTCATTAGAACGGCAGCTTGAACCCCGGCGGCAGGTTCAACCCCGCCGAGAAACCCGCCAAGCGCTCCTGTGACGTTTCCTCGACACGCCGCACGGCGTCGTTGACTGCCGCGGCAATCAGGTCCTCAAGCATCTCCCGGTCGTCCATCACCGTCGGATCGATCGTCACGCGTCGCACGTTGTGCCCGCAGGTCATGACCACCTTGACCATCCCAGCGCCCGATTGGCCCTCGACCTCGGTTCGCGCGAGTTCCTCCTGCGCCTTGCGCATGTTGTCCTGCATCTGCTGCGCCTGCTTCATCAAGCCGGCGATTCCGCCCTTCATCATCCTCTTGTCCTCGCTGTGAACTAAATGGGTTTGATCGATGATTCGATCAAGGTGGCGTCGAAGGTTTCGATGATCGCACGCACGAAGCCGTCCTGTTCGACTGCGGCTATCGCCCGATCCTGACGCTCGCGTCGGTCACGCTCGGCAACCGACGCCGGCGTAGCGCCCGACACTTCGTCGACCTCGACGGCAAGCCGCAACGGTCGCTGGAAATACTCGGCCAGCGCCTGTTGCAGCTTGTCCTGCGCCGGCTTCATCACGAGATGACGGTGGCGCGGTGAAAGACGCAGAACAACCTGAGTCGCCGAAAGATCGCGCAACTCGCAGTGCTGCCCGAGTTCGCGCGCCATTCCACCAACCTTCAAACCGCTGAGGATGGCTGGCCAGTCGCCACCGCTCGCCGGCGGCGCTGCTGCTCGCACGGCCGCCGCGGGTAGCCCGTTTGGCGGTTCGCCAAACGCGCGAGCAGCGCCTGCTGGCGGAGCGCAAAGTGTGCTGCCAGACGGCAGGGCGACGGCCTCGCCGGACGACGGCGACGGAGCGCGCGGCCCGACCGCCGGCGTAGTACGCGTGGCGACTGCCGACCGCGACACCACGCGCAGCGAAGACCCGTCGGAGATCGGTCGAAAAGCGTGCAGGCGCAACAAGGTCATCGTGAAACCGGCAAGTTCGTCGGGCGCCAAGGCGAGATCCCGGCGCCCATGGACGACGATCTGATAGGCGAGCTGGACGAACTCGAGGTCAAATGCAGCCGCCAGGCCGATCAGCCGGGCGCGCTCGGGCATATCGTCAGCCAGCGCGGCGGGCGCGAGCTGCGCGATCTGCAGGCGGGTCAACAGACCAGCCATTTCCTGCAAGGCAGCGTCGAACGAAAGACTGCGTTCGGCCATTTCGTCGGCAATGCGCAGCATGGCAGCAGGATCGCCAGCCAGCAATGCGTCGAGGATCGCGAACAAATGGTCGAGGTCGACCGCGCCAAGCATTGCGCGCACGGCGCCTTCCTCAACCCTTCCCGCCCCGTGGGCAATCGCCTGATCAAGCAGCGACAGCGCATCGCGCATGCTGCCCGCAGCCGAGCGCGCGAGCAAGTTGAGCGCCGGCGCGTCGGTGCTGATCGATTCGGCCGCGAGCACGCGCGCCAAATGGTCGGCAATCAGCGGCTGCGTCATCTGCTTGAGGTTGAACTGCAAACAACGCGACAGGACGGTCACCGGAATTTTTTGCGGGTCGGTCGTCGCCAGGATGAATTTGACGTGCTCGGGCGGCTCTTCAAGCGTCTTCAGCATCGCGTTGAAAGCCGAGGTCGACAGCATGTGCACCTCGTCGATGACGTAGACCTTGAAGCGGCCACGTGTAGGCGCGTAAACGGCGTTCTCCAACAACTGACGCATTTCGTCGACCCGCGTGTTGGTTGCCGCATCGACTTCGAGCAGGTCGACGAAGCGGCCGGAATCAATCTCCCGGCACGCCGCACAGCTGCCACAGGGTACCGCACTGACGCCAGACTCACAATTGAGCGCCTTGGCTAGTATGCGCGCCAGCGTCGTCTTGCCGACTCCGCGTGTACCCGTAAACAGGTACGCATGGTGCAGCCGCTGCGCCGTCAACGCGTGGGTTAGTGCGCGCACCACGTGCTCTTGCCCGACGAGGTCGGCGAACGTCCGCGGGCGCCACTTGCGCGCCAGAACCTGGTAGCTCATTCGGCGATTCTAGCAGATGGCGCACTGGCCCCGAGACCACGTTTGCCGGGGAAACGACTGAAGCAAGCGGCATGCCCTAGCAGGTGCGGAATGGCGAGTGCCAGCAGTTGACCAAAGCAAGGCAGTAAAGGAACAAGAAAGGCCGAGAACGAAGCTCGGGAGGGCAGCCGTCGAGCGAAGGTGGCGAGCCCTACCCCCGGCACTCACATCAAACGGCTGTGGCTGCTTCCTTCCGGACCTGACCAGGTTCACCGCCCTGCGATGCGGGGAGACCCGCCACTTGCAATCCTACCACATCAGCAACCCGCAAGCGAAATGTCGAAAAGCTCGTGTCGTGGGCGCGCCAATGTCGCAGCGGTCACCGCGCTCCGGCGTTGATGCTCAATCGGTGGCCAGCAGTCGTCGCGCCAGGTAGGCTTCGGTCACTTGCAGCGGGGCCGCCGACAACCGCTCCTTCCATTCTCCAAGACTGACGCGTTCCTGGATCAAACCGCGCAGCGCGGCGATCTGCTCGGTGTAGCCGACGCTGTTCGCACCGAGCAGGCGATCACCGGAAAAGACGAGGCGAAGATAACGGTAATCGGCCGCTTCGAGCAACTGTGCCGTCTCGCCCCCTGCTCCCTCCTGCCATTGTCCAAAGGACGCGGAAACCAGACCCAAGGTGTCGAGGATGTTATAGGCGAAAGTGCCGGGCAGGAGCGCCGGATGGCCGGCCATGTTCAACGCAGCAATGCGTGCCTGCTCGACGGCGTCGGGCTGAATCGCATTGACCCGTCGACGACGGGTGCCGGTTTCAATCGCTTCGGCAGCATCGCCAGCGGCATAAACGCCGGCGACGCTGCTCTGCATGGCGGCATCGACCAGCACGCCGCGATCAAGCGCAATGCCACTGCCGGCGAGAAAGGCGACGTTGGGTTGACCTCCCGTCGCATTGATCAGCACATCAGCCTCGATGATCTCGCCATCATCGATCTCGGCGCGCAATCGTTCGCCCGACCGCGTAACCGCTACGACGCGCCGACCCGTACATATCCGTACCCCCTGGTCCTCGCACCAGCGCCGAATCAAGCCCCCCGCGACATCGTCGAGCAGATGTGCAAGCATGCGCTCGCGCACCTCGACGACCGTCAAGCGCGCCGTATGTGCCGCCAGCGCTTGCATGGCGATGCAGCCGATAAACCCGGCGCCCATCTGGAGCACGTGCGCGGCTGGACTGACCACCGCCGCAATGGCCTGCGCGTCGGCGGGTGTCCAGCAAGTAAACACCTGTGGCAAGTCGATCCCGACGATGGCCGGTCGCACGGGGCGAGAACCCGTAGCGATCAAAGCCCGGTCGTAGGGCACGACCCGCCCATCGGCCAGGGTCACGCTGCACGCAGCGGTATCTATCGCCTTGACACGCGAATGTCTCAACTCGATCCGCAAGCGCGCCAAGTGATCGGCGTCCGAGCGCACACAGCTTGGTGTTTCATCGAGCGCGCCGCGCGAGCGCGAAGCGGTGCGAACCGTCGACTGCGCGAAGCCCGCCTTGTCCCCAATCACGGTGATCTCGGCGGATGGGTCGAGCCGCCGCAGGGTCTCTGCCGCGACCACCCCGGCTGGCCCGCTGCCAATGATGACGTGCCGCATGCTGCTACCGAACGACAATGGGAAAGGCGCTGTGCCCATCCAGCACGCTCAGCCAAGCCGCAGGACGCCGTCGCGCGGCCGCTGCGGCGCACGCCAGGTCGCCCCCCGCAGGCCTGCCGGCCAGCTCGCTCGCGACCACGCCAATCGTCTCACCCATAGAGGTCCACACTCCTTCCTGCCGGTGCGCTTGCCGACGAAACGCGCAACGCCGACCACCTGGCTTCTACGGCGGTTGGCAGCGCATCCTTGATCACTGCGCAGCACGCGATCGCCGCACCGTCCTTCGCCGGGCAAGGTGGCTCCAGCCGAAGCGGCCAGATCGGTTAAGATCCCGGCCATGAAAGCAACCCGTATCTGTCTCGTCCGGCACGGCGAAACCACATGGAATGCGGAAAAGCGCATTCAGGGGCAAATCGACATCGGACTCAACTCAGCCGGCCTGGTGCAGGCCGAGGCAGCCGCCCGATGGCTGTCCGGGCAGCCGGTCGCGGCGCTCTACAGCAGCGATCTGCTGCGCGCACGTCAGACTGCAGAACGTATCGCGGTTCGGCTCAGACTGCAGCCGCACTTTCTTGCCGAATTTCGTGAGCGGCGCTATGGCTTCTTCGAAGGCCTCACCTATGGCGAGTCACGCGCCCGCTACCCGGCCGAATACCGGTTGTTCGAGACGCGCGATCCAGCGTTCGTCATTCCGTTTGGCGGTGAAAGCCTGCAGCAGTTACACGAACGCGTCGGCACTGCTCTCGCACGCCTTGCCGTCGAGCACGGCGGACAGACCATCGTCGTGGTAACGCACGGCGGCGTTCTCGACATCGTCAATCGCTTGGCGCGCGGAAACGCGCTGTCGAACCCGCGCGACTTCCTGATTCCCAACGCCGGAATCAACTGGGTGACCGGCGACGGCGAAGCATGGCGTCTTGAAGCGTGGGGCGTGACCGCCCATCTGAACCAGTTCGGGCTCGACGAACTACCCTAGCCAACTAGCCGGTGATGTACTTCTCCATCTGCTCGATGACGAACTGCTGGTGGGAAATCGTCTCCTTGACCACATCGCCGATCGAGACAATGCCGACCACCTGGTCATCAGCAATTACCGGCAGATGGCGAAAGTGCATCTCGGTCATGATCGCCATGCATTCGTCGACGGTCCGTTCGGGAGTGACATAGAGGACTCTGTCACTCATGATCGCACGCACCGGGATATCCTTCGAAGCCTTTCCGTGCAGGATCACCTTGCGCGCATAGTCGCGCTCGGTGAAGATGCCAACCAGCTTGCCGTCGTCGAGGACAAGGACCGAGCCGACGTTGTGATCAGCCATGACCTGCAGGGCGTGAAAAACTGCGTCATCGGGTTTGACGGCTACCAAGGGCCCGCTCTTGCTGGCGAGCAACTGCCTGATTGTCTTCATAACGCATCCATCCTTTCTCGATCTCGCCCGGCTCGGGACGATTCGGTGATGAGCGCTCAGCGCAGCCCGGCGGCGTACTCGGCTACGGCGCTGATCTGAGCGTCGGAAAGCTTGCCGGCAATCACGCGCATCATCTTCTCTGGATCGTTGGCTCGCTCGTGGGTACGGAATGTCTTCAACTGCGTTGCCGTGTATTCGGCGTACTGCCCGGCCAGGCGTGGATACTGCGCTGGCAGTCCAGCCCCCGCGGGTCCGTGGCAGCCTGCACACGCGGGAATGCCTTTTTCGAAATCCCCCTTGCGCCACAAAGCCTTGCCTTCAGCCAGCAGTTTCTCGTCGCGGGCAAGCGAAGGCTTGATCGCTTGCTGGGAAAAATACGCCGCCAGACTGTGCATGTCTTCGTCCGACAGCGCGGCGACCATACCGGCCATGATCGGGTTGGTGCGTAACGCCGGCTTGCCGTCCGCTGCCTTGAAGTTGCCGAGCTGCTTATACAGGTACTCCCGCACCTGGCCGGCAATGATCGGATTGGCAGCGGCCGGGCTGTTACCATCAGCGCCGTGACAGCCGACGCAGACGGTCTCGGCGATCTCCTTGGCTTTCGCCAGGTCAACCTTTGCTTTAGCCTGTTCTGTTGCGAAGGCCGGGATACTGGCGGCCAGGAGAACCGCAAGCGCCGTTGTACGAATCATGTCGAAACTCCCATAGACAACATTGACACAACCTTGACTGATCTGAAGCCGGTGAAGCCGAGCGCCGAAAGCTGATATTCTATCGCAGTTTCGAGCGCGGGCACGCATCCGTTCTCTCACCCACCGTCGCATGCCTGACTTATGCCACTCTTCCAACACGCGATTTTCCACACGACGGTTGCCGACCTGCGCGAGCTGCCGACCGACGCACTGTGCGAAGTCGCTTTCGCCGGCCGCTCGAACGCGGGCAAGTCGACCGCGATCAACGCTCTGGCCAATCACACCCGGCTGGCCTTCGTCTCCAAGACGCCGGGTCGAACACAGCATCTGAACTACTTCCGAATCGACGAGGGAAAGTACTTTGTCGACCTGCCCGGTTACGGTTATGCAAAAGCACCGCAGGACATCCGTGCGCAATGGGAGGGCTTGCTCGGCCCTTATCTTCAGCAGCGGCCGGCGTTGCGCGGCCTGCTCTTGATCATGGACAGCCGTCACCCGCTGACCGAGCTGGATCAGCAGATGATTCGCTGGTTCGCCGCAACCGGAAAGCCGATCCACGTCCTCCTGTCAAAGGCCGACAAGTTGAGCCGTCAGGAGCAAACCCAGGTCTGCCGGCACGTGCAGGCGGCGCTTACCGAGCTCGCTGAGCATTGTTCGGCACAAGTCTTTTCCGGGCTGAAGAAGTTCGGCGTACGCGAAGCCGAGGCTGTGCTCGCGGGCTGGCTGGATCTGCCATTCGACGAGTCTTCGTTGCCGCCGCCGGGTGTCCGGAGCGGCCGGCGAACACCGGCGAAACGGCGCGCGGCAGTCGGCTGGACCGCCCGCCAAGCGGTTTCCACCAACAAGCGTTGAAGCGCACAAAAGAAACGCCCCCGGCAAGGGGGGGCCGGGGGCGTCGATGCCTTACAGGGGATAAGGCACCCGCTCAGGGAGGTGAAGCGGGAGATGGCGTGGCCATCTGAAAACTTGGAGCAAGCAGCAAAGCGGCGAGTTCCCGTCTAACAGCGGGCCGGCCTATTAAATTTGTCTATTCTGAACTGGCGAAGCTTATGGATCACAACACCGCATTTCCGGTTACCCGCATGCGCCGCATGCGTCACGACGATTTCTCCCGCCGCCTGGTGCGGCAAACGCGACTCTCGGCTGACGACCTGATCTACCCGGTTTTCGTCCTGGAGGGCAACGATCGGGTTGAACCGATACCTTCGCTGCCGGGTCTGGAGAGACAGAGCCTGGATCGCCTGCTCCGGACGGCCGAACGTGCTCTGGCGCTGGGCATCCCAGCCTTAGCGCTGTTTCCGGTCGTCGACGCCGCTAACAAGACGCCGGACGCCGAGGAAGCGTACAACCCGGATGGTCTGGTTCCGCGCGTGGTCATGGCCTTGAAGCGGGAGTTCCCGGAACTCGGGGTGATCACCGACGTTGCCCTCGATCCTTATACCAGTCACGGACAGGACGGTCTGATTGCTGCCGACGACCCACAGCACTATGTCCTGAATGACGAGACGCTCGCTGTCCTGGCGCGGCAGGCGCTGATCCACGCGCAAGCCGGCGCCGACATCGTCGCCCCGTCTGACATGATGGACGGCCGCGTTGGACGGATTCGGCGCGAACTCGACGCCGCCGGGCTGATTCACACGCGCATCCTCGCCTATTCGGCAAAGTACGCGTCCAGCTTCTATGGCCCCTTCCGCGATGCAGTCGGCTCAGCCGGCAACCTCGGCAAGGGCAACAAAAAGACCTATCAGATGGACCCGGCGAATAGCGACGAGGCATTGCGCGAGGTCGCGCTCGACCTGGCTGAAGGCGCCGACATGGTGATGGTCAAACCAGGCCTGCCCTATCTCGACATCGTTCGCCGCGTCAAGGACGAGTTCGCCGTACCGACCTACGTCTACCAGGTCAGCGGCGAGTACGCCATGCTCAAGGCGGCGGCACAGAACGGCTGGCTCGACGAGCGGGCGTGCGTCATGGAGAGCCTGTTGGCCTGCAAGCGGGCCGGCGCCGACGGAGTTCTCAGCTACTTCGCGCTGAGCGCAGCAGCCTGGCTCAAGGCCGACGGTTGAGCGCTCGAGAAACGTTCGTCGCGAGCGGGCCTAGCCGTCCGCTACCAGCCCGCCAGGAAGCCGGCGCGTCAATCTGGTGGGCGATGAGCGAGGGCGCGAGGCGGACAGCCGAGCAGCCGCACACCAGGTCTGCCCAGGCATACCGCTGAGCCGCGCGGTCAGTGCTGGAGAAAAGAACGTTCGTAGTCGTCGAAAGGCATCGGCCGCCCGGTCAGGTAGCCCTGAATCTCGTCACAGCCTTCGCGCGCCAGGAATTCGCGTTGCTCGTCGCGCTCGACACCTTCGGCGATCACGGTCAACTGCAGGCTGTGGGCCAAACCGATCACCGCACGGGTGATCGCACAGTCCTCGGCACCATGCGGCAGACCAAGCACGAAGCTCCGATCAACCTTGAGCTTATCCAACGGCAGCCGTTTCAAGTGTGCCAGCGACGAGTACCCGGTCCCGAAATCGTCGATCACCACGCGTAACCCCATCGCCCGCAGATTGCTGAGAACCTGAAGACTGTTCTCGGCATGGCTCATGATCGCGCCTTCGGTAATCTCCAGTTCGAGAAACTGCGCCGACAGGCCTGAGGCCTCAAGCGCCTTGCGCGCGGTCTCCTGGATACGACCACGCGCAAACTCGAGGCCCGAGACATTGATCGAAAGAACGCCGGGAGCCAAGCCAGCGGCACTCCACGCCGCCCACTGTGCCATGGCGACTTGCTGCACCCACTCGCCGATCTGGACGATCAGTCCGGACTCCTCAGCCAAGCGAATGAAGTCGGCCGGCAGGAGCATGCCTTGCGCGGGGTGCAACCAGCGCACAAGGGCTTCGGCGCCCAGCACCCGGCCAGTGATCAGAGAAAACTGCGGCTGCAGGTATACCCGCAACTCGCCGCGCTCAAGCGCTCGGCGCAAGTCGGTCTCCAGGCGCAGGCGGGCCAACGAAGACTGCGTGAGACTCCCGGTAAAGAACTCGTAAGTGTTGCGACCGCGTTCCTTGGCCCGATACATGGCAACGTCGGCGTTCTTCATCAGGGTTTCCGCGTCGATACCGTCCTGCGGGAAGACGCTGATCCCGATGCTGGCACCAACGAAGAACTCCTGGTTGACGATCACCGGAGAATTCTGCAGCACGCCAAGAATGTTCTCAGCGATGTGCGAAGCCGCCGATGGGTCGCTTATGTCCTCGATTATGATCAGGAATTCGTCGCCGCCCAGGCGTCCGACCGTATCCGATTCGCGCATCAATCGACTCAGGCGCCAGGCCACTTCGCAGAGGACGCGATCGCCCACCTGGTGACCCAGGGTATCGTTGATGTTCTTGAAGCGATCAAGATCAATGAAGAAAACCGCCAGGCCAGACTCATCGCGATGTGCCCGCTGCAGTGCCTTGTGCAGACGGTCACCAAGCAGCAGCCGGTTGGGCAGTCCGGTCAGCGGATCGTGGTGCGCCTGGTGGTCAAGGCGGTCGTGCGCTTTGCGCAACTCCGTGATGTCGGAAAAGACACCCACATAGTGCGTCAGTCTACCGGCGTTGTCTTTCACAGCGCTGATGGTCAGGGATTCAAGGAAAGCCTGTCCGTCCTTTCGCCGGTTCCAGACCTCGCCCTGCCAGCGTCCGTGCAGCGCCAGCGTCTCCCACATCTCGCGGTAGAAGCTCTGTCCGTGCAGGCCGGATTGGAGGAAACGCGGGTTCTGCCCGATGACCTCGTCTTCCCGATAACCGGTGATCTCGGTGAAAGCACGGTTGACCGCGATGATCGCCGCATCGGGGGACGTAATCGTGATTCCTTCAGCACTGCTGTCGAAGACCGTCGCCGCCTGGCGCAGGCGATCTTCCATGCGCTTGCGCTCAGTAATGTCGAGCATTACGCCGACCACTCCGCCACCTGACTCACCGGGTCCGCCGTAGGCCGCCTTGTGGAAAACGACGTCCCGGAAATTACCCTCGGCGTCGACCACGCGCGATTCGTAGACCTGCGAACCTGCTGCTTTCAGCAACTGCTTGTCGGACAATCGGTAGCCATCGGCCAGTTCTTGGGGCGCCAGATCATAAACACTGGCGCCAATCACTTCCTCCCGCGAACGCCCAATCAGCTTGAGGAAAGCCTGATTGCAGCCAAGATAGCGGCCCTGTCTATCCTTGTAGAAGACCGGTCCAGGAATGGCTTCGATCAACTGACGCATGAAATGCAGTTGCTGCTCGAGTTCCAGCGTGCGTTCGGCAACCCGCCGCTCGAGTTCGAGGTGGCTGTCGCGGAGTGCCTGCTGGGCGGCCCGGTGCGCCGTCACGTCCTGGTAGGTCCAGATCCAGACATCGCCGCCCTCCTTCTGGCCAATCGCCCGTCCGATCAGATGAACCCAGATCAGCGTGCCGTCGAGCCGGCAATGCATCAGTTCGCCGTCGACGGTCCCTTGTCCTTCGGTGCAGCGTTCGACGATCTGGCGGGCGGCATCGTCCCAGGCCTCGCCACTCGGGAACAGCACACGCGTAGACCGGCCACTCAAACCGCCTGCCGGATAACCGAAAATCTCTTCCAGCCGACGATTACAGCGCAGGATGGTTCGCTCGCGCTGATACGAGATACCGATCATTGCGTTGTCGAAGATGAACTGCTGTTCCCACAAGCTTGCCACCAACGCCTCCTCGGCGGCACGACGGGCAGTAATGTCCTCAAACAGATAGACGTGCCCTTCCTCGCGCCGAGCAGGATCGAACAGGCTGCCGGTGACCTGACACCAAAGCGGGGTTCCATCAGCCTTGCAGTAGGCGACTTCCCCGACGAACTTGCCGGTTTCGTCGATCACACGATAGGCCGACTCGCCAGCAGTCAACCAGGCCGCCTCGTCCGGAAAGATCACCCGCGTCGAACGGCCGATCAGTTCCCCTGGCTGATAACCGAACATGCGCTCAAAGCTCGGGTTGCAGCGCCTGATCACACGGTCGCGGAGAAAAGCAATGCCGATTGGCGCCCGCTCGAAAATCAGCGTCTGTTCGCGCAGGAGCGCGCGCAGTTCCCTGGCCGCGCGTCGCTTTTCGGTTACATCCTCGTAAAGCCAGACATAGCCCTCGTCCGGATGGCCAGGTTTGATCATGCTGCCAATGATGTGACAACAGAAAGCCTGCCCGTCACGTCGATGAAAAACCACATCACCCCGGAAAATGCCGGTTTCCGAGATCTCCCTGTAAGCCCTGTTTCCAGTCTCCCGCCAGGCCGTGTCACTCGGGTAGTAGACGCGCGTCGATTGGCCGATCAACTCCTCCGGTGCATAGCCCAGAAGTTCGGCAAAACGCCGGTTGCAGCGCTGAATGACACGATCCCGCAGAACGACGATACCGGTCTCGGCATTCTGAAAAATGAGCTGCTGCTCGCGCAGAAGGCGAGCGCTCGTTGTCCGCGCGAGCGCTTCCTCGGATATGTCGCGGATGATCCATACGAGACTCGTCCCGGGCTCGTGTGGATCAAGCTTCTGTACGATCAGATGGGCATCGAGCGTAGTGCGGTCGCGCCGCGCCAACTGACTTTCCATGGCAACCGTCTGCCCACCCAGCAGGCGGGAACGTGTGCGCCGGCGCACCGCACGCCAGATCGCGAGACTGGGGAAGAGGACGAGTTCAGGCTGGCTGAGGAGCGCCCCCGGCGACCAGCCGAAAAGCTCCTCGGCGCGCGTGTTGCAGTAGTAGATCCGGCGCCTGCGCGTGAACACCACCGCAATGCCGGAGCAATCGAGAATTGCCCTGCATGCGGCGAGTTCCTGCTCGGGGATGCCTGAATCTTTCATGGTGCCTGACGAAAGTTCTTTTGCCCGGAGTCTACCTGACTACCGGTAATGAGAGTATCGGCCACCCATGGCGCGTGTGGCCTATTTCGCGAACAGACCTCGAAAATCCGTTCCGCCACGCGACGTGCAATCAGCGATTGTCGCCTAGCGCGGCGCCCGATGGCGGTACAGATCGATTATCGAAGCCAGCCTACAGTCAACCCACGCCGGCTGCCGGGTGTTCGAGCTAACCCAGACAGTCTTCATACCAAGCCGCTTCGCCGTGCGCAGATTCGCCAGCGAGTCCTCGACCATGATGCACTGGGCAGGGTGCAGGCTTTCGGCAGACAGCAGGCAGCGAAACGCCGCAAGCGTCGGCTTGGGCTGGAAACGAAGTCGTTCGATCGAGTAAACGGCGGCAAAACAGTTTCTTATACCCATTTTATCGAGAATGGTGTATGTATAGTCCAGCGGCGCGTTCGAGAAGATCAGCTTGCGCCCAACGAGGCGCCGCAGGATGGTCTTGAGCGCGGGTTCGAAAACCAGCATGCGCGCAAGATCGTCAAACTGATGCGTATGTTCCAGGAAATGGTGTGGATTGGTCGCATGGTGACGCACCAATCCGAGCAAGGTGGCGCCATAGCGCTGCCAGTAACCCTCGCGCAGGCGCGTCGCTTCGTCTTCGTCGAGGCCGAGATGGTCGCGAATGTAAGCGACCATCGAACGATTGATGTGCGGAAAGATATTTGGTCGCGCGTCGTGCAGCGTGTTGTCCAGATCAAAAAGCCATACAGGTGCGCTAGTTTTTGCCGGCATCGGCACCGCTCAGTGCGACTTGATCATCGTGCCAACCCCATGATCGGTAAGAATTTCGAGCAACAGCGCGTGTTCGACGCGCCCATCGATGATGTGCACGCTTCTTACACCGTTGCGCGCCGCCTCGAGCGCCGAAGCGATCTTTGGCAGCATGCCGCCGGAAAGCGAACCGTCCGCCACCATGTCGACAATTTGCTTCGGCGTCATGCCGGTAATCAAGCGGCCCGTCTGATCGAGGACGCCGGGAGTGTTGGTCAGCAAGACCAGCTTTTCAGCCTTGAGGATTTCGGCGATCTTGCCCGCCACAACGTCGGCATTGATGTTGTAGGTCTCGCCGCCTTTGCCGACACCTATCGGTGCCACCACCGGGATGAAGCCGCCGGACTCCAGGTGGCCGATCAGTGACGGATCGATCTGCGTGATGTCCCCCACCAAGCCGACATCAATCAAGTCTTCGCCAGTATCTCGGTCGGCCAGCAACAGCTTCTTCGCTCGAATGAAACTGCCGTCCTTGCCGGTCAGGCCAACCGCCTTGCCCCCCGCCTGGTTGATCAGATTGACCACATCCTTGTTGACCTGGCCGCCGAGGACCATTTCGACGATTTCCATTGTTTCGGCGTCGGTGACGCGCATCCCCTGCACGAACTCACCCTTCTTGCCAACCCGGCTGAGCAGACTCTCGATCTGCGGGCCGCCGCCATGAACAACCACGACGTTCATCCCGACCAGCTTCAGAAGCACGACATCGCGTGCGAAACACTGTTTCAGGTTCTCGTCTATCATTGCGTTGCCGCCGTACTTGACGACGATGGTCTTGCCGTGAAAGCGCTTGATGTAAGGCAGCGCCTCGGCGAGAACGGCGGCCTCGTGATTGGCTGTGAAAGTACGATCGGGCATGGCTGAAATCCGAGTGATCACCGACTTATTCTACTCGGCAAGGGCGGAAATAGGAAGGCAACAGTCCGTGGACCCCAGCATGCGCCAGGACAGTAGCGGTCGCCGAGACTATCGGGGCCGCTTCGCACCGTCGCCAACCGGTGCGCTACACTTCGGCTCGCTGGTCGCGGCACTCGCCAGCTACCTCGACGCGCGCGCCAATCGCGGCGAGTGGTTGCTGCGCATCGAGGACCTTGATCAAGCGCGTACGGTACGTGGCGCTAGCGACGCCATCCTGCACGCGCTCGACCGCCTGGGCTTCGAGTGGACCGGGGCGGTCGCCGTGCAGAGCCAGCGGGTGGACCTTTACCAGGCTGCGCTCGAGCGTCTGCGGTTGGCCGGCGAAGTTTATCCCTGCTCGTGTTCGCGGCGCGACATCGCGGCGCGCGCGCTGGCGTCGGCGCACGATGGGGGGCGCATCTATCCCGGAACCTGCCGCACTGGCGGCGCTCGGCGGCACCACCCGGCCGCCTGGCGCTTGCGTGTCGCAGACTGTGAGATCGCCTTCGACGATCGGGTGCAAGGCCGCTTTCGACAGAATCTGGCGCAGGCAGTTGGCGACTTCGTCGTCCTGCGCGCCGACGCGCAGTTTGCTTATCAGTTGGCCGTGGTCGTAGACGACGCTGAACAGGGAGTCACCGCGGTCGTCCGTGGCGCCGATCTGCTCGACTCGACGCCGCGGCAGATCTGGCTGCACGAGAGACTTGCGCTGGCCACACCCAGCTACGCGCATCTGCCCGTCGTCACCGACGCTGCCGGCGAAAAACTGTCTAAACAAACACGCGCCGCGGCCATCGACGCGGCGCAGGGTAGCCCGCTGCTGGCGGCCGCTTTGAGCTTTCTCGGGCACGCCGTGCCCGAAGAAATCCGCCATGCGCCCATTCGCGACTTCTGGCACTGGGCAACAAGCGCCTGGTCGATCGCTCATGTCCCGGCTGTGCGCGCCCTTCCTCGCAGCCTATCGCTTGCCCCCGTAACCGGCAATACCAACCAGAATGCGAACGAGGTTGTAGCTCGCCCAGCGCAGTAGCCGGGAATGCCAGGGCAGGCGTTTCCAGCTGTCGAACGGCAATTCGCGGGCACCGTTCTGCATCGCTTGCCGCAGGCTGCGCCGCAATTCTTCGGCAAACTTTCGGTCCTTGACGACCACATTCGCCTCGCGCGCCAGGAGCAGGCTGAAAGGATCGATGTTCGACGAGCCGACCGTTGCCCAGTGGTGGTCGATCACCGCCACCTTGGCGTGCAGGAAACTGCGCCGATACTCGAAGATGCGAATCCCGGCACCGAGCAGCTTGCCGTAGAGCGCTTGTGTCGCGTAGTGCAGCAGGCGGTACTCGATGCGACCCTGGAGCAGAATGACGACCTGCACACCACGCTTGACGGCGTCCTGCAAAGCGCGGCGAAAACGCCGCCCGGGAAGAAAATACGCGTTGGCGAGAATGATGTCCTGGCTTGCCGCAGCGATGGCCGCCAGATACGCTTCTTCGATGTCGCGCCGGTGACGTATGTTGTCGCGCACGAGGAAGGCAGCCGTCTGCTCGCCACGCGCCTCAGGCGCTTTCTGGACAGACGGCAGCAGGCGATAGCGGCGGTTCAGCTTGGCCCACAGGACGATTTCCCACAAGCGGTGCAGCGCCTGCTGAATCGGCGTCAACAGGGGCCCTTCGATGCGCACCGCATAATCGTAGCGTGGCGGAACCTGATGTGGTGTGTTCAGATCGTCAATGACATTGATGCCACCGACGAAAGCGATCTCGCCGTCCACCGCGACCAGCTTGCGATGCAGACGACGAAGGCGATGCCGACGCAACTGAAAGCGCGCGATGTCAGGCCGATAGACCATCGCCTGCACGCCAGCCGCAACTAGCTCCGGCAGCAAGCGGTCGGCAAAGTCGCGCGCCCCGAAGCCGTCGACCAGGACACGCACGGTGACGCCACGCTGCGCGGCCCTGGACAACGTGTCGGCGACCGCACGCCCGGTCGCATCGTCTTCGAAAATGTAGCTTTCCAGATGCACTTCATGCCGCGCGCCGTCGATCGCCTTGATCAGTGCCGGAAAGTACTCGGTACCACTGTTCAGCAGTGTGAGCAGATTCCCGCTCAGAAACCGGGCAGCCATGGCGCTTTACGACCTGGACAGAGGCGAGGGTCGCAGCATTCTCTGCAAGGCAAACGGCACACCAGAGGCCGGCCGGAGCGCGCACATGCACCGAGCGGCAAGCCGCCCAAGGTCGCTGCGCGCGCCGGACCGGACAGCCGGCGTTGCCTCCGCGTCAAACCGTGTCAAGCGCCACTGGCTGGCTGGTTGACGAAGACCACCTGGGCCGGCATCGGTGCCGGGAATTCGGCACCCGTCAGCGACTCGCGAATCGTCCGGTTGGTGTCGAAATACACCTGCCAATAGTGATCGTTATGGCAGTAAGGGCGCACCGCGAGCACCGGACCGACCAGATTGAACTCGAGAATCTCCACATCCACCGGCGGACTGGCCAACACGTTCGGAATGGCGGCGATCCTTTCCCTGAGCAGCGCCATGGCGGCTGCATGGTCGGCGGCGCCCGACAACTGCGCCTTCAGGTCAACCCGACGATACGCGTTGAGCGAGAAATTCTGGATCGTGTCCGAAAATATCTTGTTGTTGCCGACCAGCGTCAGGACGTTGTCCGGCGTGTTGATCGCCGAGGCGAAGAGCCCGACTTCCTTGACCGTACCGGTGATACCGGCGACCGTGACGAAATCACCTACCTTGATCGGACGCAGGATGATCAGGAAGACACCAGCCGCGAAGTTGGCCAGCAGCCCTGACCAGGCGAGTCCGATGGCGACGCCGGCGGCGGCGAACAACGCAGCAAAGGTCGTCGTCTGGATCCCGAAGTAGCCGAGAATGCCGACCACCAGCAGAATGTTCAGCGTCACGTTGATTACCGTGCCGAGGTAACGCATGACCGTCGCGTCGACCTTCTGGCGCTCGAGTGCGCTTTGCACCAGCGTTCCCACCTGGCCGATCAGCCAGCGACCAATGACCCAGAAGGCGATTGCGGCGAGAACCTTTACCCCCAGTTCCGAGCCATACTGCAGCGCCATTTCCTGCCAACGCGTGATGTCCTGAGCGTTCATGGATTTCTCCTAGCGGTTAGTCGTGAGTTCAGTTTCCCATGCGGCGCGCGCGAGGGCAAGTACGCGGCCGCCGCGCCGTTCAGCGCCACGAGCTGCTGCCCGAACCCTGGACCGCAGCCCGCACCAGTAGCCCGACCCGCCTCAGAACGGGATGTCGTCGTCCATGTCGTCGAAGCTGGGCGTCTTCCTGGCTGGCGCCGAGCGTGCCGGCGCGCCGGTCGATGGCATGGCGCCGCCGTACTCACCGTCAGCCGGCGACGGCGTGCCCATACCCTCCCGGCTGCCGAGCATCTTCATCTCGTTGGCGATGATTTCGGTCGTGTAACGCTCGTTGCCATCCTTGTCCTGCCACTTGTTGGTGCGAATGCGTCCTTCGACATAGACCTGCCTACCCTTCTTCAGGTATTGCCCGGCCGTTTCGGCGAGCTTGCCGAAAAATACGACCCGGTGCCACTCGGTACTCTCCTTCAGTTCGCCGCTTGCCTTGTCACGAAAACGATCGGTCGTCGCCATGCGAATGTTGCACACGGCGTCGCCGTTTGCCGAGTAACGCGTTTCCGGGTCAGCGCCAAGATTGCCGACCAGTATCACCTTGTTGACCGAAGCCATGTTGCCTCCATGGAGAGTGTAGGGAAAGGACAGACGTCAATTATAGGCGCTGCCACCCCCGCTTGAGGAACTGGAGAGCAGGCTGGTGAGCGCTGCAACCGCGCACGTGCAGCCATCGCCAGACGGCG
Organism: Accumulibacter sp.; assembly: GCF_029255125.1. Taxonomy (GTDB): domain Bacteria; phylum Pseudomonadota; class Gammaproteobacteria; order Burkholderiales; family Rhodocyclaceae; genus Accumulibacter. The sequence goes on along the minus strand of NZ_JAPUVR010000100.1, from coordinate 17,892 downwards.
CTTGACGCGCCGCGACACGCCAGAGATACTTCGGCTGAAGCGGGCTGCACCAGCATCTTTTTCCCACACGTGTTCGTACGGCCCCCGCTGTTGTCGCCTCCGTTGGCTCGCCTGACTCGTCTTACGCCCCTGCCTTCCTCGATCAACCACCCCCCCGGAAACGCAAACCATGAACGCTACAAACATCAAACCCGGTGTCGCCACTGGCGACGACCTGCAGGTCATCTTCGACCTGGCCAAGGCAAAGCAATTCGCCCTGCCTGCCGTCAACGTGATCAACACGAGCACGGTAAACGCCGTCATGGAGACGGCCAGCCAGCTCAATGCGCCGGCGATCATCCAGTTTTCCAACGGCGGCGCGCAGTTCTTTGCCGGAAAAGGCCTCGACAACACGGGCCAGCGCTCCTGCATCGCTGGTGCAGTCTCCGGCGCCCACCACATTCATCAGCTCGCCGAACTCTACGGGGCAACGGTCGTCATGCATACCGACCACGCGGCGAAGAAGTTGCTGCCCTGGATTGACGGGCTGCTCGACGCTGGCGAGCAGTATTTCAAGGTGCACGGAAAGCCACTCTACAGCTCGCACATGCTCGACCTCTCGGAAGAACCGATCGAGGAGAACATCGAGATCTGCAAGCGCTATCTGGAGCGCATGAGCAGGATGGGAATGACCCTGGAAATCGAACTCGGCGTCACCGGCGGCGAGGAGGATGGGGTGGACAACACCGGCGTGGACAGCTCCCGGCTCTACACGCAGCCGGAAGACGTGGCGCTCGCCTACGAGCAACTCTCGCAAGTTAGCGACCGCTTCACCATTGCCGCCGCTTTCGGTAATGTGCATGGCGTGTATAAGCCTGGCAATGTCAAGCTGCAGCCGATCATCCTGAAGAACTCGCAGGACTACGTGCAGAAGAAGTTCGCGACAAAGGACCGCCCGATCAACTTCGTCTTCCACGGCGGATCAGGCTCGACGCTGGAAGAGATTCGCGAAGCCATCTCCTACGGCGTCGTCAAGATGAACATCGACACTGACCTGCAGTGGGCCTTCTGGGACGGGGTCATGGGTTTCTACAAGAAGAATGAGGGCTACTTGCAGGGCCAGATCGGCAACCCGGAAGGCGACGACAAACCGAACAAGAAGTACTACGACCCGCGCGCCTGGCTGCGCAAGGGTGAGGATGCTTTCCGCGCCCGCCTCAAACAGGCATTTGCCGATCTGAACAACGTCGGGACACTTGCCTGATCGCTCACCACGAACCCGGTGGGGCGTTGCCGATCTGCTTTCCGCAGCGCCCTGCCGATCCACCCTGCACAGCAAGTCCAGTCAAGATATGAACACCCTAGCGAGGATCAAACCATGAGCACACTCGTCGAACAGCTCATCCAGACAGAAGCGCACAAGTCGGTATTCGAATCCGCCGTGCGCCAGCTCCCCCTGCCGGTCTGTGCTGCCTTCGGCTCGTCGAGCCACCCGCAGCCGGTCGGTTTCACCAATACCAGCCGCATCCTGAGCACCAAGGATAGCGAAGGCGTGCGCGAACAGTTTCCGCGCACCGTCGCTGCCTCGGGCAATGTCGTTCTCGCCTCGAGCGGCGCGCGCAGCGCAGCAGTCCACGGCAAGCGCGTTGCCGTTCTCTTCTCGGGCGGCCCGGCAGCCGGCGGGCACAATGTCGTCTGCGGCCTCAAGCGAGTCCTCGGCGCCGGCAACACGCTGTTCGGCGTGCGCGCCGGCCCGAAAGGTCTGCTCAAGGGAAACTTGTTCGAAATCAGCGATGCACACGGCGATTTCATCATCAACACCGGAGGCTTCGACTTCCTGGGTTCAGACCGGACGAAAATCAAGAGCGCCGAGCAGTTCGCCCAGGTACGGGAAACCTGCATCAAGTACCAGCTTGACGCAATCGTCGTCGTCGGCGGAGACGACTCGAATACCAACGCTGCGGTGCTCGCCGAGTCCCTGTTCACTGGCGTCAAGGCCGATGGGTCGGGCGTCCAGGTGATCGGAGTCCCGAAGACGATCGACGGCGATCTGCAGATCAGCGAACTGCTCTCGATCTCGTTCGGCTTCGACACGGCGACGCGCATCTACAGCGAAATGGTCGGCAATATCCTGCAGGATACCAGTTCGTCGCTCAAGTATTGGCACTTCGTCAAACTGATGGGCCGCTCCGCCTCGCATGTCGCGCTCGAAGTCGCTCTGCAGACGAAACCGGCGATCGCGCTCATTTCGGAGGAAATCGCCGCCCGCCAGATGTCGCTCGCCAGCATTATCGAGCGCATTGCGCAAGTCATCGTCGAGCGCTCGCACAAGGGAATGAACTACGGTGTGCTGCTCGCACCCGAAGGCCTGATCGAGTTCATTCCGGAAATGAACCGGATGATCGCCGAACTCAACGATGTCCTGGCGCACCACGCCGGCGAGTTCGCCACGCTGAGCGACGACGCGAAGCCGGGATTCATCGGCAGCAAGCTCAGCCCAGCGAATGCCGGGCTGCTTGCGTCGCTGCCGTCGTACATCGTGCGCATGCTGCTCGCCGAACGCGACTCGCACGGCAACCTGCAGGTTTCGCTGATTCCAACCGAACAACTGCTGATCGACATGGCCAGGGCGCGGGTCAAGGAAATCGACCCGAACGTGCCGTTCGCTGCACATAGCCATTTCCTCGGCTACGAGGGACGTTGTGGCGCCCCGACGCTATTTGACGCGGCCTACACCTTCAACCTCGGGTTGACCGCCGGCTCGCTGATCCTCGATGGACGTACCGGTTACATGGCAACGATCACTGGCCTGACCAGCGGCGGAACGCCGCAGGCAATCCCGCTTGCCGGACTACTGAACATCGAGCGCCGGCACGGCCAGAACGAGTTCGTCATCGAGAAAGCACTGGTCAGGATGGATTCGCCGGCCATGCAGTTCTTCGTCTCGCGGCGCGACGAATGGGCGGCCGGCGACTGCTTCGCGTCGCCTGGGCCGCGCCAGTTCTGGGGTCCGACGACGCACCAACTGCCGATCAGCGTCGCCTTGAACTCGGCCGCTCCTTCGCTGATGTTCAAGATCGGCTGAACGAGTTGCTGTCCAGCGCAAACCCACTGGCCATCGCCGACACGGTGGCCTTTTTCTTTCCCGCGGGGCGTGCGCGGGATCGGCAAGAAGCCCGCCCAGGCTCCGCCTAGCCGACCCGAGACTGGACAAAATGCGGCGATTTGCGGCAAACTTGCGGGCATGAGGAAACAAAAGGACGCTTCGCCAGACCCCACGACAGCACCGGAACAAACCCGGCTGCTGGTTCTGCACGGACCAAACCTGAATCTCCTGGGGACCCGCGAACCCAGGTATTACGGCTCGACGACGCTCGCCGAAATCAACCGCGCGCTGGCGCAGCGCGCCGAACGCGCAGGTGTCGTTCTCGAAACTTTCCAGAGCAACCACGAAGGCGCGCTGATCGAACGGGTACACGCGGCGCGCGAGCAGAACATTCGCTACATGATCATCAATCCGGCCGCCTATACGCATACCAGCATTGCCTTGCGTGACGCCGTCGCCGGTAGCGGCATTGCCTTCGTCGAGGTTCACCTGTCGAACATCCACGCGCGCGAGCCGTTCCGCCATCACTCCCATTTTTCCGACCTCGCAATCGGTGTCGTCTGCGGCCTCGGCAGCGAAGGATACCTGTTGGCGCTCGAATACCTGTTGCGCAGGATCGCCACCGAGTAAGCCACCGCTCATCGCCAGACCAGCATCGGCCCTGATGGCGAGCGTTCAACCCTGCAAGCGTAATTTCCCGGAGTATATCGATGGACCTGCGGAAACTGAAGAAACTGATCGACCTGGTCGAGGAGTCCAGCATCACCGAACTTGAAATCAACGACGCTGAGGAAAAGGTGCGCATCGTCAAACACGGCGCCGCGCCCGCCCAGGCCTACGCCTATCCGCCGCTTGCCCCGGCGCATCCGGCTGCGCCGACCGCCGCCGCGGTAGCGAACGTCAGTGCGCCAGCCGAACCCGAACTGCCGGAAGGTGACATCGTCAAAGCGCCAATGGTCGGCACCTTCTACCGTGCATCCAGCCCCGGCGCCGAGCCATTCGTCGAAGTCGGCAGCGTCGTCAAGGCGGGCGCGACGCTGTGCATCATCGAAGCGATGAAGCTGCTCAACGAGATCGAAGCTGAAACGGCCGGTACGGTCAAGGCCATCCTGGTCGAGAACGGCCAGCCCGTCGAATACGGCGAGCCGCTTTTCGTCATCGGCTGAAAAGGAAGCCTCTGCCATGTTCGGGAAAGTCCTCATTGCCAATCGCGGCGAGATTGCGCTGCGCATCCAGCGCGCCTGCCGCGAACTCGGGATCAAAACCGTCGTCGTTCATTCCGAGGCGGATCGCGAAGCCAAGTATGTCCGCCTGGCCGACGAGTCGGTGTGCATCGGTCCCGCCCCTTCAGCGCAGAGCTATCTCAACGTGCCGGCAATCATCTCGGCGGCCGAGGTCACCGACGCGCAGGCGATTCATCCGGGCTACGGTTTTCTCTCGGAAAACGCGGATTTTGCCGAGCGCGTCGAGTCATCCGGATTTGTCTTCATTGGCCCGCGTCCAGAGACGATCCGCCTGATGGGCGACAAGGTTTCCGCCAAGGAAGCGATGCGAGTCACCGGAGTCCCCTGTGTTCCCGGCTCAGAAGGATCCTTGCCCGAAGATCCGAAGGAGATCCTGCGCATCGCCAAAGTGGTCGGCTATCCGGTCATCATCAAGGCGGCGGGCGGCGGCGGCGGACGCGGCATGCGCGTCGTCCACACCGAAGCAGCACTGATCAATGCGGTCAACCTGACGCGCGCCGAAGCGCAGAACTTCTTTGGCAATCCAAACGTGTACATGGAGAAGTATCTCGAAAACCCGCGCCACATCGAGATACAGGTACTCGCCGATAGTTTTCGCGGGGCGGTCTATCTAGGCGAGCGCGATTGCTCGATGCAGCGCCGCCATCAGAAGATCATAGAGGAAGCACCAGCGCCGGGCATCGCCACACGCCACATCGTGCGCATCGGCGAGCGTTGTGCCGAGGCCTGCCGGCGCCTGAACTACCGTGGCGCGGGAACCTTCGAATTCCTTTACGAAAACGGCGAGTTCTATTTCATCGAGATGAATACGCGGATTCAGGTCGAGCATCCGGTCACCGAGTTGATCACCGGCGTCGACCTGGTCGCCGAGCAGATTCGCATTGCGGCCGGCGAGCGTTTGCGTTTCCGTCAGCGCGACCTGAGCTTCCGCGGGCACGCGATCGAATGCCGAATCAACGCTGAAGACCCGTACACCTTCGTCCCTTCACCGGGCAAGATCAGCTTCTACCATCCGCCGGGCGGTCCGGGGATTCGCGTCGATTCGCACATTTATCAAGGCTATACAATCCCGTCGCATTACGACTCGATGGTCGCCAAGGTGATTTCCTACGGCGACAGCCGCGAACAGGCGATCCGCCGAATGCGCACCGCGCTCTCGGAAATGAGCATCGAAGGCATTCGCACCAACATCGCCTTGCACCAGGAACTGATGCACGATGCTCGCTTCATGGAAGGCGGTACGAGCATTCACTACCTGGAGCATCGGCTGGCTGCCAAGGACGAGGTCAGAAAAGGCGGCTGAATCAGCGTGCGCCCTCTTCTCCGCCAGCCTTCGGCAGGTAAGGCATGAGCAATCCGCACGCGGCTGCGCGTCCGCTTTGCCCCATCGGCGGAGCACCCTGGTCAAGCTCGACCAGCGCCACCGCTGCCTGCCTGCCCGACGGTGAGCGATAACCGCGATGAGCTGGCTGTCCCTGAGCATCGACACCGATTGCCAACACGCCGAAGCGCTGGCCGATGCGCTGCTCGAGTACGGCGCGCTGTCGGTCAGCATAGAAGATGCCGACGCCGGAACGGCTGAAGAAAGACCGCAGTTCGGCGAGCCAGGCGCACAGACACAGCTGGGTTGGGAGCGCTCGCGCGTGCTTGCACTCGTCGCGCCGTCGTCAGACGTTGCGCAACTGGTCAGTGCCAGCGCCGCCCGCGCCGGCCTTCCCGAACTGCCCAAATTCACCCAGGAAGAGGTCGCTGAACAGGACTGGGTGCAGGTGACCCAGTCGCAGTTCGAGCCGATTTGCGTCTCACCGCGCTTATGGATCGTTCCCTCCTGGCATACGCCGCCGGACGCCCAGGCAACGGTGCTCGTCGTCGACCCGGGCATGGCGTTCGGCACCGGCTCGCACCCTACGACGCGCCTTTGCCTGGAATGGCTCGAGCGCAGCGTGCGCAGCGGGGTGTCCGTACTCGATTACGGCTGCGGTTCAGGGATCCTCGCCATCGCGGCAGCGAAGCTCGGGGCAAGCGTGGTGATCGGTGTTGACCTCGACCCCCAGGCGGTCACATCGTCGGCCAGCAACGCGCAGCGCAATGCCGTCAATGCACGCTTCTACGACGCGCGGGAAGGCTTGTCAGGAGAGTTCGACATCGTTGTCGCGAACATTCTGGCGAATCCGCTGAAGGTTCTCGCACCGGCGCTCTGTGCGCACGTCCGACCGGGCGGCAGCTTGGCGCTGTCCGGCATACTTGTCGAGCAGGCCGACGAAATGATTGCCGCCTACGCCCCCTACCTGCATCTCGCCGTGCACGACGCGCGGGACGGCTGGGTATGCCTGACCGGCAGCAAGGATTAACCGGTGAAAACGGCCTGCCCGGACTGCCGGACGGTCTTCCGGATCACTTCCGGCGAACTGCGCGCGCGCTCGGGGCAGGTTCGCTGTGGTCGCTGCCGAACCGTTTTCAATGCCTTTGACGAACTGTCCGACGATGCCGCACCGCTTCTCCCGCCGACCGCGTCCACGGCTCCACTCGGCCAGGATCCAAGCCCGGCTGCGCTGACCAGCGACCTGGCGGCAAGCGACGCCGCCGGCCTCGGGGGCGAACGGGATGGCGGTTGGCTGCCTGGCTCGCCGGCACCCGAAGTCGCCGATCGCGCAGCGCAGGCTGCGGCAGAGCGATCGACGGAGGTCTTGACTACCGCGACAACGGCTACCCCTCTCGCGCCCCTATCTTCGCCTGGCGAGAGCGACCAGGAGAGCAAGAAGCATTGGCTGGGAGACGCGCGCCGCCCAGCGCGCAGCGCCGCCAGCCAGCGGCGGGAAAAGCTGCTCCTCGGCGTGCTTGTCGGGCTGTTCTCCGTACTGCTGGCGGCGCAACTGATTTTCCAGTTGCGCACCACGATCAGCCTGGCTGTGCCAGGTCTGCACCCGTGGCTGAGTGCGCTGTGCGAACTCATCGGCAGCGAGCTTCCGCTGCCGCAGCGCTCTGACTTGCTGACAATCGAAGCATCGGACCTGCAGAGTGAACCCGGTCGGGCGGCGCTGCTGACGCTGCAAATGACGGTGCGTAACCAGGCGAACCATGCTCAGGCGTATCCGCTAATCGAACTTGCGCTGACTGATACGAGAGACAAGGTCATTGCCCGGCGTGTCCTCTTCCCGGAGGAGTACCTCCTGCCAGACGCCCTGGCGGCGGGGTCTTTTCCGGCCAGGTCCGATCTCGACATCCGCCTTCGTCTGGAGACCCGGTCGATCGAGGCCGCCGGCTACCGACTGTACCTGTTCTATCCCTGATGGGCGGCGAACGGCCGGCCGACCGGCCGGTCTACGCTGGCGCCAATGCTATACTTGCCGCCGGTCAACGCTCACGCACGTTTGCAGGAACTCCATGCCCATCCTGATCTGTGGCTCCATCGCCTTCGACAATATCATGGTCTTCCATGATCGTTTCAAGAACCATATCCTGCCCGAGCAGATTCACATCCTCAACGTCGCCTTTCTCGTTCCTGAAATGCGGCGCGAATTCGGCGGCTGTGCCGGCAACATCGCCTATAACCTGAAGCTGCTCGGCGGTGATCCGCTGATCATGGCGACGGTCGGCGACGACGCCGATCCCTACTTGCAGCGCCTCGACCAGCTAGGCTTGACGCGCACCCATGTGCGCCGAATCGCCGGAAGCTTCACGGCCCAGGCATTCATCACGACCGACCTGGACGACAACCAGATCACCGCGTTTCATCCCGGGGCGATGACTCACTCGCACGCCAACCGGGTTTCCGATGCAACCGGCGTGACCCTGGCGATCGTCGCCCCGGACGGCCGTGACGGGATGCTGCAGCACGCGCGCGACCTGGCACAGCAGGGCACTCCTTTCATTTTCGATCCCGGTCAGGGTCTCCCGATGTTCTCCGGCCCCGAGTTACTCGAGTTCGTGCAGATGGCCGACTACGCCTGCTTCAACGACTACGAAGCCAAGATGCTGTGTGATCGGACCGGCCGGTCGCTGGCCGAACTGGCCGATCAGCTCAAAGCACTGATCGTCACGCTGGGCGGAGAAGGCTCGCGCATTTACGCCGACAGCACCTGCTACAACATTCCGTGCGTCCCGGCGGAGGCGGTCGTCGATCCGACGGGCTGCGGCGATGCCTACCGAGCGGGTCTGCTGCACGGCATTGCCGCCGGCTGGCCGTGGGAGAAGGTTGGGCAACTGGCCGCCGTGATGGGCTCGTTGAAGATTGCGCAGCGCGGCGGACAAAACCATCGGCCAAGCCGCGACGAAATCGCTGAATGCCTGAGCCGGAGTTTTGGCAGCTCACTTTGTTGAAGGAGACCGCCGTGAACATAGCCAACCGGTTACTGATTGCACTAATCTGCGCGCTGCTCGTCGGCTGTGCCAGCAGCAAGTCCGGTAGCGTCTACACGCGCGAGCAAGCGCGACACGAAATGACGATACGCCAAGGCATTGTCGAAAGCGTGCGCGAAGTCGGCCTGGAAGGAACCAAGTCGGGCGTTGGCACGATGGCAGGGGCGGCCGTTGGCGGCGTTGCCGGGAGCAATGTCGGCGGCGGCAAAGGACAGATCGTAGGCGCCATCCTGGGCGCCCTGGTCGGCGGCTTGGCCGGCTCGGCTGTCGAGGAGGGGACAACGCGCCGGATTGGCCTCGAGATCAGCGTTCGGCTCGACAACGGCCAACTCGTCTCCGTCGTCCAGGAAGCCGACGAGCGTTTTCTGCCCGGCGAGCGGGTACGTCTACTTTCCGGGCGCGGCGAAACGCGAGTCAGCCATTGAGTCGGCCGACGCGCTGAGCAGCGCTCGCCGACGCGCCCCATGACGAATGACTGGGCGCTCCTGCCACCTCCCGGCTGGAGCCGGCAAGTCGTTGATTGTCAGAAGGTGTGTGGTAGAGTACGAGACCTTGTGCTGGGCTGGAACCATCCATAATGCTTGTCCGACGTTTTGCCGCCTACAGCGAGTGGCGCACCCATCTTTCCGATGTCCTCGAACAGTTCGCTGGCTGGCTGTCCGACAACGAGTTGAGCGACGCCCAGACCGACCGCCGTCTAGCCCATCTGCTCGAGAACCTGCGCGAGGACCGGTTACACATTGCTTTCGTGGCCGAGTTCTCCCGTGGCAAATCCGAGCTGATCAACGCCATATTTTTTGCCGATTACGGCCATCGCATACTGCCGTCGACGGCTGGCCGCACGACCATGTGCCCCACCGAACTGATGTTCGACCGCGAGCGTCCACCCTCGATTGAACTACTGCCAATCGAAACCCGCGCGTCGACGACAAGCATCAGCGAGTACAAGCGCCGTCCCGATGAATGGATCTCGCTGCCGTTGCCGGTGGACTCCGCGGAAGCCATGCAGCAGACTCTGCGCCATGTCAGTGATACCACGCGCGTCGACCCGGCAAGCGCCGAGCGGCTGGGGTTCACGGTAGCCAACGGTGACTGCACCGCGTTTCAGGTGGAGTCCGACGGTTCGGTCGAAATCCCGTGTTGGCGGCACGCAATCATCAATTTTCCGCACCCGCTGCTCGAGCAGGGTCTGGTCATTCTCGACACGCCGGGCCTCAACGCCATCGGCACCGAACCTGAGTTGACGCTCTCGCTGCTCCCCAACGCGCATGCGGTGCTGTTCATCCTGGCCGCGGATACCGGCGTCACCCAGTCCGATCTGACCGTCTGGCGCGAGCACATAGGCGCCTCGAGTGGTCGGAAAAAGGGCCGCATCGTCGTCTTGAACAAGATCGACACCTTGTGGGACGAGCTCAGGTCGCGCGCGCAAATCGAGGCCGAAATCAACAAGCAGATCGACAACTGCGCGTGGACACTGTCGCTGCCCAGCGGACAGGTCTTTCCGGTTTCGGCGCAGAAGGCGCTGCTGGCAAAGATCAACGGCGACGAAGACCTGCTTTTGCGTAGCCGGCTGACAGCCCTGGAACGTGCGCTCTCCAGCGAACTCATTCCGGCCAAGCAGGAGATCATCCGCGACAATACGGAAAGCGAGTTCGTCGATTGCTGTCAGCGTACGCGCAGCCTGCTCGAGTCGCGCCTGGTAGGTTTGCGCGAGCAGGTATCCGAACTGGCCGAACTGCGCGGCAAGAACAAGGGCGTCGTCGAATACATGATGGGCAAGGTCCGACAGGAAAAGGAGGAGTTCGAAACCGGGCTGCAGCACTATTACGCGGTACGCAGCGTCTTTTCGCGCTTGACCAACAACCTCTTCGCGCATCTTGGACTCGATTCATTGCGCCTATTGACAACGACAACGCGCGAAGCGATGGCCAACGCGACCTTCTCGCATACGCTATCGGCCGCGATGAACGATTTCTTTTCGGTGGCGCGAGGCAACCTGGCTGACTCGAAGACCAAGGTCGGCGAGATTCTGACGATGATGGAGGCCATCTACAAGAAGTTCGCGGTTGAGCATGGACTCAAACTTGGCACGCCTGGCGGTTTTTCGCTGTCGCGTTACGAAAAGGAACTCGACCGGCTCGACCGATGGTGTGGCAGACACATCAATACGCTGTTCCAGCTTTTGACGCATGAGAAAAGCCAACTTACACAAAGGTTTTTCGAGGAAGTTGCCGTACAGGTCAGAAAGGTTTTTGAACGCGCCAACCGCGACACCGAATCATGGCTCAAGTCGATCATGGCGCCGCTCGAGATCCAGATTCGTGAACACCAGATCCAGCTTCAGCGCCGTCTGGAGAGCATCAAGCGTATCCATCAGGCAACCGACACGCTTGAAGAACGCATCGACGAGCTTGTCCATGTCGAGCATCGACTGATCAATCAACTCGACACGCTTGACGACATCGCGCGCCGAGCGCGCGCGATCCTGCAACAGGTAGCCAGTGACGAAGATGCGCGCGACGCCGCTTGAAGCATGACGGCAAGGCAGTCCACTGCCGATAATCGCAAGGTTCGCCAAGCAAGTAGCGGCAAGCTTCCCTCTGCCCGCGCAGCCGAACAGTCTGCAAGACGGCAAACGCACGCGCCACGTCATCCTGTCCGCACGCCGCGCAGGCGAAGTGGGGCACCACGCAAGCTCAGAAAGCGAACCGCCCCCAAAGGAAGATGACGTTCCCGTTCCCCTTCCCGCCCGGGACATAGGCCATGCTCAGTCCGCCGCGCCCGTAGCCCAGCGACGCGATCGGCAATACCCCGGGAATGGGCGTGTAGTGACCAATATCCGAGCGCGCAGTGAGCAATACCGTGTACCCGAGACCGGCATGGGCGCCCTTGGCCTCGCCCCACATCCATTGGTAGGCATAGCCCAGGACGGGTTCGAACTTGCCGTGCGAATCGCGGAAACCCATCGCGTAGAGGCTATACCAGTTTCCCTGCGCATCGTACCGACTTCGTCCGTAACCCAGTCCCCACGTGTTCTCGACGAAGGAATCGATCTTTTCTTGCGTATAGGCAAAGCGCAAGTGGTAGGTATGGAAGGGGACGAGCAATTCTCCCTGCCCATCGTTCCAGGTATCTGACAAGCGGCTGCAGACATTGCCGGTGAAGGTCGTCGGGTCAGGGCAGGAAGCTTGCGCAGATGTTGCGCAGCAAGCGCAAAACAGAGCGATCAGCCGTCCGTCCCAGACGCGAAGCCGCTCGCGGGCGGGCCGCGCACGTCGGTCGCACGGCGTTGCAAGGCGCATTCTCACGTCGCTCTCCTTCGGCAGGTGAATAACTGCAGAAGCTCCGATCGCGCGTATGGCCGAGCGAGTCAGTCCAATACGTGGATCGAGAACCCCAGGAACCGGCATTTTACAGCAAGAGTGCCGGCGAATCGGCTACCGTCGCGCGGGCGGACACTCTGGCTCGCGGCGTGGCGGGCCACGCCCAGCCCGCGCGCAGGGAAAGACCTCAGCGCGCCGGCCACCCGCCAGCAGCGGTTCGACCGCCTCACCGGCAAACCCAGGAGGCCAGGCTGAGTTCCTCGCTACTGGCCTGTCCAAGGCCCGGGCGGGCCGCCGCAGCGGCATCTGCCTGGAGCCGCAGCAGTATGCTATGCTCCGCCGACTTGCAACGCGGCGCCCCACCAACGCCTTGACCGGCGAGGAAATGACCAGCAGATGAGCGACCAACAAGAACCCGCAATTCACCTCGCATTCTCGGAAAAATACACCGACGAGCATTCGCAGGAGTACTTCGAGAAGCACAATCGAAAGCGGCTCTCAGACCGCATCGAGCACCGCATGGCGCAGCGCGCCTTGCGCCTCACCGGAAATCCGACGTCAATCCTCGACATCCCGTGTGGCACGGGCCGATTCTGGTCGATGCTCGCACAGGAACCCGGGCGTGAGTTGCTCGCAGCCGATTACAGCCCCGGAATGCTCGAAGTCGCCAGCAAGGTCCGCGAGCCAGAGGTGGTAAGGCGTTTTCGATTGCTGCAATGTTCGGCCTTCGCGATCACCTTGCCGGACAGCAGCGTCGACTGCATATTCTCGATTCGCCTGATGCACCACATCGGCGACTCAGCGCACCGCATCGCCATGCTCAAGGAGTTCCATCGCGTGACGCGTGACAGCGTCGTCGTCTCCCTTTGGGTTGACGGCAACTACAAGGCGTGGCGTCGGCGCAAGCTGGAAGAACAGCGTCGTCACCAAGGCGAAAAGAGCGACAATCGTTTCGTTGTCCCGCGCGCACAGTTCGAGCGCGAATGCCGCGCTGCCGGATTCACCATCAGCGGACATGTCGACTTCCTCCCTCGCTTGTTCATGTGGCGCACCTACGTCCTGCGCAAGCCGGCTACCCGCATTCCCGTGCACGCCTGAGGCCGCGTGCGGTGGGCACACGCGAGATGTTTACCGACCAGGCGGCGCGGCACCTGCTTACCGCGAACGGCCTGGGCGGCTTCGACGAGCTGTGGACACTGGAAGTCGCGTGGCATGAGGCGCCGAATGAACGCCGCGGCGGCTGGAGCGGCGTCAGCCGCCATGTCCTGCGGGATGGGACTGCGGTCTTCGTCAAGCGACAGGATAACCACCTCTGTCGAACAATTCGCCATCCGGTACGCGGCATCCCGACGTTCTACCGCGAGTACGCCAACATCCTTCACCTGCGCAAGCTGCGCATCGCCGCTGTTGAGGCGCTCTATTACGGCGACCGAAACACCGACGATCATTGGCGTGCCATCCTGGTCACCCGCGCGCTGGACGAGTTCGTCAGCCTGGACGAGTGGAATGACCGCCATCCGGAAGGCTCATCTCCGCTGCGCCAGTCGGTCATCAAGGTCGTCGCACAGGCCTGCGCCCGCCTGCACCATCATCGCCTGCAGCACAGTTGCCTGTACGGCAAGCACCTTTTCATCAAGTGCCTGCCGATGGCAGACGGCGCGGTCCTGGGCGAAGCTGACGTCCGCTTCATCGACCTCGAAAAGCTGCGCAAGGGCTTTAGTCGAAAGCGTGTTGGCGCGCACGATATCGATCAGTTGATGCGCCATACGCCGGGCTGGAGCGCGCTGGACAAGGAAACCTTCCTTGCCGCCTACCGTGCGCAGAGCCGGCGCCTGCAGCAGGAGACAGACGCCGCATGAGTGTTTGTCGAGAAATCGTCCACCGCTTTCCACGATGCACCGTGCGGAACAGCAAACGACGCCTGCGAGGGGCCGTACAGTAGATGTGTTCACCAGCGCTGACGACCATTCGCCATCCGATGGTCAGCTATGCGTGTTCCCCACCCGCCGCCAGAGCCGCTCCGTGATCGCTCTCTACACTGATTTTGGCCTGGACGATCCCTATGTCGGCCAGATGAAAGCCGTCCTCCTCCGGCAGACGGGCGGTTCGATTCCGATTGTCGACTTGCTGCACCGGGTGCCCAACTTCGACCCTCTTGCCGGTGCTCACCTGTTGTCTGCGCTGCAGGCGCAGTTCGATCCGGGAACCGTCTTTGTCGCGGTCGTCGACCCGGGGGTCGGCAGCGAGCGCCTGCCGGTAGTCCTGGAAGCCGACGGCAAGTACTATGTCGGTCCCGATAACGGACTGCTCGCCGTCGTCGCCGCCCGCGCCCTGAGGTGTAGAGCCTGGCGCATCACTTGGCGCCCGTCGCGTTTGTCCGCCTCGTTTCATGGGCGTGACCTGTTTGCACCGATTGCCGCACGCATTGCCATCGGCAACTGGCCTGCCGACGACCTAGCCGATTGCGCCAGCCTGACCGAGCGCCTTTCCGGCAACGACCTGCCGCAGATTATCTATCTCGACCACTACGGCAATGCGATGACCGGCTGGCGAGCAGCCAACGTCGCACCCGATGCCACCATCGCCACGCCCTCCGAACATATTGCGTCGGCAAGGGTTTTCTCGGCTGTGCCGATTGGCCAGGTGTTCTGGTACGAGAACAGCCTTGGGCTCGTTGAAATCGCCGTCAATCGCGGCCACGCTGCGGCGCGCCTCAACCTCGTGGTCGGCGCGCCCGTCGCGCTGCTCGCCTGAGGCAGGGACGGCAAATGGCTGCACGCGCCAAGAACGGCGGTCCGACGCGTAGACAGCCTTGTCTGCCCGCATCCGATCAGTCTATGATAGCCGGCGATGAGGTCGGACTCCTGCGCGGAAAGGCAAGGAAATGAGGTTTATTCGCTTCTTGGCGGCCGTAGCGCTCTCCTTGTCCTTGCTTGGCGGCGCGACGGCCCAACTGACAAACAGCGGCTTGACCGTTACCGATGACGCCAATCTGCGTGGCCTGCTGGTCGCCGCAACTCATGCGGTAAACACCCGGAACTTCCGAGCACTCGCCGACATTGCGCTACCCGAATTCACGCTGATCACCGTCGATGACCAACAACTGGTGGGTGCCGATGCCATCGAGAAGTACTACGCTCGGCTAGTCGATGGTCCAGACGCCGTTCTCCGGAAAATCCAGGTCGAGCCGATAGCCGAGGAGACGAGCATCGTCGCGCGCGACGCGGCGGCTGCCGTATTTGGCCGGTCGGCCGGCAAGCTCACGTTCCGCCACGGCGGCGAGCGCAGCATCAAGCTTCGCTGGAGCGTCAACGTGGTGAAGGAAGGCGATCGCTGGAAACTGGCCAGTGCTCACGTTTCTGCCAATCTGCTCGCCAACCCGGTGCTCGACATCGCCCGGGAAGATGCTGATCTGGCGAGGCGCCCAGCGGCTTTGGCTGGTTTGGCCGTCGGCCTGGCGGGCGGCCTGCTCATCATGGCGTTCTGGTTGCGCCGCAGGTCCCGCAGGCGTACCCCACTGGAATCACCTCCGGCGAACTGAACCGCAGGCAGTGCGCCATCCGCGGCCGGCGTAGCGCAGCGGGTCGACCCCGAATTCGAATTGCCGAAGTTGCTCGTGCACTTTGCTGGTTGGCTTGGCAGGAATCGTCACCTGGTCGGTATGACCCAAGGTCGCGGTGCCCCATTCGGTGACCATCGGCCAAAGCGTGGTCGCGGTCGCTGATCAACTGCGGCCGCATTGCCACCCTCGGGCGAGCCGCGCCGAACGGCCTGACGGACCAACCTGCGCGCAATGATCGAACCAGCGCAGAAGCCCACGCATGATTCCATTGCACGCTCTCTTACCGCTTGCGTAGACCGGGCATCCTGGTAGAGCCCACTCGCGACGACTTCGCCGCGACGGCGCAGCCGGTGGCTGGACCTGCTAGCGTACTTCGCTCAGCTCGGTCGTGCTAACGGAGCGTGCGGCGTACACCACTCGCCCGCACGTGCCTGCGGTCAGGCGCGACGCGACGCTCGCGCTGTTCAGAACCAGTCAGCAGAACATGACGCACTGCGAAAGGGCTACGCCTTTCATCGTCCCGCCGATCGTCGTAATGGACATACCGGCAGCGACAAGTGGCGGCCTCGCAGTTACCGAGCGGAAAAAGCGGTGCCTCGCGCGCGAGAAATTTCCGGCCGGCAACGCCCCTCACTGCGACACAGGCATCGTTCGGATGCCTGATCGTGACCGAGTGATAGGATTGGCCGGCTGACTGCGCGGACGCATTCGACTGCGCTGCGCGCCGCCCGCGGATCAGCCACAAGACGAGAGAAGCGACGACAAGACATGCGCACAACAACCACCACTTCATCCTGACGATCCTCCCTGAAAGTCGCTTGCTCGGCAAGCTGCGGTTTCCGTTTCGACCGCCCAGGCGAGCGGCGGCCGATACTTTAACACTCGGCGGACGACTCAGGGAGACGCAAGCGGCAGCGCAGCGACTGCCTGCGCCGATACTGTTTGCTCAGCCCAACAGTCGAGCAATGGCGTCCAGATGGAAACCCGTACCCAGGAAGCCGCTGACGCCGGACGCAACACCGACGACGGCGAAAACCAGCGCGAACCCGACCAGCCACCGGCGCCGGGTCAGCGCGGCGATGCCGAGCATGGCCATGCCAACCGTAATTCCAGCCTCGGCGATATCGAACTGATCGTCATGGAAGTTGAGGCGATCGTACTCGCGCTCGAAAGCCTCGGCCTGTTGCTTGATCTCCTGCTTCTCGCTTTCGTAGCGCGCCACGCGCTCACGGTAGGACTCAATTTTCCTGTCGAGGAGCGCAGCCGCCTCCGGCGTCAGCGCACCGCGCTCGCGTTCGAAGGTGAGTTGGTCGAGCATGCTCTCGGCCAGATTCTGCTTGGTGCTCTTCGCCTGAAAATAGGTCCACGCGCTGACGCTCTTTGCCTGCGCCTGCGCCATCGCCTGAACGATGTTTCCATCCTTGATGTTGAACACCGCCATCACCGTTGCGAGGATCGCGACGAGTGCCGCGATCACGTTCATCAGTCTGTCCGAACTTGCCTGTTCCGCCTTATTCACCGCGTCTTCCACGGCATCCTTGATATCCGCCATTCTTCACCTCCCGACGAGCCGAATTTCAATTGAGGCCTGCACCGCGCGTGGCTCAAGTCTTCATCGACAACGATTGCGCGCCACCTGCCACGCGATGCGCCGCGCTGCAGTCTACACGATTGGCGCCAAGCAAAGCTCAGCCACTCCCGCCACCGGTCGGCGCGCCCCTGAGCGGCATCTTGCCGGCGCGCAGATTCCGGTAAACTCACACGCTCGGCGCAGTGACCTTTTGGGGGATCCTTTGGCATGAACTTCTGCAATCAGTGTGGCGGCACAGTTCACCTGACGATCCCTCCCGGCGACAACTTGCCGCGTCATGTTTGCGCACGCTGTGGAACGATCCACTACTCGAACCCAAAGCTTGTCGTTGGCTGTGTCGCCGAGTGGGATGGCCGGATACTTCTCTGTCGCCGCTCGATCGAGCCACGCTACGGCCTGTGGACGGTACCTGCCGGCTTCATGGAAAACGGCGAAACGACGCGCGCGGCAGCCGTGCGCGAGACGCTCGAGGAGGCCTGCGCACACGTCGAACTCGACGAGGCTTGCGCCTTGATCAGCGTACCCCAGATCAGTCAGGTCCACCTCTTTTACCGCGGCCGACTACTTGAAGCCCGTTTCGCACCCGGACTGGAAACGCTAGAAACAGCGCTCTTTGCTGAGACACTGATTCCTTGGCAGGAAATCGCCTTCCAGACGGTCGCGCTCTGCCTGCGCGCCTACTTTGCCGATCGTCAGGCGGGCCACTTTCGTTTTCATGAGGCCTCGTT